>NZ_FORD01000027.1 GCF_900113925.1 Nitrosomonas sp. Nm34
TATTGGAAATTTTTCAAGAAGAAAATCCTGTATGGGCGCTACTATGAAACTTTTTCACTTTTCAAAAGTGCTTGCCAAGCTTTTTTTACAGCAACCGATCATTACGAAGCAGAATTACGCACATTATTAACTGATAATTTCCAAATCATTGGTAGCACCTGAGTGCCGAAATTTCATGTGCGATGGGTATAGTTTTGTGTGTGCTGATTAAGTGTAGAGAAATGAGGATGTATTCCCAAAAATGAAAATCTCCGCAGCAAACGCTGCAGAGATCTGCTACTTTTATTTTGTATAGATTAAACATGCTGAACAGAAGAAGCTAATTTCCTGGCTCCATATCTGGCGCCAATGATGCTTGCAACTAATGCTACAATATAACTTATAAGCATTAACCAGAGAATTCCAGCTGCATATTCTCTGGCTTGATCAGCTTTCCTCTGAATGTCCTTACCAACATTATCTGCTTTGGTTTTTACTGAACTGACCAGTTCATCGATTTCTTTTTCATCTAAATCGGTATTACTGGCAATAATTTCCTTCGCCTCCTTCTCATCACCGCGTATTAATGCAGCCGCGATTAAACCTAAAGCTTGTGGATCAATTTGTTCGGAAGCTTTCTCTAATTTTTGCTCATCTTGAGAAGTTCCTTTTCTAATACCCTGCTTTATTGAACCAATTAAAGGCTGTAACGAAGAAGGTAATTGTGATATTGCTCCTTCTTTACCGGATGAAACTGCTTTCGTTATATTCGTGCCAGCTGTAGCTGTGGTTTTTATCGCCCCGGCTGCAGAACTCAACAAACTGCTAACTCCCATAGAGGCCAATATTACGGCAATAATAATGGTAATTGACCACACCACTACGCCATGCAAGGTCGCTGCACGGTGGTCAGTATTACCTGAAAGCTTACCGGCCAGGATGCCGCCTAGAAAATACACAATAAAGGCGGTCACAATATACCATCCATATAATGCAAAACTAACGGTTAATCCTTCTGATTTGGTATCTATATCTTTGATGTCAGGAACCTCGACGATACTGAAGCCAATCGCCGCGCTGAGAGTGAATATTAGCCAGCTTAAGGCATAAATAAAAACCAGGGCCGCAAAAACAGCGCTCCAATTAATTGTCCACCAATCTGTGCGTGAAGATAGCACTACGTTTCCTTGTGTATGAGTACTCATAGTAAACTCCTCTTAGTCTTAGCAATGGATGCAGAGTAATTCCAGATATAGCCAACACAATACTTATGTTGACACAGAGATAACGAGCAGATGAATCTGCTCGTTGTTATTACGACTGGTTAGCGGTTTTTATGGCTTTGGCTGCCTGCTTTCGCATGCTGCTCAGATGTCCCGCCACGGGTAGAGGAAGATGATTCATCATCTTCCTCAGAGCGGCCTTTGCCACCTGACTGTCCACCTTTGCGACCTGCCTCACGCGCCTCTTCCGAGCTAAACTCATGGGCTGTACCTCTTTCATGGGCAGCATAACCTCCTTTTCTGCCCGCTTCACGCGCCTCTTCAGAAGTAAACTCATGAGCCGTACCCTTCTCGTGAGCTGCACGGCCCGCCTCGCGAGCTTCTTCTGAATTGAACTCATGCGCAGTGCCCTTCTCGTGAGCTGCACGGCCGCCCTTGCTCGCAATTTCACGCTGTTTTTCTTCGTCCATAGAAGCAAAACCACGCTGGCTGGTGCCCTTGTTGTCCTCATCCTTTCCTTTATTCGAAGGCATAATTGCTCTCCTATTCGGTAATTTCAAAAAACATCTATGATGTGTTTCGGCTCTTTATCGCTGTTTTGATAAAACCAGGACCATCTTTAGCGTACGCTCCGAAGCGGGTTTTCTCTGTGCGCAAGCGTACATACGCCGAAATTAAAATTAAAGCTTGAGTACAGGGCGAGCTATTCTCAAGAAAGCAAAAAAGTACTTAATTGCCACAACCCTAGCCGTCTACATGCTGCGAGGAGATCACTTCAAATACAGTATTGGCTTTCATGCGCACGGGCCTCACCCATCTCAAAGAAGTAGGAATACAGGCATGCAGGTCGTAGACAGTATGGAGTTTTATACCTGCCTTAGTGGAACGAAACTTAGCCCAGGCATAGTGGTGGAGATTCAAATCCAGTGTGGTGGAATCAGTCAACCGCACGATCTCGTTCGCAGACGGCAGGTTACCTTGAAGCTTGTGGATCAACCAGAACATGATTTCGCGAAAGAGGCCAGGCGCACGCTGCGCGTTAGCATCTGCCAGTGTGGAGCGGCGAATCAGTGTCGCTCCCAAGTGAAAATGGCAAGTAGCATGACTATTGAAAGCTGCTGGCAGATCGTGAAGTGAAACGCGTTGCGCCAGTTGCGCATAAATCAGCGCTACAAACTGCGTCTAACAGTTAAGTGTCCGTATGCGGTGATCCCCTCCATGGCGTGCTACGGCTCGATCAAAACGATAACGGGGAATGTACTTGAGCAGTTGATGTCATACAGTGTTAAGATACTTTAGGCTTAAGTCCTTGAATTGGAAAATTGCTGTTTCGAACACATCAATTTTACTCCATCCCCAAGCCCACTCAGGCTTTATCTCTCAAGGGCTTAGGGTTAACCGGACAGTAGTGACCCAAAAATTATTTTATCTAGAGATTGTCTAGTATTAATAAAAGGTGAATTCGTATCATAAGTGCATAACCCGTTTATCAAGCCGGGATGCATGCCAACCGAAGCAGCCAAGAGCAAGGCATGGTAAAAGGCATTCCGACATACCACTGACGGGAGACTTTATGGCTTATGCACAACTACCCTTGCGGAGAGGAATTATATCGAAATGCGTTTAAACAGGGGGAGTCGCAGAATCGATAGCACGGGATATGAACCGTTCTCAATCCACCATTAGCCGAGAACTTACACAGAACATGGGACTGCGTGGTTACCGCCATACGCAGGCGAACAGGAGAGCCAAACAACGCCATGCAGTCAAACCCAAAGCCATCAAATAACAAGTGAGCTGACGGGTCATATCGACATGCTGCTTCAGCAGCAGTGGAGCCCCGAGCAGATCGGCGGCAGGCTGAAACGGGAAGGTAAGAATAGTGTCTGCCATGAAACCATCTATCAGCATATCCAGAAGGATCAACGGGCAGGCGGTCAGCTATACCTGAACTTACGCCACCATGCGAAAAAGTACCGTAAACGCTATGGCAGTATCACAGGCAGCTGCAAGGACATCCCCAATCGGGTAGACATTGATAAGCTCCCTGAAGTACCAAACCGACGAGAGCGGTTAGGTGACTGGAAAGCAGACACCATGATTGGCCAGGGCACAAGGGTACGTTAGTTCGTCACATTGGATGAGCGCAAATCCAAGCTACGCCTTGCCCTACTAGTGGCAAACAAAACTGCAGAGGAGGTGGTATGCGGTATCAACACTCTTCTGGGCGTATTCAAGGATTGGGTACAGACGCTCACCTTTGACAATGGCAAGGAGTTCGCTAAGCATGAAGAAGTAGCGAATATTCTTGAATGTGAAACTTATTTTGCTAAACCCTATCACGCGTGGGAGCGTGGCCAGAATGAGAACGTCAATAGACTGTTACGCCAATACTTCCCTAAAATGATGGGGCTGCTGGATGTGACCACCGGGCAGGTATTAGATGCTGTACACAAACTTAACAACAGGCCAAAAAAGTGCCTGGGATTCAGGACGCCTTACGAGGCGTTCCGGAAATTGTCAGGCACAGATGCTGAAAAATTGGTGGGTTATACACTTATTACTTGAATCCAAGTTTTTTTATTCATCAGATGATATTAATTGCATTTCCAATCAAGCAGCGGTCAAATCAGTGCTAGATTCACTCTCTTATTCCACTATTTGGCTGCTTATTCCATTTTTTCTTAAAAGGTATCAGCCGCCAATGATTAGTTCAACTATTTTATAACCTGCTATATAGGTGCCAATGGCTGATCCCACTGAAGAAAGCAGAAATATCAGTAAAATACGTGTTACTCGATTATGCCACCAGCCTTTTAGGCTAGCCGTATCACTTCTAAGGCGACTAAAATCACCCACTGTAGGTTTGCGTAAATAGGCCTCTACTAAAGCTGTAAACATTCCAACGCCTGTTGTAGGATCAAGAGAGGTAATTGGAGCAGCTAGAAAAGCAGTTAAAATGGTGAGTGGATGAGCGAGTGCAATGGTAGCACCCACAGCAGCTAGGCCACCATTAATGAGTATCCAATCGATTATCATTGACATACCAACCTCAGGACTACGCATAAACCCTATTGTAAAGCCTGTCAGCACCATGGTTACGATCACCCATGGTAGAAATTTAAACCAATTGGTGGATTCTGGAATAGTGTCAAGCTGCTGAATGGCTATATCCGGATCGTTAACACTGCCGTTCCTCATAATTTGCTCTATCCCTTTCAAGTGCCCTGCACCTACCACGGCAAGGGTATGTTGATAGTTGTTTTCTACACATTCTTTCAAGAGGCGTGCCGACATATATTCATCACGTTCACTGATGAGTGGTTTAAATAAATGCTTTTCATTTTCTGCAAACTCTGAGAAAGCACTCTCCAGCACATCACCTTCTTTTAATCGCTCGATTTCTTCAGCACTCACTGTTTCCCGTGTAATAATGCTGGCGAGCAAGCCACTATATAATTCCATACGTCTCCACCACGGTACGTTGTGATAGATGCGCTTAAGAGTAATTCCAATTTCTCTATCAATGAGCAAAACGGGTAATTTAGCTTCTGTTGCGTCTTTAATAGCTGTTCGCATTTCTGCGCCGGGTTCGACACCTAATCGTTCAGCCATTCTCTGCTGAAAAGCTCCTAGCGCCAGACTGGCAGCAACCATACTTGCTTGACCTTTTTTAATGACCTGGAAGAGATCCATTTTACTTAATAGATCTGGATCAACAATGGCCTTATGACGGCTTGGGCATAATTCGACAGCCACTGCGTCAAATTCGCCAGTGGCAATCAATTCTTTCACTTTGTCCGCGCTTGTTTGGGAAATATGCGCGGTACCGAGGATGGTAATTTTATGACCATCTACTTCAAAAGTCTTGATTGGTTCTGTCTCAATCTCTTTTTTTATTTTTACCGGGGGTGGTATCTGTTCTTGTATTAATTCAGACATTATCGATTAAGGCTTGAGGTAAGGTTATTTTAATTAGTAGAAATATCGCTAACTCAATTTTTGTAACTAAAGATATAAGCCTTGATTTATTCAGACTGATCAGTCATCAACAGGCAGTATAATCGACATCACAAGTAGAGAACGGTAGATGTTAAGTGAAAAAATTAATTAGCTTTATAATTCTATTTATTCGATGTTACCACATACAAAAAGTATTAAAGCTGTGAAAGTTCGATACTTTTTATTGCTGGAAATCTGCATGAAAATATCATGTCAATCATCAGAATTCAAATTTGCGACATTGCTGTCCATTACCAGTCAGCCAGTTATTAAAAATAATTGATTCTTAATCAGATAAGATAAGCACGTATTAGAATAATATGCATCCGCTGGTATTTCATCTCAACGCATTGAAAATCTATTCGCAGCATACATATAGAGGCGCCCTTAATTTCATTTCTATATCAACACTGATTTTGTTGGCTTCATCTTGCCGCATTATTAATACCGTCTTAATACTACCTACGGCTCGCCTTCGCGTCATTTTTGGTTTATAAATGGCAATATAAATTATGTGATTGCTAATTCTCACTTTCGATCAATTCTATTTATATTGATAGAGAGATGTATTCAAGAACACCTAATATTAGGTTTCAAAATAATATGAATATCTAATTTTTTAGTGCCAATACGTTGCTCAAGCTAAATATTGCTTTTTGGCTGCTTCTCAATGTGTTCAATAGCATGCTAGATTCTCTAGCTCATCCTTTTTTTAATATGGAAATTACTTTTTTATTCTACGCTTATGTTTCTTATTGATTTTATTCTCCATATTGACAAGTATCTTCATGAACTCGCATCAGAATATGGGCTATGGCTTTATGGCATTCTGTTTTTAATTATATTTTGTGAGACGGGGCTTGTCGTGCTTCCCCTGTTGCCCGGTGATTCTCTATTATTCGCTGCAGGTTCTCTCGCATCGTTACCAGAGTCACAACTCAATCCGCATTTTTTACTTACTGGATTGTGCATCGCAGGTATTTTAGGGGACAGTGTAAATTACTGGATCGGTAAAAAAATTGGACCAAAAATTTTTATTTCGCCAGAGTCTCGCTTCTTTAAACGTGAGTATTTAGACAAGACCCACGCCTTTTACCTCAAACACGGAAGTAAAACCATTATCATTGCTCGCTTTATTCCTATTATTCGCACATTCGCTCCATTTGTAGCGGGTATTGGGACCATGCCCTACCGTACTTTCATTATATATAACATAATTGGTGCTGTACTGTGGGTAGGGTTATTTGTTTATGCCGGGTATTATTTTGGGCAACTCGCATTTATTCAGAAAAACTTCAAATTTGTTATTTTTGCAATTATCATTCTGTCAATATCGCCGCCCATCATTGAATATCTCAAACATCGCTATAAAAAACAATGAAATAGATTGCAATGAATTAAGATCAAGGCTTCTGCATTATCAAAAACCGATTATTCTATTTCTAAATCACACCTGACTTTGTCGGCTTCACCTTGTCACATTATTGATACTGTCTGAGGTTCACCTCCGCGTCATGTTTGATCTGGAAATAGAATTACAATTTCAGATAATTGACAATGCGTTTCTCAGTAAAAAAGTTTAACGTAACCAAAATTCATGATTTGGCATACTGAGCAGGAATCCGTAGCAGTGCTGGTAAGATAATGAGAGTACAAATCAACGTAAAAGCTAATCCAACAGTAAGTAACGCACCCATGCTGGCGGTACCTTTGTGCGGTGAGAACATGAGGCTTGCAAAATCAACCAAGGCAGTTAAAGCGCTATAAAAAATAGCGCGCGCAGTACTTGTGTGGATCAGGATTTCGCTTTCCTGATGGTTATCTAGGCTTCGGTGCACCATATGCAAGCTGCTATCAATACCCAGGCCAAGTAATAACGGCAAGGCGATAATATTAGCAAAGTTAAACGGTATATCCAGCAAGACAGTGAAAACACCAGTAAATACACTAGACAGCAAAAGTGGAATTAGTACAAGTAAAGTATATTTTATGCTGCGCAATAATATCAGAAGAGCTACTGTGATCCCTACCAAGGCTAAAGAAAAAGCTTGAATGAATGCTTCTACTACTGCCTCACCTGCCTCAAGACTTACCACCGGCATTCCGGTTGCATGCGGCGCTATTTGCTGCACTGCTCTTACGAAGCCCGCCAATGCTTTGTTGTCACCGATATCTTCTGATGGGTATACCGCAATTCGATACTCTCCTGTATGGCTGAGCCAACGTCTGCTGAGTGGTTCGGGCAGATCTTGTTCGCTAAAGGGTGTGGCTTCAACCGAAGTGCGTAAACGCTGAATGGCAATGGGTAATGTATAAAGTAAATCCTCTTCTATTGAATGCAGTAATTTTTTCTTATCGCTGAGATCCATGCTGTCTAACAGGCTAAACAGTTTTGCAAGAGATGTTTTGAGTGTACGCGCAGAATCAGATAGGGAGGATTCGGGGTGTTCCTTAATATAGTGACCTAATGCTGTACTCAAAGCATTTAATTCTTCGAGCTGCTGCATCACCATTTGCTTATCTGTCGAAGGCTCCGATAATGAGAGTATGAGCGGACCGATGATAAGTGCCATTTCCTCAATAACTGAAAGCTTCTCTTCCTGCTCCGTTGGTACAAAATCAAGAAATGTAATTATTTTGCCTACCTCAGGAAGCTCAGCCAAGCGATCTTTTAATTGTCGCGCTTCTTCACGATCCTTGGTTAACACGATTGCATACCAGGGAGAATGTTCAGGGAGCGCTAGTAACTCCCGAAAAGTTTGTACCGCTTTTCCTTTCGGGTCTTGCATATTAAGTAAATTGTAGTCAAACCTTATCTGAGGCAATAAAGCGATAGCAATAAGTAGCAATACCAAAATAGCGGCATACGTCAATTTGCGCCAATTTAAAGAAAACTCAAGTACTTTTCCCAGAGAGCCCCTGTTGCTCGTTTCAGAAATAGGTCGTTTCGACAAATATCGTAACAGAGCAGGACCTATGATGAAGGTAACCAGCAAACTGATCAGCATACCCGTGCCGGAAATAATGCCTAATTCCGCTACTCCACTGTAACTGGTGGGTATAAATGCATAGAAACCAATCGCATTGGCAATTGTGCATGCAGCCAATGCACTCCCGGCTTCGCCACCCGCCTTATACATGGCTTCTGTTGAAATTTGACCATTCTCTAACACTTCACGATATCGTAACAAAAAGTGAATAGCGAAATCTGCGCCAAGACCTATGTATAGCACTGCAAAAGCAATAGAGATAACATTCAGTTGACCAATGGCAGCGGTAGCAAAGGCTGCTGTAAGCAACAATCCTAACGTTAAGCAAAGCAATACGGCAAGCACCATACCAATTGAGCGCATTGCAAAATAGAGGACTATTGCTACCAGCACGAAGGTGATAATTCCAGCATATTCCATGCCACTGAGTGAGCTCTTGAGCTCATCATTAGCTAATGCCATATCACCTGTAACACGAAGCTGAATTGGACCATCTTCTGTTAAACCAATCTCTCTCGCCGCAGCATGAACTGCAGATATAGCCTGTTCACTTGCAAAAAGCTGAGAGTAATCTGGTCTTGGTTTTACCAAAATTATTTCTTGATAACTATTTTTCTGTGGTTCACCGCGAAAAAGTGTCTGCCAGGATAGCTGCTGTGGCTTCCCTGCAAGCCGCGCATCCAGAGTATCGCTCATACTTTTTAACACCGGCCCCAGCTCCAAGTTACGCCCTTTACTTAATTCTTTTATTGCTCCAGTAAGCACTGAGGAAAAAGTATGGAGTGATGGATTATCAGCAATACGCGCGATTAATGGTTGTGCCTCTGCCAGGCGATCAGTAATGCGTTCGAGTTCTGAAATATTCTCGTAAAGTAAGCCATTGCGTTCAAAAAAAACATCAACATTGGGAGCATAAACATCAATAAAATTCTTAGGGTCTTTTTTCAAGCGCGCTGCAAGCTGACCAGCAGCAGAATAAGCCTGCTCCGGTGTAGGCGCATCCAACACGAGCAGCAGAATATCCATCTCCTGAGGAAATGTTTTATTATAGTGTATGCTATTAGCACGAAATGGCAGATCCTTAGAGAGGATATCTGTAGTATCCGTATTCATACCGAGGTTGCGCACGACATATACAGTGCTAGCTATAGCTATCAGGAATGCCGCAAACAGAATCCAGGGAGCATGGTGGTAGGAGAAGCGGGCGCATCGGGCAAAGGCTCTATAGGTATAACTGTGTGAAGCTTCCATTTTTAATTTCCTTCTGGAAACAATCTGAGAAATTTAACTTTAAACTGCCAGTGTGCCGGTGCTAATTCCATAATGATAGAATTTAAACGGGTTGCTGACAGTTTCTGCTGGAGAAAAAAGCTGAGAGTATTTCATAATAGGGGGCGTTATTCAAACCCTTAAGAAGCTCAGCAGCCATAAGTAAGTTAAGAAAGTATAGTCGACTGATTCGATTCTATTTAGCCAGATCAGTAACTTTCCAACGACCTGTTTGATGAAACTATTAAATTACCCTGGCGCTCCCATAAGCGCTAATTATTGAGTATATTTATCAATGTTCCTTCGTATTTATCGGACTACACTCATCAGCGTTAGAAATTTTTCATATAAGCTTATTACATAATATTATTTCTCATTTAGCTTGAGCAAGACTATAGTGCCAGGCATTTAAGGCTATTAAGTTAAGCTCATGAAAATCCGCAATTTGGACTTGACACTCAATCCGATAAATGAAGAGCACCAACAATTTGGGCTACCACCTGTTGAAGATACGGTATCTCACTTAGAGGCACACCCTTTTTTACGTGCTTCCGTCTGGTTTGCTGCCATTATTTTAATTTCGCTTATTTTATTTCTGATTGGTCGCTTCTTTCTTGCACAGGATTGGATCGATAGTTGGTTGATCATTAATGGTACGCTCGATAGCAGAGTTTTTTGGAGCGCTGTTGCCGTTGGTTTTCTCGCACAAGTAATCGATGGTGCATTAGGCATGGCCTATGGCATTACAGCAACCACTTTTTTATTAGCATCAGGTGCAAATCCCGCAGCAGCTAGTGCTAGTGTCCATATTGCTGAGATTTTCACAACCGGGGTTTCAGGCATTGCTCATGCCAAATTTGGCAATGTGAACAAACACCTCTTTACGCGCTTATTGTTACCAGGCATGCTGGGCGGTATATTAGGTGCAGTATTAGTCACGCATATAGACGGTACATTATTTAAACCTTTTATCTCGGCTTATCTGCTTCTGCTAGGAATTTATATCCTGAGTAAGGCTTTTCGTCAATTAAATATTCGAAAAGAAGCTCCAAAACATGTAGGTAAACTGGCACTTTTTGGTAGTTTTATGGATGCTGCTGGTGGCGGAGGTTGGGGGCCGATTGTAACCACAACTTTGGTGGGCACAGGTAATGATCCCCGCACAACAATTGGTTCAGTCAATTTTGCGGAATTTTTCTTGACACTGACTAGTGCAGCCGTTTTCGCATTACTGATGGAAACTAATACTTGGCCAATTATTATCGGCTTAATATTCGGAGGTTTATTTGCAGCACCTTTTGCAGCTATCTTATGCAAGAAATTTCATGCACGCACATTACTCATACTAGTAGGGATTTTGATTACTATCATTAGCTTATTTAATCTTTACAAGGCTTTTATCTCTTTATAAAAAAGAAACATTCGGCAGAACGCCATAGAATAGAATAAAATCATTACGATAAGAATGGTATTATGAGTTAGTTATAATGACACTTGTTATTTCATTTCTAAATCAAAACTGACTTTGTCAGCTTCACTTTGCCGTATTATTGATACCGTTTACGGCTCGCCTTCGCGTGATTTTTGATTTAGAAATGGAATGATTGGAATTTTAGCGGTACACTGACACTTTGCAAACAGGTTATCATCTATAATTTTTACATAATAAAGCTTGTCGCTGTCATTCTTGAATTCAGTCTGGTCGGCAAAAAATCTTAGTCATCTCCGCGTAGCGCAATAGGCCTCACCTATATAGCATCCATGCTTATAACAGTAAATACGATGAGGAATGTATTCCCTTATTCTTGTCTAATTTTCTATGGCAATAAGATAATTGTTTTTACCAGTCAGCATTATCTTGCTCAACCAAAAGACTAACTATGGCCGATTATCAGCATATTTTGTTAGCAGTCGATTTCTCAGATGAGGATACATATGTTGCCCGCAAAGCTGAGCGTTTGGCGACCTTCTTCAATGCGAAACTGAGCGTTATCCACATACTGGATAATATTCCAATGCCAGATACCGCCTATGGCACAGAGATTCCACTTTATTCGGATTCACCCTATGAACGGCTTGAAATAGAAAAAAATAAATTGATCCATACGGCTAATCAATTAACGATTGACCCCACCAATCTATGGTTAATCTGGGGCAAGCCAGAAGTAGAAATTATTCGAATTGCTAATAGAGAAGATATTGATTTGATTGTAGTAGGTTCACATGGACGACACGGCCTTGCATTGCTTCTAGGATCGACTGCCAGTGGTGTACTGCACCATGCCCAGTGCGATGTTTTGGCAGTCCGCTTACAAGATGAGTGGACTGAGTCGACAATATTCGCTTATTCCTAGAAATACTCGCGCTCCTTCCAACAGGTCACGCGATTACCATATTTTCCACCAGGATTCTTTCCCTAACGAATCTGAACCTGACAGGTATTCACTTTGAGGAAAATTCTTTCTCATGACCCTTTCCACATCTTCTCGTAAATCATTCATTCCCATCCTATCATAGGCTCTAGCCATGATGTACAAGGCCTCTTCTGTAGCAGGGGTTTGCGGATATTCTTCCAGAACATATTGCGCACGCCTGACCGCAGCGACATATGCTTTACGTTTCATATAATAGCGCGCAACATATATTTCACTTTTCGCGACCACGTTAACTAAATGTGCCATACGCTTAAGCGCATCAGGGGTGTACTTGCTTTTCGGAAAACGGGTAACCAGTTCTTTGAAATTTTCAAATGATTCACGCGATGCTTTCGAATCGCGCTCACTCATATCCTGATTAATAATTCTCGATGAGATATAGCCCAGGATACCCAAGTCATCATGAAAATTAGCTAACCCTTTAATATAATATGCATAGTCAACATTTGGGTGGTGTGGATAAAGCTGAATGAAACGATCTGCTGCCGCAATCGCCGAAGCCTGTTGCTGATCTTTATAATAGGCATATGCAATTTCAAGTTGCGCTTGTTGCGCAAACCGCCCATAAGGATAGCGCGCCTCCAGTGCTTCGAATAATTTTACGGCAGCTTCATAATTACCATTATTTAGTTCATTCTTAGCTTCAGAGTAAAATTTATTGGGAGACCATTGGCTATTGTCTGTTGTTTTTTCTTTCAATAAACCGCATGCTGATAACCCAAAAATTAAAATTAAAATTAAACGATGCCACATGAAATTTCCTATAGAAGCCAACAAACCTACTCAAGATTATAGCGTAAAGCCATCTTCATTCGCATTGGCTGAACAAACTGAATCGATTATTGAATTAGTTGCACCTCAAAATTGTATTGGGCTTCGTCTAGACTTAGTATTAGCACAATTACTGCCACAATGGTCGCGCAGCCGTTTACAATCATGGATACTTGAAAAACGTGTAAACATAGATGGCAAGATTGCCACACCCAAACAGAAAATTTGGGGGAATGAAAAAATTAGTGTTAAACCTCATATTGTACCAATCAACGAGTCGCATGTTGCAGAAGCAATTTCACTTGAGATCCTTTATGAAGATAATCACTTACTTGTCATCAACAAACCAGCAGGGATGGTGGTACATCCTGGCAATGGGAATTGGCAGGGAACACTATTAAATGCACTCCTTCATCACTCCAAACAGCTTAATGATATTCCCAGAGCGGGTATCGTCCATCGGCTAGACAAAGATACCAGTGGTTTACTCGTTGTCGCAAAAACAATAGAGGCCCAAACCAGTCTGGTGCGGCAATTGCAAGAGCATAGCGTCGAGCGGAATTATTTAGCAATCGTATTAGGTGAGGTCAAACAGAACGGTCATATCGATGCTCCCATAGGGCGACATCCCGTACAGCGCACCAAGATGGCTGTAACCATCCATGGCAAGCCAGCACGTACTTATTATCAAATATTAGAATCATTCAACGGTTGCACTCTGCTTCGTTGCAGGCTGGAAACAGGACGGACTCATCAGATCCGCGTACACATGCACAATATGGGCCATCCGCTCGTGGGAGATCCGGTCTACACTGGCAAAACCAGGAAACTACCTATGGAAATAGCGCGATTGATTACACAATTCCCGAGACAAGCTTTGCATGCACAACAGCTAGCCTTGGTTCATCCGCTGCATGGCAAAACAATGATATGGAATTCTGAACTACCGGAAGATATGAATATGTTGCTGCAGGGGCTACAACGATGTGGCATGCAGCCAAGCCTCTCATCATTTTAATTTCTTGAAAGAGAACGAGCTTACTGGGATATACAAAAACTAAGAGCCAATATAAGAAATGCACCGGCAAGGTGCATTTCTTGAATAATTTAACAACTGACTATCTCCTAGAAAAGTTTTAAACTAGAAAGGTAATATTGCATCAAGTGATAATAGGACCTGATCATTGTTACCCCCAAACGGCCTATAAGATGAACCATGAAGAGGGTCTGCCACATCGTAGCGGAAATTTGGTCGAATATTCAGTTGCCGCAGGCTCTCGGTGAAATTAAACATTTTTCCTGGCTTCCAATTCAAACCCAGTGTTACAGCGTAGTAGTCTGAAGGAGCGCTAGTGGCAAGCTGAGTTGAGCCACCCAATGCATAGCTCTGGCCCAAGTGATTGGTCGCAAGTGAAACCCGGCCTGGTGAAAACACACGAAACCCATCTCTATCACGAAACCACTCTCCGCGCATACCGATTGATAAGTTGGGTGTCACATCATAATAAAGATGCATATTGATGCCATACCACTCGGCATTCTTGTTTACATTCGTAAAATGGAAGTTATTGAGCAGCACATTATCAGCAAAACCATGATCATGTTGCAAAACAAAATGGGTTTTTGAAGTAATCATATGTTTCAGTACAATACTGAACATCCCCCAGAAATCACTGTGTCGAGTAGAAGTTGTGCTGCCCGTACCGCTGATATTGAGAGAAGTATCACCATCATCACTTGTCCAAGTTAATCCACCTATCGCACCCCAATTAGCCAATTGTTTATCAAAATTACCATCCCAGCCGCCTGTCCCACTCCCTGTCAGTGCCCCAGCAATCACAGACCAATTATCGGTAATGGCATACTCACCCAATAGCCCGGTATGAGTAAAAGGTTCACCATATTGCATGGTATACGCATGGGTGTAAAAGAAGTTATTTGGTGCCGGAACCGATTCGTAACCAATCGGTGTGTAAAAGTGTCCAATCTTTACATTAACGCCTTTGTTGTCGGTAATGGGCGCATACACCTCTGCAAAGGCTTGGGGAAAAGCGATACCATAGGTACGACTGGAGTTACAACAAACATCCAGATCCCAGTTACCTCGGTCACTTAAAGCCCTTCCATCATTTACATCAAATGGAGGATTTCCATAGGCTTGTGTAAAAATGGCATCTGTACCAAACATAAAATCCGCCCGAAATCCTATATCCCATGTATTTCCTTCTGACACGACGGGTCGTTCAAAAAACAAGTTCAATTGGTTGAGCTGAAATCGGTTAGCCTGATCTGCGAAGGTGACCGGACCGTTAAATCCATCGGTTATATACGGATTGAAGGTTGCACCCCCATGAATCCATCCGCCAACTTTAAGCCCATATTGATCAAGATTAATCCCAGATTTATCAAGAAAATTCATGGCAGTATTTGCAACAACAACGGTCGGATTCATGCCAAATAATAATAATCCCATCACTGTAGCAGAGATTCTCTGCTTTCTGCATTTAGAATTAATTCTCATTTTCCCCTCTTCCCTTGGATTTATAAATTAAAAATATAAAAATGAAAAGTTAATACCCTTATTCTGCACAAGGATTTGACTTTACACATAACATACAGCCGGGTCAATGTAAAATCTATCCGACATAAAGTAAAGCGATTTAAACCATCAACACTAGAAATTAATCACAAGAGATAGTGCAACAGTAAAAATGAAGGCAAGATTGGAATTTTAATATTTATGTAGACTGTAGAGCCTTAGGATAAATTAGCAAGCAAAGGAGAAGAAAAGCGCAAAAACACGCCAAGAAAGAGAGAGAGAGAAGGAAGTTGTTCTAGTATGCAATTTTAAATCCGAGAAACCTCCACTGATGATTAAGAAAATAATGGAATATGTACTCCTTTTCCTATTAAAAAATTATCACCATGGTATAAATTTTTTAGTTTATATAATGAATAATTAGAATTCTTTAATTCAGCATAAAAAATGCCGCACATCACCCCTTATGGTATAGAATGTGCGGCTATTATTACTAACAATCTATCGATTGTATGCTTAAGCAATCAATTCAAATATATTTAATAATAAAAGAATAGTTAAAATAACATAATATGCTGTTGGCAATTTCATAATTTTTCTCCTTTACAATTCTATTGCACTTTGAGAAACCACATTGACTTTATGGTTCTCTTAAGATGCATAGTACAGATAATATTTTTAAATAATAAGCATAGTAAAATGAGTCGCATTGGCGCCCATCAAGATACAATTAATATATAAAAAATTAATCTAATGTGAGTTCGACATAAGAATCACATTACCGCTGGAAGAGCTTGAGGGAGTCTGATATTAAGTAAAAGTTTCTTTTCTGGGAGCATGTAAGCCACCAGTCCAGCTATCAAATAAACAAAGAAGTTAGATAGACCGCGATAGCGGAGATGCTCGATTTGCGAGATACTCTTCAATCGGTCATTGACAATATCAATAATCGAGCATTTACGTAACAGCAACTTGTAAAACAGCAGCAACAGCTTGCTTTTTATGTTCTCGCGTACCTTGGTAACGAGCTACATGCCCTGCTCTCAAAGTTGCTCAAAGGGTGGCTATGAGAGATAAGTCCGAGCAGCAAACTCTGCCATTACTTTATGCGACCCAATGCGGCGATGGTGGCACACACTGATCCTGGGCGCATTAATGAAGCTGATCTACTTACCACAATTTTTAACAAATTATGATCAGTACAACACAAAGAAATAGTATTAGCCTCCCTGATTACGCTTTTCAGTAGCTCCTTCTATAATATGCCTTAGCAATCCTTGATTGGCATCTTCCACTAAATCAAGCACCAACTCGAATCCATGACTTCCCCCATAGTAAGGATCGGCCACTTCCTGATATCTATCCCATTGACTGCTATAGTTCATCAATAAGCCAAGTTTGTGACTATATTGCTGTGGACAACGATCCTGGAGTATTGCAAGATTGTTTTTATCCATTGCTAGAATATAGTGAAACTCTTCAAAATCATTTAGTTGTACAGCGCGCGCACGTAACCCCTGCATGTTATATCCTCTTTTTAATGCTGCTTTCTGTGCACGTTCATCAGGCGACTCATCGATATGGTAGGCGTGTGTGCCGGCTGAATCGACATAGATGTGTTTATCCAGGCCCGCAGCTTTCACTTGATGCTTAAATACTGCATCCGCAGTAGGTGATCTGCATATATTACCCATACAAACAAAGAGAACTTTAACTTTATTATCTTGCTTCATTTTTGTTTCATCATTTCCAGTTCATTTTGAAAAATAGTACTAAAACCTATAAACACTTTTCTATAGCTATAGTCAATTTCACCTTTAATAAACACACCTCTCTATCCGTGTTAGACCAACAACGATTGTCTGCCATTTCCAAAAGAATATTCTTAACAATTTTTCTTTTCCCATATTTACAAAAAATCTCCTAAATCTTTATTAACCGGGTTGATACAAAGTACCCTACTAATGACCAGATCATAATGAGATAATCCCCCCCCGACATTCGATCTACTGAGCCGTGTACTATAACTGATTTCCTGAGCTTGTATCTTACACGCTGCTAGCATTTCTAAGGGAATCCACCTAATTCCATTTCCAAATCAAAAAATGACGCGAGGGCGAGCCGGAGCAATATAGATAATATGGCAAGGTAAAGCTGACAAAGCGAGTTTTGATTTAACGTGAAACAACACGAAATTTGGGCGCAAGGAAGTATCGTGGTCGAATCCTGCGATACGGAATATTGGTCAATTAAATATTTATTCAGTTATCCCTGCCAAGCGCCCCCCCCCTTGCGCCTCTAGTCTTGGATAACAAGCAAGCATTTCTAAATGAGTTTCATTATATGGGGTGGGCAGCAAACTGACAATGACCGTTAGAAATGGAATAGTAACCGAGGCAATCCCTAACGGCATCACATCAAGATATGATCATCCAGATACCAAAAATCAGAATAAATCTGAAATTAGATCCATTAGGCTGAACGCATAAGCAACCACAGCAGCAATGAGAAAATTAGCATATTTAGAGATAGCAGAATCACGTACAGTAAAGTAAAGTGCAAAGGCTTCTGCTTTATAAGACAAAATGCAAGTTGTTTTTAAATTTAAAAAAATAAACTTTATCATCGGTAAATCAGGTTATTTTCCCAGTTTCCCGATACGTCTTTGATCCCTACCTTAATAAATTTAAAAAATAATCTAGCGCTACCGCTGATACTGCAAAATCAACAATTTGCAACGCCCTTCATGCGCTTTAAGCATCAGCTTAGCGTCTTACGTAAGAAACTTACATTGGAAGGTGATATTACTGAAAGGCAAAGGCACAGAATTCTGAGAGCCAAGCAGACGAATGAAGCAGGCAGATAAGATTATGATTATGATTATGATTATGATTATTTTTAAGGATAAGCTAGAAAAATAACCCAGGGAGCAATGCATATAACTCACCGAGTTAGAAGGGATACGAGAATAGTCATTTCGTATCTTATACATATATATATATATCGATCCGATTATCGGCTAATAATATTGAGAAAGCTTTAGCATCTTTTTAAAGCACGCGAAATAACCCTTATCCTTGCTCGACATAAAGCAGTTATTCACAAGTTTATTCACGAAAATTGTGGATAATAAAATTATAGTATTCTCCATCTTAGTAGTACTATTGCTAATAAGTCACAATTTTCATGTTCTATATACCCACGTTCTATACCATTTGGTTTTCAATAGGATGAGCTGTTTGCTTAGTATCTTTAACTCCAAATGAGAGAATATGCAAAGATATCTCAATCTGAGGGAATCATTATCAAGCTCACTTTGATGAGTTAATTTTAGATATAAACTCTGATTAAATCTAAGCAAAATTCAACGCATAGTACTTATACTCACAATTACCCACAAGAATATCCCTCAGTTGATCATCTTCCACGCCTCCCTCAAAATAAGCAACAAATACCCGCATGGTTTCTTCATGAGCAATTACCAGCAGTGTTTTATTATTCTGCTCTTTTAACCAATCAATAAATCGCAACACACGTTGCTTATGATCCAGCAATGACTCGCCACCATTCACGCGCATTCGTAACGGATCATGGCTAATCGCCACGAAATAATCAGATACTGGCATCCCATCGAATCCTGAACGAATGTCAGCAAGGTCCGGATGCACCTCAATTGGTACTGCGTGGTAACAGTTTATTATCTCCGCCGTTTGGTACGTCCGTGGCAGGGGCGAAACAATAATACGCTCAAATGCTACATCACGCAGCGCCAAAGCTGCCGATTCTGCCTGTTCCATACCCGTTACTGTTAAATGAACATCCCGGCTGGGATCATCGTTACACAAACCAAGATCATTATAATTAGTACGCCCATGGCGCATGAAGTAGATATTCATGTTGCAAATAACAATAAAAAGTGAGTTTAACTAAAATAGAAGTCCATCATTCTGTATAAAGTGGATTGAGTACCCAAAGAAAATAGGATGGCAAATATTTGGCCTTTTGAGTGTTGTACATATTGTCATCCTCAAGGGAACTTTGGTTCATATAGTGAAACAAATTGTAATCAAGATCAGGATCTTAAATTTTATTCACGTAAAACATATTCGATAGATAAACAGCTTACTGATCAATTCACTAGCCAATCAAGTCGTTAGCAATGGGCAGAATTATGAGGAGCAATCATAAGTAGTCAACTACTACCACCAAACCTCACCATAATCATTAGCAAATGATCTATGGTACTTACGATGGCAGTTGGATAGAACCTCATCAGCCATTAAGTATAGCAACAGATATTATGGTTAACAGAAGGGCTATCTTTACAAGGAGGCATTTCAATGAAAGAAGACCAGAAAAACGAACTCTTGTACCAGGCTTTGGAAACAGAGAAAGGCGGTATCGAAGTCTATCAAATGGCGCTTCGTTGCGCGGTAGAAGAAGATCTAAAGGAGGAATGGGAAGAGTACCTGGAACAAACAAAAAAACACTATCAAACCCTGCTGGATGTTTTCCAGGAGCTGGGTCTGGATTCTGATGAGGAAACACCGGGACGAAAAGTGGTTCGCCATATTGGTGAATCGCTGGTAAAGGCCATGAAAATGGCTCTTGAAGCAGGTGATCCTAAAGCTGCTGAGCTTGTTGCCTGTGAATGCGTAGTTATGGCGGAGACCAAAGACCACCAGAATTGGAAGCTCATTGGTGAGGTTGCAAAAAAAGCAAAAAGTACTGAGGCCAAGGTGCTCAAAAACGCATATGACCAGGTAGAAGATGAAGAAGATGAGCACCTTTATCACACTATGGGTTGGTGTCGTGAGCTATGGATCAGTTCTCTGGGCATGAAAGCTGTCCTGCCTCCACCTGAAGAGAAAAAGGATGTTCATACCGCCATCGGTGCAGCACGAGCGCAGAGCTCTCGTAAATAAACGGCCTGCAAATAGTTGTTCAGGGTTACCGCAAATTTATCTGACCATCTATTGGTCTTCGTGCCGATTTTTGAGCCTTTATGTCTTCATATTTTTTATTCTCGGTAACGGTTGGCTTCTTGGGGCCGGTTGGTCAGATCGTAGAATGCGACTCTCTCGCGGATTTAACCCTGGCATGTACGGCACTCGTACAAAAATACATATCTTATGCCAAACTGAACAATTAACTAGTATGGAGTTAACAAAACTGGAGCCAACGCGTATTCCTATCCCGTCATCTGGGTTAACAATGACGTGAATGCGTAATGTCTGAGCTGCCGCAGTCAAGTGATTTCAGTAAATTGGGTATGTCTATATAGTAAATGGAAATATTTGGAACAAAGAAACTGGCAGCAGGATGATTACCACTAACAAATAAGCCACACGAAGCAATATAAGCTTTTATGCTCATGCCTAAGATCTCCTGTAAGGAAAAAGCAATAGACCGAGTTTATCCACTGGTCTTCGGCAAATGAAAAGAGATAGGAAAAATAAATATCTATCCATTCTTGTTTGTTGCATTTTTGTGGATTTTTTATCTTTGAGTGCCCTATAAATACCCGTCCAAGCGGCCTAATAAATAACCAAATTAATTTAATTTTTTATTTAAGGAAATTTGGCAGCAAAAATTACAGAAAGGATTTTAAAATCCCCTTCCAAAATTATCCCGTCAATTTGTCTTAAAAATTCTAGATTCTAAGCCTTGTCATTCATTAGTTATAACAAAATCATTATCACTATCAGATAATGAAGATATAAACATTTATTTCCACATTACGTTAGACTCAGCTTTTGCTGCGGCAGTAAGTAGATCGATCAACGGCAATGCTCTATCAGCTAAATTCACAACCGGCTCATCTTCATCCTGGTCTTCAACTGGTGGCGAAGCTTTTTCTGCGTCAATAGCGGCTTTTAATCGATTTAGCGCCTCAGGAACATCTTCTGCCAAAATAGCGCCGGGAACAGTCTTGCTATGGCCCATCATTTCGAGCATGGTAAAGGCAATATCACCAAACATAGTGATGTCGGCATAAGCATCAGTTGAAAATGTTACAAGCATACATTTCTCCTCAAATAAATTAAGATTGCATGACAAGACGTATTCGTCTTCTGGCCTGATCTCAGATTCCCTAATAATAAGTTTTAGTCAATATAAACCGTCCAAGGTTTTTCTAAAAACTTAATAACTTGGACCAAGTTACAATACCTGATACTTTTTTTGCGCAGCAATACGTTTTTTCAACTCTGCCGTTGGGATATAACCAATCGGCTCCAGCAATCAATAGTGACTGAACCAATTCAACAGTACGAATCTATCGCCGTGTACCCAGGTGTTGCGTCACCAGTGCCAATTATGTTGGTATGCAACCTGCATCTGCGAGCCTATTATAAGGTTAAACATCTCCATCTCTCACGCCACTTGCAGCGTTACACTAACATCTGTTATCCATAGCTGGTTAAGTCGCAATACAAAAAACCGTCGATTAACCCGATCGGCTGGTAACTGAGAAGACAAGCAGCTACTTTTAATCTTCCTAGCCCGAAGAATACAAATTGTATACAAATGCATTATTGCTCCTCTATTTGTTATCTCTTAACATCACTATTAAATAAAGCTGAATCAGTTTTGAAAATTATGGATATACATAAATGGGAGAGCAGATATTGGCGATTCCATTTTATAGATCACGTTCACGCATTACGTTCACGCAGTGTGTTGTGTTATCGTTGCTTTTATATTTATAGATAAGATGCGCACTAACGCGTCTTAGATTAAAAGTATAGCTATCTAAAATCCCTCGCTTAATCCGAAAACGTTGTATCGCAAAGAGTAAGATATTCTCAATATTAGCTATTGAATTAAATAAAACAAATCTGAGGAGAGACCATGAAGTATGATCAAAAGAAGTTCTCCCGTCGTCAGGTAATAAAGATTATAGCGTTTGGTGCCACTCTTCCTTTAATGGGCACCTTAATTGATAAAGCAGAAGCAGCAAAAGCAGCGAAAGAATTAATGAAGTATCAAGATAAGCCGAATGGAAATGAGAAATGCAGTAATTGCATACAGTTCATTCCTGGTAAAACGCCTGAGGCTGATGGCGAATGTAAAGTAGTAGAAGGCAGTATCAGTCCTCAAGGCTGGTGTACTGCTTACTCACCAGAATCAAAATAGATTACCCATTTTCGATTTCTCGCTTACCTATGAGGAATAGCAAGAAGAGCACGAGCATTATTTAATAAATGCTCATTTTCTATAAATTACCTTAGGTATGAGATTTTTTTTCTTATCCGGTAATTAATTTGGTGAGTTCTATCTTTATCAACGAATTATACCGCTACGTTTTGAATCATCATCCAATATGATCATATATTTAATTATGTGTTGCTACATCTAATTTGGAACTAAAAGTAAGGAGAATTACCATGTTAAACCTCGCAGTTGTTTTTTTAGTTATCGCAATAATTGCAGCTATTTTAGGGGCGACCGGGGTAATGGGGATGGCGATGGATATGGCCTGGATTTTGTTTGTAGTTGGAATTGTTCTTGCCATCATCTTCTGGTTAATAGGAAGACGTCCACCACCCGTCTAATTTTATTATGTAGAAATTTAGTGCTTATCTACTTCCTCACATAATCAACTTAGAGATAGGTTGTATTCGCTATATGTAATGCAGTTCAATTTATTTTTTGAAGGTCTTATCTAAGTTAATAGTGAGAAACTGTGCTTGGCACTGTCACTCCTGTCATAGTTTGATCAAAATTTAAATGTGCTGAATTTAATTTGCGAGATTCTTTTCTCTACCATCTTATTTATTACACATTTGAGTATTGGGTGCTTATACAGGAGCGATATATTTTTTTGGAAACAAATTATCAACTTAAGGAAGAAGCTATGAAATTAACGCATGAGTATAGGTTAGCTATTTCAACTAAAAAACTTTCTATGATCATTAGCTTATTTGCAATCCTAGGATTGGCTAGTTGTCAAAAAGAAGGCTCAACAGAAAAAACTGGAAAAGAGATAGATCGTTCAGCTGAGCATACTGAACAAAAGGTTGAACAGGGAACAGAAAAAACAGAAAGTAAACTTGAGGAGATAAAAGAGACAATAGTTGAGAAAACTGAAGAAAGTGCTCAGTACCTCGATGATTCGTTTATTACCATGAAAGTTAAGGCAGCCATTTTAAATGACTCCCTGCTGAAGGTAACTGATATTAAAGTAACTACGGTTGATGGCATAGTACAGCTGAGTGGCACAGTGGATTCCCAGCAAAGCATCGACAGAGCGATCGAGATAGCTAAAAATCAGGATGGCGTGAAATCTGTGCAAAGCACCCTTATTGTATATGTACCTGAGAATACTGAGCAGAAGATTGAGCAAGGAACAGAAGAAACAAACGGTAAACTTGAGGAGGTAAAAGAGACAATAGTCGAGAAAACTGAAAAAGGTGCTCAGTACCTCGATGATTCGTTTATTACCGTGAAAGTTAAGGCAGCCATTTTAAATGACTCCCTGCTGAAGGTAACTGATATTAAAGTGACTACGGTTGATGGCGTAGTACAGCTGAGCGGTACAGTGGATTCCCAGCAAATTATTGACAAAGCTATCGAGGTTGCCCAAAGTCAGGACGGCGTGAAATCAGTGGAAGGCGACCTTATTGTAGATGCACCCAATGACTGAATTATTACTTGCAAAAAGTGGGTATGATTTAGTAATCACTATTTGATGGAATCAATATAATTATTTAACTACGTTGAGGAGCATTCATCTAGCCGAGTTAATTGAGCACCCAAACCGGCATAGTCAGCCGGATTGCAGCTCAGTATGATGACTTGCAATCCGCGTTCAGCAGCCAAATCCAGCATACGCTGAAGTCTTCTGACACGCTCCGGATCAGAATAAGCAAAGGCATCATCAAACACAATCGGTAACTTGCCATCGTGGTCAGCAGCCAAAAGTTCGGCCATGGCTAAGCGCATTGCAGCAGCGACTTGTTCTCGGGTACCACCACTGAGACTATCGAAAGATAGAGAAACAGTATCACTTGGTCGAACAACCTGAATGTCACGGAATTTACCCTCATCCATGGTGATCGAAACCTTGGTTCCGGCGCCATATAATCCTTGTAGATAAGCTGAAATTTTGTCTGCAAGGGGTTGACTGAATCGATCAGAAAGTTGTTTTTGCTGTTGCTGAAACAATTGATGCAGCAGTTTGATAGCTTCGGCCTTACGTTTGACATGTGTAAAGTGCTCGCGCGCATTTTGCAATCGTGCATGTGCCATAGACCAGGCTGCCTGGGGATCTTCAGAACCATCCAAACGTAATGCAGCCTGACTAACAGCACGTTGCACGATAGCTGCTTGCCGGCTTTGTTCCTGCATGGCTAATGCGCGTTCGATACGCATTTGGTCTCGCTCAAGTTGCTCCGGTTGCAAAGCTTCCAGAGCTTGGCAGGTTTGCTCAAGACGTACTTTGGTTTGTTGTTTAGCGTATTGGATCTGTTGCAACAGTTTTGCACGATGGGCATCATCACCATACATTTCCAACGCTAAATTCAGTCTGGCTTGTTTCTCGGTAATCTGCTGGTCATTTGTCGTAAGATCGCTAATGACTGCCTGAAAGTCCAACTCAGCTTGGTGAAATTGTTTTGCCAGTATGTCATGCTCTGCTTTTATTTCGAATTCTTCCGTATCAGCCTGTTGTAGTTTATGCCGCAGGTTATCAAAATAATCAGCAGCTTCCGACCGCGTTGCAGGCGCAATATATTCAGGCAGTTGTTCGGCGCGTCGGTTTATTTCGGCAGTTACCTTGCTCAGCTTATCTTTAATATGGAGATAGTCCTCGTTCAGCTTGCCATCATTCAATATTTTCAGGGTACTCTGGAGAGTGGAAATTTTTTGCTCGATCTGATTACGTTTAGCTATTATGGTCGTAGCCTGCTCAAGGGACTCAATTGCGTAGCTATCTAATGTGCTGTTCAATTGTTTCTGTAGGGTTTGTACTTGCTGCCGTGTCCTTTCCAGACTTCCCCCACCCCCTGGTTGTATGCGTAGATGAGTTAAATTATCAAGCCAGATGTCAGTGGGGGCACTGAGATGGAAGCTGTTGCCAGCTTTTGCCTCTTCTTCGCCCACGCGGATCACATGCTCAGCCGCAATCACTTCGATACCGACTGCCATTGCTTTTAACGCCCCCTGTGCTTCACTTAATTGCTCTTGAATTTTACGCAAGGACTGCAAAGCGTTTTCATCGATTGGGGATAATTTGTTCAATGCTTCTTTATATTGCTCGATTTCATTTTGTTGCTGTTTTACTTTCTGGCGTTTTGTAGATAGTGTATCGAAATGATCTTGGAATTCGAATCGAGCCACCCAAAGCTGAGCCAAGTCATGCTGTTGTCGTATAGCGCGAGCTTTCTGGATAATCAATTGATATTTCTTGGATGCTTGGGTAACTTGCTGCTTAAGTTCGGCAAGCTCTAGTTGCAATCGGTTTGATTTATCACGCTTGGGCGCTAATTCGGCAGTACGTTGATTGATCTCACCTCTTAAGTTCAGAATTGTCTGGTTAGCTTGCTGCAATTCCTTCTCCTGCTGCTCCTCACGAGTATAAGTATCAATTTGCTGATTTTTTAGACTTTGTAATTGCTTGACTTGGTCGATGTTACCTTCAATCTTTTTTTTCTGCTGTCCTAATTGACTTAATTCAGCATCAGCTTCAGCAATGGTTTGTTCCGAACTTTCAAAATCCAAGGTTGCTTGCTCAAGCCGTTGCATACGCTCTTTACACATGCGTTCTTTTTCTTCTGCTTCGATACATGCTTTTTCGGCTTCATTTGCCTCCGAGCCCGCTCTGAACTTGCCATTTTGCGTAAAAATTTGCTCGTATTGGCGTGCAAAATAGGCAGCTATACGGGAATCTCGATCAGACTGCATGATGGCTGCGCTACTTCCATGCTGCAGGCGTTGCAAGATAGCATGGTGTTCTGAAGCTGCATCCCGGGTGGGATCATTGCCGCTCCTCCCTTGCCAGACCCACAAATGAGCCCATTGCTGCATGATACGTTCGGTTAATCCACGCCCACTGCCCTTATCATCCACTTTGAGAAGGCTGTTCAGTTGGGATTCTGCCTCTTCACCATGCCAGACATTTCCGCCAACCTCGACAAGCTGGGTAATTCCACTTTGTCCGCTGAATCGTTTGTTGACTCTGAAGGTTTTTCCGGCGACTGAGAATTCAATATCCACTTCTGGATGACCCGCATGATGAAGCGACATCATGCTTTTTTGCGTATCGCCAGTTACACGGGCTTTAAGGAACAATCCGCGGTGTATGGCCTCAATCAAAGTGCTTTTGCCAGATTCATTAACACCACCAATCAATGAGCGCTGTTCATCAAACCGGATTGTGGTCTCACGATGTATTCGATAATTACGAACAGTTGCCGAAATCAATTTCATGAACAGAGCTCATGGAGCTGCCGAGTGCAGCATTCTCAGTGCCAAGGACGCGATGATGGCTGTCTCACTATCCGCCTGATTATTTTGAGCGAGTAGTTGCTGTGCAACGCTTGAGATTAATGGATCTGAAATGCTGTGCATTAGCTGGTCGAGTTCATCCTCTGATGGAGCAATAGTTACATGGTTCTTTAGTTTCAGCCGCAAAAGCCGAGCCTCAAGGGATTCGATTAATGCATCAAGCCGGGAGGTTGCGGCAATTCCTAGAGAACCAGCCAGGGTCAGCTTTAATAAATCTTCATTGACGCGCTGGCTAAGAAGATCGTTCATTTGCCTGGCAAATTGCTCGATACTGTCGTCGTTGCTGAATTCAAAAGTGGCTTCCTGCCAGTTTAAGTGGCCAGTAGCAACAACTTTTACAATCGGGTTTTCTCCTCGTTTGCTTTCAACGATAAGCGTTTTACCCGGTTGATTTTCTTCACTTTTAGGAAAACGATCAACTTCCGGTGTACCGGAGTACCAGGCTTTCAATCCAACCTGCTTGGTCCCGTGCCAGTCGCCAAGGGCAATATAATCAATTTCATCCATAGGTAAGCGATCAATATCGATACGATTTGAGGATAAAATAGTGGTTTCATCATCATCGCCTTCACTTTGAAATACCTGAGTACTGCCATGTGCCATGACGATACGGGCTTTATTTGATAGAGCTGCTCGGAATACTTCTAAGTCACGCAACCATGCCGATGGATCATCTGCATGTGATCGATTTTTTAATGGACATGGATAAATTACGGCATAATCCAGTTCCAGCGCTTTATTCTCCAAGAGAATGTGTAAATTGGGAGCCAGTGCTGATTGTTCTCTTAAAAAAAATGCCTGCTCCCAAATACTACCCGCACCTGCATGGTCATGATTGCCCGGAATCACGATCACGGGCACTTCCATCTGGCCAATAGCGCTACAAGCGGCAGCCACCGTGGGCTTATCAGGTGTATTAGAATCAAAGAGATCCCCCGCCACCAAAACAAAACTAGCTTGATATTCTTTCACAAGATCGTTAATGCGTTTGAGGACATCTAAGCGGGCCCGTTGGGCTAAAGATCGTTTATGCTGATCACTAATATTGGCAAAAGGTTTACCTAGCTGCCAGTCTGCCGTGTGTATAAACAAGTTATTACTGCTTTTCCTTTTAAAAATTTTATCTTTTCCTTTATTAATTTTGGCATAGTTGGAAATGTTAACCTTTATTTGTTAGCCAGAATAACTTTGACCTTGAGGTATTTCCTATTTTAGGTAGAGATACCATTCACACTAAAAAGATTGATTCAATATGTGTCAGTGCTGATTCTTCGCTTTAATTTCCCGACTTTATGGGCACAGTCCGGCTAGCTGCGAGCTTTGTCCGTATTATTGCCTCGGATTCTGGTTGCAGAGGCGCTGAGTAGGATAGCTATAATGAATCGTTTGCTCATGGTATATCTCGAAGAGGAAAAATTGCAAATAACAGAAAATATATCACCGAAGCGTACATATTTTCGCAGTAATCGTGGAATAAAAATTAGAGTTAGTCCTATCAAGTAGGGAATCTATTGCGATTTTTCGTTGTAATTGTCTCTAATTCCATTTATTTTCTTTTTATTGTTTAAGTCTGTTAATCGAAAAATAGCGCTTCATATTGAAGTATGCTAAATTCTGTGGTGAGAAATAGACAGACGTATATGGGCCCCGCGTTTTGTGAAGCGATCGATTGCACCACCATATTAATCCCTTCCCCACGGATTACACGCCCTTACTACCCTACTCCAATTGAACATCCTCTGCGCTGCTTCATCACGCGAAATCATCGGCTCGAAGATGCGATCGGTCTGCCAATGCTCGGCGATTTCTTTGATGCTATTCCATATACCTGCAGTCAATCCCGCAAGATATGCAGTACCAAGCGCAGTGGTTTCGATAATGCGTGGGCGTACGACGGGTACGCCAAGTAAATCGGCTTGATGCTGCATAAGTAAATTATTCACTGCTGCCCCGCCATCAACGCGCAATTCTTTGATCGGAAGTGCAGCGTCCTTTTGCATTGCGAGTAATAACTCAGCGGATTGATAGCCGATGGCCTCGAGTGCAGCGCGTGCGATATGTGCGTGGGTAGTACCACGCGTTAAACCAAAAATCGCGCCACGTGCGTGCGGGTCCCAATGTGGCGAACCAAGGCCCGTGAATGCGGGCACAAAATACACACCACCGCTATCAGGTACCGATGTTGCGAGCGTTTCGATTTCTGCCGAACTTTTGATAATACTGAGACTATCGCGCAACCATTGAATGACAGCACCGCAGATAAACACACTGCCTTCAAGTGCAAACACCGGTTGCTTATCAAGTTGCGCCGCACTTGTTGTGAGCAAACCATGCTGCGATTCGCAGGCATGTTCACCTGTTTGCATAAGCATGAAGCAGCCTGTGCCGTAAGTATTTTTCACCATGCCAGGCGCATGACATGCCTGCCCAAACAATGCGGCCTGCTGATCGCCCGCGACGCTGCCAATCAAAATTGATGCACCGAATAAATCGGGTGCGGTGTAACCATAATCAGCGCTCGAAGCATAAACCTGTGGCAATACTTGTGCAGGAATATTAAACACATCGAGCAATTCATCGTCCCAGCGATTGCGATGAATATCGAACAGCAGTGTGCGCGATGCATTCGTGACATCAGTGGCGTGCATTTTACCGCGCGTCAAATTCCACAATAGCCACGTATCGACTGTGCCGAAAGCAAGCTCACCATTTTCCGCGCGCTTGCGTGCACCCTCATAATGATTAAGCAACCATGCGAGCTTAGTTGCAGAAAAGTACGGATCAAGCAGCAACCCCGTGCGCTCGCGAAATAATTGCCCATGCTGTGATTTTAATTGCGCACAGAAATCCGCCGTGCGGCGATCCTGCCAGACAATAGCATTGCCGATTGGCTCACCAGTATGCCGATCCCACAATAATGTCGTCTCGCGCTGATTCGTAATGCCAATTGCCGTGACATCGCGCGCAGTGATACCTGCTTTGACAAGTGCCTGCTGCGCCACCGCTAGCTGGCTCTGCCATATATTCTGCGGATCGTGCTCGACCCAGCCCGGCTGCGGATACAGCTGCCGATATTCCTGCTGCGCAATAGCGTGAATGCGCACGTCACCATCGAACACGATCGCACGCGAACTCGTAGTGCCCTGATCCATCGCCAGTATATAGTGCATGTGTGCCTCTCTTTTTATATCAACTTCTTTTTATTTAAGCATATCTTTATCAATCAGTAGTGGCTTAGTACGTGCTCGCGATTGGGTACACCCTAACCGCGCTCACCACTTTCATCAATTTTTTCCACTTGCGCCAAGCGCTACAAGTCTACTGCAAAGATTGGCAAACTATCATCGGAATCGATTTTCATGCTTAGAATTCTTTTGAATGTTTTTCCAACACTGAATTTTGAGCAAGCAGAACGCTTCATTGGCAGGATGAGTTGAAGTGTGCCGTCAAATAGACAAAATAAGATAACGGCAATTAAAAGTGTACTGGCCAATTCCATATTCCAATCAAAATTGACGAGAAGGCGAGCGGCAAACAGTATGATTAATACGTCAAGGTGAAGCTGACAAAGTCACTTTTGATTTAAAAAATGGAATAACTTAACTGAAACTGCAAACAAATACTAAAAAGGCCGCGTATCGGTAATTGATATGCGGCCTATTTTTTAGCATCTCGAACAGCTAGAACATGAATGCTTTCTTCCAAATGAGTATTTACCTTATCGAAAATTTATGAGAATTTATTCTGCTCATTCATTAATAAGCTGAGAGATCCTTTTTGTTCATATAGTGCCATTTTTCTATGAATGGCTGCTTGTTTCATATTTTCTTTGATAGAATTTCAAAATATCTGATATTAGCTGTGGTATGAGACTGAAGGTTTTATTCTTTTCGTTTATAATAGTAACTATGTTCTTCATATTCTGCGAGCGGTTTCTTCTTAGCCCGCAGTTTCAATTTCATCTCATTAGCCATATCTTCATAATGTTTAGCTACAGTATTATGATTATTAGGGTCTGTGGAATGTAATTCAGCGCTATCTTCATTATTCCGAGTGTTCGCTATCGGGCGCATTTGTGCGCATCCAGACAAGAGAATAAGCGCCAATCCACATACCAACAGAATAATCATTTTCATCATAGCACCCCTCCATTAACCAACTTTAGCTTCACTTCTTTACCTTTTAATAGACTTCTACAAAACATTCCGTAAGCATCTCAATTATAACAACCATACTATTAATACGTTCTTTATAGGATACATTCTTATAGCAACTTGTCCCTTGATTAGAGTATCCTACTTTAACCAAAAAACTATCATAGTTAATAGTACACCTAATAATCACAGCACAATGATTTATGTAAATAATCAACTATTTAAAATAACATAATTACCCAAAAGATAGTTATGTCGAGGTCTGTTAAAGCTAAATTTTTGTTCAATTCAAACCAAATGCCTCAATCTCCATCTAAATAAGCATAAATGAAGCTTTAAAGCTTTCTTTAAATAAGAAGATATGAAACATGAATTATTACTGGAGTATAACGATGACATTAACTTGAAAAAGATATTTCAAGAGATGGTATTTTAGTAAATACTTATTATAGAGAAGCGAATGAAAGGTTTTGAACTCGGACATGGAATGGATGACTGCTTAGAAGCCGAGTTGGGAATAACGAACAATTATTTATTTTGATTTCAATAAGCTGCAAGATGCATTAAATTGTTCTGAATAACATTGCCGTTCTGGGTTACCAGAACTTGTACATTCTATAACATTCAGGGTATTAGAAACTATGAATCTATCACAATTTCGTCCGTTTACCGAATTATTCATCTGCACGTCTCTGCTGTCGTGGGCATGCTTAACTACAGCGCTTGCGCAAGAAACTCAAGCCCCGCTCGAGATCCAAAAGAGGCAGCTAGAGCTTGATAGGCAGCAGCTCGAGTTGGATAAGAAACAACTCGATAAACAGCAGCTCGAGCTGGAGAAGAAACAGCTCGAGCTGCAACGCAAACAACTGCAAATCGAAGAAACCGACCGCAAGGAACTTCAACTAAAGGAAACCGAAAAAACCGTCAACATGAAACTTGAAGGCGACGTAGTTTTTGATTTCGGTAAAGCCGAGATTAATTCCAAGGCGGAGCAGATTCTCGACAAAGTGGGAACAGTGATCTCGCAGTTCCCCGGGGGCAAGATACTCATTGAAGGACACACCGATTCCAGAGGCTCTCAAAAAGCAAACCTTGATCTTTCAAACCGGCGCGCCCAGGCAGTGAAAGACTGGCTCGTTAGAAATAAAGGTATTGACGAATCAAGCATTACAACCCACGGCTACGGTGAAACCAAGCCCATTGCGATGAACACCAATCCCGACGGCAGTGACAATTCACAGGGTCGACAGCAGAATAGGCGCGTTGAGATCACAGTCGAAAAGAATTGATCGGATTTATATTGGTACTGAACTACAAGAAAATATCAAATTTTATAGCACTCACCAAGAAAAATACGCTACCACAGAAGCGAGCCAGCGCAAAACATTGCTGCCGTTTCAGCACAGAATAATCTGAGTGAATTCGATCTGTTCAGCCAGGAATTGGCAGCAGGTTGGGAGCATATCATCGATCCACTGATAGCTCTCATCTTGGCCTTGGTGGTCAGCGTAGAGGAATTTGAGATTTCCAAAAAGGCATAACCAAACCGATTGAATCAATAGACGCTCACAATTAAGCAAGACGCTCATCCAAGGGCGCGATTGATCAAGGTATTGATGACTCCTGTTCATAATCAATAGCAAGACGAGTGGGAGCTTGGGCATTTATTTAGAGAATCGCCAGTTTCATAAAATTGGTGCTGCTCTCATCACCATTTGGCGGTAATTACGCTGATGAAGTAACATACCTGAAGTTATTCTGCAGCAACTCCAGCAAACAGTCGATCAAGCACAATGGTGGCGCTTCCTTCCACTCATAGCCGGCAGAAACCCAAATGAAATGATATTCCAATAAAGATTATGAAAAAAAGAATCAAACCAGCCAAGAAAATATGCTCCCAAAAATAAAACAAACCTCTGGACTGCAAACTGATCCAATTTTATTACTGACCTGTCTACATCAATTATCTATCAAGAAAGTAGCTACAGAAGAAAAACAAGAACAAGTAACACATATAAAACAAGGATTAGACACAAAGCATCTGTTGAATTTTTTCATTAAAACAAAGAATACGGCAATCTTCAGAAGAGCTGTATTTTTTAAGGTTGATATTAACCAGGTCAATTAAGCTATGCTAATAATGGCTTACAAAAAGCGCAATTAAGTAAGCATAAGTATCTAAAAACATACAATCATAACTTATGTTCGGTAACGAACAGACATATTTTCAACGATAAATTATCTTTTCTATTGGTTTCGCTCCATATCAAAAGAAGGAGTATTCAATGAAAAGCTTAAATTTATTTTTGCTAGTCATATTGGGTATAGGGTTGAGTGGATGCTTATCTATTCATTCCGAGACTCGCAAACCACAAACGCCAAGTGAAAAGGAAAAGGTCATTGTCGTACCTGACACGACCGACAAAGAAATCAAGGTTGTACCAGAAAAATCATACTAAACAAGAAGCTTATCGAATGTATAGCTTCGCACATTACGTGCATTGGCTTTTACTGGAAAGAGAATATCACTTAACTTGCAAAAACCATTTGCCACAAACTCTTCTCCGGCATTTTAATGATTAGCCAGCCGCACTACCCATCCATCAAATAGTAATTTGCACGACACAGTGGTAGAAATTAAATTATAAAGGAGTAATCATGCCTAAAAATATCGATATTGGACCGGGCGATCATGAACCTTATGCAGAACCCACTTTTTCCCATCAGCAAAATACTTCACCTTCTCAAAAGCATGTTTCAAGACAGAGAGAACAATTAAAAAATAAATTAAATAGACTAGCCTGGCTGATGGATAACTCTTTTCGTATTCCAGGAACGCAGCTACGTTTTGGCATTGATGGATTGATAGGATTATTTCCGGGACTTGGTGATGCGCTTGGCGCATTGATTTCAAGCCATATTATATCCCAGGCAGCTCAAATGGGAGTCCCAAAATCTGTTCTTCTGAAAATGGCGTTCAATGTCGCAATAGATGCTCTTTTGGGCATATTTCCTGTGATAGGAGATATGTCAGACTTTATTTGGAAAGCTAATTATAGAAACGTTAAATTGCTGAATGATTATGTAGAAGAACCTCAAAAAACTAAAACTTACAGCCGATTTTTTGTTGGAATAATAGGTTTATTAGTGATTGGGGTAGTAGTTTTGATTGGAGCATTTGGGTTTCTGTTGATGCGCTGGCTGTGGTATTCGGTACAAGGAAATTAAGTTAATTCCATATGGGTAATTAACGTACAATGAATAAGCTATGCTCCATCATAAACCGAGCTATTTCTAACCAGTAAACCTATGTAGAAGAAACAATTCTGCGGCAGAGCACATAGCCCACATCTCTGCACCACTACACTAATTGAGTGTTGGAAGAAGAACTGAAGCCCAGCAAATATTTCACTAACTTTCTCTTATAAGTTTAATTAATTATTGATAGCTAAGTTTCATAAGGTTCAATAAAACTTAGCTATCTTTTGTAGCCAAGAATATTGGCTATTAGACGGGGGGCGGACGTCTGCCCATTACATAGAAAACTATTGCGATAATAATACCAACTACAAATAAAATCCATGCTATATGCGCAGACGTCCCAGCAACTCCGGTCAAACCTAGTACGCCAGCAATAATAGCGATAATTAGAAATATAACCGCCCAATTAAACATGATTTATTCCTCCTTATTCAGTGACATCTGCAATATAAAATGAATAATTTGGTTGCAGAAGAATTAAAAGAATGAACAAAACTTAAAGGAACATTATTTCAATCAAAGTGAAACTTAAAGAATTTAATGTCTATAAGTTTCTTCCCTCAAAAATCGATTTAGAATTTATCAATCGAAGTTTTATCGTTATGTTCCTTTAAATTTACAAATAAGTCGGTGCGATAGCGAACATTGTAGTTATTTATAGCATTTGAGTTGAGGGTTAATCACTCGCCACAGTTGGAATTGTTTCCAACTGGAAAGAGGTCATGTACTTGAGCTTTTTGCTGAATTTTATGTTGCTGCCTTGCTTACATCCGGAAATTCGGTTTTTATCCCAATTTAGCCGGATGAATTTTTCACATTTTACATTCCACCACGAACTGGATAAGGACATGCCTTAAAATATTGACTAGCCCTTTATGAATTTGCCCGTTAGTTTGAGGGTGATGCTTGCGCCATCGAATATTAATACCCTTTCCAAATCAAAAATGACGCGAAGGCGAGCTGCAGACAATATCAATAATACGGCAAGGTGAAGCCGACAAAGTCACATTTGATGTAGAAATGGAATAATATGGTACCCGCTACTGCCTGGCTATTCAAACGACCCCTAGCTGCACCAAACCGTAGACCACCATGGGTAATGGTAATGTGTGCCCACCGATGAAGTGTTTGAATAGTATGCAATTTATTCACACTGAAAATTATATCTAAACATTTTATGTATTCGTTAGAAGATTTACTGAATATTGTTCAATGGCTCGCCATGGTTATTACAATCACGGCAACATGGTATGTAGCTGCAGAAAGGAAAGATAATCGTAATTGGGGATTTTGGCTCTTTCTACTAAGCAACTTGCTATGGTTTATCTGGGCTATTCCCAATAGAGCCTGGGCATTAGCTACAATGCAAGTAATTTTAGCAGGAATGAATATCAGAGGAGTTAAGAAATCAGAGCTAAAACAAGCCAAAAAATCCGAAAAGGTAAATGCTAAATAACGCACGATCTTATACCTTGTGCCTTGTCTACACTTTATTCCATTTCTACATTAAAACTGATAATCCTCTAGCCAGCCTCCTCGCAGCCAGTTGTTAAACTAGCCGCTGCAAAAACGATGAGGAGACTGAGATGCAACATTACTGCGGAATTGATTTACATTCAAATAATCATGTAATGATAGTCATTGACGAAGAAGACAAGGGCATGTTTGAGAAGCGGTTAAGTAATGATTTATCGCTCACACTTCAGCACTCCCGTCTTACCAGGAGAGCTTACAAGGGATAGCGGTGGAATCAACCTTCAACTGGTACTGGTTAGTCGATGGCCTGCAAGCCCATGGCTATTGTCTGCAGCTAGTGAATACAGCTGCGGTGACGCAATATGATGGATTGAAATATAGCGGTGACCATCATGATGCCTTTCATCTGGCGCATTTGCTGCGACTGGGGATTTTGCCTACGGGGCATATCTATCCGAAAGAGCAACGAGCGATCAGAGACCTGTTGCGGCGGCGACTTTCACTGGTGAGAGCAGCCAGTACACAACTGATTAGTGTGAAAAGTCAAATATGACGTTGCACGGGGATTGGGGTAAAGTCAGAACGGTTACGCTGAGCTGACTTTGAGCCACCTCAAATGGATAGCTACACGCTGCAGGCAGTTCAGTCAGGTTTGGCCGTCTATCATGCGATGCAAGCAGAAATCGATGTGTTGGAACAATCTGCTCATCACGCAGTAAAACTAAGCAAGGAGTTTGAGATACTGCAAACGATCAGAGGCATCGAAAAAATACTGGGATTGACCATCATGCTGGAAACAGGAGACATCCATCGTTTTGCCAGTGCGGGTAAGTTTGCCTCCTATTGTCGCTGTGTTGATAGCCTACGCACCAGCAACGGAAAAAAGAAAGGATCAGGCAATGTTAAAGCAGGCAACTCCTATCTTTCCTGGGCCTTTTCTGAAGCATCGCATTTTGCTGTGCGCTATGAAGCGCTGGCGCAACGGTTTTATGAACGAAAGAAAGCGAGAACGAATGGCATCATTGCTATTCGGGCGATTGCGCGCAAGCTGGCAAGAGCCAGCTGGATGATGCTTAAGCATCAATAACCTTATGAGGCCAGACTGATGTTTCCAGGTTAAGTTTGGGCAACCGGGATGAGCCAGGACTGAGTCTGGTCTACACACAAAACTGATTGGATATCCCGGTTGACCATTGTTGTTCAGGTTCCGCCTAAACCGTGAGCTATCTTAAGTCTGGACAGCCAAAGCTGAGCCATAAATTCTGTGAAAATATTTTGGATACGGTTTGGGACCGAAGATTGTGTGGGGTAGTGAAACTACCAAGAGCTTGGATAATGAGTAAGATTTCCTACCTTAATCCAGATGGATGACTGGTGCGGAGCGTATGACTTCGACGCCAAAGACAACGACATAACGGGCGCGGTATTCATAACAACAATGGGAAAGTTAATTTTTATGCTATTTTTAATGGCAGGGTGTTATTTAGGCTATTGACAGAGGTCGGCTAATGGGTGACTTTGTCGGCTTCACCTTGTCGTATGATTGATATTGTCTGCAGCTCGCCTCCGCGTCAATTTTGATTTAAAAATGGAATTAAGACTGATTCCTCCGTCTAAACAAAAGTTAGAGCTCGCTGTAATTCACCATTCCATGAAATCAGCGAATCCCATCACACATCGCTTCTTCCACTACCTTCAGGAATTGATTACCATAGCGCGCCAACTTGGCTTGACCTACTCCACTGATACACCCCAATTCAGTAAGATTACCCGGGCGTTGATGGAAAATTTCAAGCAAGGTACTATCATGAAAGATAACATAAGGCGGTACCCCTTGCTCGCGAGCAAGCTGCATGCGCATGGCTTTGAGTGCTTGCCAAAGCGGATCTTCATTAGCAGCGGCAAAAGCTTCACGTGTGCGTGATGCACGTTCAGCATGGCTCGTAGTATGTTTGATAATCTCCCGGTCTTGGCGCAACCATACTTTCCTCTCACCCCGTAGTATCGGGCGCGCTTCTTCCGTTAAATTAAGCCCACCATAAGCTTCCATCTCCACCTGTAGCAAGCCACCTGCCACGATTTGCCGGAAAACACTACTCCATTGTTGCTGTGTTAATGCTTTGCCAATACCAAAAGTACTAAGTTGCTGGTGGCTGAACCTTTCTACTTGAGGCGTCATCTTACCGCGCAGTACATCAATCAGATGGCCAGCACCAAAGCGTTGCCCAGTGCGATAGACGCAGGAAAGAGCCATGCGCACCGCCTCGGTTGCATCCCAAGTATCTGCCGGGCGGAGGCAGTTATCACACTGTCCACAATTGCCGGGATGCACTTCACCAAAATAACGCAGAACAGTCTGATGGCGGCAAGCAGTGGATTCACAAAAACCCAGGAGTGCATCCAGCTTTTGCCGCTCAATACGCTTGCGGTCTTCGGAGGCATCTCCAGAATTGAGCATCTGCCGCATAGCGACGACATCACCTAAACTATAAATCATCCATGCAGTTGCGGGCAAACCATCCCGACCGGCACGGCCAGTTTCCTGATAATAGCTCTCCATGCTTTTAGGCAAATCCAGGTGAACCACAAAGCGCACGTTAGGCTTATCTATCCCCATGCCAAAAGCTACGGTTGCCACTATGATCATCCCTTCTTCACGTAGAAATCTCCGTTGATATTGGTTACGCGTTGCATTATCAAGACCTGCATGATAAGGCAATGCTTTCCAGCCGCGCGCTTGCAGCCATATTGCTGTTTCCTCTACCTTTTTACGCGACAAGCAATACACAATACCCGCATCGTTGGCGTGTTCAGCTTCTAAAAAGGCTTGCAATTGCTGACGTGAATTGCTCTTGATGGCAACCCGATAACAAATATTTGGCCGGTCAAAACTAGCAATAAACTGTCGGGCATTTTCTAATGCCAAGCGATCAATAATCTCTGCACGTGTTGGGGCATCAGCAGTAGCTGTCAATGCGATGCGCGGCACGCTTGGAAAACGCTGATGTAAGACTATCAACTCACGATACTCCGGACGGAAATCATGACCCCATTGCGAGACGCAATGGGCCTCATCAATAGCAAATAATGCCAAGCTCTCACGCGCCTGTAAGCGCTCTAACAGATTCAGGAAACCCTCTGTTAACAGGCGCTCAGGTGCGACATATAGCAACTTGAGTTCGCCATTCATCAAGCGGCTGGACACTTCCCTTGCTGCTCTAGCATCCAGACTGGAATTTAAAAACTCGGCTTGTACATCAAGTTGTTTAAGGGTCTCAACCTGATCCTGCATCAATGCGATTAGTGGTGAAATGACAATAGTTACCCCTTGCCGAAGTAAGGCGGGAATCTGATAGCACAGAGATTTACCTCCGCCGGTTGGCATCAATACTAGCGCATCTCCTCCTGAAGAAACATGCTCGACAATCTCTTGCTGCTCGCCCCGAAAATCCGAGTAGCCGAATACTTCACTAAGAATTTGCTCTGCGGAAGGACTGGACATTATTAAACTAGGTAACTTATAAACTTATTTCTGGCATTTTATTGTAAACCCATTAGGATGTCAGCTTGCGTAAATATTTATGGTAGGGTCTTAGGAAATTAAGCAGTTACAAAAGTGAAGTGTCAACTTGCTGAGATGAAGTTTAAAAATAAGTGTTAATTCTAGGGTCTGTTGACGTTTTAAGATAAGTATTTCATAGATAAAAACAAACTCGTAATATTGAGGTTCCTACACCACCAACAAAACGAGTTTGCGATGCCCGAATGATGCTCAATGATGAGTACGGGTCGAAGCTGGAGAAGATTCTGCTTCAAGAATCGATTGATAACAAGCGCAATCTGCGCATGACGGTAGAAGGCATACTGTATCGGGCTGTCCATGGCGCGATCTGCCCCGGGTGTTCGGCTGCTGGAATTCTATCTATAAAAGATTCAATGCATGGTCATTGAGCAGGAAATGGCTCAATGTTTTCAAAGTATTGGCTGTTGATCCGGATTGGGAATGGAGATTTATGGATGGCAGTTATGTTAAAGCGCATCAACATAGTGCGGGAGCAGCGAGTCAAGCATCGCAGGCTATCGGAAAAGCCGCGCGGGCAATACCACCAAGATCCATTTAGCAGTCGATGGTTATGGCTTGCCAGTTGAGTTTGAAATCACCGGTGGAGAAGTCAATGACTGTTCTGCCGCACCCGATTTGATTGCCAGGTTGCCTGACGCAAAAGCAATAGTTGCAGACAAGGGCTATGACGGCGAATAGTTACGGGAACAGATAACGAAGAAGGGAGCTCGGGCTGTGATACCGGGAAAGCGCAACTCGTTGAAGGGTAATGCAGATATGGATTGGGGTTTATATCAATACCGGCATTGGGTGGAGAATGCTATTGCCCGGCTAAAACAGTACCGGGCAATAGCAACGCAATACGACAAACTGAAGCGAAATTACGAGAGTATGGTAGCCATAGCGTGTGGATATCTGTGGCTACCTATGTGAAATGTCAACAGACCTAGAATCAGAGAAACAAAATTTGGGTAGTTTTTCGCCGAATTTTACCGCGACCAATACAATCTCATTGACCAGTATTTCTGTCCGATCTGCCAATATCATTTACCTTAAGGTGCGACAGTAAATTGAATTGATCATTGACGATCTCAATGTTCGAATATTTACGTCTCAAGTTTCGGGGTTTAAAATCAAATAAAATTTCACTGATCACTCCTATCCAAGGCTTCTCGCTGCAAGGTAAGGTAATCTAATTGCAGAGCTTGCACAAAGAATTGATTTATGTGCGCTTCAATTACTTCCATGATTTGTTCAACGCGACAGCCAAGCTGGTGCTTGATGCCTGACAAGCCATCA
>NZ_FORD01000024.1 GCF_900113925.1 Nitrosomonas sp. Nm34
CGGTTTCCCCCTTGCGTTTCACTACGGTTGTCGTTACTAACTCCGGTTATCTCCTCTCAGATAACAAGTTTTAACCCATGCCGGGCACACTAGGGTGCAATAAGCGCAGCGCATTGCACCGGATGGTGAAGTGAGGCACATACGGCGCAATGCCCGTTGGTTATTACGCCCTACGCGGGCTGAAAGTTTTAGCACCTTACCCGGGGAGATCTCCCGAATGAGGTTAGGGAGAATCAGCAGAAGCCGTATTGGCGAAGAAGCCTTGGAAACAAGGTGGAACAAAGGGCTGAAGAACCAGGAGACAGGCCATTTTAAACATTTCTGTGGATTGGCGCGGAGTATTCTGGCGTGGGTGAGCGTTGCAACTGCGGCAACCACTCGCCCAGCGTCCACGTGAGGTTGGTGGGCTCCAATCGGAAGCGTGGCCGTGGGATGCAAGCTGAAACACAGACGAAGGAGAAATAGAAGGTGCTGAATGAAAATTTGATGGAAAGCGTCCTTAATCGGGACAACCTTCTATAAGGTTGAAACGGTGGGGGGTTATGGGTTCCATCGGATTTTGTGACAGCTTAAGTCACTGGGTTCAACCGCCGGATGGGAATACGGAGTATCAGCGAAGCTAAAACCGCACGTCCGGTGATGTGGGAGAGGTAACGGGGCAATCCCGTTACCCCGACCCGATCGCGGGCTGGGTTCAACCGCTGGATGCGGAATACGAAGTATCAGTGAAGCTAAAACCGCACGTCCGGTGGTGCGGGAGAGGGAACGGATACAATCCGTTACCCCGACCCGATCACAGGTTGCGCCCTACGCTGGCTAGAGTTAATTTTTGACGTAACCTTTATCAGTGCATGCTCCACTGTATGTCCATGTGAGTCGTTCTCCATTGGCAGCTGGTGTAAGAACGCAAGTTTCTCCGGTTTTGATACCTTTGTAATCATTTGGTGTAGCAGTAATTTTGCCATCTGCGGCTACTGTTAGTGTTTTAAAAGCACCGGCTGCACTCTCTGCGGGTGCAGGTGGGACGCCATTTTTTCCATTATCGCAAGCTTTAAGATCTCCAGTTCCCATAAAACATTCAGTAACCGCAAGCTTGAATGGTGCCATAGCGCCAATAACCTCTGAATAAGCTGCTTTTTTTATGTAGTCCTGATAAGCCGGAATCGCCACCGCCGCCAAAATACCAATAATGGCCACAACAATCATTAACTCGATCAGAGTAAAACCTTTTTGCATGTCTTGCATGAATCATTCTCCTTTAAATTAAAAAACACTCAGTGAGTGCATGGGCTAGTATGGGCAGAAATAATCGCGCACTATCTTTTAGTTAAAAGAATGCCATTAGCATCATAACGGCATTCCAGAAAAGGTTTAGTTGGAAATAAACGGATTATTAGGTGCTTTTCTTGAATTAACATGGGATAAGCTTGGAGCGCGCCAGGCTTATCCTCCAAATACCTGTTCCCACAGCTGCAATACCGCCATGCGCGCGTGGCTTAAATCATCGGCTTCGATGCGGGCAAAGTTGCCTGATTTTTCCTGGGAAGTCGCTGAGCTTTCCAGCTTGGGGCCGGCATTCAAGCGCAGGCGATGTTGCACGCGGCGGAATTCACGGTAGCCTGTCCACACTTGCTGGGCAGTTTCAGTCGGAATGAGCCCCAGTTCACTGGCCAGTTTCAGCAGCGCAATATTGCCGATATTGCCGGTGAGCTGCGGGTACTGGTGCGCGTAGCCGAGCACCAGGTATTGCACGATGAATTCCACATCGATGATGCCGCCGCGGTCATGTTTAATATCGAACAGCGTCGTCGGGTTAGGGTGGGCATCCAGCATTTTTTCGCGCATCATCAGGATATCCTGTCTGAGCTGAGCGAGGTCGCGGGCTTGACACAGAATTTCCTTACGGATTTGTTCAAACAGCTTGCCCACTTGCGGATCACCTGTGACGAAGCGCGCACGCGTCAAAGCCTGATGCTCCCATACCCAGGCTTGAGTATGCTGGTATTGGGTAAAGGCTTCGATGGAAGAGGCCAGTAATCCGCTGGCGCCATTCGGACGCAGGCGTAAATCCGTTGCATACAATACCCCGGCTGAGGTGGGGCTGGTGAGCCAGGTGTTGATGCTTTGTCCCAGCTTGGTGTAGATCTCCTGTGCATCGGCATGGTTATCCTGGTAAAGGAAAATGATATCGAGATCAGATACGTAGCCCAGCTCCTTTCCGCCCAGCTTGCCATAGCCGATGATGGCAAAAACAGGTTGTTCGCGGTGTTTTTTCTTCAGCCCCAGCCAGGCAAGGTGCAGTACGTTATCGAGAATGAGATCGGCGAGCGCGGTCAGATGATCGCTGAGGGTTTCCAGTAACAGCTTTCCTTCCAGATCGATCGCCAGTAACTGAAATACCTGCGCATGCTGGAAATGCCGCAGGACATCCATTTGCCATTCGGTGATATGGCTTCTGGGGCTGTCCACATGGTTGAGCTGGCGCGTCAGCTCCTGTCTCAGTGCCGGCCAGTCCGGTAATTGATACAGCCCGCGCGGCGTCAGCAGTTGATCGAGCAGGATAGGGTGTCTGCCCAGATAATCGCTGGCCCAGCGACTGGCGCTGACGAGTTTGGTAACCCGTGGCAAGGTTTGGGGGTGTTCCAGCAGCAAGGCCAGGTAAGCGGCTTGCTGGCTGATATGTTCCAGTAATTGCAGCATGCGTTCCAGTGTGGCTTCCACCGGTGGAAATTGGGCAATGGCCTCTACCAGAATCGGCATCAGGGATTTAATTTTTTGCTGGTTGGCTGGCGGTAATTGCTGAAAAAAATAGCTGGCATAACATTGCTGGATACGCGCCGAGATTTTTTCAGGCTCGGTAAACCCCAACGTCGTCAGCTGAGTGGTGGCGGCTTCCACCTGAGTCCTGTCTCCGGCCTGCGTCTGCCAGAGACTTGCCAGGATGTCATGAGCTGGCGATTTGCGTGGCGCGGCGAAGATCAATTCAAAGTGGCGCGTGACATGGTTGCGGTGGATATCGAGCTGTCGCAGAAACTCGGCAAAGCGGGCATAGCCCATGGCTGCGGCAATTAATGCCTGATCTGCGGGATTTTCAGGCAGATTCTGGGTTTGTTGGTCATCGAGGTATTGCAAACGGTGCTCCAGCTTGCGCAGAAAGCGGTAGGCTTCGATGAGCTCAGTGATCGTTTGAGCAGGAATCGGCTGCTTTTGCTGCAAGCGGTGCAGGGCGGTCAGCGTGGGGCGAATGCATAGATCGGCATCCCGACCTCCGCGTATCAGTTGAAAAACCTGCGTGATGAATTCAATTTCGCGGATACCGCCCGGACCCAGTTTAATGTTGTCATGCATTTCGCGGCGATCCACTTCCTTGCGCAGTTGCGCATGCAGGCGACGCATGGCTTCATAAGCCTCAAAATCGAGGTATTTGCGGAAGACAAACGGGCGGGTGATGTCCTCCATCAGCACCACTGATGCGGGAGCCGGTCCTGCTATGACCCGGCTCTTGAGCCAGGCATGGCGCTCCCATTCCCTTCCTTGGGTCACAAAATAGTCCTCCAGCATTGCGAAGCTGATCGCCAGCGGGCTGTTTTCTCCGTGCGGGCGCAGGCGCATATCGACCCGGAAGACGTAGCCATCCACCGTGTAATCATTTAAACTGGCAATCAGCTTGCGTCCGAGGCGGGTAAAGAAGTCATGGTTGGAGATCGATTTTCTGCCGTTCGTTTCGCCATCCTCTGGGTAGATGAAAATCAGATCGACGTCGGAGGAAACGTTGAGCTCTCCTCCTCCGAGTTTGCCCATGGCCACGACTAATAATTGCTGCGGGGTTGAACTTTTTTCGCCGATAGGTGAACCAAACTGGTTGGGATGCGTCATCCAGTTCTGATGATGCGCGAGCGCAAAACGAATCGTGACCTCGGCCAGATTGGTCATCGTGACCATGACTTCAGTCAGATCAGCCATACCGGCGAGATCACGCGCAGCCAGACGCAGTATGACCTGTTTACGGAGCTTACGCAGGGCGCTATGCAGACTTGTTTCATCCACGGTGTGTTCCGGGCAGGTTGCGCTGAGGAATGCGAGCATTTCCTCGCGTGCAAAAGGGTGATGGAAATGTTCAATCAGATCAGTGCGTAAATCAGGCTCGCTGTCTAATAAACGACGTCCATAACGGCTGAAACGAAGGAGACTTTCCAGCGCTGATTCAGTAGGGGGGTGGATGCTGTGTAAAAACATATTCAAGGTTAAAATAAAGCATGTTTGGTTTGCTAAGATCAGTTATGCCACTGATAGATAAAAGAGTATTTTGTAGGGGAGGGTCACGGCCCGCAGTCCACAGCAATGCTCCTATTAGAAATCCTAGTTCCTATTAGAAATCTTATTAAAAATACCATTTTGATCAAACTCTTCTTTTTTACTTCCTAGGATTAAGCAGTTTTTCAGAATAAAACTGTGCTTCTTATTCAATTATCCCATGATGCATTCCTTTGTTAAGCATAGCATCTTCACCTTGCGTAAGCTCGGGTGGGTTGTGTTCGTTATCGTAATGTTTTTTTTCCTGTTACTGTTGTTATTGCGCTATTGGCTGTTGCCTGATATTGATCGCTACCGGCCCGACATTGCGGCCGCTATTTCGCAGGTGGCCGAGCAAACAATCAGTATAGAACGCATCGATGCCAATTGGGACGGATTGCACCCTTATTTACGGTTACATGGGGTGCGTGTGCATGATCAGTATGGTAATTCTGTTTTGATACTGGCTGAGTTGGATGGCACGCTTGCATGGCGCTCGTTACTGTACGGAGAATTGCTGTTTCGTGAGATTAAAATTGAACGGCCTGTTCTGAGCATCCGCCGTGATAGTGAAAAAGTGATCCACATCGCAGGCGTTAGGCTTGATCAAGAGGAAGCAGATAAGGGTTTTCTTGATTGGCTATTACAACAGCGCCAGCTGTTGGTCAATGATGCTGAAGTTTATTGGTTGGATGAGCCGCGTGCTGCACCCGCGCTCTATCTGAAAAAGGTAGATTTACGTATGCACAATAAGGAAGGCCATCACACTTTTGGATTACGGTTCATTCCACCCACTGAATTAGCCGATCCGGTGGATATACGCGGGGATTTAACGGGCGGATCCGTCAATGCATTGAGTCAGTGGCACGGGCGCTTGTTTGCTCAATTGAATTACGTCGATCTCGCTGCTTTACAAACCTGGTTATCGTTCCCGGGAGACCTGGAATTGGGTCGTGGCAAGGGTGCCTTTCGTGCGTGGATGGGCATAGAGGGTCAGTCGGTGGCTTACTGGAAGGCTGATGTGAATCTGCATGAAACTGATATGCGCTGGGCAAAGGAGTTCCCCAGACTTGATCTTGCCCATTTGCGTGGTCGCGTGGGGTGGAAAAGAAATAATGACGCGATCCAGCCGGGGGATGAATGGTTTGCCCAGCAACTGAGTGTCGCTATTGAAAATGAAGTATTTACCCAACCCGTGAACATTTTGTGGCAACGACAGGAGGGAGAAGGCGAGGCACCCAGCGAAAATAAATTACTGGTAAATGCTCTGGATTTAGGCGTGATGGCTTCTCTATTAAGTTATCTCCCTATGGAGCCTTCATGGCAACAGCAGGTGAGTGAATTATCCCCGCAAGGAGTCATCGAGCATGTGCAAGCTGATTGGCAAGGAGAGTGGACCAGGCCTTCCTCTTTTAATGTCGAGGGAAGTTTTCACAATTTAGCCATTCAGGCGTTTGACAGGCTCCCTGCAGTGAGTGGGATAAGTGGCAGTGTCAAGCTATCTGAAGCAGGCGGAACGCTTCATCTTGATTCTGATCAAGCCAACATGAGTCTCTCTGAGACATTTAACGAGCCGCTTGAGTTTGATCGGTTGACTACACTGCTCAATTGGAAGATATTGCCTGATCAGGGTACCACTTTGTTTGAATTCAATCATATTTCATTTGTTAATCGTTATCTGTCCGGAACAATGCATGGCCGCTACCATAGTGGCACCTTTGCGCAGCCCGGCACAATCGATATGACGGGTGAGCTGGCACATGCAGAGGTCACGTATCTTAATAAGTATCTGGCTTCCCTGGGTGATCAGGATACTTCGCAAAACTGGCTGAATAAAGCGCTCATAGCGGGTAGATTGGAAGGCACCCGATTTAATATCCGTGGCGAGTTAAGTGAATCTGCTTCAGATCTGCGCCACAAGATCGCCTTCGAGTTAACAACCCGAATGGCTGACACAGCGGTAAATTTGCCTGAAGAATGGCCGAATATGACGGAAATCCAAGCCGATCTTTCATTGCAGGATAATCAACTTGCCATGACGATTTCACGCGCAAAACTGGCCGATATTGTTATGAAAGATGTGTGCTTGCAGATTGCAGATTTATACGCACCGCAGCCCATTTTACACCTGACGGGGGGAGCCGAGGGCGCTACCCAAACTATCATTGATTTGATTAAAAAAGGCTCTCAGCATCTCCATGCGGTTGATTTTTCCCAGCCAGGTGAAGTTTCCGGGAATGGGAAATTGCGTCTGGAGCTTGCTATGCCGATAAAATCATACCACGATGATGAGGAGAGGCGTCTCGAACTCAAAGGGGATTATCAGTTCATCAATAATGAGATTCCTCTGGGTCAAGATTTGCCTGCATTGAGTAAAGTCAATGGAATGCTTGCTTTTACTCAGTCTACGCTGGCTATAAAAAATGTAACTGGGCAATTGACCGGTGAGCCGATAACGATTAACTCTACCGCACTGCCGAACGGCGGAATGCGTATCGTAGCGACAGGCAGGGCTAATTTCGATCGCTTACATTCAGCTAAACCGGATCAACCGGCAAGTACCTTGCAGTTATGGACGCAGTCTATGCGGGGGATAACTGATTGGTCAGCCGTGCTTGTTATTAACAAAGAAGGCATGGATCTCAGTGTTGAATCATCGTTAGTTGGCGCTGCTTTATTATTACCTGAGCCTTTTGCCAAAGCTGCGGCAGAAAAGATTCCGCTCAGTTTGGAAAAAAAAATCATTGATTCAGAACGTGAGGTGCTGCGTTTTCGTTATGGAGAGGTGGTCACCGCAGAAATTCAACGTGTGCGTGCAGAAGATGGCACTTACTTACCGACACGTGGCGTGATGAATTTCCGAACTGCGCCCGTTGAATTACCGAAAGACACTGTCACACTCGTACATGGTACGATTCCGGTATTGGAATGGGATCGCTGGAAAGCGCTTTTTGATCGGCATGAGGAATTGGCTGCCCGCTCAGGACAAGCTGGCCAAGGAATCAAGGCATTGCTGACTGATCGGGTCAATTTCAATCTGAATATTGGCAGGCTCGATTTTCTAGGAAGCCGTTTTAATGAGTTTGTATTGGATGCCAATAAACACGGTGGGCAATGGCATACTGCTGTGGTCAGTAAAGAAGTCATCGGTCATATCGTTTGGGATTCGCTCAATAAGGAAGCATTTGCACGATTAAAAAAGTTGGTAAAACCAGAAACCATTCCGGAATCTGATTTGGCCATGAAAAAAAAGCATCCATCCAAGGATTGGCCTATCATGGATCTGTATGCTGACGAGTTCTATGTAGGAGAAAAGCTGTTAGGTAAATTAGTATTGGTAGCTCATCAGCAAGCAGAGGGCTGGCATATCGATCAACTTCAAATTGCTCACGCTGACAGTTCTCTTATACTGCAGGGAGTGTGGCAGAACCGCACCGCTCCTTTTCAAATGCAAGCAGACGTCGAACTGCGAGCAAAAAGTATAGGTCAATTCCTGGCGCGCTTGGGTTACCCGGGGCGTATTGCGCGTGGAAAAGGCGAAGCGATAGGTTCATTGGTATGGGTAGGGCAGCCTTTTTCCATAGATTTCCCTTCTCTTTCCGGCAATCTGAAATTGACTGCCCAGCACGGTCAATTTACCAAATTCAGGCCAGGGATGAGCAAATTGCTGGGTATTTTTGATCTAAAATCGATTCCGCGCAGACTGACATTGGATTTTTATGATGTATTTAGTCAAGGTTTTGGTTTTGATGATATATCCGGCGATGTTAGAATTAACCGAGGGGTTGCGGTGACAGATGAACTGCAGATTGCAGGAAGCGCAGCTTATCTGACTGTGAGTGGAAAAATCGATCTGGTAGAAGAAACTCAAGCGCTCTTGGTCAAAATGTTTCCTTCGCTTGGGCTGGCAACACCAGTAGCAGGGATTGCTTCCATGATTGCGAACCAGTCACTGAAGGATCCATTTGATCGTGTTTTATTTAGTGAATATATGATAACAGGTAGGTGGGATAAGCCTGTAATGAAGAAATCACAAGATTTACAAGAAAATAAGGACACGCAATCAGAATCCAAGCATAATGAGAATTGATAGGTATGGATGGTTTGGGAAACTGCCTATTAGCTATATGTGCTGCTTGATGGCTTTTGTGAGCGAAATTCTTATCTTGCCTGAATTCAGTAGAAAAGGGGACTTATAGGGGAGGAAGATATGTTGAATCATTCGGGCATTTTCTCAAAACATCTGCCAGAGAAAGAGAATAACGGTACATTACGTGTTGCGGCTATACAGATGGCATCAGGACCCAGCGTGGCTGCCAATCTGGAAGAGGCGCTCCGCTTGATTGAGCTGGCTGTATCACAAGAAGCAAAGCTGGTTGCACTTCCGGAATATTTCTGTATTATGGGGTTGCGGGATACCGATAAATTAAGTGTGCGTGAGCAACCTGGCGAAGGCATGGTGCAATCATTTTTAAGCGAGACAGCTAAACGTTTCGGGATTTGGCTGGTGGGGGGATCCGTGCCGTTGGAGAGTTCGGTACCGGATAAGATTTATAATAGCTGCCTGGTTTATGATCATGAGGGCAGGCAGGTAGCACGCTACGATAAAATTCATTTATTCGGCCTTGAACTGGGTGAAGAACGTTTCGCGGAAGAAAAAACAATCAAAGCCGGAGATAAAGTCGTTGCAATAGATTCTCCTTTTGGGCGGATAGGTTTATCTATTTGTTATGATCTCCGCTTCCCTGAACTTTACCGTCTGATGGGGAAGGTGGATATCATTCTTGCTCCCTCTGCTTTTACTGCAATTACAGGTAAAGCGCATTGGGAGACTTTAATCCGTGCACGTGCGATAGAGAATCAGGCCTATGTGATTGCACCAGCGCAGGGGGGGTTTCATGTCAATGGCCGTGAAACTAATGGAGATAGTATGATTGTGGATCCCTGGGGTGTGGTGATTGACCGGCTGGCACGTGGGCCTGGCGTGGTGGTGGCGACGTTGGATCGTGCCTACCAGTCGAGCGTGCGCGCAAGCCTGCCGGCATTAGAACATCGCTGCTTATACCTATGTCAAATGTAGAAAGATGACTGTTTACTTTGAACAGAATAAGAAATGAAATGTCTTGAAGAAGGACAGCTTTTATTCTGTTTTTTATCGCAAGTAGTTAAAATGTGTGTTGTAAAAATGAGTTTAATCTTAAAATGAATGAGTTTTTTACCATTGCTGACCGTTGTCTGCTGACGCCCTATGAGCTGGATACGAATAGATTACATCACGTGTTTGGGCAAATACTTACCCATCGGATCGATTATGCCGATCTTTATTTTCAATATAATCGTTCTGAAGGATGGGTTCTTGAAGAAGGCATTGTTAAATCAGGTAGCTTTAATATCGATCAGGGTGTCGGCGTCCGCGCGCTCAGTGGTGAAAAAACTGCTTTTGCGTATTCAGATGAGATCAGCCTGGATGCACTCGTGTCGGCAGCCAAAGCAACACGCGCTATTGCTGGCCAGGGAAGCCTGCATCCCGTTCACGTCGTTAAACAGGTGGCGCACTATAACACCAGGTCACTTTACCTTCCGCAGGATCCTATTGCGAACTTTAAAGATAGCGACAAAGTGGCATTGTTGGAGAAACTTGAACAGTTTGCGCGTGCGATAGATAAGCGCGTCATTCAGGTTGTGGCATCACTTGCAGGTGAGTACGAGGTTATCATGGTTGCGCGTAGTGATGGATTGCTAGCTGCAGACGTGAGGCCATTAGTACGCATGTCATTACAGGTCATAGCAGAAGAAAATGGCCGGCGTGAACAGGGCGTTGCGGGTGGAGGTGGACGATTTGATTACACCTACTTTACGGATGAAATACTAAATGACTATGCCCAAAAGGCAGTACACCAAGCGGTGGTGAATCTGAATGCGAGACCTGCTCCGGCAGGACCCATGACAGTCGTTCTAGGAAATGGCTGGCCTGGTATCCTGCTGCATGAAGCCATTGGTCATGGATTGGAAGGTGATTTTAACCGCAAGGGTAGCTCGGCTTTTTCTGGACGCATTGGTGAACGAGTTGCGGCCGATGGTGTGACGGTGGTGGATGATGGTACGCTGGTTAATCGTCGTGGATCGTTGAATATTGATGATGAAGGGAATCCCACTCAATGTACGGTATTGATTGAGAAGGGTGTGCTCAAAGGCTATCTGCAAGACAGCCTGAATGCAAGACTCATGAATCATCCTCTTACCGGTAATGGCAGGCGAGAATCTTTTGCACATATCCCCATGCCACGCATGACAAATACCTATATGCTGAATGGAAATAAACATCCAGAAGAAATTATTGAGTCAGTGAAACATGGATTATATGCCGCAAATTTTGGGGGTGGGCAAGTCGATATCACGAGTGGTAAATTTGTCTTTTCTGCTGCGGAAGCTTACATGATAGAGAATGGGAAAATTTCTTACCCCATAAAGGGAGCCACTTTAATTGGTAATGGCCCGGATATTCTGACACGTGTTTCCATGATAGGTAATGATATGGCGCTGGATCCAGGGATCGGCACATGTGGGAAAGAAGGACAGAGTGTACCAGTAGGCGTAGGGCAACCAACGCTGCGAGTGGAAGGATTGACAGTAGGGGGGACCGGTGGTTGATAAGAACCGGTTATCTTCCTGCTGGTTAATCATCACTCCAGGAATTTTCTCAGTGTCAATTAGGCGGGAATAAAACCCGAATTCCTAGTAATATATGCGGATGCATACATTTCCTTTATATGGCAAAACGAGTAGCGCTTCGTCTGATGATATATAAGGATGATCGGTCGTTAATAGGGCTGCTTCCTGCAGTCTGATTTTAATACACCTGAGAGTTAGCTAAGCATCTTGATTAATTTATGACTGAAATATTCGAGGTGTATGAAATATATTTGAGATAAGCAAGGATATATTTAACTAAATTCTTATTTTTAGATTTTTGATTTTTTGATACCAGGATGCACAAAGTATGAGTGTAGAATTAACAGGTGCCGAGATTACGGTGCGTTGCCTGCAGGAAGAAGGGGTGAAGTATATTTTTGGCTATCCTGGCGGTGCAGTGTTGTTTATTTATGATGAGCTATTTAAGCAAGATAAAGTAAAGCATATTTTGGTTCGCCATGAACAAGCAGCGCTTCATGCTGCAGATGGTTATGCTCGATCCAGTCACAATGTAGGGGTTGCTTTGGTGACATCAGGGCCTGGGGTCACGAACGCTGTAACAGGTATTGCAACTGCCTATATGGATTCTATCCCCCTCGTGATTATTAGTGGGCAGGTCCCTACCGCAGCCATTGGTCAAGATGCCTTTCAGGAAGTGGATACCGTGGGAATTACACGCCCCTGTGTCAAACATAATTTTCTGGTGAAAGATGTCACTGAGCTTGCATCGACGATAAAAAAGGCTTTTGTGATTGCTTCAACCGGCCGTCCCGGTCCCGTTCTGGTGGATATTCCCAAAGATGTCACACAACAAAAGGCGGTATTTGATTACCCAAGCAGTGTGAGTATGCGTTCTTACAAGCCGGTCAGCGAGGGAGATAGCCAACAGATAAAAAAAGCGGCGCAATTGATTTTAAGTGCAAAGAGGCCGATGGTTTATTCAGGGGGAGGGGTGATTCTGGATAATGCATCTGAGGCTTTGACAGAATTGGTACATTTGCTGAATTTTCCATGTACTAATACCTTAATGGGACTTGGGGGTTATCCTGCGACAGATAAACGGTTTGTCGGTATGTTAGGTATGCATGGAACCTATGAAGCGAATATGGCGATGCAATATTGTGATGTATTGATCGCAGTCGGTGCGCGTTTCGATGATCGTGTCATTGGTAATCCCAAGCATTTTTACAGTGAAGAGCGAAAGATTATTCATATTGATATTGACCCTTCGTCTATTTCCAAGCGTGTCAAGGTGGACATCCCCATAGTGGGAAGCGTTTCGGAAGTATTGAATGAACTGATTAAATTGATCAAGGCCAGTAAAGAAAAAATAGATGAGCATGCGCTTAAGGAATGGTGGAGACAAATAGATTCATGGCGCGAACGAGATTGCCTAAGATATGATCGTACGAGTGCAGTGATTAAACCGCAGATGGTGGTGGAAAAACTTTATGCGGTGACGAAGGGTGATGCATTTGTTACGTCAGATGTCGGGCAGCATCAAATGTGGGCGGCACAGTTCTATCGGTTTAATAAACCTCGCCGTTGGATTAATTCAGGCGGACTAGGGACCATGGGATTTGGACTGCCTTCCGCAATGGGTGCGCAATTAGCTAATCCCGATGGCATAGTCGCGTGCATTACAGGTGAAGCGAGCATACAGATGTGTATCCAGGAATTATCCACCTGTAAACAATACAGCTTACCCCTTAAAATTATTAATCTTAATAACCGGTATATGGGCATGGTTCGGCAATGGCAGGAATTTTTCCATGGCAACCGCTATTCAGAGTCTTATATGAATGCGCTTCCGGATTTTGTCAAACTGGCCGAGAGCTATGGCCACGTCGGCATGAAGATAGAGAAGCCAGAAGATATCGAGGGCGCTTTGGAGGAGGCTTTTAAACTCAAAGAGCGATTAGTTTTTATGGATTTTATTACCGATCAAACGGAAAACGTATTTCCTATGGTCCCAGGTGGTAAAGGGTTATCTGAAATGATTCTGGTGTAACCAATGCGGCATATTATTTCTTTATTGATGGAAAATGAGTCCGGTGCATTGTCTCGAGTAGCCGGCTTGTTTTCGGCACGAGGCTATAATATTGAGTCACTCAATGTAGCGCCGACAGAAGATCCCACTTTGTCTCGTATGACTTTGGTCACAGTCGGCTCGGATGAAGTGATCGAGCAAATTACCAAGCAGCTGAATAAACTAATTGAGGTGGTCAAAATAGTTGATTTGAGCGAGGGAGATCATATCGAGCGAGAGCTTATGTTGGTGAAAGTCCGAGCTATTGGCGAGGATCGCGAAGAGATCAAACGGTTGGCAGATATTTTTCGCGGCAGTATTATTGATGTCACAGACAAGTCATACACGATAGAGCTGACAGGTACCAGTTCAAAACTTGATGCCTTTCTTGAAACAATGCAGCGAAATATGATTCTTGAGACTATCCGAACGGGTGCTTCCGGTTTAGGTCGTGGAGAGCGAATTTTAAAAGAATAACAGATTGATTTAATAAAGGGCGCCTCTAAAAATTCAGAGTTCTAAACAAGACAAGGCAAGAACAAAAAATGTTGACGCAGCCTATCACTGATAGGTGAGGAAATGTTTTTTGTGAACAATGAAGTATTGTGATGGAATATGAATTTTTAGAGGCGCCCTGAAGATAACTAACTGTCTATGCAGTGTCAGTCATTAGAGTTTTGTTTTGATGTTTTTGCACCAGCTGGGTATATATTATTAAAGGAACATAATGAAAGTTTATTACGATAAAGATGCCGATTTGTCTCTCATTAAAAAAAAGAAAGTCACGATAGTCGGCTATGGATCACAAGGACATGCGCATGCTAATAATTTACGTGATTCCGGTGTCAAGGTTACAGTCGGTTTGCGTAAAGGGGGGGCATCTTGGGATAAGGCAAAAAAAGCTGGTTTGACCGTAAAAGAAATTGCGCCTTCCATTAAGGATGCAGATGTCGTGATGTTACTGCTTCCGGATGAGCAGATTGCTGCTATCTATCAATCAGAGATCGAGGCAGGTTTAAAAAATAATGCGACGCTGGCATTTGCTCATGGTTTTAATATTCACTATGGACAGGTGACTCCGCGTGAAGATCTGGATGTCATTATGATTGCGCCTAAGGGGCCTGGGCATCTTGTACGTTCCACGTATACCCAAGGTGGGGGCGTGCCTTCACTTATAGCAGTTCATCAGGACAAATCAGGGCATGCACGCGATTTGGCCCTATCCTATGCAGCTGCTAATGGGGGGACACGTGGTGGTGTGATTGAAACAACTTTCCGTGAGGAAACAGAAACAGATTTATTTGGTGAACAAGTGGTATTGTGTGGCGGTCTTACTGCATTAATTCAGACTGGCTTTGAGACACTGGTAGAGGCTGGCTATGCACCTGAAATGGCCTACTTTGAGTGTCTCCATGAAGTAAAACTGATTGTGGATTTAATCTATGAGGGTGGCATAGCCAATATGCGTTATTCTATTTCTAATAATGCTGAATATGGTGATATCTCGCGTGGACCCCGCATTATTACTGAAGAAACGCGTGCAGAAATGCGCAAGATTCTGCGTGAAATTCAAACGGGTCAGTATGCACGTGAGTTCATACTTGAGAACCGTGCGGGAGCGCCTATGCTCAAATCCAGTCGTCGCCTTGCCGCTGAGCACTCGATCGAAACAGTCGGGGCAAAATTGCGCGACATGATGCCTTGGATTAAGGAAAATAAATTAGTTGACCAAGTAAAGAACTAATGAAGAACTTATCTGCGCATTTTTGTCTAAAACCGATTTAAAATACTTCGCTTTTTTACCCGATATTTTATAAATATCGGGTTAACCTTCTATTTAAGTTACTCATGTCAACTTATCCTCATCCTATTATTGCACGCGAAGGTTGGTTTCATATTACCGTCGCGTTTTCAATCGCTTTATTGGTTCATCTATTTTTAGGCTGGTTGTGGGCATTACCCTTCTGGTTTATTGCACTGTTCGTTTTGCAGTTTTTTCGGGACCCACCCCGCATCATTCCATTACAGGCTAATGCTATATTAGCGCCTGCAGATGGGAGGATTGTCGCTGTTGAGAAAACGCAGGATCCTTTTCTTAATCGTGAGGCGATTAAAGTCAGTGTATTCATGAATGTGTTTAATGTTCATTCCAATCGTAGCCCTGTGGATGGAGTGATAAAAGACCGCTGGTATTTCCCGGGTAAATTTATTAACGCTAGCTTATCCAAGGCTTCCTTAGAAAATGAACGTAATGCTCTCTGGATAAAAACAGATAAGGGGCTCGATGTAACTTGTGTGCAGATTGCAGGTTTGATCGCAAAACGTATTATATGTCACGTCAACCCTGGTGATCGCCTGGCACGTGGGCAACGATTTGGATTTATTCGCTTTGGTTCAAGAGTGGATGTTTATCTGCCAACCGATACTAGAATTAATGTCAATATTGGTGATAAAGTTTATGCGACGCTAACCATATTAGCTGAGTTACGCAGTTAGGCAAATTTGTTTATGATTGCTACCTCTTAATTTGTTTGCTAGATTAATAAAATTATTTTCTATTTTTTGCTATTTATCTTTCCTTATTCCATTGTAGGCTATTATGTAGTTCATACTAAAAATGCATGAACCGAACTCAGCGCGCTTTGCGCTTAAGTCCCGATTGCGACGCAGAGGGATTTATCTATTGCCGAATTTATTTACCACAGCCGCATTGTTTGCAGGTTTCTTTGCGATTGTGCAGGCCATGAATGGTCACTACGAGAATTCTGCCATAGCCATTTTCGTGGCAATGGTGTTGGATGGCCTGGATGGCCGAGTCGCGCGTATAACGCATACTCAAAGTGAGTTTGGCGCAGAGTATGACAGCTTGTCGGATATGGTTTCTTTTGGGGTTGCCCCTGCGCTCGTCGCATATGTGTGGGTACTAAAAGAGATGGGTAAATTGGGGTGGATAGCGGCGTTTATTTATTGCGCTTGTGCGGCATTACGACTGGCACGTTTTAACACCAACATAGAAGTAGTGGATAAGCGTTTTTTCCAGGGGCTGCCTAGCCCCGCAGCCGCTGCCTTGATAGCTGGACTGGTATGGGTAGCATCGGATTTTGAAATACAAGGCGCGGATATCAAGTGGCTGGTATGGGCAGTGACGCTGTTTGCTGGCCTTACCATGGTGAGTAATTTGCCTTACTATAGTGGTAAAGAGTTCAATCTGCGCAGACGTGTCCCTTTTTTCTCAGTTTTACTTTTATTATTGTTCTTTTTTGTCTTAATACCGAGTCATCCGCCTGTGGTGTTGTTTGGCTTATTCTCTCTCTATGCTTTATCAGGCTATTTCATGAAGTTATGGCGGCTGAGTAAAAGTAAAAAGAACGATGAGATAAAAAATCAGAATATGACATAGCGGTCTTGCGCTTGCAGAAATATTGGAAACGTTTTATATTTCTATCATGAACAAGTTGACAACTAATTTTCCGGTATCTCTATTCTTCTTATATTTCTCTTCTTTGGCCTGGTTGCATCTAACAGGCTATCTGCTGCGCCGTGGGCGCTAAAATTCAATACTTCTTTCACTCGCTTGCTGATAATCTAAAAAATTCGAAATCCGAATTTTTAATCTTTGCTCTGTAATTTAGATTTCATTCGATGGAGAAAATGATGCGCGACCATTTGTTTATTTTTGATACCACCTTACGTGATGGGGAGCAAAGCCCTGGTGCTTCCATGACAAAAGAAGAGAAAGTGCGGATTGCTCGACAGCTTGAGCGTATGGGGGTTGATGTTATTGAGGCAGGTTTTCCGGCAGCTTCTAATGGGGATTTTGAAGCCGTCAAGGCAGTGGCTGATACGATTAAGGATAGCGTGGTTTGTGGACTTGCTCGCGCTATCGAAACCGATATCAATCGCGCGGGTGAAGCCTTGTGTGGTGCTAATGCAGCGCGCATTCACACTTTTATTGCCACCTCACCCATACACATGAAGAATAAATTGCGCATGTCGCCGGAACAAGTGGTCGAGCAAGCGGTGAAAGCTATAAAATGGGCACGTCGGTATACAGACAACGTTGAATTTTCTCCAGAGGATGCCGGTCGGTCTGAAATCAATTTTCTGTGTCGTGTTTTGGAAGCAGTGATTGATGCGGGGGCAAAGACATTGAATATTCCAGATACAGTAGGGTATACCATGCCAGATCAGTTTGGCCAACTTATTCGGACATTGCGTGAGCGTATTCCCAATTCAGATAAAGTCATTTTCTCCGTTCATTGTCACAATGATCTAGGGTTAGCGGTCGCTAATTCATTGTCGGCAGTCATAAATGGCGCGAGACAAGTTGAATGTACCATTAATGGACTGGGTGAGCGCGCTGGAAATGCTGCGCTTGAAGAAGTTGTCATGGCCGTTCGTACACGGCAAGATTTCTTTCCATGTGATACGCGCATCGATACCACCCATATTGTTCCTGCCAGTAAATTGGTTTCAGGAATTACCGGTTTTCCAGTACAACCTAATAAAGCTATTGTTGGCGCAAATGCGTTTGCGCATGAATCTGGAATTCATCAAGATGGTGTGCTCAAACATCGTGAGACTTATGAAATTATGCGTGCAGAAGATGTGGGCTGGGGAACCAATAAGTTGTTGCTGGGTAAGCATTCTGGCCGTAACGCGTTTCGTACCCGTTTAAAGGAACTTGGCATTGAGTTTGAATCTGAGGAAATGCTCAATACTATGTTTGTGCGCTTTAAGGATCTGGCAGATAAAAAACATGAAATTTTTGATGAAGATCTGCACGCACTGGTCTCGGATGAGGTGCAGACTCCTGAAGAACATTATCGATTGCTTTCACTCACTGCACATAGTGAAACAGGTGAGACTCCTTTCGCTCGGGTAGTGATCGCTGCCGGGAGTAATGAACTACATGCCGAGTCTGAAGGGAGCGGTCCAGTTGACGCAACTTTTCGTGCGATTGAAAAGATCTTGAATAGTGGCGCCGAATTACAATTGTTTTCGGTTAACAACATTACTAGTGGAACGGATGCACAAGGTGAGGTGACGGTCAGGTTGCAGAAATCCGGTAGAATTGTAAATGGCCAAGGGGCAGATACAGATATTGTCGTGGCTTCTGCTAAAGCTTATCTCAGCGCATTCAATAAACTGTATAGCAGGCTTGAGAAAGCCCATCCGCAGGTTTGATAACATGAAACGTTTTTTCCTTTGCTTATTTCTTTTATTGAGTTTCGTATCTTTTTATGGTCAGGCAGAGGCGTTCCAGTTCAGATTTGAGGATAGCAAGGGAAAAATACATCAATTGAGTGATTATAGAGGAAAATGGGTGCTGGTAAATTTCTGGGCAACCTGGTGCCCTCCCTGCCTGGAGGAAATTCCTGATTTGATCTCGCTTTACCAAAACCGAAAGGATGTAATAATCATTGGGATCGCTATGGATTATGCCGATACCGAAACGATAGTAAAATTTGCTGATGCAATGTCTATTCCTTATCCGATCGTTTTCGGTACCCGAGAGATTGCTTTACAGCTTGATGAATTATCGATGCTGCCTAGTACCTATTTATTCGACCCTGCTGGTAAACCTGCAGCACGAAAGATTGGCCTGCTTAACCGAGAGGAGATTGAAAAATTCATACAGAGTTATTCAGGAAGAACGGATCCAGTCAATGCAGTTGATTCCCCTCATACTAAATAGAAATGTTGCTAATTTTGTGCTATCTCCTGGGTAACAGGGTAGTGCCAATACTTGTGCCACGTATTAAATACCAGCTCTGGATAAGTAGCTTGTCCTAGGCTTCCGTTATATCTTCCAAGAGCGCGAAAATAATCACCTCTCTCCATATCAAGGTAGTGACGCAAAATGGTACATCCATAACGTAAATTGACCCGTAGATGGAAGAGGTTATGCTCTTTGCTGCCAATGGTGTCCACCCAGAAGGGCATGATTTGCATATAGCCGCGCGCACCCGCGGTCGATATAGCATATTTTCTAAAACTACTTTCGACCTGAATAATACTCAACACTAATTGTGGATCGAGCCCCGCACGGACAGCCTCATAATGAACCGTAGTGAGGAAATCATTGCGCTCGTTTTGATCGGGCATATGCTTTTTTAACCGCTCAGACATGGTGGTAAGCCAAGCCTTACTTTCTGTTTCGGGCAAGGTAATAAAATACGGAACAGCTTGATCACTGATAGTCTGTTGCAATACTGTTCTGGTGCTGGCAGATAAAGGTTCATACATTTGGGCGCCTGCCTGAGCAATAAGCGGAATAAGCATCATAATAAAGCCAATCAATTTCCGCATACTTTTGCAATGACAAATGAAGTGATCTCCTTCAGGGGGATCATTTGAGATTTTTCATCACATCGTCCACGATATTCTATTGTGGCCTCTTTTAGGCCTCGCTCGCTGATAACAATTCGATGGGGAATGCCAATTAATTCAATGTCAGCAAACATTACACCAGGACGTTCCTCGCGATCATCCATAATCACTTCAATATGAGCTGCTGAAAATGCGTCATACAGCCTTTCAGTCTCAGCTTGTATTTGTGGATTTTTTTTCAGGCCGATTGGAATAATAGCGAGTTGGAAGGGAGCGATCGCAAGCGGAAATATGATGCCGTGCTCATCATGATTTTGTTCAATGGCTGCTGCTACAATGCGCGATACGCCGATGCCATAACATCCCATTTCCATTACTTTGGTTTGGCCCGATTCATCCAGGTAGGTCGCCTTCATTTTTTCAGAATATTTTGTGCGTAACTGAAAAATATGACCCACCTCAATACCACGACAAATTTCCAGCGTTCCCTTACCATCGGGTGAGGGATCCCCCGCAATAACATCACGGATATCAAAAACATGATCCGGTAATTTCAAGTCACGTTCAAAATTAACCCGAATGAAATGAAAATCTTCCTCGTTTGCGCCGCAGACGAAATTACTCATTTCCATAACAGCTTTGTCAGCGATGATACATTTTTCCAAACCAACCGGTCCGATAAACCCTGGTCGGCAGCCGGTTTCAGCTAATATTCTTTCTTCATTGGCCCATTCGAAATGGCTTAAAAATGGAATTTTTCTGACTTTTGTTTCATTGAGCTGATGATCACCACGTAGCAGCAAGAGATAGAACTGATCATCTGCAGTAATAGCCAATGCTTTTACCGTTTGCTGCACGGGAATACCTAGAAAGCTCGCAACTTCTTCGCAGGCTTTTTGCTCAGGTGTAGAAATTTTTTGCATGATGCCATCAGGAACTTCGCGAATCTTTTCAGGAGAAATGGCCTCGGCCAATTCGATATTAGCTGCATAATCTGACTGGGGGCAGAAAGCAATCACATCCTCACCTGAATCAGCCAATACATGGAACTCATGTGAACTGCTACCGCCCATCGCGCCAGTGTCTGCCGCCACAGCTCGGAAATTTAGCCCGATACGGGTAAATATATTGCTATAAGTGTCATGCATTAACCGATAGGTTTTCTCAAGGGAATTTAGGTCAGCATGAAACGAGTAGGCATCTTTCATTATAAATTCACGTGCTCTCATGACGCCAAAGCGAGGACGAATTTCATCACGAAATTTGGTTTGGATTTGATAAAAATTGAGTGGTAATTGGCGATAGCTTTTGATTTCTTTACGTGCAATATCGGTGATGACTTCTTCGTGAGTTGGACCAAAACAATAATTGTGTTGGTGTCTATCCTGGATTTTCAGCATTTGTGGTCCGAATACTTCCCAGCGAGCAGTTTCTTGCCAGAGTTCTGCGGGTTGAACTGCAGGCATTAAAAGCTCAATTGCCCCGCTGTTATTCATTTCCTCGCGAATAATGAACTCGATCTTGCGCAAGACTCTCAAACCCAAAGGCATCCAGGTATAAAGGCCACTGCCAAGGCGTTTGATTAAACCTGCGCGTAGCATCAGCTTATGGCTGATCAATTCAGCTTCTGCAGGAGCTTCTTTGAGCGTTGAAATAAAGAATTGAGAAACACGCATGGAGTATTGATCTCGTATGTTTTATGGTTATATTAGAAATAAGAAAGCGACATTTTACCCTGAAAAAGCTGGGTTACCTATGCGGTTTAAACTCACTACGATTATCATATTCAGTTAAGAAAGGGAGAAATGAAAAAATTAAAGGAAGTATGTCCCGATTTTTTGTTCTATGATGACTTTTAATCTGGGAGAAATTATGGAAAAATGGCTAGTAATTGACGTCTCAATGACGGATGAATTAAATGATCGACCGTAACGGATATCGTCCTAATGTTGGAATTATTCTATTAAATTCTAAAAATGAAGTTTTCTGGGGGAAGCGTGTCAAGCAGAATTCTTGGCAATTCCCGCAGGGGGGTATTAAGTCTGGTGAAACTCCAACGCAAGCGATGTATCGAGAATTAACTGAGGAGGTAGGGCTACAGCCCTATCATGTGGAGGTTTTGGGGCGCACTCGAGAATGGTTGCGCTATGAGGTGCCAGAATGCTGGATAAGACGTGAGTGGCGCCGAAGCTACAAGGGGCAGAAGCAGATCTGGTTTTTACTGCGCTTACTTGGGCGTGATACCGATGTATCACTCAGAAAAAGCCCACACCCTGAATTTGATGCATGGCGCTGGAATCGGTATTGGGTGGAACTTGACTCAGTTATAGATTTTAAGCGTCAAGTCTACCGGCAAGCTCTTATAGAGCTATCTCACCTGCTTGATTGTGATATTGGAAAAGGCTGTGATTATGGTTATATAGAAAATAATCACATTATTTCAAAGACTGCTTCTCCTGTGAAAAAGCAGAAAAAATGAATTTTTGCTAGCAATAAAATAGATGATTCAAGTAGATTGAGTAAATTATAACTAATTATTTTTAATGAGTTCATTTTGATAAGATATATTTAGTTTAGGCGTAACCGGCTGCGCCATTACAGCCGTGTTTTTTAGGAGATTCTCAACAATGATGATGCGTAAGCTGACTGCCTCGCTATTATCGGTTGGCGTAATGTTTATGTCTGTGCATGTATTTGCTGCTAATGAACCAATACAGCCTATTAAACCGGTAAAACCAGAAAATGCAGCAATGGTTGAACTTGGGAAGATGTTATTTTTTGATACCCGATTGTCAAAATCTGGTTTTATTTCCTGTAATTCCTGCCATAATTTGAGCATGGGAGGGACTGATAACCTCAAAACTTCCATTGGCCATAAATGGCAACAGGGCCCGATCAATGCTCCTACTGTGCTGAATGCAAGCATGAATTTGGCGCAGTTCTGGGATGGACGTGCAAAAGATCTCAAAGAGCAAGCGGGTGGACCTATCGCGAATCCCGGGGAAATGGCTTTTGCACATGACAAAGTGGTAGCGATGTTAAACACGATTCCTCAATATAAGGACCAATTCAAGAAAGCTTTTAATTCGGATAAAATTGATATAGATGGGGTAACTACTGCCATCGCAGCTTTTGAGGAAACTCTGGTGACACCTGGCTCCCGTTTTGATAAATGGTTGGAAGGTGATAAAGAGGCGCTGACCAAGGCAGAATCAGATGGATATGCATTATTCAAGAGCGCTGGTTGTACAAAATGCCATAATGGCCCAGCAGTGGGTGGAAATTCATTTGAAAAAATGGGTGTTTATAAACCCTATGAGACAGAAAGCCCTGCGGTAGGCCGCATGGATGTAACAGGTAAGGAAGAAGATCGTTTTGTATTTAAAGTGCCAACATTACGCAATGTGGAATTAACCTACCCCTATTTCCATGATGGTGGTGCTGCAACGCTGGAAGAAGCAGTGGCTACCATGGGAAAATTACAAGTCAATCGTGAATTCAACAAAGAGGAGATTGCTAATATTGTGGCTTTTCTGAAAACATTGACGGGTAAGCAGCCAGACTTTAAATTGCCAATTTTACCTCCATCCACTAATGCAACTCATCGATATGAGCCATTTGAATAAATGGCCTTAATAAATGGGTTTGATTAAAAATAATCAGGAATTTGAGATACTTTCAGGTTCACCCAGACTCATGATGGGCTGGGTGAGTTTTTCAGAAATTTTAATTTGCCAGTATTGCAATGTATAACTCTCTTTAATTCAAAACAGATTGTATTGAGCCTAAACCTCAGTTTGTTTATCAATAATAATTCTAATTCTTCCGTATTTAGAATGAAATTAATTGTCTAAAATAAATTTTAAGAACGATTCTAATGATGATGCTGGTTTTAGAGCGTTCTCTCTACCCGTTATTTCACTTCTAAATCAAAACTGGCTTTGTCGGCTTCACCTTGCCGTATTATGGATGCTATCTGTGGCTCGCCTTCGCATCATTTTTAATTTAGAAATGGAATTAGATCGCCTTGACTCTAGCCAGGTATCTGCAATGAGTGGTGGAATTAATTCATTTAAATTTTGCCTCTTATCAATTGCAATTCGTTTAGCATGATAGAATCAGCACATCCTGTAAATTCATACTCTTGACTTTGTTTACCACTTCCAAAATGCCATCTTATGAGGAATGACTATCTCGAAAGAGTGCTTACTGCCCGTGTTTATGATGTCGCTATAGAAACACCACTAGAGGAGGCAGTTAATCTTTCAGCACGCATCCATAACCAAGTGTTTTTGAAACGAGAAGACATGCAGCCCGTATTCTCATTCAAGTTGCGTGGCGCTTACAATAAAATGGCAAAGCTTCCTCCCGCTATGCTCAAACGTGGCGTGATTGCTGCTTCGGCTGGTAATCATGCGCAAGGTGTTGCATTGGCTGCCCAGAAATTGGATTGCTCCGCTACGATCGTGATGCCAGTAACGACTCCTCAAATCAAGATCAATGCAGTGATGGCGCTTGGTGCAACCGTGTTACTTCATGGCGATTCTTATAACGATGCCTATGAACATGCCTTAGAGCTTACGCAGCAAGAGGATGCTACTTTTATTCATCCTTATGATGATCCAGATGTAATAGCTGGACAAGGGACCATCGGCATGGAAATTTTACGCCAGTATGGAGCTGGAATATACGCCATATTCGTACCGGTAGGAGGAGGAGGACTGATTTCTGGGATTGCAGCCTATGTAAAAAGGCTATACCCGGAAATCAAGATTATTGGGGTTGAACCAGTTGATTCAGATGCCATGTATTGTTCATTACAGAAAGGACATCGCGTTAAGCTTTCGCAAGTAGGTCTATTTGCTGATGGTGTAGCAGTGAGATATGTTGGTGAAGAAACTTTTCGCTTGTGTCAAGAGCTGGTTGATGAAATTTTTCTAGTCGATGCGGACGCTATTTGTGCGGCTATTAAAGACGTATTTGAAGATACCCGTGCCATTCTTGAGCCTTCTGGAGCGCTCTCTGTTGCTGGATTAAAGGCTTATGTCGATCGTGAAAAATTACGTCATAAAACACTCGTAGCGATAGCATCAGGTGCTAACATGAATTTTGATCGTTTACGCCATGTCTCTGAACGTGCAGAGTTAGGCGAGCAACGTGAAGCGCTCATGGCGGTTACGATTCCTGAAGAGCCTGGTAGTTTCAAGAAATTCTGTGCCTTGTTAGGCGCAAGAAGTATTACTGAATTCAATTATCGCTATGCAGATCCTAAAAAGGCGCATGTATTTGTTGGGGTTTCAGTTCATAATCGTGAGGAAGCGCTTAATCTGATCAAAAATCTGGAAGCAAGCGGATTGCGTACTGAGGATATGAGCGGGAATGAAATGGCAAAATTACATATTCGTCACATGGTAGGAGGACGTTCCAGAGATGTTAAGAATGAGATTCTCTATCGTTTTGAGTTCCCTGATAGACCAGGCGCTTTAATGAATTTTCTGAATAATATGAGTCATCTATGGAACATCAGTTTGTTCCATTATCGTAACCATGGGGCAGATTTTGGGCGCGTATTAATAGGAATGGAAGTGCCTCCTAGTGAAAAAAATGACTTTAAAAATTTTCTTGACAATCTTGGGTATCGATACTGGGATGAGAGCAATAACCCGGTATATAAACTGTTCTTAGCATAATTGCCTAAATTCCGATAAGCTTAGTCCTCATTTGCATAAATTTTATTTGCCAAACTGAGTATTTAAATTTTTTTTCTAATATACTCCTTGCATTTGTTAATATCCAGTTGCAATATCTTATTCTTCTATTTAAGTCTTTCGATGATAATCCTGTTGGGCGCAGATGGTCCACTTAAAAAAATAAAGTAGAGTCTCATATCTAATAATTATAATTAGAGATGATTGGAAAAAACAGGGAGGGTTGTTCATGAGTGCTAAGGGGCAGTTGTTGCAAGATCCATTTTTAAATATCCTCCGGAAGGAGCATATTCCAGTATCTATTTACTTGGTCAATGGTATTAAGTTACAAGGACATATTGATTCATTTGATCAATATGTTGTGCTATTAAAAAATTCAGTTACACAAATGGTATACAAACACGCGATCTCTACAGTCGTTCCAGCCAGGGCTGTGACTTTCCCAATTGAAGCACCAGCTGTACGTGATGATTAATCACATAGAACTAAAAACAGAACAGAATAACATTGCTATCTTAGTTGGGCTCAATCTAGGCGATAGCGATAAAGAGAGCTTGGAAGAGTTGCGTCAGCTTGCTATAAGTGATCAGCTTATAGTTCTAGCTGTCGTGGAAGGAAAGCGCTCGCGCCCTGATCCTGCGACTTTTGTTGGCAGTGGTAAATTAAACGAAATTTACCAGGTTTTAAGCCAGACTAGTGCATCACTGGTCATATTCAATCATGATCTTTCCCCCATACAGCAGCGGAATCTAACTGAGCGGCTGCAGTGCCGCGTTATTGATCGCACAAGTTTAATTCTTGATATTTTTGCACAGCGTGCTAAAAGCCGTGAAGGTAAATTACAAGTTGAGCTTGCTCAGCTAGAACATCTGGCATCACGGTTAGTACGAGGGTGGACTCACTTGGAGCGACAAAAAGGGGGGATTGGTTTGCGCGGACCGGGTGAAACACAGCTTGAAACAGACCGGCGATTACTGTCTAAGAGGGTTAAATTTCTGAGAGAGAAACTCATAAAGCTGCAACGCCAACGAGGAACCCAGCGACGTGCGAGGCAGCGTACTAAGGTAATGTCAGTATCGATTGTTGGTTATACTAATGCCGGGAAGTCAACTCTATTCAATAATCTAACGCGTTCTCAGACCTATGCGGCTGATCAGTTGTTTGCTACGCTAGATACGACGACACGTAAATTATTTATTCCGAAGTGCGGGGAAGTGGTTATTTCGGATACGGTTGGCTTTATTCGTGGATTGCCTCACACTTTGGTTGCTGCGTTTCGTGCTACATTGGAAGAGACAGTGCAAGCTGATGTGCTTTTACATGTAGTTGATGCGGCTGACCCATCGCGTAATGAGCATATTGCAGAAGTAAACAAACTACTTAAAGAAATTGGTGCAGAAAGTATTCCACAAATTTTGGTATTCAATAAAATTGATTGTGCCGAATCAAGCAGGACTGCAAATTATGTGCGAGATGAGTATGGTAGAATAATGTCTATTCGGTTAAGTGCTAAGACCGGCGATGGGTTAGAATTTGTTAAATTAGCTCTGGCAGAAGCTATTGCACAGAACTCTGTAGATTTAAGAGAGAGCTTCTTGGAAGTTGGGAAAGTGAACGATAGCAGTGCTACACCTTTTTTAGAACGAGAGGAAGGATTAAATTATCATGGGATTAAATGATCCTCAATGGGGAAGAAGAAAAGGCAATTCTAGCCCTCCAGATCTGGATGATGTGCTGCGTAATATCAGCAAAAAAATTAATGAGCTTTTTGGCCGGAAGGGCGGGGGTGATGATGGTCCTGAAGGAGAGAGCCCAAAAAAACAAAGTAGTGGTAATATCATAGTCATTATCGTCTTGCTGTCAATTGTTTGGGCTGCCAGCGGTTTGTACATTGTAGATGAGGGTCAACGCGGCGTCGTACTTCGCTTTGGCAAACATGTTGATACTACCCAAGCTGGGTTGAATTGGCATATACCTTATCCGATTGAGAAAGTGGAAACTGTCAACGTTAGTCAAGTGCGCACAATAGAAATTGGCTATCGGAATAATGTCAGAAGCAAGGTGCTAAAAGAATCGCTGATGTTGACCGATGATGAAAACATTATTGATATTCAGTTTGCTGTTCAATACATTTTAAATAATCCTGAGAATTTCTTGTTTAATAATCGTGAGCCTGATAACGCCGTGCTGCAAATCGCGGAAACAGCTATTCGTGAAGTTATCGGAAAAAGCAAAATGGATTTTGTATTGTACGAAGGACGTGAGGCAGTCGCCGCCCGCGCAACAGAAATAATGCAAACTATTCTGGACCGCTATCGGATAGGCATTACTATCAGTAGAGTAACGATGCAGAATGCACAGCCACCTGAACAGGTGCAGGCGGCATTCGATGATGCGGTTAAGGCTGGTCAGGATAGAGAGCGGCAACGTAATGAAGGGCAGGCTTATGCCAACGATGTCATTCCTAGAGCAAGAGGTGCCGCGGCGCGCTTAATGGAAGAGGCAGGGGGATATCAGCAGCGTGTCATTTCCAGTGCAGAGGGTGATGTCAGCCGCTTTGAGAAGATTTTTGTCGAATATAGTAAAGCACCAGTCGTGACACGCGATCGTCTATATTTAGATATGATGCAGCAGGTGCTTTCCAACACAAGTAAGATTCTGATTGATCAAAAAAGTGGTAGCAACTTGTTGTATTTACCACTGGATAAGTTGATGCAAACGGATGGGGGTGCTTCGAAACCACCCGTGACAACGACGCCCACGCAAATAGCTCCAGAAGTTCCTGATGTGAGCACGCGCACACGGGAATCATTTCGTAGTCGTGAACGGGAGGTAAGATAAAATGGGAAAATTATCATCAATATTATCGGTCATAGTCGCTGTACTAGTTTTAATATCAACTTCTGCATTATTTATTGTTGATGAGCGCGAGCAAGCAATTTTATTTCAACTAGGAGAAGTCGTTGATGTAAAAACTTCCCCGGGGTTGTATTTCAAGATCCCGGTAGCACAGAATGTACGTTACTTTGATTCGCGCATACTTACCTTGGATACAGAAGAACCGGAGCGTTTTATTACTTCAGAAAAGAAGAACGTTCTGGTAGATTTTTTCGTGAAATGGCGTATCGTTGACGTGAAGCAATACTATATCAGTGTACGAGGAGATGAGGCACTGGCACGGACTCGATTGGCACAAACCGTAAATTCAAGTATGCGTGACGAGTTTGGTAACCGCACGGTGCATGAAGTCGTTTCTGGTGAGCGTGATAGAATCATGGAAATTATGCGCCAGAAAGCAAATGTGGATGCTAAAAAAATCGGTGTTGAAGTGGTGGATGTGCGTTTGAAACGTGTTGATTTACCCCAAGAGGTTAGCGATTCAGTCTATCGCAGGATGGAGGCTGAGCGAAAACGGGTAGCCAATGAATTACGTTCAACTGGCGCTGCAGAAGCTGAAAAGATCCGTGCAGATGCTGATCGGCAACGTGAAGTGATATTGGCTGAAGCTTATCGTGAAGCCCAGAAAATTATGGGGGAAGGTGATGGTCAGGCTGCTGCAATCTATGCAGGTACCTTTGAAAAGAGTCCTGAATTTTATACGTTTTACCGTAGCTTGGAAGCCTATAAAAAATCCTTTAAAGACAGAGGAGATATGTTAGTACTTGAACCCAGCTCAGAATTTTTTAAATATTTGAATAATCCGGAAAATAGTTCAGCAAATAAAAAATAAAAGTTAGGTTAAGTTATTCTGAATAGTATTTTCTTGATTTATATAAAAAATTGATCTGGAAAAGTGAATAACCTCATAGAAAACGTAAGATTATTAAAAACTTCGCTGGAGATACTGTTGTATGTGGGATACCTTCCTGATGGCCATTGCATTAATGTTGGTATTGGAAGGTATTCTTCCTTTTACATTTCCTAATGCTTGGCGTGATAGTTTTAGAAAACTTGTTGAATTGGAAGATAATCAGATTCGATTCATTGGATTAACGTCAATGGTAATAGGATTAATATTGCTCTATTTAGTGAATTAAATTCTTAAAAATATCTCTTTTTCTAGCAGTTCATAAATTAAGCGGCTCTTAAATCATTATTAGAATGCGTAATTGGCTTCTTCCTGAATATGTCGAAGATGTTCTACCGTCCGAGGCATTACGTATCGAAAAAATGCGTCGCTGCATTTTGGATTTACTGATTGTGCATGGCTATCAGTTTGTTATTCCCCCATTATTAGAATATGTGGAATCATTATTGTCAGGTAGTGGAAGTGACATGGATCTGCACATGTTTAAGGTGCTAGATCAATTAAGCGGAAGAATGATGGGATTGCGCGCAGATAGTACACCTCAAACTGCACGCATAGATGCACATTTACTGAATGATGAAGGAGTGACTCGTCTTTGCTATGCAAACAGCGTGTTACACACTGTTCCTTGTGAAATAACACGTACACGCGAACCCTTCCAGATTGGTGCAGAATTATATGGTCACTCTGGTCTGGAAAGTGATCTTGAGATCCAATGTTTAATGTTGAAATGTCTTGCAGTATCTGAAATTGACAAAATTCATCTCGACCTGGGTCATGTCGCTATTGTCAGAAGCTTGATTAAAGATTCAGGCGCTCTCCCCCAGTTTGAAGTGGATTTATACAATATATTACAAGCCAAAGATACCGCTGCTCTGAAGGAGCTCCTGTGTACTGGGCTTGATAAACGGCTGGATAAGCCTATTCGAGATGCTCTGATGCTTCTTCCGGAATTATATGGCGGCAAAAAAATACTAGCACACGCTCGTAAAATGCTCCCTAGTTATCCAGAAATTGAAAATGCGCTGGATCAGCTTGAAATGGTTGAGGAAGAGCTAAAAGAGTTTGTCGATACCATCACTTTCGATTTATCAGATTTACGTGGTTATCATTATCACACAGGGATGGTATTTGCTGCTTATACGCTAGGAAGTGCTAACGCAATAGCGTTGGGAGGAAGATATGATGAAATAGGCAAAGCATTTGGAAGAGCAAGGCCGGCTACAGGCTTCAGTATTGATTTGCGGGAATTATCGAGGTTAGTCAGATCAGACACATGCTCTAGGGGGATTCTAGCCCCTTACGAAAAAGATGATAAAGCACTGGAAAAAATAATTGAGCAGTTGAGAAATGAGGGTCATATCGTTATAACAGAGTTACCTGGAAGTGAAAACAAAGAAAACACCCTCTACTATGACAGGAAGATTATCTTGCACAATGGCGTATGGCAGGTAGTGGGAATATAAATTGTCCATATACATCAAGATGAAGGAATCCTGAGAAATGACCAAAAATGTAGTCGTCATTGGAACACAATGGGGAGATGAAGGGAAAGGTAAAGTTGTCGATTGGTTAACTGATCATGCAACAGGTGTCGTTCGCTTCCAGGGTGGTCATAATGCTGGTCATACGTTAGTAATCGGTACCAAAAAAACAATTTTACATCTTGTACCCTCTGGTATTTTGCGCGAGAGTGTTGTTTGCTATATTGGTAACGGGGTAGTGCTTTCTCCGCAGGCTTTGCTTGAAGAAATTGATATGCTTGAAAAGGCAGGCATTGATGTTTATCAAAGATTACGTATCAGTGAAGCTTGTCCGCTTATCTTACCTCATCACATTGCTCTTGATAATGCGCGAGAAACAGCCAGGGGTTCAGATAAAATCGGTACGACTGGTCGTGGTATTGGTCCAGCTTATGAAGATAAAGTCGCACGCCGTGCAATACGTTTGCAAGATTTACTTTGCCGTGAGAGATTTATTGCTAAATTAGAAGAGATACTTGATTACCATAATTTTGTTCTGAGAAATTACTATCAAGCGCCTGTAGTCGATCTCAACAAGACAATTGAGGAAAGCCTTATTGAGGCTGAGCGTATTAGACCTATGGTGGCAGATGTACCGCAGTTGCTATTTAAAGCCAATAGAGAAGGTAATAACCTTTTATTTGAAGGTGCCCAAGGAGCATTGCTCGATATTGATCATGGCACTTATCCTTTTGTCACCTCTAGTAATTGTATTGCTGGTGCCGCAGCATCAGGCAGTGGGGTTGGACCACAGATGTTGCATTATGTCCTGGGTATTACTAAAGCTTATACAACTCGCGTAGGATCGGGGCCATTCCCTACTGAACTTAAGGATGATGTAGGTGAGTATTTAGCCAATCGTGGCAATGAATACGGTTCTACAACGGGACGTCGCCGCCGTTGTGGTTGGTTTGATGCTGTGGCAATGAAACGTTCTACTCAGATCAATGGCGTTTCGGGCTTATGTATTACTAAATTAGATGTTCTTGATGGTATCGAAACTTTGAAGCTTTGCATAGGATATAAGTTAAATAGTACCCATACTGATAAGGAAAAGTCTCTAGACATCTTGCCAGTAGGCGCTGATGAGTTGATTAACTGTGAACCTATTTATGAAGAAATGCCTGGATGGACCAAGAGTACCCAAGGATTAAGAGAATTTAAGCAGTTACCGAAAGCAGCGCAGAATTATCTAAAAAGAGTGGAAGAAATCTGTGAAGTACCGATAGATATGATTTCGACAGGCCCTGATCGTGACGAAACTATTGTTTCTAGGCATCCATTTAAATAATTTTAATCTTTGTATTCATTTTTATCATTTGTTTTTTCGTCTTCTTCATTCTTGAGCGAGTGTATTGGAGAACTCATCTCACTTCTTTTTCGATGATTCTATTTTCGTTTTTGTTTCTTTCGATTTTTTCTAAGCTATTTAGAGTTCCTGTTCAGCTTCAGCAATCTTTGGTTAAAATACATTACCATTCATCCATATATTTATTGTATCGATTTGTTTTCTAGCGATTGTTGTTTATTTGTTCAGCCTCTTACGTTTGATCATAAACGATATTGGTTACCGCAGCATATTGAAGTAGTTTCCGCAGAAATTAAGGAAGAAAAAGTGCAAAGCATTATTTTTAGATTTTAATTTTGGAGAATATTTTATGAAACTAAAACTAGTTAATTTAATGCGAGTAATAATTTTGCTAGTATCAAGTATCTTTTTATGCTCATTAGCTACTTTAGTACAAGCATCATGCAAGGGATGTCTTTGTGTAGGTGATCCGTGTCGTTTATGCTCATTACCCCCAATGACTACTGATAAGATTGTAGAAGATGAGCCAGAAACTTGCAAAAAAATCCGAGAACAAGTGGCTCCCATATCTTCACCACCTGGTACTAATGAATATTTTGCCAGCCTTGATAAGTCAACAATGGCTTGTATAAAAAATGGGGGAGATGTAATTAAAAACTCGCGTCGCAGTGAAGCTTTTCCTGCAAGGGTTTATTGTAAGCCATATATACCAACGAAAAATTAACATAATCTGAAATGATTGTTACGATAAGAAATATCTAAGTTGCTATATGACCTGCAAATAAGCTATAGAAAAGTATATATCTCATTCTTCCATCTTTGTTTATATTTATAAGTTACTGAATTGTAAATAAATTATGGCGAGAAGCATTCTGTTATCAAGCTTGAGAACTAGGTACAAATTTGTTTCTACAATAAGTATTTGATGTGAATTTGAATGTTAATCCGATGTGGCTTAGTTCTAGAATGGTCTGACTGCGAAACTGATTCCATTTCCAAACCAAAAATGACTCGAATGCGAGCCGTAGACAGTATCAATCATACGTCAAGTTGAATCCGACAAAATCAATTTTGATTTGGAAATGGAATTAGATTCGTGACAACACGGATGCTCAATATCTCAGGAACGTATAGGGAAGGCTAAATGTCAATTCAACCCCAATATGTTAATAATAAAATGGGTTTGTTAACACTGCCAAGATATCATCATCAGCCTTATAGTTTGGTGTAATTCTAAAGTGAGTTGTTTGTTCAAGTTGTTTATTCATTTCGGTGATATTGTGCGATAAGGTGACATGTATTGCATTGTCATTTAGATACAGTAATCTCTTATGAGCAAGATGAAATCGAATAAAACGAAAAATCATTAAAATTTTCATTTTCTACAAAGACATAATTTATGTGTTTCAAGACGTCATATCATTTGATTCCACTGACTGCTATTTTGAGTATGATAAGATAAGAGTATTTTGACTATAGACATTGTGGTCGTGAACTTTACCGGTAGCGGTGAGTGTATTTGATGAATGGATAATCTCAGAGACTTAGAGTAAAAAATTAACTGCTCTTCTTTGCGAGAACTTAAGTGTGAATCCAAAGGGCAACATAAAATCAATACCTTTTATGATTCATTTCTAAATTCTTAAAAATAGATAGATTCTTTATTCCATCTTTGTAAATCTGGTGAATGATAAATAATTAATAAATTCAATATATTATTGGGATTTTGTCATAAAAAGCAAGATAAAAATTATCTTGTTATTTTTTCTAATCTCCACTGGAATGTCAGAAATATAAAGATTTTTCGTGGTTAATTGATTCAAATTAAAAAACTAAATATTTTATGTTAAACAATTTGCTTAAAAGGATTTTTGGTAGCCGCAATGACCGCTTAATCAAGCAATATTCTGAAATCGTGCGTGTTATCAATGAACTGGAATCAACTATTGCACCTTTATCTGATGCTGATCTATGCGGCAAGACTCATGAATTCAAGCAACGGGTTTCCAATGGCGAAACGCTCGATGCGTTATTACCCGAAGCATTCGCCGTAGTGCGGGAAGCAGGCAAACGAGTGTTGGGAATGCGTCATTTTGATGTGCAACTGATTGGCGGAATGGTGCTACATGATGGGAAAATTGCTGAGATGCGTACTGGCGAGGGTAAAACCTTAATGGCCACCCTGCCTGCCTATCTTAACGCCGTGACGGGGCAGGGAGTGCATATTGTGACGGTAAACGATTACCTTGCCACTCGTGACGCTGGCTGGATGGGGAGAATATACCAATTTCTAGGTTTGTCGGTTGGTGTGATTACTTCCCAAATGGCGCAAGATACCAAACAGGCTGCTTATGCTGCTGATATTACCTATGGCACTAATAATGAGTATGGTTTTGATTATTTGCGCGACAACATGGTTAGCCACCCTGCTGAGCGGGTACAGCGTATGCTTAATTTTGCAATTGTCGATGAAGTCGATTCAATTTTGATCGATGAGGCGCGTACTCCATTAATCATATCAGGCCAGGCAGAAGGCGATACTGAGATATATGTGCGTATCAATACGTTAATACCTGAGCTTACCCGGCAGCAAGTAGAGAAAGGTCCTGGCGACTATAGTGTGGATGAAAAATCTCAACAGGTATTATTGAGTGAGGAAGGTTTTGAGCATGCCGAGAAATTGCTTGCTAAGGCTGGCTTACTAGCGGCTGGGACAAGCCTATATGATCCGGCCAATATCAATTTGATTCATCATCTCAATGCTGCATTACGTGCGCACGCCCTATATCACCGTGATCAGCATTATGTGGTACAAAATAATGAAGTTATTATCGTTGACGAATTTACTGGTCGCTTAATGTCAGGGCGGCGATGGTCAGAAGGTCTGCATCAAGCTGTTGAAGCAAAAGAAAATGTTCCTATTCAGAAAGAAAATCAGACACTTGCTTCGATCACGTTTCAAAATTATTTTCGTATGTACCACAAGCTTGCTGGCATGACAGGCACAGCAGATACCGAAGCTTTTGAATTTCAACAAATCTATGGACTTGAAACTGTTGTTATTCCGACACATCGTCCTATGATTCGTGAAGACAAGATGGATAAAGTCTTTCGTACCATGAAAGAAAAACACCAAGCCATTCTGGAAGATATCAAGGATTGTTATCAACGTGGACAGCCAACGCTTGTTGGAACAACTTCTATTGAAAATAATGAATTACTTTCTTCTTTGTTAAGCAAAGAAAAATTACCGCATCAAGTCCTCAATGCGAAGCAGCATGCCAGTGAGGCGGATATTATTGCTCAGGCGGGTCGATCCAAAATGATCACGATCGCGACTAACATGGCTGGAAGGGGTACCGATATTGTATTAGGGGGTAATCCAGAGCCAGAAATTCATCGGGTGCTTTCCGATGAAACACTCAATGAAGAAACCAAAGCGAAGCGTACCGCTGAAATACAGAAAGTATGGCAGGAGAGACATGATGAAGTAATTAAATTGGGTGGATTACATATCATAGGTACTGAACGGCATGAATCACGTAGAATTGACAACCAGTTGCGTGGACGTGCTGGTCGGCAAGGTGATTCCGGCTCAAGTCGTTTCTATTTGTCACTTGAAGATCCTCTTCTGCGCATTTTCGCATCTGACCGTGTGGCAAATATTATGACACGCCTTAAAATGCCTGAAGGAGAAGCAATAGAGCACCCATGGGTAACACGAGCAATAGAGAATGCACAGAGGAAAGTTGAAGCGAGGAACTTTGATATTCGTAAACAATTGCTTGAATTTGACGATGTTGCTAATGATCAGCGGAAAGTAATTTATCAGCAGCGAAATGAATTACTAGAAGCGCAACAAGATATTACAGAGACGATAACAGCTATTCAAGAAAGTGTAATCAGTAATCTTTTCAATCTTCATATTCCACCTCAGAGTATAGAAGAACAGTGGGATATCTCTGGTTTAGAGAAAGCATTGGCGAGCGATTATCATATTCATCTGCCAATTCAGGAGTGGTTAGATAAAGAACCCGATTTGCACGCTGAGAATTTACTGGAAAGGGTTTGGGAAGCAGCGCGTGTGCTTTACCGTAGTAAATCAGAAATGGTCGGCAGTCATCTTATGCACCAATACGAGCGGGCAGTGATGTTACATAGTCTTGATACTCATTGGCGAGAACATCTGGCAGCATTGGATCATTTACGGCAAGGGATTCATTTGCGTGGTTATGCTGCTAAAAATCCAAAGCAGGAATATAAACGAGAGGCCTTCGAGTTATTTGCTAATATGCTTGAAGAGATTAAGATTGAAGTAACTAAAATCCTCATGACTGTTCAAATAAAGAATGAGCAACAAGTGGAAACAGTAGCCGAAACAGTTCCTCCTTCTAGCAATATGCAATACCACCATGCGGCTTATGAAGAAGTTATAGATAAGCAATCCCAGAGTTCTGAAGAAAAACCACAACCTTTTGTTCGCAAAAGTACTAAAGTTGGTCGGAATGATCCTTGTCCATGTGGTTCTGGCAAGAAATATAAACATTGCCATGGTAAGCTTAAATAGTAAATGATTGATTAAACGTGGAGTCAATAAAATTGCTGACTACTTCCTTTACTGGTGATAGATTTCTAATCTAAGCGCTATTTAATAAGAATCAAATGAATTTACGATTATTTTTATACGAGTTAAGGGTGATTGATAATAAAAGGAGTCTTCAATTAATATAACAATTGGTTTGTGAATGAATATAACGGCTCCAGTTAACAGATCATATGAATAGATAAAGTAATTCCTCGGTTATGCTGGGGAATGATTAGAGATCTAACCGGGTAAGGCAGTTAACCTCATTCTTTTAGCTTGATCAAGAACTAGCGCATCCAATGCGTGATAATTAGAATCTTGCGTACATGACATGAAATGCCATGTGTCATTTCATATATATTCGAAAAAAAGAAAGAGATAATCGAGCCAATGCATAAGCACTTAATAGGATGTAGAAATCATATTTGAGGTTGTTTTAATAGGCAGAAACAGGTAAAAAAAGCGTAGTCTATAGCTTGTAAATAGGCTTTAAATTTTATTTTTAATATCGCAGCGATAACGTAGATAATTTTTAAATGGCCTGCCAGAAGAACTTTTATACAAATTGATGAAGTGGAAGCGCTAATAAATAGTTAGTTGGAAGGCAGCACTACGAATTTATGCTCTGAAAATTTATAACGGTCATACTTAACAGATTGGAAGTGAATTGGTTAATTATAATATTGCTTGGTTCTGAAGATAGATTAATATTATTCTATCTGGGTACGATTATCAGTTCCCGATCAAAACCATTGGCATCTGGTAGCATAGGTCTGCGATATACCTGCATCAAACCCAGAAAAACTGCAAATAAAGTATCCCTGCAGCAAGCTGCAGGGTATTTCATTCCTAAATCAAAATTGACTTTGTCGACTTCATCTCTTGCCGTATTATTTATAATGTCTGCGGCTTGCCTTCGCATCATGTTTGATTTGGAAATGGAATTAGAGTCTGTGTCTGGAATAGCCCCCCCATCCGCGCATCTTCATAAAGCTTGAAATATTCCTGTTCCTGATTTTTTATATACTCTGCTATCCTTGTTTTATCTCCATGCAGAAGGTTTTTTGGGGGGGGGAGCCGCGCTATTTAGTAAGAGCTGGCGTACAAATTTATACAGATTATCATCTTGATAGGTGTGAACATCATCCAAAAATCATTTACTTCGGATAATTGTAAAATTCAAAAGATGAAAATTTTTAAGGAGGAATCTATTTTGGTGATTAGCTTTATATAATACCCTAATACGTAATGGGTTATGTTATACTTTTAAGATTATGCTTTTTAAGCATATGATGTATTATGAATATTTTGGAAAGTAAAGCATAAGATAAACAGGCTGATCGGCTTCCAGTTTGAGTCGATTCTGGTTGGAAAATTCATTGGATGGAATTATTAAAAAATGGCAGATAGTAATGGTGAGATGAATAGTCGGCGTCGTTTTCTAGTGCTAACCACATCTGTAGCAGGTGGGGTTGCTGCCGTAGCGGTAGCAACCCCATTTATGTTATATATGATGCCTAGTGAGCGTGCTAAAGCAGCTGGGGCACCGGTAGAAGTCGATATTAGTAAGCTGGAGCCTGGTATGCTGTTGATGGTTGAGTGGCGGGGAAAGGTTGTTTGGGTGCTGAAGCGCACGCAAGAGATGTTAGAGAATTTGAAAAAACTAAATGATGTGCTGGCTGACCCAACATCGGAAAAAAATCAGCAACCACCTTATGCACAGAATGAGACGCGTTCTATTAAACCTGAAATTCTGGTGGTAGTGGGTGTGTGTACACATCTTGGTTGTTCTCCGGTTTATAGGAAGGATATTGCTCCTGCTGATTTAGGGCCTGATTGGTTAGGCGGCTTTTTCTGCCCATGTCATGGTTCAAAATTTGATTTGGCAGGACGTGTTTATAAGAATGTTCCGGCACCTACTAATCTGGTTGTGCCTCCTCATGTTTATTTGAGTGAAAATCGGCTTTTAATTGGCTCTGAAAGCAAGGAATCTGTATAAAATGAGTAAACAAGAAAATTCGTTTATGGGATGGATTGATGAGCGCTTCCCAATGACTGCTACTTGGAGAGCGCATCTTTCTGAATATTATGCTCCTAAAAATTTTAATTTCTGGTATTACTTTGGTTCGCTAGCAATGCTTGTGCTGGTTAACCAATTAATTACCGGTATTTTTCTTACTATGAGCTATAAGCCGGATGCCAGCCTTGCATTTGCATCAGTTGAATACATCATGCGGGACGTGAACTTTGGATGGTTAATTCGGTATATGCATTCCACGGGAGCCTCCATGTTTTTTGTGGTGGTATATCTGCATATGTTCCGAGGAATGATGTATGGCTCTTATCGCAAGCCTCGCGAGCTTTTGTGGTTGATAGGGATGGCGATATTTTTTGTGTTGATGAGTCTGGCGTTTACTGGATACATTTTACCTTGGGGACAGATGTCTTATTGGGGTGCTCAGGTAATTGTAAGTATGTTTGGGGCAATTCCATATATTGGTGACACGTTATCAAACTGGATTCTGGGTGACTTCATGCTCTCGGATGCAGCGCTTAATCGTTTCTTTGCATATCATGTGGTGACTTTGCCATTATTGATAATTGTGCTGGTATTTGTTCATATCATCGCATTACATGAAGTCGGATCGAATAATCCAGATGGGATTGAAATTAAAGCTAACAAAGATCCAAAAACAGGAATTCCGGTAGATGGGATACCATTTCATCCTTACTACTCTGTCAAGGATATAGTCGGAATTGTTGCATTTTTAATTGTGTTTACTGGCATTATATTTTTTGTTCCTGAGATGGGTGGGTATTTTCTTGAGCATAATAATTTTATCCCTGCAAATACGCTACAAACACCCGATCATATTGCTCCTGTGTGGTATTTCACCCCTTATTATTCAATGCTTAGGGCAGTCACAGTTAATTTTCTCGGAGTAGATGCGAAACTGTGGGGGGTTATCTTAATGGCGGGTTCGGTAATTATTTTTTGTTTCTTACCTTGGCTGGATCGTAGTCCGGTAAAATCAATACGTTATAAAGGGCCAATCTTTAAGTTCGCGCTGGCACTTTTTGTAATAAGCTTTCTTGTATTAGGTTGGCTTGGCACAAAAGCACCAACACCTTTATACACGTTATTAGCACAAATTTTTACGGTTATTTATTTTGCATTTTTTATTCTGATGCCACTATATAGCAAGATAGATAAAACAAAACCAGAACCCAAAAGAGTGACAAAATGAGATTAATTAAATTCCTGCTTTTTTTTATCAGTTTGGCTCCGACTTTTGTTTTCGCATCCACAGACATAACACTTGATAAGGCCCCGATTGATACTTCTGACGACGCTTCATTACAGCGTGGGGCGCAAAGCTTTGTCAATTATTGCTTGACATGCCATGGGGCAAGCTATATGCGTTATAATCGACATCAAGATATCGGACTAAGTAACCAGGAAATTAGCGAGCGTCTTATTCTTACAGGGCAAAAAGTTGGTGATGTAATGTTTACTTCAATGAAGAAGAGTGAAGCTGAAGAATGGTTTGGGGTCGCTCCGCCCGATCTATCTGTAATTGCGCGCTCTCGTGGCGCGGATTGGCTATATACTTATCTTAGATCTTTTTATAGAGATGAATCATCTTCTAGCGGCTGGAATAATTTAATTTTTGATAAAGTTGCAATGCCGCATGTTCTCTACCAATTGCAGGGTCTACAGACACTTAATGTCAAATCACAAGATGGCTCAGAAGTTAAAGAGTTGAATCTGAGTGTGCCTGGATTACTTTCCAAAGAGGAATATGATAACTTTGCCGCAGATCTGGTAAACTACATAGTCTATTTGGGTGAGCCTCATGCGAATTATCGTAAGAAACTGGGAGCTTTCGTCCTTATCTTTTTATTAGGTATGCTTGGATTGACTTATTTACTAAAACGTGAATATTGGAGAGACGTGCATTAATAAATTATTGAATAAAAATATAACGAAGATGTATAAGTCATTATGATGACGTTGTATTCTACTGCAACATGTCCTTTTAGCCACCGATGTCGCATTGTGTTGCATGAAAAGGACATGGATTTTCAGATCATTGATGTTGACCCTCACAATAAACCAGAAGATCTGGCTGTGATAAGTCCATATGGTCGCGTTCCAATCCTGATTGAACGTGATCTTGTGCTCTATGAATCTAATATTATCAATGAATATGTTGATGATCGGTTTCCTCATCCACAATTAATGCCAGCAGAACCAGTAATGCGTGCTCGGGCAAGATTGTTATTACATCGATTTGAACAAGAATTATTCTGTCATATTGAAGCTGTCGAGCAAAATGATCAAAAGATAGCTGACAAAATGCGAGTAGCCATTGCTGAGAGTCTGACAATGATTGCACCAATCTTTGATAAGCAAAAATATATGTTGGGTGATGAATATTCTATGCTAGATGTCGCTATAGCGCCCTTACTATGGAGATTGGACTATTATGGAATCAGTCTGCCAAAACAGGCTACGCCATTATTAAAATATTCTGAGCGATTATTTAGTAGACCATTATTTATTGATGCTTTGACTCCTTCAGAGAAATTAATGCGTAAATGAAATATCCTACGACCAAGCCATATTTAATACGGGCTATTTATGAGTGGTGTGTCGATAATAACTTGACCGCTTATATTTCTGTTGAAATTGATCAAAACACATCTGTCCCTGAGGCATATGTAAAAGATGGTGAAATTACTCTGAATATTGACCCTATAGCTGCACGTGACTTATTAATTGACAATGATTCTGTTCAGTTTACTGCACGTTTTAGTGGTGTATCAAGGAAGATATTTATCCCAACTAGTGCAGTAAAAGCGATATTTGCGAAAGAAATTAATCGTGGCTTATTCTTTACGCCTGATACTGAACAAAAAATGCTTCATACTTGTGAGAAGGAAGATACAAAACAATTGGAATCTTTGCCGGATAATTATCCGGCTCCTCACAATGAACGTGAACGAGCTCACTTAAAGATTGTTAGGTAAAAAATAGGTTAACTTGCTAAAACTTAAAGTTTATAATTTAAAATTTTTTATTACTAATTATCTATTTTCGTGCCGGCATAGCTCAGATGGTAGAGCAGCTGATTTGTAATCAGAAGGTCCCGAGTTCGATTCTTGGTGTCGGCACCAATAAAATTAAGGGTTTAGCAGAAATGTTAAACCCTTTTGTTTTTGCGGCTACACCGGGGTTACGCACCCCCAAAAGAAAAATGATTTTATTGGAAAAATTATTATGGAAAACATCACAGCCATGCACCAATAAATCACTAAGAAATCTATCGCTCACGCCTACGTAAAGCGCTGTTATATACTGGAATGGTATGAAGCGCTCGTTTATGTTGGAAATAACAATATCGTTTCCGAGAGTATAATAAATTCATTGTTACTGTTAGTTTCTAGGAGAAGCGATTTGCTTCATTAAATTCAATAAAAGGTAAAAGGAAGGAGTCAAAAATGAATAAATTTATTATTTCTGCTTTCATTTCTGCATTGATATTGGGTTCTACCTCTGTCTTTGCTAGTGGAAATGTGGAATCTGCATTAACGCCTATTAGAGCGCAGGATCTATTGAACATCATGTCTTGCAAAGATAAAAAAGCAGAAGACCAAATTAAAGACCGTATAGATGGAACGAAAGTTTCATGCGGTGAGGTAACGAAAAAAACTGAAAGTGCGGTAAATGCTAATGCTAAGTTAGCTAAATAGGCAGTGCGCTACTAATTAAATACATCTAAGTGTAATTAATAGATTTCTGCTGTAAATGTCATTTGTATGGCTGTTTCTGTTTTATGGCGAGCAGTAAAGACTGTAGTTACGCTATACTGAAGGATGTTATAGAGAAAAGATTATAAGCTATTCTTTTTAATTGAATCGCTAAGGCTTATCTCAAATGGAAGGGTATGAATCTTTCTTATTGAAGAAGTGACTCATATTCCTTCCATGTTTCTATTTATTCGTTGTAAATTTGATTGCTATTTCAATAGATATTCAATAGTAATTAGCCGTGCCACTGTAAAATCAATTTTAAGACAGCAATTTAAATTTCCTAAAGCTAAGCTTTTCTTACCTGAGCTGAGAACGAGATGAGCAACTCTAACTTTATTAGCAGATGGGATGATATGTGGGTTATTACATTTCAGTCATTGCTTACTTCAGAACTCTTAGGTATTTCTGAAAATTCAGAGTTTTTAAAAATACGAGGTGAGAACAAAAAGGCTGATGCAGTATATGAGATTGGTATGTAAGAAAGCCTTTCTTATTCTGGGGAAAATATTGTCGTAGTAAACCATTGCTGTTTCCATTCAATTCTCGCTTCCATGAAGGGTAAGAAGTGCAAGGTAAATGGCTGCTTCCAGTTCTGGGGTGATTGTTTCAAATTATGCAGATTTCTTGTCACTACCAAATATTATTATGGTGTGCTCTTTGTGCTGCTGGGGAAGCAGTAGATGGTTGATCCTTTCTGTTGCTTCTTCGGCATGTTCGGCTGATAGTCGGGCTGGTGCCTGTTCAGGTCGCATATCCTGCCGAATCATTCTGTCTACTTTATTCCATTTCCAAATCAAACATGACGCGAAGGCGAATCGCAGATAGTATAAATAATACGGCAAAAGAAGCCGACAAAGTAAGTTTTGATTTAGAAATAGAATTATTCCGATCTTCTCGGCCAAATCGCTTCCGCTTTGGCTTTCTGCCTCACTCGTTTATATCGTAATTCCTGCACCTGCTTCGGATGCCAGCCGCATTGCCATCCATTAAGCCTGAGTTTGCGTGAGATCGCAGACTTACTCCTGCCAACTTCATTCGCTATCTTTCTTTGCTTAAAGCCTGCTTTTCGTAACCCGTAAAACTGATAGCGTTGCTCTCGGGTGAATTGCTGACAATCCTTCATCTATGCTTCTTTATTTGGTCGTCGTTCAATAAGCTCGGATGCTATCGCAGCTTACTGCTTTTAACCTTATAAAGCTGCACTTCAAGCTTGAATCCGATATCTTATTCTAATGCCATCCGTTAGAAAATCTTACTATTGGAAAATTTGAGTTTATTGTTTATTAAGACTTGGACATGTTTAATTGATCCCAAGTTTTCCATTAGGATTCTAATTATCTGATTCTTAATATTATTATTATAAAGAGCTATTAAAACGAGGTATTGATTTTCTCCCTATTTGAAGTTCTAATAGAAAATCTGGGTTGATACTAAGTATTAAAACCCAGTGCGAGAATGTAATTCTTAGATTCATTTTTAATTCACTGAAGCTATTGAAGTAGTAATAAAAATTAATTTTTTCTGAAATACCCTGCTATAAATATGGAAAAACTACTTGACTAAAACGATGAAGGTGACTAGCCTG
>NZ_FORD01000119.1 GCF_900113925.1 Nitrosomonas sp. Nm34
AGCTCATCATTCAGGAAATCGAAGCTGACTTTATATTGCTCATCAGGAGCCAGGAAATTAGATGCAAAGAAACCAATCTGACCGTTCAATACATCAGTGCCACCAGCTCGATTAACCAGGTCGGTTCTCTGCTCGAACGTCAGCTCTTTCACCGCCTCATTTGCTTCCCTGGCTGATCCTGTCAGTACAGCAGCTGCATTCTCCAGGCTTTCAAATTCTGCTCCCAGTCTGGTTAATGTCTGCAATGTCGTTTCACCCGTGCGCCCCAGCTCTGCTATGCCTGGAACCAGTGCCGTTACCATCTCATCTGTAATGCGGTTTAGTTCCTGGCCTATCTGTTCCTCAGTCAAGGCCTCGCCGCTTTTGGATGCGATCTGGATCTGTGTGCTGAAATCATCAAGAGGTTGCTTGCTCAGCTCCAAGCTATCAGCCATGCTGTAGACTGACTTGGAAACGCCGCTCACAGTCTCATTGATCTGTTTGACAATCGCCTTGGAAACCTGAGACAGGCTTTCCTCGTAGTCGCTAAGCTTTTTATTATCCGTACTGAATTCACTAGTGATTAAATCGCTACTTATGAAATCATGCTTGTCACTACGGAATACCCCGCCCTTCGCTTTGAAGTTGGTACGCAATGCGCCGCTCTCGATTCCATCTGTGTCTACGGTGGCATCCAGAATGGTTTCCTTCTGCTTCAATGGCCCCCTACCGAATAGCGCATTCACAGCCCCGCCAAGTATGCCGCCGACAAAAGCCCCGATCGCTGTGCCGATTCCTGGAACGACTGAGCCAATAGCCGCGCCCAATGCTGCGCCACTTGCTGATGACATAGTCCCGGTCATAGGGCCAACCTTTTTGTTGCCTGCAATTAAGGATCCGCCAAAGATGCCGGCTCCAGCTGCTGCCAGTGGTCCCGCATAGGATGCAAAGGTTGACCCCATTCCAGCAGCAGAACCAGCGCCAGAAGCCGCGCTTTCAGCTGCGATAAAGGCTGCGCCTTCTGATCCTCCTGCCATGCCTGCGCCAAACGAACCAAGCGAACTGCTGCCACCTATAGCTGACAGGCCGTTACCTACAAGCTTGGTGAATCCGAACCCTGTTCTAATAAAACTCGCGGCATTCGATCCCATGCTGGCGATATCAAGTATTCCCGAGCTACTCGATCCAGCTGAAGCATTGCCTGAAAACCCAAACACATTACTCAATGCCGCAAGGTTGCCGGTCGGCTTATTAAACAGCGCCCCCCAGATATCCGCAGCTAATGCCTGAGCCAACATTTGCTGAATCGCGCGCGCAAAACCATCGACCATGTCACCGAAGCGTCCATTGATACCATCAAATAGCGCATCCCCTAGCGCGTTCTGCAGATTACGTTGCGCCTGGATAGAGAATTGGGATATTTCATCCAATGCGTCCCGGCCGGCCTTGCCCGTCTTAAGAAATTGCTCCTCAGCCTGTTTTAACGCTCGATTGTAGGTTTCCTGACTGATCGCGGTTCCATCGGTAGCATTGCGTGCCTCATTGAGGATTTGAACCTGTCTGTTGTATTTTTCCTGATCCGTTAGAACGCTTTCGGTGATTTGCTGATAGCGTTGCAGGTTCTTGGTGATCGAATCGATCTGAATTTGCTGAGCTTTAAGCGCCCTGTTTTCCTTGTCGATTGCGTCAATTAGCGGTTTTGCCGCATCGGCCACACCAAGTTTAGCCGCACGAAGGCTTAGTACTTCGCTTTCACTCTTGCCGATTACATCCAACTGATCGCGTAATTGCTGAAGATATCGCTGCCCTTCGTCAACCGTTTTTTTGGTTGATGCCGTCAGGTTATTGGTAGCAGATGCAAGCTGATTTCTGCCGTTTGTTACTTTGGCTTCCTTGTCCTGTTCGTCATCAAGGAACTTGTTTAAGAGTTTCCTTGCTTGAATATTTTTTTCCAGCTCATCGCGGTTTCTGGTGAGCCCGCTGATCTCATCAGAGAACATCCGGCTATAGGATTTGTCCAGCTCTCCGATTTTGCCAAAATCGCCCTTGAGCAATGCGGCAGTCTGCTCAATCGTGGTGGAGATGCCGTAGCCAATCAGCTTGAAAGTAGAGATGACTGCGTTGCCTGAGTCCATAATGAACGCAAACACACGCGCAATATTGTCTCCCCACCGCTCGATATCGCCTGATGCAGCGAGCTCATCAATGGTCTTATTCAGCGATTTAAGCGTATTGCTGTATTGCGTTACCGCATAAAGCGAAACCTGATCAAACAGTCCGCCGATCTTGGTTTTAAGATCGTCAGATAAGCGCTGTGTTGATCGCATCATTTTTCCGGCATTACCTAATGACGCCTCATACACGCCGGTATTTTTGACCGCTTCTTCCAGAACAATATTGACGCGAGCCTGCATTTTTTGCTGCTCGGATAGCTCAGCAGTGGTTACGCCAAGCTGATCCGCAAGCTCTTTGTAGCTGTTCTCAAAGTTGACATTAATCCCGATGCCGCGCAAAACCTCAATCTGGGCTGAGGTGATGCCATGAATTAATCTCTCTAGAGCTTCAGACGAATTGATTTGACCAATTACCGCGGCATCCTGCGCCGCCCTTGCTAGCTGCGTAGCTTTTGCAAGATCGATATTGGACGTAATTAACTGAGAGACAACCGATCTCGACTCAACCATTGAAATTCCGGCTTTTTGCACTGCCCGGGCCGTTTCTTCAATTTCCTGAGCTGACAACCCGGCATTATTGCCAACAGTACGCATTACAATGCCTAGCTCATCGTAACGCTGTGACAGGGTTGCCGCCTCACTCGAAAGGCTGATTAGATTAATAGTGCCAAGTCCAGCAACCAGACCAACGACGCCTGTTTTTATCAAATCAAGCCCACGCGCAAGACTGGAGGCGGATTTATTCATCTCATCTGCTTGATCTTTAGCGCTTCTGAGATTGCGCTGAAACGACTCAAACGCAGCACGCGTTTGATCATCAGCAGACAGAATGACTTTTTGAATGTTCTCAGCCATAAGCTTATTTTCTGTTCAGGATAGGCAGCGCCGC
>NZ_FORD01000008.1 GCF_900113925.1 Nitrosomonas sp. Nm34
GCTTGTTATAAATCGATTCTTGAAGCAGAATCTTCTCCAGCTTCGACCAGTACTCATCATTGAGCATTATTCGGGGCATCGCAAACTCGTTTTGTTGGTGGTATGGGAACCCCAATATTACGAGTTTGTTTCTACCTATGAAATACTTATCTTAAAACGTCAACAGACCCTATTCCATTATTAAAATGTTTTTTTGTCACAAAAACACCTTGGTGGCACGCCAAAACCAAACCAAAAACTCGTGCCTCGTCCATTCCAACCCGAGAGCTCCATTATTATTACCGTGAAGAAGGCGATCAAAAACGGGGCATGGTGATGGTTTATGGCGATGCCCCTTCCATGAATTATTGGAAGCTTTTTGTTAAAAATGAACCTCATGAAAGAGCAGAAATCAATCACGACGAGCGACTTATCGAACAATATCTGCAATATTTAACACCGCACCCTGCAAGCCTCAGCCCAAAAGAACAGAAAGAACAGGCACAGGCTATTACCTGTTTCGGCATCCGTGACTGGGGCAAAGAGCCCTTCGAAGCGGGTTGCCATATCTGGAAGCCAGGGATACTCGTTGATCAGTCAATCGCTGCGCTTGCAAGTTTTGGTGTAGCTGATTCTATTTCCCAGAGGAATATACATATTTGCGGCGAAGCTTATTCTGATTTCCAGGGATTCATTGAAGGAGGGCTTCGCTCAGTCCTCACTGTACTCAAGCACATCAACTAATCAATTCTTTAATCCTTATCTTCATGGAATCATATCAATGCAACAATGGATTCTTCTTTCACTCGCTATCCTAAGCGAAGTAATTGCCACCTCATTTCTCAAAGCAACAGAAGGATTTACTCGCTTTTGGCCATCATTGGTCGTTGTGGTCGGATACTTGCTGGCTTTTTATCTTTTATCCCTCACACTCAAAATAATCCCGGTAGGTATCGCCTACGCTATCTGGTCAGGGGCAGGAGTGGTACTCATTGCGATTATCGGGTGGCTATTTTTAGAACAATCCCTCGATATACCAGCCATTATTGGCCTATTGCTGATCGTTGCAGGTGTCCTGATCATTAATGTCTTTTCCAAAACGGTTTCACATTAATTCATTAACAAGAAATTCATTAACAAGAAGCAGTAATCTTACTCCCTCTTTTTACCCAGATCAGTTAGAAATCGATCCAGAATTTCCTTGCTGGCATGCGGCATCACGACCACATGCACATGAGGAACACGTTCCTTATCGATCTCCACTCCCATGGCCGCCAAACTATAGCGATTGACCACGGTATCACTTGGTTTTCTGAAATAAATCGTATTGGATTGCGGATTGGCTCTCACAGGCTGTAAATAATCGTAGTGCGCCATCATTTCCTTTAATAAATAGCTCGTATTATCCAGCATGCTTTTGGCATCAGCAGCTTGCTTGCTAAAAGCCGCTTCCGAGCTGAAAAAATAAAACTCGGCAGCTTTCGTCGCATCGCGCGAACAAGTAACCGTTCCAGGAATCTGCAGAATATATTCAGGGTCATGAATCTGACCAAACTGAGTAAGGAACATCTCAAAGTTTGCTCTGGTCGTGATGAATAAGCCTGCTGGTGCAGGGAATCCGAAGAATTTATGACATGAGACGGCAATAGAATCATAACGTTTTACTTTTCTCCCTGTTCCCTCATCTGGGATCTCATGCAATAGCTCAGCCGCAAACTGGGTATGCGGTAGATAACCCCCAAACAACGCTGCATCCAGATGAAGATAAGCTGTGCGGCCTTTAAGCTTTGCCTGGATACCGTCTATGGAATCGACCGCACCTTTGAAAGTTGTGCCAATCGTTGCCACTACCAAAGCAGGATAATTGTCATTTGCTTTTAATTGCCTTTCCAGATCATCTATATCCATGCTGCCATCGCGATCGGTACCGACTACTACCCATTCCAGATTCAATAAATCTGTGAGAATTTGGATGGAGTAATGCGCTTCTCTCGTGAAATATATTTTAGGCATCACCCCTGTCTGGCTTCTTAGCAGCGTACGGCCCATGTACAGTCCGTGCATATTGCTGTCAGTACCACTATTGCTGAGAAAACCCCAGATATTGTCTTGTGAAAAACCATATACTGTTCCGAACCGGTTTATAAGCTCTCTTTCAAACAGATGACTATTAAAAGGGATGTGGCTATGAGCGTAGGGATTGCCGACGTTGTTAAAACCAAACTGATTAAGACCAGCTGAAAATAACTCTTTGCGCCAGACGAAAAACTCCTCCGGCGGCGTAGCCATATTGAGTGGATACCCCAGAAGCATATTTTTTTGCTTTGGCAGCTCTTTCATACTTTTTAGCAGTTCAGCAGAAGGTTGTTGCGGATGAGACAGAAGAGCGTGACCCGGCGTTATATTGGGGTAGCAAGTAGCCATCAGGGCAGTAGGGCCACTCAAACCAAGGGATTGCCGTCGATTCATCAACATAGCGTTCATTTCCTGGACAATTATTTTATTGAATTATAATAAATAAGAAAGTGAAGCAAAAAAGAGACTCATTCTTTTCGTTTCTTTTTTTAATTAGCTCATTCCATTTCCAAACCAAACATGATGCAAAGTCGAGTCACAGATCATATAACTCATATGGCAAGGCAAAGCTGACAAAATCAGGCTTGCTTTAGAAATGAAATAACGCAAGAACAGCATTATCCCAGTTTGCTATGAACAAGATCAGTAATCTGCCCGCTTACTGCAGTAAATAGCGTCAGCCGGGCAGACCTTCTTTCATTGAAAAGGCTACATGCCACTCATCAATGCGGATTTAAGTGCGGCCGCAACGGCACTGCCGCCACTACTTTCAACATATTGCACTATGGTAGGTATAAAATTTTTGACCATTTCAGGCTTCATGCCAATTTCCAAGAAAGTAGCTGTCATACCAGCTCCTCCAAGTGGACTTGGCGGTGGTGCAACCGTCATTAAATGGGGGACTTCAGGAACTGCATCAGTCAGCGCGGTAAAATCCTCTGCTGACATTTTGGTTTTGGCTAACTGGAACAGAGAACCTGCCCCCGCTTCAGCTTGCCGCTGATTGACGCCAAATTGCTGCATTAATTCCTTGGTCAGTCCAGTCGCAGGAATTTCGGCTGGCACAACCGTTTTTGCAGCCTCACTACCTGGTAAAACTTGTCTACCCTGCTCTAAAGCTTCACTAGCACTTGGGAGTTGCCCCAAATCGACTGCATTGGCATGACCGAACACCAATAGCGTAATACTCAAAGAAAAAAATACACTTATCAATCTGATTGTTTTCATCACTCACACTCCTCTATAAAAAGACTGTTCTTGATAGGAAATCAGAATCACACGAATAATTTAGATAATGAGATAAATACTGTTTCCTCTATCTTCGTAATCATCAAAACTTTATAGGAATGATTAGCTTACACCGATTCTGCTGATTTTTGATAAAGAATGATGTGGCTGGACACAGTAATAATACTATTTGAAGGTTAGGCGCCTGCTATTTTTATTTGATTGATATCATCAAATTTCGTTCTCACAAACCCAACAAACTCAGGAACCATCATCATGCACGCCTATTCCAATGATTGATTTTATTTCTAAATCAAACATGAGATGAAGGCAGACTGCACACAGTATAAATAATATGGCAAGGCAAAGCCAACAAAGTTAGCTTTAATTTAGAAATGGACTAATTATTGAGGCTTGGCATATTTCTCTAAAGCCTAACCATGCATACCCTCATCTCCTTATCATTCGAAGGTAAACCATAATGAAAGATTGGAACGTTGTGGTCACTATCGCAGAAAATGGCTTCAAGCAAGCTTTCTCTTTACTATCGCATTATGATCATGTGGCAAAGACACCTTTTCGCAACGTGCTGACCCTCAAGGTTGAGAATACCGAAACCTTTCTCAAATCTTTTCTTCAGGGCATGCAAAAAGACCCAGCTTATAGGCGCGTATTCTGTCGAGTCATTCCTTGTACTCACTGCTTCTTTTTTCAGACACTCTCAGCATTCGAGGAAAAGGCCAAACAGTGCATTCAGTCATTTCTGCCCCAATTGGCCCATCGCAGTTTTCATGTACGTATGCATCGGCGTGGCTTCTATGGCACGATAAAAAGCCAGGATGAAGCAGGGTTACTTGGCGACTATCTGAATGAGCAATTACGATCACAAGGAGCTGAGGGCAAAGTAACATTTGATGATCCTGACGTCATTCTGGATGTTGAAATCGTCGCACAGCAGGCAGGCTTCTCGTTATGGACCCGTGAACAACGCAACTGCTATCCGTTCTTGAAATTGAGATAATTCAGCAATGACTGATGAGTTCAAATGAAACGACGCGATTTTCTAATCCAATCATCCGCAGCGCTCCTGACATTGACTACCGATATCGAGAAAGCAATGGCAATAACCGACTCTGAAGCATCCACACAAAAAACGCCCATTACACTATTTTTATGCGGTGATGTGATGACGGGTAGAGGAATCGATCAAATATTGCCCTACCCCAGCAAACCGCAATTATATGAACCCTATGTACAAAATGCGCAAGAGTATGTCGAACTGGCCGAAGCAATCAATGGCAAAATTCCCAGACCGGTAAGCTTCGATTATATTTGGGGCGATGCACTGGTTGAACTGGAAAAAATAGCACCCGATGCACGCATAATTAATCTGGAAACGAGCATTACTACCAGCGATGAGTTTTGGGTGAATAAAGGCATCCACTACCGCATGCATCCTCAAAATATGCCCTCTCTCACCGTTGCAAAGATTGATTGCTGTGTACTGGCAAATAATCATGTACTGGACTGGGGATATGCCGGTTTGACCGAAACCTTACGCATCCTGGCAAATGCTCATATCAAAACTGCCGGTGCCGGTGCAAACTTGCAGGCAGCACAATCGCCGGCTATTCTAGATATTCCCTTAAAAGGAAGAATCATTATCATTTCCTGTGGCACGGAATCCAGCGGCATTGCGTATGAATGGGCAGCTTCGGCCAGGAAAGCAGGTGTTTACTTTTTAACCGATTTATCCCGCAAAACGGTTGATCAAATTGCAACGCTCGTGCGTCAATACAAGCACCCGGGCGATATTGTCATTGTTTCCATCCACTGGGGCGGAAATTGGGGTTACCGTATTCCCGAGGAACACATTGATTTTGCTCACATGCTGATTGATTCTGCCGAGATAGACTTGCTGCATGGACATTCTTCCCATCACCCTATCGGACTGGAAGTGTACAAAGAAAAACTTATTTTGTATGGATGCGGTGATTTCCTGAATGATTATGAAGGCATAGGTGGTCACGAGCATTATCGTGGCGACTTATCCCTGATGTATTTTGTCAGCATTGCACCTGCTACGGGTAAATTGGTTAGCTTGGAAATGGTGCCGCTGCAAATCAAGCATTTCCGGTTGAACCGCGCTTCAGCAGAAGATGCACATTGGCTGCAGGGCACCTTGGATGAACACAGCAACAAACTCAATTGCAGAATCGAACTCACATCAGACCAGACATTAAAAGTTATTTACTAGAATACTAGCAGAATGATGCAAGCATATTCGTCCTGTATGATGTTTTTATTCATCACTCAAGGTTTTGTATGACGCTTTTTTGCCTGTTCATCCAGCTTCTTTAGATACTGCAATTTTTCAGCAATTTTCGCCTCCAGCCCGTAAGAGGTAGGGTGATAGAAATCCACTGGCGGCATGTCATCTGGGAGATAACTTTCCCCCGCGGCATAAGCTTCCGGCTCATCATGCGCGTAACGATAGTGTTGCCCGAAACCCATGTCTTTCATAAGCTTGGTAGGTGCGTTGCGTAATCGTAGCGGCACACGGCGCGATTGATCGTGCTCGACATATGAGCGGGCTTTTTTGTAAGCAAGGTAGGCTGCATTGCTTTTTGGGGCACAGGCCAGGTAGAGCGTTGCCTGCACCAGCGCCAATTCACCTTCCGGGCTGCCGAGGCGTTCATAAGCGTTACAGGCATCGAGCGTAATGGTCAGTGCACGCGGATCAGCAAGGCCGATATCCTCGGTGGCCGTACGAATGAGGCGTCGGCCGATATAGAGCGGATCGGCACCACTATCGAGCATGCGGCACATCCAGTAAAGAGCGGCGTCCGGGGAAGAACCACGGATCGATTTGTGCAAGGCTGAAATCTGATCATAAAATTCGTCACCACCTTTATCAAAAAGACGCATACTGCGCGATAGTACATTGCGCACAAAATCTGCATTGGTCTCACTTATTTCTTCAGTCTCGGCAGCAATATCCGTCTGCTCGAGCAAGTTGAGCAGACGCCGCGCATCGCCATCGGCAAAAGTGATCAGGAGATGTTTTGCTTCCTCTGAGAAATGTATTTTCTGCAGCGCTAACTGGCAGGCGCGCTCAAGCAATTGCTTAAGCTCCTCTTCGGATAAAGGGCTCAGCATATACACTTGCGCGCGCGAGAGCAGTGCGCGATTGACTTCAAAGGAGGGGTTTTCGGTAGTAGCACCGATAAAGGTAATCAATCCCTGCTCGACATAGGGCAGGAAAGCATCTTGTTGCGCCTTATTAAAGCGATGGACTTCATCCACGAACAATAGAGTGCGGCGACCTGATTGCTGCAATATCTGCTGCGCCCGTTCGACTGCTTCACGGATATCTTTTACCCCGGACAGTACTGCCGACAGCGCAATAAATTCAGCATCAAACACGTGCGCCATGAGACGTGCCAGAGTCGTTTTGCCACTGCCCGGTGGCCCCCATAAAATCATGGAGTGCGGTTTGCCCGATTCAAAAGCAAGACGGAGGGGCTTGCCCGCACCTAACAGGTGCGTTTGACCAATGACCTCATTCAAGGATTGGGGACGTAAGCGCTCAGCTAGTGGTGCAATGGGTTTTTGCTGGGTAAATAGATCAGTCACTGATCACATCGGCGCCTTTGGGTGGAGTAAACTGAAATAAATCGGGGGAAAGAACGGGATTGGTTTCGAGATCAGTAAATACCAATAAGGTAAATTGACCGAAATTATCGCGTAAAACCATTTCACGCAATTCTCCTTTTTGAGAAAATCCCATGCGGATCAATTCAAAGGTGCTTTCCTTAGTTTTGGGGATAGCTTCCAGCCATTCCATCTCATCATTCACCTCGATTTCTGCAAGATCAAAATTTCGTTCGATCGTGCTGCTGCCCGCTAATAAAGCAGCCGGACTACTGCCGATCGCCACATCCAGCCGGCGTACTGTCACTTGATTGAGATCCTGATCATAGAACCATACCCTGCTGCCGTCACCGACGATCAATTGCTGGTAGGGTTTCTCATACGTCCAGCGAAACTTGCCCGGTCGTTCAAACATCATCACGCCAGTAGCTTCCTGCATTACCTGAATATTTTTATTAAGCAAAGTTTGTGAAAATACCGCTTTGAAAGTTTGTGCTTTCTGCACGAATGTTCTCAGGCTATCGATAGCAGAGGCTTGAGCAAAAACAGGAAGTAAGCAAAGTAACCAATATAAGCTAAATCGAATCATGCTGCTCCTTAAAAATAATATTCGAATGGAGCGGGTATGGTTAGGCATGTTTTTATTATCCTATTCAATTTGATCATTATTCACGCACGAACACTTTGATTAATTAGTCGAGCTAAGATCAAGTGCAAGGTGGACAGAGCGTGAGAAACGACAAAACGAGCAAAGCGAGTTTGCGAGTTTGCGAGTTTGCGAGTTTCTGAGTACCACCTCAACACGGCCATTCACTTGCACAGGCAATTAATCACTGCTTCCTTAGTCATCTCGGTTAGGGGCTAAAACTTCCCGGTTACCATTACTTTGCATGGCAGAAACAAGACCAGCGCGTTCCATTTCTTCGATCAGGCGCGCTGCGCGATTGTAACCGATACGCAATTGTCTCTGCACCAGTGAGATCGAAGCGCGGCGTGATTTGAGCACAATGGCTACTGCTTCATCATACAGTGGATCCGATTCCCCTCCTGCCTGCCTGCCCGTTTCACCATTCTCACCGCTCAATTCACTGTCTTCATCGCTTGCTTTGAGCACTTCCTCAACATAGCACGGTTCGCCGTGTTCCTTGAGATATTCCACCACTTGATGCACTTCATGGTCAGCCACGAATGCGCCATGGACCCGCTGCGGATAACCGCTGCCTGGTGGCAGGTAGAGCATGTCACCCTGACCAAGCAAGGCTTCTGCACCCATTTGATCAAGAATGGTACGCGAATCAATTTTACTGGAAACCTGGAAAGCGACTCGAGTAGGAATATTGGCTTTGATCAGACCTGTGATAACATCGACCGAAGGCCGTTGTGTTGCCAGTAGCAGATGGATGCCCGCCGCACGAGCTTTCTGTGCAAGCCGCGCGATCAGTTTCTCGACCTTTTTCCCCATGATCATCATCAGATCAGCCAGCTCATCGATCACCACCACAATCAGTGGCATTTCTTCCAGTTGCGCCGGTCCATCCGGCGCTATACTCAGAGGATTAGTCAGGATTTCCTCATTATTTTTGGCATCACGGACTTTCTGGTTATAGCCAGCAAGGTTACGCACTCCGAGCGAGGACATCAGCTTATAACGCCGTTCCATTTCAGCCACGCACCAGTTGAGCGCATTGGCTGCATCACGCATATCCGTCACCACCGAAGTCAGCAAATGAGGAATTCCTTCATAAACGGACAGCTCCAGCATTTTCGGGTCAATCAGAATGAGCCGGACTTGCTCAGGTGTGGCTTTGTAAAGCAGACTCAGAATGACTGCATTGATCGCCACTGATTTACCCGAGCCGGTCGTACCTGCCACCAGTGCATGCGGCATTTTCGCGAGATCAGATACAATCGGGCGACCGCTGATATCCTTGCCGAGTGCAATGGTCAAAGGTGATGCCATATCCGCATACGGCTGAGAACTGAGGATCTCATACAGCCGAACCATTTGCCGCTTGGGATTAGGAATCTCCAGACCCATCGTAGTTTTGCCAGGAATGGTTTCGACCACACGAATGCTGGCAACGGAAAGCGCGCGCGCCAGATCCTTGACGAGATTAATGATTTGATTGCCTTTAACACCGACAGCAGGTTCAATTTCATAACGCGTAATGACCGGCCCAGGATGGGCAGACACTACTTTGACTTCAACCCCAAACTCCTGCAACCTGCGTTCAATCAGACGGGAAGTAAATTCCAGCGTGTCATTAGATAACAGCTCAACATCTTTTTGCGGCTCATCCAGCAAATGAAGCGGTGGCAACAGCGGATCAGATGAATCGGTAAAAGAAGAGGTTATTTTTTCTTTAACAGGGCGAGCCGGTTTCTGAATAGCGGTTTCAGGCAGCTCTATCCGAAACGGTGGGGAAGAAGGCTCGGCAGGAGGCTTTTTTTGATTCTCTCTGACAGGCTTTCTCGGCACCTCCCTGATCGGCTCATTGTCTTCTTTATCTTCCTTAAAACGCATGGGAGCCTCTCTGATCGACTCATTGTCTTGTTTATTTTTCTTAAAGCGCATCAAGAAGGAAATTACTTCATGGCGACGATCTCGCAGAGCCAATAAGCGGTTCCATAGAGATAGGCAAGATTCTTCAATAGCTTCGCCTATCATTTCAGTGATGCGTACCCAGGATAACCCGGAAAACAGACTGAATCCTATCGCCATCAAAATGACCAGAATGAGCGAGGTACCAGTAAAACCGAGTATCAGGGAAAGACTTTTACTCAGGGTTTCGCCCAGTATTCCTCCCGGTACCAAGGGAAGTGATAGGTTAATCGTATTCAAACGAAGTGACTCGAAACCGCTACTGGCTGTCAGCAGAATCATAAAGCCTGTCAGTGAAATGAGCAGTGCACGTGGATCAAAGATACTGGCAATATCGATGCGGCGGTAGCTCCAGAAGACTGCCGAAAGGAAAAAAACCACCCACCACCACGCTGAAGCACCAAACAGGTAGAGCAACAAATCTGCCAGCCATGCACCGGCTCTTCCCCCGGCATTACCGATCTGATCGATATGATCGCTATGTGACCAACCAGGATCAGCACGATCAAAACTAATAAAAATCAATATCAGATACAAGGCAATGCCGCTTAGTATCAGACAGCCTGCTTCTCGGAACAATTTGGCGATTCTTGGCGGCAAAGGATTAGTATTAGCCTTTTTCGCCATTGGTTTATTGACAGCGGCCATGCGAATATTAGAAATAAAGAAACAAAACCCAGTTTGAGGTTATGAAAATTATAAAGAAATTATTAAGCAAATTTTTACCATTATCCGTGCATACCCTTATGAATCAGAGAAACAATAAGCATATGGATCAGTATCTCATCATAAGTAAGCTATTATGGTCTATGGTCAAACTTTCTGGTGAAACAGCCTTCTTACGAAATCTGAGCAATGGTTGAATTCAGAAAAGCTTATCTAATTGTTGGCAGTTTTAAGCAACTCAATGATCGCTGGATTCTTGGCCATATCCAATGCAGTTTTTCCGCTCGCACTTTTAAGCTCGGGATTCGCACCTTTTGCTAATAACAATTTAACCACATCCTCATGCTCGTGGAGGGCCGCCCACATCAATGCCGTGACGCCATCCTGATTCTGTTGGTCTATATTGGCACCTTTCGCCAGCAAGGTTTCAACCACAGTTGTCTGACCATTCTGGGCAGCCAATATCAGTGCGGTAAAATCGTTGACCGCCTTTAGATTAGGCTGTGCACCACTGGCCAGCAGTGTTTCAACCACTGCCTGATGACCTGACAAAGCAGCTAAAATCAGCGCAGAAGCACCATTTGTGTCTTGCAGATCAGGCTTGCCCCCTTTTGCTAGCAATGCCTTGACAATTTCCAAATGACCATTCTGAGCAGCCAAGTGCAGTGCAGTTGTTTGAGTCTCGTCTTGCAAATTCGGATTGGCTCCTTTTGCTAATAAAGTGTTGACGATAGCAGTATGACCAAGAGCAGAGGCAATCATCAAAGGTGATAAACCGTTTTTGTTTTGCAGATCGGGATTGGCGCCTTTAGCCAACAAGGCATCAACTATATCCGCATGGCCATTCTTAGCTGCTAGCAGCAACGCGGTTCCTCCTTGAACATTCTGGAGATCAACCGCCGCATTATTTTTTAATAGTAAGTTCACGACAGCAGCATGGCCATTCTGCGCAGCCACCGCCAGTGCGGTAAACCCATCAGGGTTCTGCAGATCGATCTTAATATCTTCTTTTGATGATTTTTCGACAGTTGCGATATCGCCTGTCATGGCTGCCTTGAGGAAATCGACTTCCTTATTGTCAGCAAAGCTCACCGATGCCTGAATGAGCAGCATGGTGGTTACTATCGTTATAAAGTATAAGCACTTGAATTTCTCTCCAAGCAAAATTTTGATATCTTTCATTAATCTACCTGAAATAACGTGACCTTTAATAGGGGCCAAGTATAACGCACCCCCTTTCAAGTCGGGCTATTTTTTATAAGCAAAATAACACTCAATCAAGGCTGTGCTCCGACTAACCAGCTTCCCCATGCTATCAACAGAACTCCGCCTATTCTGCAAATTAGCTGGCTCTTGCCAGGCACAATTTTTTCTGCCGTAACAAGTAAGGTGATCAGTGCCATACCTGGCAAATTCATTACGCCTACTGCAAACATGATGAGCATCTGCGCCCAACAACATCCCACGCAAACACTGCCGTGCTTTAACCCTACATAAAAAACACCCAGCGCACCTTCTCGCCATTCGGTTAATAAAAAACCCATCGGTGATCGACAGGATTGTAAAAAACCACTTTTCCAGGACGTCAATTGATAGATGCCTGCACCGATAAAAATGGCAGCTGCCAAACGTTCATTCTGGTTATCCATCATGGGAGACAAAAAATGCAGCCCATGCATTTGCCACTGCAATCCTGTCATTACCATACTGAACACAGACCATACTACCAGGTAAGCCAGAATAAACAGGAGATTTAAATGATAAGAAGTTTGATACCGTTGCTTGCAGATCCGGGAAAATACCAGAAACATAGGAATAGCTGAGGGCAACATCATGGCAGCCATCATCACTGCCCACATGGAATAAACCCATCCGAAATCGATAAGCTGCCATGATGAAATGTCTGCTGAAAGCATCCACATGTCCGACATCGGTAGTGAAGCCATCTGCCAATGCTGATGAAACAAATGGGCCCAAGCAACGATCACGACAGCTGATAAGCATAGCAAAATCACGGATGGCGTATTAAGCATGATAAGCACATAACGGTTCTTAGTCCATTTCTAAATCAAACCTGACTTTGTCGGCTTTCCCTTGCCGTATGGTTGATATTGCCTGCGGCTCGCCTTCGCGTCAATTTGATTTGAAAACAAAATTATTCTCGATAAACAAACTGCAAAAATGAAGAAATTACTGTTCAGAATGTCATAACAGCTTCATTTAGATTCTGCGCCATTCTTGCCACTATTCAAGGTTGGTAAACAAAAGGAGAATAAAATCCATTGCGCTCTGTAAATTTCCAGACCTTATCGTAATCCTGATACTGATAATTGCTGGATCGTGCGACTACAGCTGGGTGACTGGTTACCACGCATAACGGTGGATTGTCAATGGTGGCATCGCCCCCTTTGATGCCTTGAATACCTTCGATTTCTGCCTGAGCAATGCCAGGAATACTCAGCTGCCGCTTATTACCTTGTTCCTGGTAATCGATTTTAACTTTTTTGGCTCCTAATACTTCACCGACAAAACTCATTAAAAGCGCGGGATGTCCACCCTGTTGGCCACTGAATATCTGGGTAATCGCATTGAACTGCTCATCATTCGCGCGCTCATCCACATAGAGGGCAGCCTGCCAGTTACCCTCTATCATAGTACCGGGAGAGTAACAGGCCAAAGCGACATTTAATCCATCCAGCAATTGATTCTCGAGGTGACCGGATTCGATATGCCAGGCAACCAGTAATTTGCAATTGCCTTCAGAGGGAGGTTGCAGCCAGATACAAGGGCAGGATGTGACACAATTACAGGTTTCAAAATAACTCCCCTGTAAACTCCAATTTGTTGTCTTATTCATATTTTTTCTTGGTTGGGATATCAAAAAGGTTCTTTAAAAGGCCGCAAATCCAATTCATGCGTCCATGCGCTGGGTGGTTGTTGATGAATTGCCCAATAGGTTTGTGCAATCGCATCGGGCTGCAGTAATCCCGCCTCGCCCTTTGCTTCCACGTATTGCGGGAACTGACTACGCGCTCGATCACCATCGATGACACCATCAATAATAGTATGAACGACATGAATGCCTTGAGAAGAAAACTCCCTTGCCAACCCTTGTGCCAGTGCCCTTAAAGCAGCCTTGGCAGATGCAAATGCCGTAAAAGGAGGTCTGGCTCTCAAGGAAGCGGTTGCACCGGTAAAAAATAAAGTACCATGTCGCTGTGCTTGCATGATACCAATTGTTTGCTTGGCAAACAAAAAAGCGCCCAGGCAATTCTGCCGCCACAAGACAGCAAATGTTTTGGTATCCGTTTTCAGGAAGGGAGCGGGAATGTTGCTATCCACATTATAAGCGGCAATATCGATAGGATCACCACGTGATCGTACGATTTCAAACAATCGCCTCACATCTTCATCGACTGTGATATCCGCCACAACGAGAGTAACTGACCCTCCTCTTTGTTCAATATGCTGCGCCACTTCTTTGAGCTTATCTCCACTGCGGCCAGCAATAAAGACATGCAAACCTTTTTCAGCAAAGCAACTGGCAAGCGCTGCACCTAATCCGCGTACTGGCCCGACACCGGCGACGATGGCTGAAATCACTTGACTCACTATCCTATTCTGCCAAAGATCAGCGAAAAGTTATTGCTCGGCATCTCGATCTGCTCTTTAAGCTCCAGCCCATACTTTGCCGCAACTTTTTTTAAATCCGCTATATCTTTGAGCCCCCATTCTTCAGCACCTGCCGAACGAAGTGTTGCATCAAATTCTTGGTTTGAATCGGTAGAAAATTCTCCATGAACCTGGAAAGGACCATAAATCAACAAAAATCCATCGTCTTTAAGCAGATGTTGCGCACATTTCATCATGCCATCCGCAATCGAAACAGGTGCCACCTGAAAAATATTGATACAGAAAATTGCAGCAAATGATTTTTCCGGTCCCGGATTAAACCAGGTCTCCGGCTTGGTTAAGTCCAGATGAACAGGATCAGCAATGTTGTTGTTGCCGCGTTCACTGGTCAGCTTTTGGATATTGTCAAACACCTCGGTATCCTTATCGGATGGCTGAAAATGCAAATGATCAAAATGGGGTGCAAAATAATTGATGTGCATGCCACTGCCACTAGCTAACTCCAGGATGCGTTCAGGATCTTTGGGTAACTTCTCTTTGAGCAAACCGAGAATGGGTTCGCGGTTGCGCGAGCCTGCCCAGGCAACGTACTCGCTTAACGGATGGGGATCTAAAGGCGGCATTTCTTGATTCATACGCAACTTCTCCTGATTATGAAGTAATATCAAAGGAATCGATTCGTTGACATTTAACTGATTATTATAAGAAACATTAAGGCAAAATAAAAACTACCGATCCGAAGCGAATCAGACTTAGCCTGCCCAATGCAGCGCCTGGTTAGCAAATTCAAGCAGATCCTGGGTACGATGCTCGATCACATCAATTAAGATATGCATATCTAAATCCTGGTATTCATGCACCAGAATATTTCGGAATCCAACCATACCTTGCAGTTTACGCATCATTGCCTCATCGATTATCCCGGCTTGCGCTAGCAGGGTAAAGGATTCACGGCTATCGCGTGGCAAGCCGAGTTTGCGAATTTTCACCAGATGATTGGCTATATCGATTGTTAATTCGGCGGCACGTTGCAAATTCATCGCCACCGCATCCAGACGAAGCTGATCCTTGACAAAGGGCAAACCGGTTTCCATGCGGTAATATTGATCGATTTGCTTGAGGCAACGTTCAATACTGATTTTCTTACTGAGAATAATATCGTTCATGAATCGTAGAATTTTCCGCTGCGTAAACCTTCCGCTAAAATATCCGCACGTTCCTCGTTGAGCTTTTGATAGAACGAGAGCACCAGCATTTCAAATTCATCGGCAGCCGTTCCAGTGCTCTGAAAAAGCCGCTCACCACTCATAATAATCTCCTTTTGCAACACTGTCGGAGCCAGGCGCAGATTGATCAAGTCTACATCCTTGTTCACCGCTATTTGCAGCGCCTGATGTAGCTCACTGAATAAAAGCGAACCCGTCTCTTTCGCCTGCTTGGGCGGCAACAACACGGCGATATCTACATCGCTTTCAGGTTGTTCATATTCCGTACCCCATGATCCAAACAGGTAAACCGCCTGGGTATCCGGCCAGGCATTCAAAATCCACTGAACCAGCTGTTCCGCGCTGTTCACGATATCATCCCTACATTCGCTGTGGTATCGCTGATTAATCATTCTTATACTCACGAAACCCGATTTGATAAAGTTAAAGTTAAACCGTTATGCTGTTTTGAACCCGGTACGGGTAAAACTGGTAGATCAACCTGGGACGTGGCCATGGAGTAGCTATAATACAATGGTTGGTGAAACTTTAGTGCCATTATGCGGCTGTGCGGTGCGCCGATATCTTAAACTGTAATGTTGAGCTGAGGATCATTTCTCACTGTTTCCCACGGTGTATGCCAGCGCCCTGCGTAGTGAATCAAGGAGGGTATCGTAGGCACCGCTTTTTGTGTTCTGATCGAGTTGTTTCATCAGATTGTCTTGTGCCTGTATTGCTTCCTGAAGTGGAATATCAAGGCCGTCACAGGCAAGCATGTGTCGCGCCTTCTTGAGCAGCACCAAAGGATCGCCGCCTTCTTCTCCCTGCATGATGTCCTCGGCGCGACCAATCAAATCATCGGCAGTGCTTACAGTCGTTTCATTCGGCAGGGTTAGCAGGTATGTCTGTAACAAGGGGAACCATGCAAGCATCTGGGCATAATCCCCACCCGTTCTTGATTGTATGATGGCATCAATCAACAAAATGGTTCGTGCCGCTACCCCGCGACTGGCGGCTAGCCGCAATATGGTTCCAGCAGAAGCCAGTTTACTGATCGCAGTCTTCTGGTCCTTATCTACCAGCGCCGCTCTGGAACTCATGACCAAACCCAAGCTGGCAGAGAGTTCCTCCGCCGAGATTAGTAGGATATTCCTGCTCGGGCAGTAGTTCCCGGGTTCTGGAGAGATGGCAGCTGTAGTTGCAGCGGAGGATGGCATGCTGAACAACAAGACCATAAAAGACACGCATGCCCATAACAGGTGTTTGCTAATATGTACAGGTTGTCGATTCAACGGTTTGCCTCCATTATGCAAATTGCTGCTGTGAGTGTATAAGTAAAATAAACGCTCTTTTTGATCAAGCTCTGGTGCTTCAATAGATTATAGAAAAACACTGGTCAAAGAAATACGTGCAAACACGTAAGAGTAATCCTTTATTGACGGACACGAATAAAATAATAGCGACCTAAAAACGACTATCCCCGCTGCATGCAGCGGAATGTTATGGTCGAATTTTGCATGCTTCGATGCTTCCCACATAGGGCTTACTCAGAACTCAGCAATTATTTTTGTATTGCCAAGCAAAAAGTCTGAAGGGCAGCACGATGTTACACACTTCGTTCGTCTTACTATTCCAGACCAACTCCACTTCGCGCTTATCTTCGAATAGCAGGAAACGGTATTTGTCCGGCAGCGTCCCCGCTTCCAGGCTCTGCGTGATATCGCGAATTTCGTTGTCAGTCAGTTTCATCTTGCTCTTCTTATCAGCCACATGGACCTCAGCTACATAGACAGCACCTTGTCATATCCGGTCAATTCCAGATAACCGCGACCTGCCGGCTGGCCACCCCGTGTCACGGTAACGGCCCCTTCCCAATAAACCGCACCCGTCGATTGGCGTGCATCGAGTTCCTGATCATCCAGCAACGGTTCGAGCTGCCATTCGATATCCCCCGTTTTGATGCGCATGGCGATCGGATAAACCGCATCAGTGTGGGGAGAGCGCCAGGTGCGCACGGGGCGGAAACTGACTTCATCCGGCGAAAAAATGGTCATGTGGCCGGAGGGGTTGCGCAAACCGGCATACGCCCATGCTTTCTTGCCATCCTTGCTACGGATCTGAAAAGCCACTAGCGCGGAACCATCGTCCAGATTGATGCCGGTCCAGTCCCACCCCTCCGCATCCAGATCAAGTAATTCCGAAGACCATTCGTGATCGAGCCAGGCGCTGCCTTTTACAGGTAAAACCCGATCATCACGTGTGACCGTGCCGCTGACTTGCAAATGCGGCTCACTATAATAATAGCTGGCCTGCGCTGGTTTCGGCCCTTTGCGCGAAAAGCCATTCATATCCTGCAACATCAACGGTTGCGTCGGCGTCAATGAAAGCTCAAGGGTAAAATCAGCCCCTTTAGCATAGGTGCGGTAATGGCCATCCGCTCCCCGGATAAAATACCAGTCATCCAGTTTCACATTACTATTACCAGCCTTGGCATAAGCCAGATCAAAACCCTCACGCGCGCTTTTCTCTGCATGCAACAGTTTACCGACCGCTGGATCGGTCAGCGCCGCATGACCGATGATCAACCGTTTGGGTGCAAACCGGCTGGGATTATCCTCATCGTGCTCAGTGGTCGGACGGAAGAAAGTAACCTGGAAGCCCAGCGGCTGCTGATCGGGCGTTTCCAACCAGCCTGTCACATACCACCATTCAATGCGGAAATTTTCATGCGCCCCAAAATCCTCTGGAAAAACCAGCGCTCGTGGCGTCACAGAAGTATATACCGGCGGGGCTGCCAGAGATACTCCCAGTGACGTCAACCACAAAAGAAGTAGCGATACCAGCTTATACATAGACTCTTACCAATCCTCTTTGACTGTACGTATCACATTGCCCGCCACCGCGTGCCGTCCGGCAAGCAACGCCGTCACTGCCGCCGCCATCATCATGGCGAGCGCCATGATGAGCAGCCACTGCCAAGGTGGATGAAGTTCCATCGTCCAGTGAAATGAGTGCGGATTAACGATAAAAATGAGAATCAGACTGATACTTCCTCCCAATAAAAATCCGATGGTAATACCAAAGCCAGCCAGCAAGCCCCCTTCCAGTGCCAGCATGCGATAGATTTGACCGCGTGTCACCCCGATATGGCGTAACATGCCAAATTCCTTGACACGCCTCAGTGCCTGCGCGGAGAAACTGGCTGCCACCCCGAGCAAACCTACCCCGACCGCCATCAACTCTAACAGGTAGGTAATGGCAAAACTGCGATCAAAAATCTTAAGGCTGATTGCCCGGATTACATTCGGTTGCCAGAAGGTCAACGACTCGCCAAATGGTAGCGCTTTCAACGAGGCTATCATTTCCTCGGGCGCAACCCCGGCCTGTAGCCAGAGCGCTACTTCATTGACATGCCGTTCCCCGGTTATCTTTTTGTAATCAGTCAGCTGCATCTGGATAGCACCATATTGACGCCCATAGTCACGCCATACACCAGCCACAATATAGTCCTGCTGCGCCTCACTCAACGGCAACGCCACACGCTTGCCCACCTGGTAATCATAAAGATCAACCATCGCTTCCGATACCCAAATGGGAATCGCCTCCAGAGGAATTTCTGCAGGATTTAGCGCATTATCTATCATCGGCAGAGTGTGGCCTGGATCAGCTTGATCGATTGGCCGGGCAATCAATGTAACAGTCGGTCGGGCTGGATCGAGGGTAAGCTGCAGTGAGCGGATGAAATCGATACGTTCAATGCTCGCTGTTGCCGCAATTTCCTGTTGCTCCTGCAGCGTGAAGCCAAGCGCATCCTGGCGAACCTCTGTGCGCACATAGAGATCAGCTGGCAGAATACGCGTCAGCCAATCTTCTACCGAAATGCGGAAACTCGTCACCATGATCGCCATGGCCACCATGAGGCTGAAACTTACTAGGACCCCTCCTAGTGCAATCGCAGCTTGCTGTGGCGCATTCGCCAGTCTGGCTAATGCCAAAGTAGCCAGCGCGCCCGTTGTCAGGCGGTTAAAGACGCGAAATAACCCGGAAAAAAACAAGGCAGTCAAGGATGGCATCCAGGCAATGCCGCCGATCAGCAGCAAAGCTATCGCAAAATAGCCAAAAAGGGGCAGTTCCGCCACAGGCGGAAGATGCGTGAGAACAGCTGCCAATAGTAAACAGATGAGTGCTGGCCAGGGAGTTCGCAATTTTGCCAATGCCATCTCCTCACTACCCGATTTGAGCGCGGACGCGGGATGGGCTTGAGCTGCTTCCCAGGCAGGCAGCAGGCTGCCTAACAGGGTCACACTCACCCCGAGTATAAAGAAAAGCAAAGCTGCCAGCGGGCTCATCTGAATAGTCGGTTTGATTTCAGGAAAAAATCCCCCGCCAAGATCCCCGCCATAAACATGCAATGCGGTTGCGGCAAATACATAACCCAGCCCGAGCCCCAGCAGAGAACCCATCATTCCAAGCAGACCACCTTCACGCAGTATCTGCAGCAGAATTTGGTTGCGCGTCAACCCAAGCACGCGTAGCAGCGCAAAGTGCGGTCGCCGCCGCAAAGTGGACAACACTTGGGTCGAGAATACCAGAAAAGCACCGGTAAACAACGCAACCAGTGCCAGTACATTCAAATTGATGCGATAGGCGCGCGACATATTATGGATGCGCCTTTCCTGGTCGACCGTTTCAGTTACCAGGTATTGCACGGGCAATTCCTCTTCAAGAGCCGCTTTAAATGAAGGGTGATTGACACCCTGTTTTAATTTAAGATCGATGCGTGATAACAACCCAACGTGATTAAAGCGCCACTGTGCTGCCCCAATATCCATCACCGCAATACGCTGCCCGGCATGCGCTCTGACGAGGCCACCTGCTACCCGCAATGCCACAGTTTGGGTGCCCAGACGTAATGACAGCTGGTCACCCTGCTTGACTGCCAGCCATTCCATCGCTGCAGGTGACAGAAAAATGGCATCGTCTGACAGCATGTCGAAAGCGCGCCCTTCCGCAGGCACGCCGACTAAATCGGGTGTTACAGCAGCCGCGTGGTACACATCGATTCCCAGAATTTTCAGGGTATTGTTTTTGTCAGTCTCTGGCACGCCAGGAACGGCCGCCTGGATTTCCAGTATCGGACTGGCAACTGCCACGCTTTCATGCTGTGCCAAAAGAGGATAAAGCATTTCATCAAAGGTCGGTTGCGTTGCGCGCACCTGGAAATCTGATTGACCAGACAAGCTTTTGGCGGCCGCAGAAAAATCATTGACTGCCGCAGTATTGATCAGATGAATCGAGAAACCCATGGCAATGCCCAGCGCAATCGCAATGAGCGCAACCACGATTTGTAGCCGATGCGCTTGCCACTCTCCCAGCAACAGCCAACGGGACAGAAGACTACGACTCATACGCGTTGATGAGATAGCACGGGTTGTAAGCCAGTCTTGCTCAGCAGCAGGATTTGATCTGCTGTTGCTGCGGCTGCTTGCGAGTGGGTAACGATAATGCCGGCAGCACCATTGGCTTTGATTTCACTGCGCATCAATTGAAGAATTTCCTGAGCGGTATCGGGATCTAGATTGCCTGTCGGCTCATCAGCCAGAACCAGGCGAGGCCGATGCACCAGTGCGCGCGCAATCGCGACACGCTGTAATTCCCCTCCCGATAACTGGCGCGGGAAATCCTGCTCTCGCCCCTGCAATCCCACTGCCACCAACATTTGTTGGGCACGATCAAACGGCAAATGATTGAGCAGCAGCGGCAATGCGACATTTTGCAACAGCGTCAAATGAGGCAAGACATGAAATGCCTGAAAGACAAAGCCAAAATCACGACGCCTCAGGGAGGTGGCGGCCTCGTCATCTTCTGCTGACAGCACTACGCCATCAACCCATATCTCGCCGGTATCAGGAATATCCAATCCGGCAATCAGATTCAGTAGCGTCGATTTACCCACACCCGATTCCCCCATGATAGCCACGTACTCCCCTGCAGCCAGGGCATAAGATAAATCGGACAGCACCTGCCTTCCATTCGCGTAAGTCTTGCTGATGCCACGTAGTTCCAATGCAGCAGTATTTTTCATCATAAAACCATTGTCCCATGAAAAAGACCCGAAAGGCAGCAGAATAGATTAGACCAATATATGTCAGTTTAGCTAGACCTGGACCAATTCAGAATGTTTGGCAAATAAAAGATTACGCCTTAAAACACAATCGTCCAGCCGCTATGACATTGCTCTTTGGTATAAGATACTCCTTGATATTTAAGCCCTTCCGGATTGAGCAGGGTAATAATGCCTCCATTGTTACTTAACTGCGCGCCCTGACCATCCAGTTTCACGACACCGGTTGCGCCTGGGTTAAGCTGCAGGTTGGTGATAAAGGATCGTTTTTTATTTTTATCTGCAATTAACCAACCGGACAGATCTACGCTATTGGGCGAGCGATTAATCAAGGTCACTGTTTCATTCCCTTGATCGTCCCCTGCTGGATTAACCAGTGCCGCTATGATTTGTACGTCAGATTCTATTTTAGGCGGAATATTGCCCTCACATTCAGGCAATCGATGACCTGTTTGATCATCGCTATGCCAACACTGGGATTGGAAGGCTAAAAATACCGCCACCCACTGTTCCGGCAAATCTCCGTGCCAGCCCCCACCTGTTCTATGCTCGGAAAATGAAAAAGTAACGCCCATCCTGCCAAACACCCTCTTCCTCCACATATTGCCCTACATTGCCTTGATTCATGTGGATATTATGAATACCGTTTCCGGGTAGAAAGCCGAAATATTGATCTTTTATCTTTGCTTCAGGTCCCCAGCGTTCACCAAAAGCATAAACACTTGCCCGTTCGTCGCCAATGGCGCGTTGTACATAAGCATCTATTTTTTCATTGAGATCATTATCCGTACCAGGAATGTTATGCGGTAAAGGACGCATTTGTCCTGGATCGAATAGATTGCCGCGGATGAAATCGAGCGCCATTTTGTCTGGTGCATTCTCAAGCTGAGTAAATCCTTTACCTAGTTTGACCAGTTTTTCCAGAATGGGATGGCGAAAATCATCAATGAGTAAATATAAAAGCTCAGAGGGAGCTAGTTTGGATTTTACATTCACAGCAATACGATAGTCTGTGGTATCGTCGATAACATGCACTTCGTAATGCGGGCTTGAACCTTTCCCAACGATTTTATTGAGCGCCTTGCCTTTAAGAACGCCGTATTGCTTTAAAGCCATGACTTTTCCTAAATATGTTGCGGTAGGTTGGCATTTAAAAGCTGCTATTCAGATCTATATTCTTTTTTTATGATTAGTTTCTTTCTATATTGGTTCAAGCAAAAGGATTTATTCTTAAGCTAGAAAGATTTTTCCAAGCTTTTATGGTCTGCCTTGAAAAAATCATTCTAGCTTCAACAGTTTACAGAGTGGCGGTCTCGACTATTCCATGCTGTAGATGAGTTTGTAAACCTATGGTTAACCAGTCCGCCACCAAGTTCGAAACAGTAAGAGATTATCCCCCTTTTCCTTATTCACATATTGAGTATGTGATATATCTGCGTACCCACCGTTTAATCCAAATTCACGCCGTCAAACATTACGATGCATTGGCTGTGCTAGAGCTTGAAATCGAATAATATTTGCAGGTGATTGCAGCATAGTAATAGTTGGTTACACCATTGCTGACATAACTCTCGGAATAATGCTGATTTGGTTCTATGTGAAATACCGTGGGTAAGTAAACCGAAGTTTTCCACATAAGAAATAAATCATATTGATGAAGTTGTTAATATTTCGATAACCTCTGGCTCGTCGTTTGGCAAGCTGAATCTTTTTATTGATGCCCTCAAGAATACCATTGGTCCCCAATGACCTGTTTTTTTGTTCCTTTTGATTTTGACGGCAATAACATGGTACGCTCCATTACCAATTGTGTTGACCTGATTAAAGAGAGATCACAAGGTTAACGCATCAAACCGGATTTTCTGATAGTTTACCGCATGATAATCCTCCAAGAGCAGGAAAAGTGCAACCAGATAAGCTAGCTGAATTTCGTTTTTACGCCGAGTTGAATGATTTCCTTTCTGCCAAGCAACGGCAGAAAACGATTCCCTATTACTTCAGTGGTCACCCAGGAATCAAAGACCCGATTGAAGCTTTTAGTGTACCTCATACCGAAGTTGAGCTGATTATTGTAAATGGTGAATCGGTAAGATTCGATTATCAACTGCAGGCTGGCGATCGTGTCGCCGTCTACCCGGTTTTCAAAAGACTGGACATCAGCCCCTTGCTTAGGTTACGCGAAAGAATCCCATCTGATCCTTGTTTTATCCTGGATGTCAATTTGGGCAAGCTCGCACGATTCCTGCGCTTATTGGGCTTCGACAGCCTCTATCGTAATGACTATCATGATTCGATGGTTGTGAAGATTGCAGTAAACGAGCAGCGTATCGTGCTGACCCGGGATCGTCGCCTGCTGCACGCCAAACAGATTCAGCATGGCTATTGGGTGCGTGCAGTTGATGTTGAAAGCCAGATCAATGAAGTCGTGCGCCGCTTTGGTTTATGCAGCCTGATTCATCCTTTTGCACGATGCCTGGTCTGTAACGGTATGCTTGCTCCCGTCGACAAGACCAAGATATTGGATCATCTTGAACCCAAGACGAAACGTTACTATGAAGTCTTCCGTCAGTGCATCAATTGCCAGCGCATCTACTGGGAGGGCTCCCACTTGGAAAACATGCGACGACGCTTCGCCGGCTTGCTGACAAACTGAGCAAGGCATCAATTAGTGAGCGCAAAAATGAAACTTTCTTGGCACTATTTTCAGTAACCTAGTCAAAGCATTAGGAAACTACTATGATCATAGAACCCTCCTAAGAACTATGAACATATATTCACTACGTTCATAACTGGTTTTCCTTTACTTTTGTCCAAAAAATAAAGGAGGCGCGATGCCTATCCATAATGCTGATATCGCAGCCATCTTCGAAGAGATCGCTGATTTGCTGGAAATTGAGAATAGCAACGTATTCCGTGTGCGTGCTTATCGTAATGCTTCCCGTTATTTGCAGGAAATGGGTAAAGATATCCGTACCATGGTGCAAAGAGGAGAAGATTTGACGATTCTTCCTGGCATTGGGGAAGATCTCGCTAACAAAATACAGGAAATCGTTGAGACCGGTCACTGCTCTGTGCTGGATAAGCTACATAAGCAATTACCGTCGACTATTACGGAATTACTAAAAATTCCTGGACTGGGGCCCAAACGGGTAAAAACTTTGTATCAGGAATTGGATATCCATACTATGGAGCAATTGCAACGGGCGGTACGCGATCATCGTATTCAGAGTCTGGCGGGCTTTGGTGAAAAAACTGAGATGCGCATTGCTGATGCCTTAGCCATTTATGCTGGCAGCGCCAGCCGCTTTAAATTGGCTACTGCAGCTCAGTATGCTGAGCCTCTGATTGCTTGGCTCCGGACGATTTCCGAAGTGCAGCAGGCGATAATAGCAGGCAGCTATCGACGAGCCAAGGAGACGGTAGGAGATATCGATATATTGATTACGGCTACCCAGAATAGCCCGGTCATGGCAAGCTTTTGCAGCTATGACGATATAACGGAGGTACTCTCTCACGGCTCTACCCGAAGTAGTGTCATCCTTAAATGCAAGCTACAAGTGGATGCACGTGTAGTAGAACACGAGAGTTATGGTGCAGCCCTGCATTATTTCACAGGCAGTAAGGCACATAACATTGCTATCCGCCGCCTGGGTCAGGAACGAGGGCTCAAAATCAATGAATATGGTGTATTTAAGGGTCAACGGCGAATCGCTGGGGAAACGGAGGAATCTGTCTATCAGTCTGTAGGGCTGTCGTTTATTCCGCCAGAATTGCGCGAAGACCGCGGTGAAATTGAAGCTGCCAGAAGTGGGCATTTACCTGAACTTATCGAGCTGGGTGATTTGAAGGGCGATTTGCATGCGCATAGCAAGGCAAGTGATGGTCATGCTACGCTTAAAGAAATGACTAGTGCTGCGCAACAATGTGGCTTTGAATATCTGGCTATTACGGAGCATTCGCGCCAGCTCACCGTTGCCCATGGCCTCGATCCGACACAGCTAGCCAAGCAGATTGACGAGATTGATCGTCTTAACGAGCAATTAACGGAAATTACGCTGCTCAAAGGGATTGAAGTCGATATTCTCGAAGACGGTAGCTTGGATCTACCTGATTCGATACTAGCAAGATTGGATCTGGTAGTCGGCGCCGTACACAGTCGCTTTGAGTTGTCACGCGCCAAGCAGACTGAACGTATTCTCAAGGCCATGGATCATCCCCATTTCACGCTGCTCGCTCACCCTAGTGGACGACTCATCGCCAGGCGTAAACCCTACGATGTCGATATGTTGCGTATTATCCGCAAAGCTAAAGAGCGCGGTTGTTACCTAGAGCTTAACGCTCATCCGGAGAGACTGGATTTACTCGACATTTATTGCCAGGCAGCCAAGGATGAAGGTGTTCTTATCAGCATCAATTCGGATGCGCACAGTGTGTTGGATTTCCATAACCTGCGTTTCGGTATTGGCCAAGCACGACGTGGCTGGCTGGAGAAACAAAATGTACTCAATACCCGCTCATTACAGGAACTCAAACCGCTTCTTAAACGTACGATGTAGGGCGAAGCTGAAATATGCGCTACACTTTTTAAAGAAGTATATTGATGACTTTTAAGCGCATTGTGTTCTTGCGATTAGCGCGCGACTACGGCACCGCCACATTAACTACATTGCCCAATGTCGTGCCCCTACAGCAAACCCGATGCGTAGAGGTCATTCCTTTCACTTTGATTCAGCATGATCAAACTTTATTTCTTTAATTTCCCATGGAAACTGAAGGTTCAAAGCCAGACTAAACAAGCTTTCACTATTCATTATTTTAATAATGCCATACCCATTAAAACTTACATAGAGCCATAAAATATTGATTAAGACATAACCAAGAGCTGGCAGAAAATAAAGAACACCTCTAAACATTCATATTTGTTTCTTACCTATCAGTGATAGGCTGCGTCAACATTTTTTGTTCTCACCTAGTCTTGTTTAGGATGCTGAATTTTTAGAGGTGGCCTAAAGTCAAATTATTGGAGAGCCTGTCATCTCATGAAGGCTTCTGACAGTATCCGAGTCCAGCTTAAGTGAATGTGCCAATTGACGCAAATAAGCTTTTTCGGCATCGGTGTCTATATTAATTGCGAACAAAGAAGCTGCATAAACCTGAGTCGCAACAATTTGATTAGGAATGCTAGAAATCAGCTTATTTAGATCCATGGGTTGCATTAACTCATTACGGATAAATTGATGTTCCTCGTCCGTAATCCCATCTTCATTTAACTTACCCATAATTTTGTCCATCTCAGATTGATCAAGTTGACCATCCGCTTTGGCAGCATTTATCATCGCCCGCAGTATGAGCTTTTCTGTGTCTGATGAAATCATTGCCTCTAATTGTTCCTTAGGCAAGGAATGAGCCGTTTCCTTTTCTAATTGCTCCTTAGGCAAGGAATGGGTCGTTTCCTTTTTCAGTAAACCAGAAAGCTGATCCCCATATTTTTTCTGGAGTGCATTGATGGCCATAGCACCTAACATAGAAAGTGCACTTCCACCTAGCGCACCTCTTGCTGCAGACGTACCACCACTTAACAAAGCGCCTGCTAGTGCGCCTATGCCTCCTAATTGTCCGCCTGTTAAATTACCGGCTTGCTTGGAATGAACGAACTTTTCTATCAAGTCCATCCACTTACTTGTAGACTGAGTTGAAGACTGGGCAGAATCGCTCATATGTTTAAGTTTAGCCTCCCCCTTATTAGTCATTTCGTTTAACAAACGTCCTACAATATCACCATAGCTCATGGTATTACCTCCTTGGTTAAAACATCTCTGTGAAGATCAGTATCACATTAAGATTGCTTAAGCTTTCATACGCAAGTGGTAACAGTTAATCGGACATAAAAAACTAAGTAAATACGTGCAAACACGTATTCCATAGATATTGCTGTATCCATTATTTTTTCATATGCTTTCTTGTCTTTCTGACCCATTGGCATCCCTGCCCTTTTTTAGCATTGATAAACTCAACAATAATCCGAGTTACAAATGATCTCTCATGAAACGTCATAAAAGTCTTTATCCTTTGTCTCATGATCATCATCATGCTCTCGTCCAGGCAAAAAATCTGCGTATGGCCTCTTCCAGCTCCGATATATCATCACTTCATCGGATTGCCATTGATTTTATTGCGTACTGGGATACCAGTCTTCAACTCCATTTTCGTCAAGAAGAAGAAATTCTGCTACCCGTTTTATCTCAGTACTCATCACCAGACCATCTGGAAATTATCGGAACCTTAAAACAACACGATAACATCCGACAAGTCGTGAGTCAGCTGAGAAAAAACATTGAGCAAGGAGCGGGGCTGGCTGAAGAAGGCCGGAAGCTATCGGCACTGCTCAGTATGCATATTCGCTATGAGGAGCAATATTTATTTCCCGCTATTCAGGAAATTGTACCCGAGGAAACTTTATGGAAAATAAATCGTCACTTGACTGAGAAATAAGGAAGCTAGCAGCAAGCCTATAGATTCACAGTCAGCTGACCCCAGCTTTCCTTAATACGATTATTTATGGTGCAATGACATTGCGAAGTTTATTCATGATCATTAAAGAAGCATATCCCTCATTCCATTTCTAAATCAAACTGACGCGAAGGCGAGCCTCAGGCAGTATCAATCATACGGCAAGGTGAAACCGACAAAGTCAGTTTTAATTTAGAAATAAAGTTGAATGGGCTATGATGGCGGAAATGTTCGATTTGCGAGGTATCCTTCATAGGTCATTGTGAGTCTCAATAATCAAGGGTTTACGTAACAGGAATTTACCAAACAGCAGCAACAGCCTGTTTTTCATGTTCTTGCGTACCTTGATAACGAGCTGTACCGCATCATTAAAATCGGGTATTATGCCTTTTCTTTTTTGCGGCGGGTCTCCCAACCTTTTTTTGCGGCTCTGCTCCGTTCTTCCGTTGTCATGCTGTGTCCACCCTTACGGGATGATGCATGAGTATCTTTTTCCCCATAGCCACTGCCACCGGGTTTGTTACCACCGCCCGATTCTTTATTGACGGTTGCCCAAGCTCTTCGTTCAGCTTCTTTTTCTGATACTCCACGTTTTTCATATCCTTCGGCAATATGATCGGCCTTTCTTTTCTGCTTGTCCGTATACTTGCTCTTTTCACCCCGTGCCATAGATCCTCCTGTCTGTGTCTCATAAGAAATCTCGATACAGCGGGTTGTTGGAATACACCTTATGACAGAACAAGCGTTAGTTGAGTTCCAAATTATACTGAGCGAGTGGTTCATACCGATTTCAATAGGAATTGTCAGTATAGAACATCAGAGAAAGGAAAAAACTAAAAAATTAGTAGAAAGCACACGCAATATTTGTTAAGGATGTTATTGTTATGGAGGATAATTTATAAGAAAAATATGCTGATGGAGAAGTAATTGGACACATCCTTGAAGGTCTATTTAGCTTAGCAAGAGCAATTGTGAATCATAGCGCCATGATAATTTTGCAAATCATTGCTTGAGCAATCAAGTATTTTCGTTATATACTGGACTGGTCACAAGATGTTGTTAGTTACAAATTTTAATAAGGAATCAATATAATGAGATTTTTTCTGATCGCCGCCGCTTTAGCAGCTCTGACATTGGCAGGATGTGGCAAACCAGGTCAAGCATTACCTGAAACCGAGAAAGAAGCCTATAACAAAATCATCTCTGGTCAAAAAATGGATTGTCCTCATGGATTGGATGCTAATGGTAACTGCCTTAAAGAAGGTGGAGATGCACGTCCCTATGGCGGTACCGGCAAACCAGGTCATTAATAATATAATAACCATGTAGTTAATAAAAAAACCGCCTCGTAGGCGGTTTTTTTATTAACTATTTTTTGCTTTGCACAAAACAAGGCTTGCTTTTCTTCTCTTATCCTCTTACTTATCCTTTTATTTATTTAATTAGTACAATCGCAGCTAATCATTTACCACACCGAGCTATTTAAGCTGCTCATATAATAAATTAAGAATTCGATTAGTTGCTTCTGATTCATCCGGCGCACCATCCTGATCGAGAATCTGAACCTCGCTGTTAGCCCCGACTCCGTTTACCTGAATACGGTATCGTTCTGCTTTTGAATCAGTATCACTTCGCCAAAAAGCAAGTTTTGAAAGAATCCCCTGGCCCTCACTCGCTTTCTGACTTTCAAGATCAGGGTCAGCATAACGAACAAAATAAACACCACTTGATCTATCTCGATCCTCAACAGTAAAACCTACCCGATCAAGCGCCAATCCTACACGACGCCATGCGCGGTCAAAAGCTTCGTTAATTATTAGCACGCCGCTCCTCGCTTTATCTATATAAGCCTGCTCTTTAACGGCACTGGCCCCGTTCGCTGCAGAAGCGACTTCTTGTTTGGCGAGCTCTTCCCCTGCGCCAAAGCGTATCATCAGTCGAGCAAGCATTTCAGCTTCCAGATCAGGATCAGCAGGACGTGGTTGCCAGATGGTACGCTGCGTACTCCTGTCAGCAAGCACTTCAGCCATTCCACGATGGCTAATATAAATTTCGGTTGCACCTGATTCACTTCGTTCTAGTCGGGTACGAAATTTGTCACGCTCAGCAGTTGAATACAAACCGTCGAGAAAAGTCGACAGAACGCTTCGAATAATATCTTGGGGTATTTTTGCCCGATTCTCTGCCCAATCAGTCTCCATAATTCCCACATCAGGGGCCTCAACCTTAACTAGAAACCCTAAATCCTGCCAGAATTCTTTAACTATTGGCCAGACATCTTCAGGAGCTTGATGAACCACTAGCCAGCGCTGGGTGCCTGATCGGGCAATTTGGGCGGGACTCTTTGTTACAGGCAGTATAGAAGAGTTACCATAGGCTTGTGGTTGCTCTGCCCGCTCCCTGTTATAGGTAGAAAATGTGGCACTTCCTGTAGAGGAGATATCAGGTACCGCGTAGCGTTCATCTGCAGAAGGTGCAGTCAGATCAGGAGGCACTTCTAGTGGGGGTATTTTCCCCGCTGATTTATAGTCTATTTTTTTACTTTCTGGAAATAAACTAAATGAATTACAGCCAGAAATCACCAATATCCACACTGCGCTCAGCATGAGCGTTCTTTGGCATTTTACTCTCGACATCGCAAACCTTTAAATCATTACTTCAGCTTGTTTCATTGCATCTTTGATCAATTGATGAAATTGACTTGAAAGTGGTGTTAAAGGTAATCGAATTCCCGAGCCTATCAAACCCATTTCCATGACAGCCCATTTTACCGGGATAGGATTCGCTTCAACGAACAAGTCTACATGCAACTTTAACAGCTTATTGTTAATACTACGCGCGGCAATCAAATCTCCTGCAAACGCTGCATGACACATTTTATGCATTAATTTAGGTGCAACATTTGCGGTCACTGAAATAACGCCATGTCCTCCTAACAGCAGCAATGCCAGTGCAGTGGCATCATCCCCACTATACACACAGAAATCCAGCGGTACACGATGCAGTAAATCACAACCCCGCGCAATGTTACCCGTCGCATCCTTTATTCCAATGATATTAGGAATTTGCGCAAGCCGCAGAACGGTATCGTTGGAAATATCTGCGACCGTTCTACCGGGTACGTTATATAAAATCATTGGAATATCCACTGCTTCTGCTACTGCCTTGAAGTGTTGATAAAGCCCTTCCTGGGTTGGCTTGTTATAATAGGGAACGACCGATAGGCAGGCATCCGCTCCTGCATCTTTGGCAAAGATGGTCAGATCAATAGCTTCCCTCGTGGAGTTCGCGCCAGTGCCAGCAATGATCGGTATTCGTCCAGCCGCATGCGATACCGCGGTCCGTATCAGCAAATTATGCTCATCAAAATCTACAGTAGGAGATTCACCCGTGGTTCCAACCACCACTATTCCACTAGTCTTTTGCGCAATATGAAAATCAATGAGCGCACGAAACCTCTCCAGATCCAGAGCGCCATCTTCAAACATTGGTGTAACAATCGCAACCAAGCTACCTTTTAGCATAGAATCTTCTTTAAAAAAAACAATATTCTACCTGAAACCATCACTTTTCATGCATTATCGCTTCGCTTTCTTTCCAGGAAAATCATGCCACCTTGGAAAAAGTTAAAACATCGCTTACACAATCAACTCTGATTGTATCTTTAGCGGCAAAATTACCTTGTAAAAGTTCTTTAGCGAGCGGATTCTCGATTTGTGACTGAATAGCCCGCTTTAATGGACGAGCACCGAATACAGGATCAAAACCGGCACGTGCAAGTTCTGATAAGGCCGCATCGGTTACTTCCAGTTTAATTTCCATTTTAGCCAAGCGTGCTTCCAGGTTCCGCAATTGAATCTGTGCAATCGATTTAATATCCTTTTCATCCAACGCATGAAACACGACAACTTCATCAATACGATTAATAAACTCGGGGCGGAAATAAGCTTTCACCTCTCCCATCACGGCGAGTTTGATAACCTGATAATCATCCCCACTCATTTGTTGGATCATTTGCGAACCAAGGTTGGAAGTCATGACAATAACCGTATTTTTAAAATCTACGGTACGCCCCTGCCCATCTGTCATACGTCCATCATCAAGTACCTGCAGCAAAACATTAAATACATCAGGATGTGCTTTCTCAACCTCATCGAGCAAAATCACCGAATAAGGTTTTCTCCGCACCATTTCGGTGAGATACCCCCCTTCTTCGTAGCCTACGTAACCTGGCGGAGCACCGATCAAGCGTGCCACCGAATGTTTTTCCATGAATTCCGACATATCGACTCGTACCAAGTGCTCCTCGGAATCAAACAAAAATTCAGCTAATGCTTTACATAATTCCGTTTTACCTACTCCAGTAGGCCCCAGAAATAAGAAAGAACCATAAGGTCGGTTGGGATCAGCCAATCCTGAGCGTGAACGGCGAATAGCGTCGGAAACAAGACGTGCTGCCTCATCTTGCCCAACCACGCGTTCATGCAGTTTTTGCTCCATCAATAACAGTTTTTCCCGTTCTCCTTGCATCATTTTGGCAACCGGTATCCCTGTTGCACGAGAGACCACCTCGGCAATTTCCTCAGCACCGACCTGAGTACGGAATAATTTCGGGCGATTGACCTCTTTAACTTGTGCAGTAGTTTCACTCTGCTGGATCTGCTCAGCCAGCTGTGCCTCCAGTTGAGGAATACGGCCATATTGCAACTCAGAGACTTTTTGCCAGTCTCCTTTACGTGTCGCCGTCTCTACCTCTTTTCTGAGTTTTTCTAATTCTTCCTTGATGTGCTGTGAGCCTTGGGCACGTGATTTTTCCGCCTTCAGGATTTCTTCAAGATCAGCATACTCTCGCTCAAGTTTCCTTATCTCATCTTCCAGCAATGTCAGACGTCTTTGCGAGGCCTCATCTTTTTCTTTTTTCATCGCCTCCCGTTCAATCTTCAGTTGGATCAGACGGCGATCAAGCTTGTCCATCACTTCAGGCTTTGAATCCCGCTCCATACGAATCCGTGCAGCAGCCTCATCGATCAGATCGATAGCTTTATCTGGTAAAAAACGGTCAGTAATGTAACGATGAGATAACTCTGCTGCCGCTACAATAGCGGGGTCAGTAATATCTACAGCGTGATGTAGCTCATAGCGCTCTTGCAAGCCGCGCAAAATAGCAATCGTTGCCTCTACCGTCGGCTCGTCTACCAGTACTTTCTGAAAACGGCGTTCTAACGCTGCATCCTTCTCGACATACTTACGATACTCATCCAAAGTAGTTGCGCCCACACAGTGCAGCTCTCCTCTCGCAAGTGCTGGTTTGAGCATATTGCCAGCATCAATGGCACCTTCTGCCTTTCCCGCTCCTACCATGGTGTGCAACTCATCAATAAATACGATGGTACGTCCCTCATCTTGTGCGAGTTCTTTGAGTACTGCTTTCAGCCGCTCCTCAAATTCACCACGATATTTCGCACCTGCTAATAATGCGGCCATATCGAGCGATAGTACACGCTTATTTTTCAGTGTATCAGGGACTTCTCCATTTACGATGCGCTGAGCCAATCCTTCTACGATGGCAGTTTTACCCACCCCAGGCTCACCAATCAGTACCGGATTATTCTTGGTGCGTCGCTGCAATACCTGGATGGTTCGCCGAATTTCATCATCACGTCCAATTACTGGATCAAGCTTACCCATGCGTGCGCGTTCAGTGAGATCGAGGGTGTATTTTTTCAATGCCTCACGGCTGCCTTCTGCCTCTGCACTCGATACACTCTCACCACCCCGTACCGATTTGATCGCTTGCTCCAGCACATTGCGATTAGCCCCATACTGCTTTAATAGTTGCCCGGTTTCGCCTCTGTCCTCAAGTGCAGCGAGCAGGAACATCTCGGAGGCAATGAACTGATCTCCATGCTTTTGCGCTTCCTTGTCTGTTAAATTGAGCAGGTTGTTAAGATCGCGCGAAATACCGATTTCTCCACCCACCCCTTCCACTTTGGGAAGACGTTCCAGGCTTTTTACGAGCGCCTCACGCAATGGGTTGACATTAACGCCCGCACGTTGCAACAGCGAAGAAGTTCCACCATCTTCTTGTTGTAATAGCGCAAGCAGCAAATGTTGAGGCTCTATATAAGGATGATCCTTGCCTAACGCCATACTTTGCGCTTCACCCAGTGCCTGTTGAAATTTGGTAGTAAGTTTGTCGAGACGCATACAAGCTCCTGATGAGAATATCTATTGCCCCTACTATATGGGAGTAGGATAGAATTTCAACCCTTGAGTTCTTCTTTATTTAACGCTTTACTTCAGGATAAGGATATAACATATTCAATGCAGCGCTTTTTCCTGGAGTTTGCACAATACGCACATGTTCCCGCCGGAACTCCCGGGCATGTTTAAGTCCGCACGAATGAGCAAGCATGGCGATCTCCTTGTTAACATTTATGGCATAGTTAGCAACCCGCAGGTATTTTTGCTCAACAACCAGGCCGCGTTGTAACCACGGATCATGCGTTGTAATGCCAGTAGGACAAGTATTCAGATGGCAACGCAACGCTTGTATGCAGCCTAAGGCAAACATAAACCCGCGCGCAGTATTAACAAAATCCGCACCTATACTCAATGCCCACGCTCCATGAGCTGAAGTGACCAGCTTTCCGGCCGCAATCACACGAATCCGTTTCTTCAGGTCAGATTCGATCAGTGTATCCACCACGCGCGGCAAAGCCTCTGCAATAGGTAGTCCTGCATAATCCATAAGTGTTTGGGGAGCGGCACCGCTCCCCCCTTCTCCGCCATCAATAGTCAGAAAATCAGGTGCATACTCTAACCCACGCCGATGAATGGCATCGCAAAGCTCATTGATAAAATGCCAGCCACCAATAACACTTTTAACCCCTACCGGACGTCCGGTTAAATCACGAATGTAAGCAATTTTATCAAGTAATTCCTCGATGCTACCAATATCGTGATGGCGATTAGGACTGATAGAATCCTGAAAAACGGGAATACCGCGAATAGCAGCCACTTCAGGAGTTACTTTCGGAGCAAGCAACAATCCCCCTTTACCTGGTTTCGCACCCTGTGAAAGTTTGATCTCAAAAGCTTTCACAAATTGGGCGACTTCCTTGGCGCGGGCAGAGGAGAAATTACCGTTTTCATCGCGGACACCATATTTGGCGGTACCAATTTGCATGATCACATCGCAACCACCTTCCTTATGGTAAGGAGAAAGCCCCCCCTCTCCTGTATTGAGCCAACATCCAGCCTTGGCCGCACCCAGCGACAACGCACGTACTGCGGCTGCTGAAATGGCACCATAGCTCATACCGCTAATATTAATAATCGACTTCGCTTCAAAAGGATATTGGCAATAACCTTCCCCGATGAGTAGCGAAGGTGTTGGTAACTGATCTTCTTCCTGAATGGGAAAAGCGGCATTGACAAAAATGCTTGCCCCAGGTTCACGCAAGTCATAAGTGGAGCCAAAACCGATGATGCCCCCTTTATTCTTGGCATTCTTGTATACCCAGGCGCGAGTAGCACGATCGAAAGGCTGTTCCTCTCGATCACCGGCAAACCAATATTGACGAAAGTACTTGCCCTGAAGCTCGAAAAGAAAGCGTAATCGGCCAATCACTGGATAATTGCGTAATATCGAGTGCTCTTTCTGGATAATATCGTGGATAAACAACGCAACAATAGCTCCAATGAAGACCAACCCCAAGATAGTACTTATGCTATATACGACCGGGTTTATTACATTAGACATACAGAATTCAATTACCTTCTCAAAATAATCCGATACATCCTGATTTTGGCAAATTCATTGAAAACATCATGAACTCAAACCGCATCAATGGCTTCTGCAGATAAAAAATTTTAGGTGCCCGTATAATCAGTCTAACGCCATTTCCAAATTAAAAATGACGCGAAGGCGAACCGCAGACAGTATCAATCGTACGGCAAGGTAAAGCCGACAAAGTCAGTTCTGATTTAGAAATGGAATAACATTCTGATTAAAATTTTCTTGAGATAATTCTTATCCGCTGATCCATAACAAACTGACACTGCCTACTCTACCTCTACTTCCTAAATAGCTTTACCTTGTATTGCATCCTCTTCCCTCTTCTCGACCAAATCTCATTAGCTTCTCCGGTTCTAGCTGATATAGCTATCAACGTGCAGCTTCAAGCAAAAGCTTTTTACAAGAAAAAGGCAAATAACTGCGATAAGTACGAAGAAAAAGGGAGGGTGCTATACTATAGTATTCTTCTCATTCATAAATTCAACAAAAAAAACTAATCTCTCCATTATTTGTGCTACAGCAATTTATTATAGTCCTCAGGCTTCTTACATTAATAAGATCACGTAGATAATGGAATTGTGATGCCATTAATGGGGGTTATAAATTAAATACTTATTTTCATGCCATATTAAGGGTACAATTACCAAATTCATAGCAAACTCAAAAATAGTCTGACTATGTATCCACAAAAAACAATGCATAGCAGGACATACTCAATAATTTGCCCCACGATTAAAGATATTCTTGGTCAATCAAGTTTAGCAAAGACTTATACATTGATCTGTATATTGGCCGATTCGAATGGCCTGCATTTGTTACAAGATCAATTATTCTAATTATCTGACAACAGAATAATACCGCGTTTGCCCTGAATTAATAGGGCACTCGACAGCCATAATAAAACAAAGAAACGTCCTTCAGGAAAATAGAGGATGCAAATATGACTCACTCTAATTTTCCTTAGATATTTTTATAAATATTTGTCAGTTGATGACAAACCACTATCAATTAATTTTGGTGAGTTATTTGGTAGGTTTAACTAATCACCGCACAAACATGAGAGATGTGAATGAATATCTATGTTGGAAACCTATCTTATAATGTCACTGATACCATGCTTCATACTATTTTTGGAGAATTTGGAAAAGTGATGAGTATTAACCTTATTAAGGATAAATACACTGGTCAATCCAAAGGATTTGGCTTTGTAGAAATGGAAAAACAATCTGCAGCTGAAGAAGCAGTCAAGAAGTTAAATGGACGTGCTATGGATGGAAGGAATATTACTGTTAATCTCGCACGTCCACGGGGAGAACGTACGCAATCCAAGCAACGCAGATGGTAACTCCCACCTGCACAATCTGTTGTTAAAATAGATATCTAGAAATATCCTATACAGTTTAGCTGTGCAGGTTTAACAACTTATTCCTACCTTACTTTTTCATTAAGGGTTACCTCATACCAGATAGTTCGCATTGAAGTAACCCTAAAATAATGTCTGTGTGCAAGTATCAATGAAACACGAAAAGAATCAAGCTCAATTCACTCTCCTTTTCTAGCCCTTGAATATATTAAATTCATTTGCTTTCATTTTTCTTGTTTCAATTCAATTTAAGGAAAGGCTTGCTAACGCTTTCTCATGATTCCATTTTGCGTGAAAGAGATGGCCTTTTTTCTCAGGTGTACGGTCACTGGTCCAAGTGAGATATTTGCCATCAGGCGTAAATACCGGCAATCCATCAAAACCTTCTTTGTCCGTTACCCGCACCGGCTCTTTTTTGCCATCCACATCGACGATGTACAGCTCAAAATTCCGGTGTCCATGGACATTGGTTGAGAAAATGATATATTTCCCGGAAGGATGATAGAAAGGCGCCCAGGACATCATATTGAGATGGGTAATTTGCTTCTGGTCTGAGCCGTCGATGTTCATGGTGAATATTTCTGCCTCTCTGCCATTGGCTGAAAAGCGGCGCCACACAATTCTTTTGCCGTCCGGACTGAAAAATGGACCGCCATCATAAGTATTGTTCTGAGTTAATCTTTTTACATTGGAGCCATCCGCATTCATAATGTAAATATCGATTAAAGAAGAAGGATCTTTTTTGAACAGCGCGGCTTCTTCCGCGGATAATTGCTCAGTGTAAGCCCTGCGGTTGGAAGCAAACGCGATCAGTTTGCCGTCAGGTGACCAGGAGGCTTCCGCATCATAACCCAGCGTATTGGTAAGATTCTTGATTTTCCCACCTTGAAAGTCAGTTTCATACATGTCATAAAATTCATCATAGTCCCAGGCATACGATTGCCGTTCACCGGATTTTCTTCTTTCAATCTCGGCGGTCATCTTGGCTTTAGCATCAGGATCGTCATGGGTTGAAGAAAACAGTACTTTTTCTTGTAAAGGATGTACCCATGAACAAGTCGTTTTACCTGTTCCTGGTGATACCTGCTGTACCTTTCCATTCTCAAGATTCTTCAGGTAAATTTGATAAAATGGATTTTCCTCAGCTACTTCTGCCTGATAAGCCATCCATTTCATGTCTGCGCGATAATAGGCCTCACCGACCCTGACTTCTTTGTCTGAAAGCTGATGCTCCTCGCTGATAAAATCGGCTGCACTAGCCTGATTTACTGTAAAGAAAACAAATGCTGAGAGTAGCCCATTCATAAATAGTAGCGCGTTAATATTAGAAAACATGTGTGTAAAACTTTTCATTTCGCTCATAAGTCAAGTTGCTAAAAAACATTTAAACAAAACATTAAAAACAAAGTATACAAGATATAAGCTTAACAAGTTGTTCCCAATGGGTTTGGTGATCTCGTCAAAATACTGCAAAATAAGTCGATAACAAATAGCGATAAAATTTAAAGAATGAAAAAATCAATCAAATTGAGCGTGACATGGGGTTTCCTCATCAGCTGCTTACTCTATGGGGCAACCCTATTTGCCAGCAGTGAGCCATTCCATCATCAGATGCAAATTACACTCTTGCCAGATACCTCTGAAATTCGGGTAAAAGATCAAGTACGTGTGCCCGAACGCTACCGAAATAATAAAACAGCGATCCAGCTTGATTTCAGTCTGCATGCCGATTTGACCGTGACTGAAGTAAAAGGTGCGCAGATAACCATCCAGCAAAGCAAAACGGCTTTGAGCGCCAGGCCGGTTCCTTTAAAACTGTACACCTTGACCTTGCCACCCCAACAAGAGGAATTTACTTTAACCTTCAGCGGAAAAATCAATCACGCCGTGCAGGGCCCGGGTCTGGAATACGCTCGCAGTTTCAGTTATACACCCGGACTCATCTCTGATGAAGGCATTTTTCTGGCCACATCCACCGCCTGGTATCCCCAGTTTGAGGATGCGATGGTATCGTTTCTTCTGAATATCCAAATGCCTGCCGAGTGGGATGCCGTCAGCCAGGGCACTTTGGTACATGAGCAAAAAACAGCAACCGCCCACCATGTAAGTTGGGAAGAGAAACAACCTCAGGACGATATCTATATCGTTGCGGGTCGTTATCAGCGCTATACACAGTCAACAGGCGCAGTAAAGGCATTCGTTTACCTGCGTAGTCCTGATCAAGCATTAGCCCAGAAATACCTGGATACTACCGCACAATATATTGCCATGTATAACAAGCTGCTGGGGCCTTATCCTTATTCCAAATTTGCCCTGGTTGAGAATTTCTGGGAGACCGGCTACGGCATGCCCTCTTTTACGCTGCTCGGCCCCAAAGTAGTGCGCTTCCCTTTCATCCTGCATTCTTCCTATCCGCATGAGATTTTGCATAATTACTGGGGCAATGGCGTCTTCGTCGATTACAGCAAAGGAAACTGGTCGGAAGGATTGACGGCTTATCTTGCTGACCATCTGGTGAGTGAACAAGGGGGTAAAGGAGAGGAATACCGGCGTGACGTGCTGCAAAAATATACGGACTTTGTGAGCAAAGAAAAGGATTTTCCCATTGCCCAGTTTACTTCACGCCATAGTTCCAGTTCAGAAGCAGTCGGCTATGGGAAAACCATGATGTTTTTTCATATGCTGCGACAGCAATTAGGTGATAAGGAATTTGTGCGGGTGTTACGCACTTTTTATAAACAATTCAGATTCAAACAAGCGACCTTTGAGGATTTGAAGGCAGCCTTTAACTCGCTTACGGGCAAGGATTTTTCTGCGTTCTTTGAGCAGTGGATCTACCATAGTGGTGCGCCCAATTTATTAATACAGGAGGCACAGGCTGAACCCACAGCCCAAGGATTTAAGCTCAAGGCAGCAATCAAACAAACCCAGCAAGGCAAACCCTATCAGTTAACTGTACCTATTGCTGTTCATCTGGAAGGCGAAGCACAGGCTTACCAAGCGAACATCAGCATTGGTCAGTTAACCAATGAAATAGAAATGGATTTTAAAGCACGCCCGGTGCGCATTGATATTGATCCTCAATTTGATGTATTCAGGCGCCTCGATAACCGCGAAATTCCTGCTGCGCTATCACAAGGCTTCGGCGCGGAAAAACCGCTATTAGTGCTGCCAGCCAATGCGGATAAAGCCATATTGCAAGCGTATCAGTCTTTGGCTGCAAATTGGCAAAAAACCCAATCCAGTCAGCTGGAAGTGGTGCGCGATGATCAGCTAGCAACGCTTCCTGCCGATCGAACAGTCTGGATTATGGGCTGGCAAAATAAATTCAGCCAGGCGTTGGTTACAACTTTGGCAGAACAGAATGTTGCCTATCACTCAGGCGCACTGCAACTGGATCAACACACTTATCAACCAACCAGGCATGCCATTGTGCTGACAGCCAGACAGCCAGCCAGTCCGGATAAAACACTGCTATGGGTAGCATCCGATCATCCCAATGCAATTACAGAATTAGCCAGAAAGCTGCCACATTATCGCAAATATAGTTACCTGGCATTTGAAGGCGACGAATTGACCAATATCAACAAAGGTCAATGGCCTGTTACCCAATCACCCTTGTCTCGGTTGATTAAGCAAAAGGATGATGCTTCGTTTACTTCCACTCATGTTGGCACTTTAGCCTTCCGCCGCGCATTGGCGGAATTGCCGTCGTTGTTTTCGGAAAGTCGTATGCTGGCTGATATCACCCATTTAGCCAGCGAAGCCTTCAGGGGGCGTGAATTGGGCAGTCCAGAATTGGAAGTTGCTGCAGACTATATCGCACAAAATTTCCAGCAAGCTGGTCTATTACCCGGTGGGGATAACAATAGCTATTACCAGACTTGGCAGCAAGAGGTAGGTGCACCGAAAGGAAAGATCACTTTGCGGAACGTGATCGGAATTTTGCCAGGCACTCATCCGGAATTAGCTGGGCAAAGTTTAATCATTGGTGCGCATTATGACCATCTGGGCACGGGGTGGCCGGATGTGCGTGCTGCTAACCATGGAAAAATACATTACGGTGCAGATGATAATGCCAGTGGAGTAGCCGTTATGTTAGAGTTTGCGCGACAAATCGCTACCAAATGGCAACCGCAGCGTAGTATTATTTTTATTGCCTTCACGGGTGAAGAAGCCAATCTGCTCGGTTCAAAGCATTTCATTAACAATACCAGCACCTATCCGGCAGAGAAAATAATCGCCATGCTCAATCTAGATACGGTAGGACGACTGGGTAACAATCCGGTAACACTGTTCGGCACCGGCACGGCGCGTGAACTGGTGCATGTATTTCGCGGCGCAGGCTTTGTCACCGGTATTCCGGTCAACACGGTGCAGGACGATTTCGGTTCCAGCGATCAGGCGGCTTTCATCCAAGCCGGCATACCAGCTGTCCAATTCTTTGCCAGCGCACATGAAGATTATCATGCCCCCGGCGATACGGTAGATAAAATCGATACAGCTGGACTAGTTAAAGTGGCTGCCATCCTCAAGGAAGCAACCGAATATCTAGCTAATCGTCCCGAACCTTTGACCGCGGCTTTGCCATCGCAACATGCGCAGCCAAAATCCACAACTGTTAAGGAGAAACGCAAAGCCAGCCTGGGCACAGTGCCGGATTTCTCCCATCAAGGTGAAGGCGTACGCGTGGATAACGTTATTCACGACTCCCCAGCACATCAGGCACAGCTAAAGGCGGGCGACATCCTGATTCAATTAGCTGGAGAAATGATCAGCGATCTGGCAGCATATGCCAATATCTTGAGAACGCTTGAGGCTGGACAGAAAACTATTCTGCAATACCTGCGGGACGGTAAAGTAAATACGGTTGAGGTAGTTTTAGTTGAGCGGTAATTGATCCAGTGGGGATGGGTTTATTCCATTTCCAAATCAAAAATGACGCGAAGGCGCGCCGCAGACAGCATATATAATACGGCAAGGTGAAGCCGGCAAAGCCAAAGGGATTGTGAAATGGAATGGCTGGATTAGCAATGTTCGACTGGCATACACTAACTGGGCAGATTGTGAGAATGGCTTTGATGGAATGAAGCATCAATGGGGATAGAGTGGTTACACTACGCATGACCTAGAATACGCCTCAGTTGTCAAAAATGGATTGTTGGTCTACCTTTGTAGGTTACATCGTCAACAAAATCATCACCACCAGACTAAAAAATGCAGCGTCTCTGATCCACCTATCTTTCACCTCAGCTATCTTTCACCTAAGTTTAGTTCGAGTTAAAAGAGGCATTTATGTTGATTATTTGGAGAGTAACATGAAACGCATTGTTCTGATACTGTTACTGGGCATGGCTGTTTTAGTAGCTGGTTGCACGCAACTGGCTGGAATAAAGCAGAGTCCCGATATCACCTTGGCTGATATCGAACTTGTAAAACTTGGTTTCTTGGAGCAGCGATTCCTCGTCAAGTTGCGCATCCGTAATCCAAATGACGTAGCACTGCATATCAATGGCATGACCTTTGATGTTGAACTTAACGGGACATCCTTCGCCAAGGGCCTGTCAGATAAGGCCGTGACCGTGCCGCGCATGGGTGAAACAGTAATAGATGTGGAAGCGACCAGCACGCTTGGAATGGTATGGAAGCAATTGAGCCAATTGCAGAAATCTGGTCATGATCAGGTAGATTACCGGCTTTTTGGGCGACTTTTCCTGCGAGGTCTGAGCAGTAGTATTCCTTTTGAGCAGAAAGGTGACGTATCTTTGCCATTTAATAACGTTGAAAATTTAGAAAAATTTTAACGCCTTTTTCTTAGCTAATTCGAATATTGCACAAACATCAAGACAGCAATGCTAGCTGTCTCACAAGCTTTGGATCGCCGCTCAGCTTTTACATCTGTGTCTGCAGGTAATTCTGCAATCCAACTTTTTTAATGAGCCCCAACTGTTGTTCCAGCCAATGCGCGTGGTCTTCCTCTGTATCTTCCAACATTGTTTCGAGGATTTCCCGCGTCTGGAAATCCTGCTCCTGCTCACAAACGGCAATGGCGTTACGCAATGAAGTAATCACGGAACGTTCCAATTCCAGGTCATTTTCCAGCATTTCCGGCACGTCTTTACCGATTCTAAGTGGACTGCGGTTACCCACTGCTGGTACGCCTTCCAGGAACAAAATTCGCTTGATCAGAAGATCGGCGTGCTGTTTTTCATCATCCATTTCATGGTCAATGCGTTCATAAAGCTTATTGAAACCCCAATCATCATACATACGCGAATGGGTAAAGTACTGATCCATTGAGGTCAACTCTCCGGCAAGGAGTTGGTTCAGGATATCGATAATTTTTGCGTTACCTTTCATAAGATATTTCCTTAAATTATATTTTGGATTGCAGATAGTTCTGAATACCCACTTTTTCAGCCAGCTCTAACTGGGTTTCCAACCAATCGAGATGATCTTCGGTATGTTCCAGTATTTCCTCAAGCAGCTCACGGCTGACATAATCAAGCACAGATTCGCAATGATCGACCGCCTCTATAAGTTGCGCTCGAATAGCGGTCATCAGCTCCAGATCTCCCTGAAGCATTTCTAGCGGATCCACCCCAATCAGCAATTTTCCAAGATCCTGCAGATTAGGGAGGCCTTCCAGAAAAAGAATCCTTTCGATGAGGCTGTCTGCTTGTTTCATCGCCTTGATTGAGGCTTTATAAGTGTGTTCATTCAATCCATCCAACCCCCAGTTTTTGTACATTCTGGCATGGAGAAAAAACTGGTTGGTAGCAGTAAGCTCGTTTTTCAATACCTTGTTCAGAAGGTTTACTGTTTGATTGTCGCCTTTCAACTTGATACCTCCATTTGGTTAATCGTGCACCTGACTGTAAATACAGCGCGATGTTTAATTCAGGTTTTATGCATTATAAAGCCTGTAGAATACAAAAACAACACTAAGATATTGATTAATAAATGAAAACTATTCTTAATATTGTTTCTGCTCGCGTCTGCGACATAGTCGAGTCGGGAGTTCTAACATACCCAAAAGCGTGATGGAGTATGATCACAGTGCCATGAAGCAATTTGTCAATTTGTAAATATTGGAAGAAGAAGGGCAGAAAAGGGAACGATCCTACAAGATATGATGGCTTGGATTAGGGCTATCTATCAGCCAGATGAAGCCAGCCAAGCCGACAAAATCAGTTGTGACTTGGTAAGGCAATAACAGGGATGCGTCCCTCAGTCAGCACCTTGCGCGGATGACTCTCCTCCGAAACTAACTGAACCATTAGGTTTGAATACGCCAAGCATTTTTTACTCTCTACGCATCGCCGCCATCCGTTTCCTTAGTCAACGCACAGACCGTGATTTGCGCATGTAGTGCATTAAGAGACAATAACCATGTTTGCCATAGCGCTGCCGGTTCTATATCTCATCTCATCTCATCTCATCGATTTATATTAATTCATTAGACCGTAAGCAGCATTGCAAGCGAGCGCATTGGCTTTTTGGCGTATTATTCTGATTTCTCCCCACCTTTAGCCCCCCAGAAAACCACCCAAGTTAAAAAATCAGGTGAAAAATTCTCAAAACGATGCTCGACATGGGCTGGAACAAAAAAGACAGTACCGGCTTCGAATGGATGACGTTCTCCTGCCATGACAAATTCACCATGTCCAGAATGAATAAAATAAAGCTCATCTTGCTCGTGCGGCGTTTGTATATCTGTGCCACGAGGCGCATATAATTCGACAGACATTGAACCATGTGCAAACGCTAGCGCAAATGGCTCACCCATTGGCCATTCCTGAGTAACTGGACCGGGTATTCGTTTTAAAAGATCAGATAGAGTTGCTTTCATAAGTGGTCGAAAGTCAGTTACAAGTTAATGATAAAAATCATATCAGTTGACGATTTGACAGAGATCCCTCAGAGCCACTTGACCGGCTTTAAAATCGAAATCAAGCATCGGATCAATTTTTCTTTGCAACAGCCAACTCTGCTCGAATGCGATGTAATTTGGGATCGTCCGGTAAAACAGATTCAGCTCTTTGCAGATACAGTCCGGCTTGTTCCAGTCTACCGTCAATTCTAGCCTTGTCGATAAGTTGGGCATACTGATCGACGATTCTTCGCAGCCCGGAAAGTGCTTCTACGTTGTCTGGATCGATTGCGAGCACCATCTGGTAGTATTTATAAGCATTGTCTCTACGCGGTGTAGTGAAACGCATCGCTTTCATGGCTTTTTCAGCCATAGCCAGATACACTTTGATGGCATCTTCATTCATAGGTTTTGCTGACAAATCCTGATCCGCAGGCTGAGAAACTAACGACTTAACCGCCATCTGTTGTTGGCCCGCATTAGATTTCGATGCAGTGGCGGCATTATCCTGCAGCTCACCTTTGTTAATTGATCTATTTGCTGCTGATGAAGGCGTCTGTGTTGGTATCTGGCGATTTTCTGGCTGGCTGGCTTGATTACGGGCCAAGGCGACAGTTTGATCTTCTGGCCCTTCTGGTGCAAGGCTGGTTTGATCGTTATGGTGCGTAGCTGGAGGCTGAGTAGCGATGGTATCTGGCTGATCATCAAATGGTTCTGAAGCTTTTTCACTAAACCACAAACCAGCGGCAATCGCTGCAATTATTCCGATCATGAGCCCCATCCCTATAAAACGCCTGGCTACCGCACTACTCCTGGTATCATCCACAGTTTTCTGCTCGGTAGTGGCAGGCTTGGCTTGGCTCTCGGTATGCGTTGATTTGAGTAGCATTAAAATCTCTGCTGCTGATTGTGGCCGATCGTTATAGTCAGGCCGTAACATCCAATTGATCGCTTGCAGCAATTCTGCGCTGTAGGCAGTACCTGCTGATTCGGTAGGTAAAGTCATCGGATCGGGCTCGCCTTTGCTTAAAGCCATTATCCGGCTTTGGACCGCATCCGGATGACGCTGCGTCATACAATAATATAGGGTTGCGCCCAACGCATAAAAATCTGTTGCAGGCCCAGGCACACTCGCTTGCTCATATTGCTCTACAGCGGCATAACCGGTTGCTAATTCGTTAGCAAGATTAGAGGTACGCGCGGCAATAGCCAAGCGTGCAGCAGAGAAATGGGTCAGCAGCGGTTCACCATTCTTGTCCAGCAAAATGGCCGACGGTTGAATTCCGCCATGAATAATTTTGCATTTATGAACCTCCTGTAGCGCATCCAGGATCGATATCAGAATGAATATTAATTCTGTTTCAGCAATTATTGTGTCAGGCTGGACCAGCTTGTTAAGCGACAAGCCTTCCTGGTGAGCCATCAACTGGTAAGCCGTCCCATTGAATTGCAAGACATTCTCTGCGCCAGCAATATTAGGATGTTCGATTTGCATGAGAATCTCGGCCTGATGCAAGAAAACCTTTAATCCATATTCAAAATTTTCTTTATCGCTTGGAGACTTAGGTTCGACAGCCAAACCATCGCTTGCACGAGTAGCGAAGTCATGGGGAAAATACTCGTGTATTTCTACCTGCTCCTTAATATGACGATTCCAGCCGTGATAAATGATATCGAACGCGCCAATTTTTAAGGTATCTTTAATTTCGAAGACACCGATTTGGGTCCCCTCAGGCAGAATTTGATCGTGTATAGATGCCATGGTTTTTATATCTCTTTCCCTAATCTCGTTCAATGAAACTGTTAAAAACTACTGTGACACTCTCCACAGTGTTACTTCGTGCTCCCTTCTCCACCTATCTATTGGATAGGCGACTACCCCGAAATGCATTTCGCTAAAAGAATTTTAGTGAAATTTGCTATTTTATTTCCTTATCGCTGCCATCTGAGCACGATGCGATCATTCATTTTCGCAGCATTTTAAGTAGCTTTTGAGATCGTAGATGCAAATAAAGTGATTTTATTTATGAGTTATTTGATGAGATAACTTTTCGGATCCATTCGCATCAGACTTGATCTTTAAAGTATTATTTACTCAAGCATTTTTGTAAGGATATTTGGGGTAATCCATAAATAATATTTTACCGCTAACAGGTAATCGACTATTTCTTAGATAATAGAACTTTTCTTGTAACTTATCACTGAATTAATTAGTATGCCTTTCAAAATAACCAATCTGGTTTTATCTGGTTATCATTTCATTACTTGAAATTTATGATTCGTTGAGAAGGTCAATCAGGTGTTTATTTGGTTTTTATAATTAGTTATCTTTCTGGAGAGTTGCAATGGCAGGTTATGTGGGCGATGTCGCCACCCCTTACGACCAAGATCTTGGCCCTGTGCTTTTCGAACACTATGGAGCCGACATCGCGCAACGCACCACGCAAAGATCGGTGCGCGATGTACTCGAAATTGCCTCAGGTACGGGAATAGTCACGCGGAAATTGCGCGACGTGCTGAGCAAGGATGCGCGGCTGACTGCAGTTGACATCAGCGATGCCATGCTAGACGTCGCGCGCGCAAAATTTCTTCCTCATGAGCAGGTCACATTTCAAATCGCAGATGCTACAGCACTGCCTTTCGACGATGCAACCTTCGATGCGGTGGTCTGCCAGTTTGGAGTGATGTTCTTCGATCAAAATGCCGCCTTTCGCGAAGCTAACCGGACGCTGAGGGGCGGAGGGTGCTACTTGTTCAGTGTCTGGGACTCAGAGTACTACAATCCTTTCGCGAGTCTAAGTTTTGAGGTGCTAAAGCAGTTCTTCCCGTCGGATACCCCAAGGTTCCTGTTTGATCCTGTTTCCTGTCATGAAATTGATCCCATCAAAGAAAAACTTGTGGGTTCCGGCTTTAAGCGAATAACCATCTCGATTCAGCCACGTGAACATGATATTATGGATGTGTCATCCTTCGCACGGGCGCTTATTTTCAGTCCGGTCATCTTTGAAATAAGAGAGCGCGGTGACGTCGACCCCGAGGAAATCGCACAGGCGCTAACGCAAGCACTGATCCAGAAGTTTGGTTCCAATCCCACACGTTATCCGATGCAAGCTATACTGTTTGAAGCGGAAAAATCCTGAATTTGGGTTCGCCAATACTTGGCAATACGAGCACCAAACTATTAAAAACTGATGCAATCTACCGTCTTCAAGTATTTTCTTGTTCCATTTGCAAATCAAAAATGACACGAAGGCGAGCTGCAGACAGAATCAATAATACAGCCAGGTAAAGCCGACCAAGTCAGTTTTGATTTAGAAATGGAATTCAAGGAGGGTTATGGGAACTTTTTTCAAGTTCTAAAGATTACCCTCAATCGAAAACAGAACCCATTTTGATCATTCAGCAATGTGCTTTGACTAAACAACCCGCTTTGCGTATATTCATTTTTCTTGAATACCCCGCATTGCTTAATCACCTTCTCATCCTCGTCGCATGACTTTTATCAGTAGGTTGTTATGAAAGTACTTCTCTACAACGAGCTTAACCCCAATACTATCCCTGGTTTCTCCAAGTTACAACAATACCTGGAAGAAGATAACTTCAAATCAGCCGAAGTTAAAAAGATTGGGGAGAATTTGTATCGAGCCAAGCTTAATCAACGTGATCGGCTGCTATTTTCGGTGTATCGTTATCAGGAAGAAAATTATGCGCTGATTCTGGAATTTATCAAAAGCCATGCTTATCAGGATTCGCGTTTTCTGCGTCAGGTTAGCAATATTGATGAAGATAAAATTCCAGTCATATCCAAACTCGAAGAGCCTGCTGGAAAGCAACTGGTTTATCTTAATCCTAACCATAACTCATTTAATCTGTTGGACAAAATCATCTCATTTGATGATTACCAACAATCGGTTTATGACTTACATCCACCGCTCATTGTGATAGGTTCAGCTGGCAGCGGCAAGACGGCCCTGACGTTGGAAAAAATGAAACAGGCCATAGGCGATGTCCTGTATGTCACTCAATCAGCCTATCTGGTTAAAAATTCCCGCGATTTATATTATGCGCACCATTACGATAACCCCGATCAGCAGATTGATTTTTTATCGCTCCAGGAATTTCTGGAAAGTATTCGCGTACCGGAAGGCAAGCCTGTCACCTTTCAGGCTTTCCAGCAGTGGTTTGGCCGTTATCGCCAAGGTCCATTGAAAGATGCGCACAAATTATTCGAGGAGTTTCGCGGCGTCATTACTGGCCCTGCCACCGATAAAAGCTGGTTAAGCCGTGAAGATTATCTGAATCTGGGCGTCAAAGAATCGATTTTTCTGGCGGAAGAACGCGAATTAGCCTATGACGTGTTTGAAAAATACCTGGCTTTCCTTCAGAAAGAACAATTTTATGATAGCAATATCGTCAGCCATCAGTATCTTCAATACATTCAGCCATGTTATGACTTTGTCGTAGTGGATGAAGTACAGGATTTGACCAATATTCAACTCTATCTGATCATCAAATCGCTGCGTGAAACGCAGAATTTTATCTTGTGTGGCGACTCCAACCAGATCGTCCACCCCAACTTCTTTTCCTGGTCGAAAGTCAAAAGCCTGTTTTACCGGCAGGATGATCTCCAGACATCCGATGAGCTGATCCGGATTCTAAATACCAATTACCGCAATTCCCCGCAAGTCACTGATATTGCAAATAAGATTCTGAAAATAAAAAACCAGCGCTTTGGCTCCATCGACAAGGAAAGTCATTATTTAGTAGAAAGCAACGGCCACAACCAGGGCGAAGTATTGTTTTTGCAGGACACAGCTTCGGTTCGCAAGGAACTGGACAGCAAAACCAGAACTTCCACTCTTTTTGCCGTCATCGTAATGACGGCCGACCAAAAACCAGCCGCACAACAATATTTCAGCACGCCGTTGGTTTTTACCATTCAGGAAGCCAAGGGACTGGAATATGAAAACATCATTCTCTATAACTTTCTGAGTCAGGAAGAAAGCCGCTATCGTGAAATCAGCAAAGGCGTCAGTCTGGCTGATCTCGATCAAGACATTAAATATGCCCGTGCCAAGGATAAAACTGACAAATCACTGGAAGTCTACAAATTTTATATCAATGCCCTGTACGTTGCGCTGACAAGAGCAGTTAAAAACCTGTACTGGATTGAAAACAATCCCAAACAATCTTTATTGGATCTGTTAGGTTTGCGTAATGCTCAGGAAAGCCTGCAGCTTGCCAGCCAGAATTCCAGTCTGGATGCCTGGCGTCAGGAAGCCCATAAACTCGAACTTCAGGGCAAGCAGGAGCAAGCTGAGCGAATTCGCCAGGAAATTCTCAAACAAAAAACACCAGACTGGCAAGTCATCGCTGGATCTGTCCTGGCTGAGCTAAAACAAAAAGCCATTGACAATGCCGACAAAAACGCCAGAATGACCCTGCTTGAGTATGGTTTAGTCTATGAAGATCGAGGCATTCTAGATAGCCTGCAGAAAGCCGGGTTCAAAGCAGCGCAACACCCTGAAAAAAGCTTGCAGCTACTGCAACAGAAGCACTATAGCGCCTATAGCTTTAAAAAACCCGATGCCGTCCTCAGGCAGGTAGATCAATATGGCCCGGATTTTCGCAATATGTTTAATCAAACGTCATTAATGGTCGCTGCCTGGATGGGCAATACCGAAGTAATCAAGGCGCTGATTGAGCTGGGCGCTGATACTGAAAAAGTAGATGGCAATGGTCTCACAGCTTTTCAAATCGCTCTGGCGCAAACGGTTCGCAACGAAAGCTACGCCAAAAAGAAACTGGCCGACATCTATGAGCAGCTCGAACCCACCAGCATGAGTATTCAGGTCGATGGGCGCCTGGTGAAGCTCGACCAGCACACTATGGAGTTCTTCATGCTCAATCTGATGGTCGCAATGTCTTATCGCGTCATGTCGAAAAAATTATTTTACCGACCAGCAGGATTCTCCAGCCAGGATTTTATCAATGCAGTGCAGCACATTCCCTATAGCATTTTGCCGGAGCGGCGCAAACAACGGACTTATCTGTCCAGTATTCTGTCAAAGAACGAAATCAACAAAGACGATAAATACAACCGCAAATTGTTTTATCGTGTCATGCGCGGTATTTATGTTTTCAATCCTTGTCTGGCACTCAAAGTGGAAGGAGAATGGATCAATATTTATGATTTATTGGCCATTGATAAACCGGTACTGTAATAACTGAAATTTATCGGACCTTACTTTCTAGCCCGGCTGAGATACGAACAAAAAAACGAATTACACTATCAGTGTGCAGATCGGGTTGATACAGGTGGGATAATTATTGGCTGAATCTTTGAATCAGTAGTAGATTTAATCTACTTCAAACGATGGATCTTGTCCGACTATTCGATTGCAGCTAATGATTTGTAGACGTAGGGTGCCAATAAGCGAAGCGCATTGCACCCGTATTTTTTTAATTAGGTACAATAACGACCGCTCCCTACGTTTGCTCAAAGTGGAAGATGAATAACTCAATCTTTATGATGTATTAGCTATAGGAAAACCCGTGCTGTAATATCGAAATCAGCAAAATAGGAAGTATCGCGCTTCTCAAAATGCGACGTCGATGTAATGCGCTGCCTTACTCAATTGAGTAAGGCTTTTTTAACGAAGGCTGTTGATTTCATGGGGATACATCGGGGTCACACTCTTCTATTCCATGAATTTCCCAGTTTTCTCGTGGAAAATCTATAAATTTATGCTTACACACTCTCCACACATGGTACAAGTTTTTTATTCCTGCCCCATCTCTCCTAAATATATATTGCTGTTCCCCTAAATCAAAGGGTTTCTCCAGATTTACTGATTTTTCCATCACCCTATACAGGGCGTTACGTGCATCAGCTACATCACGGAAATTAACCAACCGGCGTATATAGTATGCAGGCCCACTTCTCTCGCTTACTAGTTCATCGAATTCCTCATCCGCGTTTTGAACCAATTGTTTTAATAACTGATGAGCAAGTTTACCCCAGTAGCCATAGCCTTCTTTATTATAGTCTTCAGCTTTCATGGTATGGGTAAAAAATACCTTTTTCATATTAACTGCTTCTTGATTGAGAAAAGCCTTATCGACATTCCAGTCACTTAATAAAATTGATGGCATGGTTTGGTTCTTCCATATTTCACTGATCTGATGGATCAAAATAAGGCTGTTTGACCAATTCCCAGCATAGAAAATCCAGTCGATCCCTAACGTTTTCACAGTATCAAAGGATAGAATTTCTTTATCCATGCTCCAGAGGATTACCTTACTGGATTCATTCTTTATATGAATTTGTTTAATGAATTCACTTGCCAAATAACTGGAATAAACATTGTTAGAGGCATCCTCCACTACCCAGATTTTTTTACCTTTATTGCTAATTATAAAATCTGCGGCCGTTTCTGCTTGCTTGTCATCAGTCGGGGAGAGACGAAATACTGGATAGAAGGTATCGATGGGAATTCTTGGTGGAAGCACATTCGGGTTGCTTTCAAAAGCCAGAATAACGGGAATAGGCGGATCAGCTTGTAAATAGTTGGGTAGTGCAATTTGAGTGGGAGTGCTGTAGAGATGCCCAATTACCATCAAAGTGTCGTGCTCCTTGGCAAGCTTTTCGGAAATACGCTTTGCATCCGTTTCCTTGCCATCGAATTTCCGTAGCTTAATCTTGACACCATCGATCTCTAAGTCATCTTTATATTCCTGGTTAAATTTTTTCCATATTTTATTAACATCATCATTATCGAAATTGCCAACAAAATAAATTGTGTAAGACTCAGGCCGCACGTAATTATCAATTAGCGGGCGAATAATTGCTATACCCACGATGATAGATAACATAGGGGTAAGGATCCATTTCCAGAAAATGGTCCAAACGCGTTTAAATAGTCCTTTGGTCGCATCTAGCATAGGTGTGAAGTGTTCTTTTTTTGACCAGCACCAGAAAAACTAACGCACATAAATTTATGAATTGATGGACAGACTGATCCAATGATTAACGGTAATTTTCTGATTGACATTGGAAGCACAGCAAAAAGAGTTAGCTGATCCATCCATTTTCTCTAAATATGATAAGAAATCACAAGAGAAACGCAATCATACAAAGGCATACAATTTCTTTTCATAAAATAAAACAAAGGGTAAGATTCGATTATTTCTTCTTGTTTTGCTATCGGTTTGCCTTAATCTCGAGTATTGAGGATTCGCTGCCACCAATCAAAACAGGAGTTTTTACTCGGCTACAACCTTACCATGCCCTCTCGTCAAGTAATCTTCCGATTGCATTTCCATCAAACGGGAAATCGTGCGTTCAAATTCAAAACTGATCCCTCCCCCTGCATAAAGCGATTGAGGAGGTACAGCGGCCGAGCATAAGAATTTGACGTTATGCTCATAAAGCGCATCGATAAAAGTGATGAAGCGCTTAGCCTGGTCGCTGTTTTCCGGGGTAAATTGCGGAATCGCAACCATGATAACGGTATGATAAGTTCTGGCAATGGCCAGATAGTCTGCCGAACCTACCGGGTTTGCGCATAGCCGTTTAAATGAAAAGACGGCTACACCGCGTGCTGCTTTGGGCACAAACAACGTACGCCCCTGCACATTCAGCGTTTCACTGGGCACCTTCGCACGGTCTTCTATGCGCCGATCGGTCAGGCGGAAAAAGGTGGCAGATAATTGAGCTGTCGTTTCCTCATTGACCGGAAAATAATACGTTTGCGCACCCTTTAGACGGTTATAGCGATAATCAACCGGCCCCTCAAGCGCAACCAGCTCAAGCCTTTCCTTGATTTGCTCGATAAAAGGCAGAAAGCGGTGGCGGTTGAGGCCATGCTTGTAAAGCTCGTCAGGCGGCCTGTTAGAAGTCGCCACCACAATGACACCTTGCTCAAACAGCGCATTGAACAGCCTGGCCAGTACCATGGCATCTGCAATATCGGTCACTTGCAGCTCATCAAAACACAGCAGGGTCGCTTCACCGGCTATTTGCCGTGCAATAACCGGAATGGGATCAGCAGCACTGGCACGTCCTCCGCCATGCTGCCTTCGTTTCTGTGCAGAAAGATCATGCGCCTGCTTAAGCCGGGCGTGGATATCCAACATAAATTCATGGAAATGCACCCGTCGTTTGAATGTCATTGGAGCGACAGAATAAAACAGATCCATCAGCATCGATTTACCGCGCCCTACCCCCCCATAAAGATAAATCCCTTTGGGAGCGGGTTTATTGCCTGACTTACGAAACCAGCCAGTCGGCCACCAATTCTTGAACGAGAACTTATTGTTCTGGTTCCCTATCGCCGGGTAAATAACCAACTCACGGTGCAATCGTTCCAATGAAGCGACTGCTCTGGCCTGATCAGCATCAGGCTTGAGCTCCCCAGTCTGCATCAATGTTTGATATTCAGCTTCAGGTCCATTTTCTTCTATGGGGTGTTTCATGAGGTGCTACCTTTTAGCAAAAAGGATCAGCAATTTTAACATGAGGGGAAATAACGAAAGAGTTCAGTGTTTTGGGATGAGAATTACAGTCATAAATCTCCTAAGGCCACAAAGATTCCATCTAGCATGGCTCCCTCACTAGAATCAGCTCGATATCGGCCAGCTAACATCTTTTCTCAGTCAAAAATCATGTTATTCATGATATCGGTATAAATCCAAGAAATAGTCTCTAGCAATGGGGAGTGCTTTTACAGATAAAATTTATTCTTGGTTTTGATTAGCACAAAGGGAAGACCGAGGTATTGTCTTCACAGACTGTTCAAAAATGTTTTAATAGTCTCATTAACCGCTTCAGGCTCTTCTATGGTGGAAGAATGTCCTGACTTGGGAATCCTGACTAAACGTGATCCAGCAATCCGAGCTTGAATACGCTCGGCTTTGGCCGGTATCGTGGCGACATCTTCTTCACCGACCATGATCAGGGTAGGCGTAGTAATTTTGTTAATCTCATCGTAAACGCCCTGGCGATCTATTACGCCTTTGACCGCACGCGTGATGCCGATGCGATGATTGGCGATCAGATGCTTTTTCCACTCATCACGCAATGCGGCACGGTTAGGGTCGGCAAGAAAGGACTGGCCGAACAGGATGCGCATAACCGGCGCAGCGACCAATCTCAAGCCGAACCAGCGCGCAATAAAGTTGAGCCGGTTATAGCGCGGAATATTTTCTTTTGGCTCAGCATCAGCTGTCGTTCCCAGCAGGATCAGCGATCGCAGAAGTTCTGGCCGTCGGGCTGCCAACCGCATCCCCATAAATCCACCCATCGAAAGCCCGGCAAAATGACAAGGCGCACAGCCCAACGCCTCAATTAAAGCAACCGTATCCTGATAGAGAGTCTCCATGTCATAGCCGCCTCGTGTGACTTCACTTTGCCCTTGTCCGCGAAAATCAAACGTGATGCAACGGTAGCGATCTTTAAGCGCATTGACCTGTGCCTCAAACATCTGCCCACTCCACAAAAGGCCATGGGCAAACAGGATAGTCTCTGACCCCGTTCCCTCTTCTGTGTAATGTAATTTCGCTCCGTTGACTTGAATTTTTGGCATGAGAGGTAGGAAAAATAGCGTTTTTTGCACAAGTGCAATATACGTAAAGTTGTATATTTGGTCAAACTTACTGCTGAGTAGTTAAGGAGTTATCTATTTTAAGTTTAATTATTTGGCATACTTGTACCTATCTATAATGGGCAGGGAATGTCACTTCGTGTGTAGAATCATCAGCAATACATTGAAAACATATCAATTTATCAAAATTGTCAAATAAAATCGTTATATTCATATAATCTCGTCTGCGTACAAAATAATTTGTTTTATCCTTGTGTGTAAGCTGATTATCTCTATCTTACAGCCATACTTCATTGAATACTGGTTGCAATGCATTCATCACATCTTGAGAAATGATATTGCCTTCACCGCTTGGCACCTTATACGAAGACATGGCGGAAACTAACTGATCAACATGTTCCTTCAATAAGGAGGAAGAGTCAGCAGTGATCTGATCCAATTGGTAAGTGTTACCGCTATACCAGTTAGTTATTGTTAATTGATCATCTGTGCCTGCTATATTTATCTGTAAGTTGCTCCCATTGCGGCTGAACCAAAGATTTTCAAAAGACACCTCAGTAATTCTTAAAACATCAAAACTTTTTACATCGGTATCATAATTATTGATAGTATCTTTCCCATCGGCAATTTTGAACAAATAAGTGTCGTTGCCGGCATCGCCTGTCAGAAAATCGTTGGCACCTGCGCCCCCGCTCAGCGTATCATCTCCAGCACCACCATACAGCATATCAGTGCCGTCACCTCCTTCCAGCACGTCGTTGCCATCACTTCCGGAGAGGGTATCATTACCCGCACCACCCAATAAGGTATCATTGCCTGCCGCGCCATTCAGGCTATCATTGCCTTCCAGGCCGTCAATCGTATCATTGCTGGCAAAGCCGGTGAGGTTGTCAGCTCCTGCCGTACCCTGCAGTACTTTCTGTTTGACGGTGGTAACGTCCCAGCTGGTGCCATCACTGAACTCAATGGCATCCAGGACATAAGGGCCCACTCCATCCTGGTGAAAGTAGCTGTTGACGGTGATTCTTTCGCCGGTACTAGTCAGGGTCAGGTAGAGACTGCTGCTATCACGGCTTACTAAAATATCACCAGGATTGATCCCTTGCATAAAGCGCAACACATCATGGCGGCCCACACCAGTGTCATAGTTATTGATGCTGGTGCTGCCATCTCCGGCAGCAAATAAATAGGTATCATTGCCGGCATCGCCTGTCAGGGAATCGTTGGCACCTGCGCCCCCGCTCAGCGTATCATCTCCAGCACCACCATACAGCATATCAGTGCCGTCGCCTCCTTCCAGCATGTCGTTGCCATTACCACCAGACAGAGTGTCGTTACCCGCAGCACCCAATAAGGTATCGTTGCCTGCCGCGCCATTCAGGTTATCGTTGCCTTCCAGGCCGTCAATCGTATCATTGCTGGCAAAGCCGGTGAGGTTGTCAGCTCCGCTCGTCCCTTGCAGCGTTTTCTGCTTAACGGTGGACACATCCCAGCTGGTACCATCACTGAACTCAATCGCATCCAGGACATAAGGACCCATTCCATCCTGGTAAAAGTAGCTGTTGACGGTGATTCTTTCGCCGGTACTAGTCAGGGTCAGGTAGAGACTGCTGCTATCACGGCTTACTAAAATATCACCAGGATTGATCCCTTGCATAAAGCGCAACACATCATGGCGGCCCACACCAGTGTCATAGTTATTGATGCTGGTGTTGCCATCTCCGGCAGCAAATAAATAGGTATCATTGCCGGCATCGCCTGTCAGAAAATCGTTGGCACCTGCGCCCCCGCTCAGCGTATCATCTCCAGCACCACCATACAGCATATCAGTGCCGTCATCTCCTTCCAGCATGTCATTGCCATTACCACCAGACAGAGTGTCGTTACCCGCACCACCCAATAAGGTATCATTGCCTGCCGCGCCATTCAGGTTATCGTTGCCTTCCAGGCCGTCAATCGTATCGTTGCTGGCAAAGCCGGTGAGGTTGTCAGCTCCTGTCGTGCCCTGCAGTACTTTCTGTTTGACAGTGGTGACATCCCAGCTGGTACCATCACTGAACTCAATCGCATCCAGGACATAAGGGCCGGCTCCATCCTGGTAAAAGTAGCTGCCGACAGTAATTTTTTCGCCGGTACTAGTCAGAGTCAGGTAGAGATTGCTGCTATCACGCGTTACAGCTACCTCGCCAGGATTGATCCCTTGCATAAAGTGCAACACATCATGGCGGCCCACACCAGTGTCATAGTTATTGATGCTGGTATTGCCTTCGCCAGCGGCAAATAAATAGGTGTCGTTGCCGGCATCGCCTGTCAGAGAGTCGTTGGCACCTGCGCCCCCGCTCAGCGTGTCATCTCCGCTGCCACCATACAGCATGTCAGTGCCGTCGCCCCCTTCCAGCACGTCGCTGCCATTACCGCCAGACAGAGTATCATTACCCGCACCACCCAATAAGGTATCGTTGCCTGCCGCGCCATTCAGGTTATCGTTGCCTTCCAAGCCGTCAATCGTATCGTTGCTGGCAAAGCCGGTGAGGTTGTCAGCTCCTGTCGTGCCCTGCAGTACCTTCTGTTTGACGGTGGTGACATCCCAGCTGGTACCATCACTGAACTCAATCGCATCCAGGACATAAGGGCCGGCTCCATCCTGGTAAAAATAACTGCTGACGGTGATTTTTTCACCGGTACCGGTCAGGGTCAAGTAGAGATTGCTGCTATCACGTGTTACAGCTACGTCGCCAGGGTTGATCTCTTCGAGGAAACGAAGCACATCATGGCGGCTAGTACTGGTATCGTAATTATTAATGCTGGTGTTGCCCTCTCCGGCAGCAAATAAATAGGTGTCATTGCCGGCATCGCCTGTCAGAGAGTCGTTGGCACCTGCGCCCCCGCTCAGCGTATCATCTCCAGCACCACCATACAGCATATCAGTGCCGTCACCTCCTTCCAGCATGTCGTTGCCATTGCCGCCAGACAGCGTGTCGTTACCAGCCAGACCACTCATCGAGTCATTGCTGGCAAAGCCGGTGAGGTTGTCAGCTCCGCTCGTCCCCTGCAGTGTTTTCTGCTTAACGGTGGCCACATCCCAGCTGGTGCCATCACTGAACTCAACCGCATCCAGGGCATAAGGGCCGGCTCCATCCTGGTAAAAGTAGCTGTGGACGGTGATTTTCTCGCCGGTGCTCTGCAAGGTCAGGTAGAGATTGCTACTATCACGGCTTACAGCTACCTCGCCAGGATTGATCCCTTGCATAAAGCGCAACACATCATAGCGGCCCACGCCTGTGTCATAGTTATTGATACTGGTGTGGCCTTCGCCAGCAGCAAATAAATAGGTGTCGTTGCCGGCATCGCCTGTCAGAGAGTCGTTGGCACCTGCGCCCCCGCTCAGCGTGTCATCTCCGCTGCCGCCATACAGCACGTCAGTACCGTCGCCTCCTTCCAGCATGTCGTTGCCATTGCCGCCAGACAGCGTGTCATTGCCAGCCAGACCACTCATCGAGTCATTGCTGGCAAAGCCGGTGAGGTTGTCAGCCTTGCTCGTGCCCTGCAGTGTTTTCTGCTTAACGGTGGCCACATCCCAGCTGGTGCCATCACTGAACTCAATCGCATCCAGGACATAAGGGCCGGCTCCATCCTGGTAAAAGTAGCTGTGGACGGTGATTTTCTCGCCGGTGCTCTGCAAGGTCAGGTAGAGATTGCTGCCATCGCGTGTTACAGCTACCTCGCCAGGGTTGATCCCTTCAAGGAAACGAAGCACATCATGGCGACCCACGCTGGTGTCGTAGTTATTGATGCTGGTATGGCCTTCGCCAGCGGCAAATAAATAGGTATCGTTGCCGGCATCACCTGTCAGAGAATCGTTGGCACCGGCGCCCCCGCTCAGCGTATCATCTCCAGCACCACCATACAGCATATCAGTGCCGTCACCTCCTTCCAGCATGTCATTGCCATTACCACCAGACAGAGTGTCATTGCCAGCCAGACCGTTCATTGTGTCATTGCTGGCAAAGCCGGTGAGGTTGTCAGCCTTGCTCGTGCCCTGCAGCGTTTTCTGTTTCACGGCGGCCACATCCCAGCTGGTGCCATCACTGAACTCAATCGCATCCAGGACATAAGGGCCGGCTCCATCCTGGTAAAAGTAGCTGTGGACGGTGATTTTTTCACCAGTACCAGCCAGGGTCAGGTAGAGATTACTGCTATCACGGCTTACTAATACATCGCCAGGAGTGATCCCTTGCATAAAGCGCAACACATCATGGCGGCCCACACCAGTGTCATAGTTATTGATGCTGGTGTGGCCTTCGCCGGCGGCAAATAAATAGGTATCGTTGCCGGCATCGCCTGTCAGAGAATCGTTGGCACCTGCCCCTCCGCTCAGCGTATCATCTCCAGCACCACCATACAGCATATCAGTACCGTCGCCTCCTTCCAGCACGTCGTTGCCATTGCCGCCAGACAGCGTGTCGTTGCCAGCCAGACCGTTCATTGTGTCATTGCTGGCAAAGCCGGTGAGGTTGTCAACTCCGCTCGTCCCCTGCAGTGTTTTCTGCTTAACGGTGGCCACATCCCAGCTGGTGCCATCACTGAACTCAATCGCATCCAGGACATAAGGGTCGGCTCCATCCTGGTAAAAGTAGCTGTGGACGGTGATTTTTTCACCAGTACCAGCCAGGGTCAGGTAGAGATTACTGCTATCACGGCTTACTAATACATCGCCAGGAGTGATCCCTTGCATAAAGCGCAACACATCATGGCGGCCCACACCAGTGTCATAGTTATTGATGCTGGTGTGGCCTTCGCCGGCGGCAAATAAATAGGTATCGTTGCCGGCATCGCCTGTCAGAGAGTCGTTGGCACCTGCGCCCCCGCTCAGCGTGTCATCTCCGCTACCACCATACAGCATGTCAGTACCGTCGCCTCCTTCCAGCACATCGTTGCCATTGCCGCCAGACAGCGTGTCATTGCCAGCCAGACCGTTCATTGTGTCATTGCTGGCAAAGCCGGTGAGGTTGTCAGCCTTGCTCGTGCCCTGCAGCGTTTTCTGCTTAACGGTGGCCACATCCCAGCTGGTGCCATCACTGAACTCAATCGCACCCAGGACATAAGGGCCGGCTCCATCCTGGTAAAAGTAGCTGTGGACGGTGATTTTTTCCCCAGTACCGGCCAGGATCAGGCAGAGATTGCTGCTATCACGTGTTACAGCTACCTCGCCAGGATTGATCCCTTGCATAAAGCGCAACACATCATGGCGACCCACGCTGGTGTCATAGTTATTGATGCTGGTGTTGCCCTCTCCGGCAGCAAATAAATAGGTGTCATTGCCGGCATCGCCTGTCAGGGAATCGTTGGTACCTGCGCCCCCGCTCAGCGTATCATCTCCGCTGCCACCATACAGCATGTCAGTGCCGTCACCTCCTTCCAGCATGTCGTTGCCATTGCCGCCAGACAGCGTGTCATTGCCAGCCAGACCGTTCATTGTGTCATTGCTGGCAAAGCCGGTGAGGTTGTCAGCTCCTGTCGTGCCCTGCAGTACTTTCTGTTTGACGGTGGTGACATCCCATCTGGTACCATCACTGAACTCAATCGCATCCAAGACATAAGGGCCGGCTCCATCCTGGTAAAAATAACTGCTGACGGTGATTTTTTCACCGGTACCGGTCAGGGTCAAGTAGAGATTGCTGCTATCACGCGTTACAGCTACCTCGCCAGGATTGATCCCTTGCATAAAGCGCAACACATCATGGCGGCCCACGCCTGTGTCATAGTTATTGATACTGGTGTGGCCTTCGCCAGCAGCAAATAAATAGGTATCATTGCCGGCATCGCCTGTCAGAGAATCGTTGGCACCTGCCCCGCCGCTCAGCGTGTCATCTCCGCTGCCGCCATACAGCATGTCAGTACCGTCGCCTCCTTCCAGCACGTCGTTACCATTGCCGCCAGACAGCGTGTCATTGCCAGCCAGACCGTTCATTGTGTCATTGCTGGCAAAGCCGGTGAGGTTGTCAGCTCCGCTCGTCCCTTGCAGCGTTTTCTGCTTAACGGTGGCCACATCCCAGCTGGTACCATCACTGAACTCAATCGCATCCAGGACATAAGGGCCCATTCCATCCTGGTAAAAGTAGCTGTTGACGGTGATTCTTTCGCCGGTACTAGTCAGGGTCAGGTAGAGACTGCTGCTATCACGCGTTACAGCTACCTCGCCAGGATTGATCCCTTGCATAAAGCGCAACACATCATGGCGGCCCACACCAGTGTCATAGTTATTGATGCTGGTGTTGCCTTCGCCAGCAGCAAATAAATAGGTGTCGTTGCCGGCATCACCTGCCAGAGAGTCGTTGGCACCTGCGCCCCCGCTCAGCGTGTCATCTCCGCTGCCGCCATACAGCATGTCAGTGCCGTCGCCTCCTTCCAGCACATCGTTGCCATTACCGCCAGACAGAGTGTCATTGCCAGCCAGACCACTCATCGAGTCATTGCTGGCAAAGCCGATGAGGTTGTCAGCCCCGCTCGTCCCCTGCAGCGTTTTCTGCTTAACGGTGGTCACATCCCAGCTGGTGCCATCACTGAACTCAATGGCATCCAGGACATAAGGGCCGGCTCCATCCTGGTAAAAGTAGTTGCTGACAGTAATTTTTTCGCCAGTACTAGTCAGGGTCAGGTAGAGATTGCTGCTATTACGTGTTACAGCTACCTCGCCAGGATTAATCCCTTCGAGGAAACGAAGCACATCATGGCGACCCACGCTGGTGTCGTAGTTATTGATGCTGGTGTGGCCCTCTCCAGCAGCAAATAAATAGGTGTCGTTGCCAGCATCGCCTGTCAGAGAATCGTTGGCACCGGCGCCCCCGCTCAGCGTATCATCTCCAGCACCACCATACAGCATATCAGTGCCGTCACTTCCGTCCAGCATGTCGTTGCCATCGCTTCCGGAGAGGGTATCATCACCCGCACCACCCAGTAAGGTATCGTTGCCTGCCGCGCCATTCAAGCTGTCGTTGCCTTCCAGGCCATCAATCGTATCATTGCTGGCAAAGCCGGTGAGGTTGTCAGCTCCCACCGTGCCCTGCAGTACTTTCTGTTTGACGGTGGCAACATCCCAGCTGATGCCATCACTGAACTCAATCGCATCCAGGACATAAGGACCCACTCCATCCTGGTAAAAGTAGTTGCTAACGGTAATTTTTTCGCTGGTACTAGTCAGGGTCAGGTAGAGATTGCTGCTATCGCGCGTCACAACCACCTCGCCAGGATTAATTCCCTCCATAAATTGCAGCACATCATAGCTTGTGCCTGTGTCATTGTTATCAATGGAAGTATTACCGTCGCCAGCAGCAAAGAGATAAGTATCGTTACCGTTATCACCTCTCAGGTGATCGTTTTCCCCCGTGCCACCACGCAAGATATCGTCACCATCACCCCCCATCAATAGATCGCGACCACTACCACCTTGAAGAATATCATTACCACTACTGCCAGCAAGAGTGTCATTCCCAGCACCACCATTTAGCATATCGTTACCGGTATAGCCGTTTAATACTATATCGCTTGGTTCGCTAAAAATGATGTCATCTTTACTACCGGCAGAGGTATCCCGTTCGATAATACTCACATTCAAATCCTGCAGGATGACATCTGCTTGCTTACCACCGACGCCTTCATCAATCCAATTTCGCAACAAATCAAGGCCATTCCAGCCATTTTGGGACAATATATGTCCCGCATATTTGTTCAGTTTGATTAAGTCTGCCAATGCAGAAACAGGATCTACCACTTTTTGATTATTAAGCAAAGAGTTCACCCTAGAAAAATCTACAGAAACTCCTGCCGTTTCAGTCACATTCAGGGTAATCTCATTCAAGTATGGTGAAAGGCGCGTCTGCAAGACAAGACTTCCATATACACATTCATATAATATACGAAAAACATTGTCTAAAGCCATTTTTTCCTTAATTAGTTATTTTGTTACTCACATAATTACTCACAACTCTGCAATGCACTCTACTTTTTAAGGTGAATTTATCTCACTAGGAACCATCTTGAGTTATTGCTTAGAATTTACATCATAAAAAATTCTTGTATTTAAGTGGAACAACAAAATAAATTGCCATTAATGCTGTTCAATGATGAATTCATTGCCAAAGCATTATTTAGTGTTAACCAGATAATGGAGTATTGTTATACTGATGAAGTTAAGTACGTGAAGTTAACTTATGCACCTTATCGCTTTGTTTTCCGCCATTCCCAAGGTGGAACTTGCTGAGCTTCAGGTAATCTCCATAACCCTACTCTTTTTTTCCTAGCTTGTTTTTCCAAAGCATAGAGGTTTTGATCTCTAGCATACTTCCGATATACCCAAGCTGCACCGATTTTTACCATTTCTGCATTGACATCGATATCATCTATATAGACACGCCCAACTTTACGACCATAGCGATCAGTGTCTTTTACTTTGACGATTACAGTTTTACCGAAGACAATTCTAGATAATTCCTGCTTAGCGCGAGTACCGTAAGGTTGTGCTGATTCTGGTGTATCAATCTCAGCTAGCCGTACCCTGATTTGCTGTTTTTGGTCATCAAGGATAGTTATAGTGTCTCCGTCAGATACACCGACTACTCGTCCAATGTATTCCTGGGCTATTGCAGAAAACGGTAAAAGAACAAGGTACAGTAAGAATAGAAATAGAAATGCTTTTGAATTTACCATGGTCACTAATTTCATCAAATTCGTATTATTTAATCTTTATGCAAAATTTTTATAATCGGTTCTATCTTGAATTAAGGTAGCCTTATCTCAATTTTACTTTTTTCCTGCCAGCAATAATACTGAACCCAAAAAGGTAGATGGATTTAGTCAAGCAATTGATAGATTAATAAAGAAAATTAAGATTGATCTGGGCGGAAATTGAATCCGGAATCCCATTCCAGCTACTTGGCTTTCTATTTTTCTAATTAACCATATACCCACTCGTCATAACTGTAAGTTGACTTTTCCTTACGCAGACTTACAATCTCCATAAGAGCAATCTTACTGGTAGTTCAGTTCAACAAGTTTTATCCGTTGCCGATAAAACAGTGGTTATTACAAACTCGCGGAAGGTTACGGATTAATGCTATTTTTTTAAACCAAAGGGGAAGTCATGAAGACATTTAACGTTTATAAGCATCCGACTTATGGTATTGAAGCTGTAAAAGTCGGTTTTTCCTGGCCTGCATTTTTTTTCGGCTTTTTTTGGCTGTTGGTAAAGAAGTTATGGGGGTTAGCTGGATTATGGTTCGCCGCATATATCGTGTTTGCCCTAATCGAAACAGTCACAGGCCAATCGGGAGAAGGCGATGCTCAGGCACTCGTTTACCTAATTCTTGCTGCTGGCTATTTCGCGCTTTGGTTAATTCCTGCGTTCAAAGGCAACAAATGGAGACAAGAAAATCTGTCAAAACGTGGTTACGAACAACTTGCTACCATTCAAGCTGAAACTCCCGATGCGGCTATTGCTCAAGTCGCTAAACTTGCTACCGTCCAAGCTGAAACTTCCGATGTGGCTATTGCTCAAGTCGCTAAATAGGCCTAATACTGATACTGTGCTTCAAGGAGACGCTTCGCTGGCAAAACAGCTAGGCGTTCCTGATAACGTAAACTACATTAAGGAAAATCTATGTCAATACTCCTACTCACAATGTCGCAAGCGCTCATACTAGGAATAGGATTCGGAATTGGATTTTTCTTTAATAAAGTAAATATAAAACCTTGGAGGGTATTTTTGGGTTTATTATCAGGATTCGCTATAAGTTGGTCGATTGGTGTAATTATGTGGGCGTATATTGCTTCTTTTTTAAACCCAAATGCTGACATACCAAGTATTGTTATTGATGGAATTTCTAGATTCTTTTTATTTTCAGTGATAGGTGCAAGTGTGGGAGTCTACTATGGTAGACAAAAGGCAAAACAGCAAAACTTAAAGCAAATTTAGATGAGTTTCAATCTTAAAGGAGTAAAAGCAGAAAGCGATATTGGGATTCTATATAATATTGTTGGTTTTATTGTTGTTCAATGGGGATTTGCAGAACAATCGCTTGATCTTATGGTTGCAAATATCTTTCATTATTTCGATGGTCATGTTTTACTTAAAAATCGACCGATAAATCTGGGTTCAAAGCTTAAATTCTTAAAAGAATGCTTTAATAAGATTCCAGAGCTTACTGAATTCCGTAAAGAGAGTGAAGAGCTTTTTCTACGATTTGAAAATGCAGGAATAAAGAGAAATGATATTGTTCATGGTGCCATATTAGACATCACAAAGAAAGATGGGGCATTTATGTTTTTAAAGATTGATGTAAAACCAACGAAATATCACAGCCAGCGTTTAGTTCTACTCACCGAATCAGAATGGCCAGTATTCCAAAAAGAATTATTAGATTTAGGGAGAGATGGGCAATCTTTCACACACATGATCTGGAATAGATTTAAAGTGTAAGCATAATGTCTTAGTTAATTCCGACATGATTTGTTTCTTTCTATAGAAACCTTTGTGAGTTCAAAGATATATCAAAGGAAAGCTACTAGAATGACTTGTGAAGTCTATAGATGTTCGTGGTTCTAAGGGAAAATCTAAATTAAAAATCTTCATATTTTTGCTTCGACTTTACCATTAAAGCCATTTTTTTTGGCGCAGTAAATTGTATTGCACTAAAAGTAGTTTTTTCATCTATTTTTATATTAACTGTATACTCAACTGAGCGTATATCGTTGTTTGCCCTCGCGAATAACTCTTCGGCATTAGCTGATGATTTTGCTAGAGTATCAAAAATTTCTTTTTCAATGAAAAATATTTTCAAATTTCCACTAGCTAAACCTCGCCGCTCGATATCGTTTACGTTTTTAAGAATTGTAGCTTTATCATTTTTTTAAACTGAATTAATGTATCAATTTTTTCATTGCCACTTACAAGTTGGATAATCTGAAATTTAGATTTAAGTGCGTTGAGAAGTTTCATATATTTTTCTTCGGTAAATTCCGAGAAAAGCACTACCGATACTAATTTATCATCAAAAAATCGAAAACCTAACAACACTTCCATTTCAAAAAATTTTTCTCCATCTAAACATAATGCCCCTTTTTCAATAACTTCTGAGCAATCATAAACATTAGTGTTTTTTTGTAAATCTAATTTTGACATTCCAAATTTATAGTTTTTATAAAGCTGAACGGGATTATTAGCTAATGCTGATTTTGTTATAAAAGCCATTAAAACTAAAACTAACAAGATAATGTTCTTCATTGTATTTTCCATGTAATTAGTTTCATGTAATTTTAGAAACTGGACAGATTGTTAAGGAATTGACTGGCTTACATCAATTGAAATTGAATAACTTAAATTAATTAAGCTCATATCTATTATTTAATTAGAATGTGACAATAGCATTAATTGTAAAACATATAGATATATTTTGTGATTTCATACATTACTTTTGTAGTTTTTTGATTTTTCTATGATGTACTATTTAATCACCCTTTAGTTACATTTGCCCACATGATTGTATCTAATAAAGAAATATTTACTAGGCTCTGCTTGCATTTCATACATATTGACGAAAATTTAGTTCCATTTTGTACATAAATGTATAGCAGAATAAAATTGAGCGAAGAGCAATGATTACTAATTATAGTTTAGGTGGTAAACCAACAGATTGATTGCTATGGTGGAGTTTGATAGTTAAAAAAGAATTCAATCAGGCATATAAAAACTGGAGTTGAAATGAAATACACTGACTTCAATAAAAGAGAAACAATAGACAGAAGAAATTTGTAATCTTGCTGTTTGCTTGATTCAAAAAATTAATGAACTCAAGAATAGTTACTACATATGATTCTTGAGATTTATAATGATTTGTATTGATATGTAATGAAATGATTACTTTTTCCTATTATATAGGTGAAGTAATAGTTTCGTTTAAATGTATATTAAAACAATTAGTTAAATTAGCTAGTTCATTTGTAACTCAACATCTGACACTAATTCACAAATAACATTTGAGCAAATTGATGGATACTATTTCAATCTCTTTTATAATTTGGAATCTTATTAGATGTCATAAGCATTTTATGACTAGTGCAAATTCTTTATTAAGATCTAAGGAAGATTAATTGAAAAAAATTTTTATTATATTTCTTGCTATGCTTCTTGCGGGGTTTGGTCCAATTTTACCTGGGTTTGGCCCAAAGTTACCTAAATGTGGAGACAATGAAGTTTCAAATTTATTGAAACAGATTTTGGCAGAGCAAATTTTTGAAAATGAAAACGAAAGAGCAAAAGCTGTAAAACAGATTTCGATCAACAATATTGAAACAATTCAGATTGATGAGAGGCTCAATAAGAATCAGTGTTCTGCTATTTTTAAATGGAAATTAAATGATCAAACTATAAAAATAATTGATGCGCTTAATAATCCTTCCAAAGAGACTGGTCGGGCTTTATTTGTCGGTCTCTTAAAAAATGATCCTGCTACAAATTTTATAGCACATCTTAGCGGAAAAAATTTATCTGATGCAGATTTAAAAGAATTGGATAAAGAGTATGTTAAATTGTCTTTGAATAATGATACTTATTCAACTCTTTTTATGGCAGTTAGAACAAATATCAACAATATATTTGAAGAGAGCCCGGTAAATTTAAAAAATAATATAATTTCACTTAGTAATAAAAAAATATTCTATACAGTCAGAATGAGTGAAGATCCTGATTTAAAGAATAAATATCTTGTTGAAGTGGCTTTTCCAAGCCAATCAATTGAAACAATTATTCAAATGGAATCACTAAAATTAATTGAAGCAGATGGCAAAAAAACACTTGATGCGATTGAAACAGTATCAGAACTATCTCCTACTCCAGCACTTACAATTGATCAAGCACTAGCCGTTGAATCTATAGTTACTCCAACTCAAAAATCTGTCTCTCCAACTGTACCAGCAACTTTAGAACCGATTGACAACACTCCCTTTGCACCAAGCTTTGATTGTACAAAAGCTAGCAACGGCGCAGAAAGGCTAATCTGTTCAGATCGTGATCTTTCTAAGCTTGATGTCGATTTAAGCCAGGTATATCTGAAAATGCGTGATAAAGCATTAGACAAAAACAAATTTAAGGCCAAACAAATTGATTGGATAAAGACATCAAGAAACGCCTGTTCCGATAAGTTTTGCATGGAAAATGCTTACACTCAAAGAATCTCCGAGTTGAATGAATAATACTCATTTCCTTTTTATTCTTAAGAATCGCCTTTTAAAAATTCTTAGTGCTTTTTTCTACTAGATTATTGAATCAAATAGGGACAATAGATATAAAATAATCAATCTTAATTTCTCATTTTTTAAAGAAGAAATACTCTATTGTTTTGTTCAGATTTATTCCTTATTGTAAAAACATGTCTTTTATCTAAAATCTATTTAACATAGATTCCTTGAATTCAAGTTATTTCCACAACTTACTTTCTATTCTTTCAACAGGAAAACATCATGGGATTTTTTGATAAATTATTTGCCAATTCAGTTGCTCAAAAACCAGTTATTGATAACGAACAAGAAGCTTTTATTACCATTATAGCTGCTGCAGCTACTTCTGATGGTGTACTGGAACCAGAAGAATGGGATACGATTGTCGATACGCTTTTCGAAAAAAGAATGTTTGCTAACATTGATTTGAAAGGATTAGTTCGTGAATGTATTAATAACCTGAAAAATTTTGAAAGTCTTGCAGAAGCAGTTAACGATTGCGCTCCTTTAATTAAACCAGAAAACAGAAACATGGTTTTTTCAGTTGCTGTAGACATCGTTTTGATTGATGGTTCTATTAGTCCACAAGAGCAACAAATTATTGAGCATTTGAAAGAACAATTAGCTATTTCTGATGATTTTGCCACGAAAGCTGTAGAAGTGATGCTGGCAAGAAATTATGGCAACGCAAAATAAGTAAAATTAACTTCGGCAAAGCCAATAAACTTTTTCTACTAATCTAAAGGTAAGATAAATTATCAGCATTCTTATCTTAACGGAATGCTGATAAAGTAATACTATCTAATCTCAACTATCGACATACCATTCCGATAGGCATGATCAAGATCACCTAAAAAGACTCCATTAAGCGTGTATCTGCTAGCATGATCTGGAGAAAAATTAACAATGATTTCTAGTGGTTCGTAAAAGAATCCATTGATCAGTCGTTCTCGATTTTTATATTCACTTAATGCAACTTTAATATAATCTTCAGGTTGGATATCATCTGTAAACTCAATACGTTTATGGCGGCCAGCATCAGTTAGCCCTGCCATAGTAATTGAACGAGGGCGGCCATTCATATCTGTGCGAACAATAGCATGAGGCTTAAAACTTGCACGCCAAGCCGCTTCCCACGCATCCCTTTCATCTTGTTTAGTTTGTTCAATCGCTTGCTGAATAGCATCTTCTGGAAGTTCAAGAGCATTTGGCAATTTCTCGATTAACCCACGACTAGATTTAAAGTCTCCAACAAATAATTCCATTAATCGACGTATCCCATTATTGTAGGTGCTGTACCCTGCTCTTCTGATCAATTCTTTTGTATCTATTCCAAGTTCCTCGCAACGAGAATTTACAAGTTCTTCAATACGCGTAACCTCCATCATAGCTCCCCATAAATTTAGAAACCATACTCAAATTGAATGGAATGAGACAACTGTATATTAATAAAATCTCTACTAATACATATATATTGTTATTTTTTAATAATATTTAGCAATAAATAAGACAAATATATTATTTCCTATTTTTAATGATAAAATCATAAAATATGACATTAGATTATTTTTGATTGTTAAAGTTCCCCAGGAGAACAAATCAAATGCTGGCGTGGGGCTGTTAACATCTCCAAATTTTTAGATCAATCTCATCGTAGTTCTAAGAATAAGTATGACTTTTGAATTTTTCTGCTTTCTGAAAACATAAAATTTTAAAAAAACAACAACGTAGAAGGGGGGGTTAACTTTGAAATATTCATCTCATTTATCTTTAGCGTCATTTTGTGCCGCGCTCATTTTATCTGGCTGTGCTACCAAAGGAGAAGAATACCAAGCAAACGTTTTCAAAGCTGGACAGGTAAATCAAGCGCAGGAAGTCAAAACGATTGAAATTATGATGATTCAAGAGGCAAAAATTGAAGTTGATAATGCTGAAGCTAAGAAACAGGCACAGGTTATCGGCGGGATATTGGGTGCCGTTGGAGGCGGTGTTGGTACTAGCTTAGCTACTAAAAACAATGGTTTGGCCACTGCTGGTGGCGTTGTAGGGGGAAGTGCTGCAGGAGCAGCTGTTGGTTCTTTAGTTTCTGATAAAGCTTTAGTTGCTGGCGTTAACCTGACTTATAAAGATTCTTCAGGAAAAATCATGAATTCAGCTCAAGTTGGCAGATTGTGTGAATACAAACAAGGCACAGCTATGGTGATTTCATCCCAAGCGAATGAAACAAGAATTCAGCCGAACAATCCAAGTGGTTGTACAAAAGGGTAATAAGATGCTGAAAGAGGGATTTACCTTACTTTCATTCCTAGCTAGCACAACGTCATTTGCTAATGATCTAGATTTTGCTCTGAATGCTGTTAAATCTCAGCAACAGCAATATAACAATGAGCAAGAAGCTATTAGGCTAGATTTACAACGTCAAGAAAATATGCGCGCTGAAAAAGCAGCGGCTCAGGCAAAAGCTGAACGGGCGGCTGCTGAAGCAAAAGCAGAAAAAGCTGCAGCAGAAGCTAGAGCCCAACATAAAGCAGCAAAGGCAAAAGCTGAAGCCGAGGCAAATGCTAAACGCCAAGCTATTGATGCAGATAAAAAACGAGATCAAGCATATGAAGATGAGTTGCGTAAAATGGATTTAGAGGAAAGACGTATTGCATTGGAAGAGAAAAAAGCAAAGGCAGCCAGAGCAAATGATTACATCGATGCTGAGCTAGGTCGACACAAAGCTGAAACTGATGTGGTTAAATCCGCTGCAGATGCTAAACGTAATGTTTCGGAAGGAACCAAGGAAATGCTGATTGGTGTAGGCAAAGGTGCCGAAGCAGATGGTAAGAATTGGTTTAAGTAAACTTAGTCAAGCAAAGGTTCATCCGTAATTGCGCATATTGGTTTACATATGCATTTGCCGGATGAACCACTAACGATACTATAAATCATACAATTAACTCATATTTCTTAGTACCGATATTAAAGAACATAGTAATTTCAATCATCTAACACAACCTTAAATTCCTTAATTCCCATTTTTTTCATCCATCTCTCAACTCCTGCAATCCTGACAAACTGTCTTATCTCTCCCCTCTTCGCTTGTAAGCGATAGCCATCCACACCATTATTTTTGAATTCAATTTCCCATTTCTCTCTATCAACCTGTCTCACAACAAAATCACTTAGCTTCTGAGAAATACTCCCAGGAGTTCGTTGTCGTTCCAATTGATCTGCAATATCCCCCTCCCTAAGCGTCCTAGGTAGATGTTTAGGAAACCCACTCACTTTCTTACCCCGATTAAATCAAAAAAAATAATTAGAAAAAAAGTTTCCCAAAAGTTAATTATTGGGAAATAAACAGTAATGTATCTTAATAAATATTAATAGAAGAAAAAAAATCTTCTGAACTTCATTAATACTTATAAGGAATATAAATGAGTAAATTTATTCGGTTGGATCAAGTAAAAACGATAACTGGTTTATCTCGCAGTTCAATATATCAGTTTATAAAAGATGGAAAATTTCCATCCCAAGTAAAGCTTGGGGCTAGATCTGTAGCATGGGTTGCCAGTGAAATTGAGGAATGGATGTCCTCTTGCATTGCAAAAAGAGGCAATCCTTAAAATTCGTGGAAATGCCTGAATAAGGCAATGAGTAATTATTTTTATTATGAGTTTTCGGTGAGCACTATGCACAAAAAAGAAACCAGAGAACTTTGAGAGTACTCTGGCTCACAAGAAAATATTTCCTCGATAAAAATATTTATAAAAGTTTTGTGAGCTAAATCTTTAAGGTTCTCTTATTAGAAATAATTTTTAAAAAGAGAAATAAAAAAGCAATGAAAGATATTAAAAATAAATCACAAATCACTTTCACAAAATTTACTGATGCTGAAAAGAGAACAGCCAAATCTTATGACCTATTAGATGGCGAACTGATCAAAATAGCGAATGGGAATTTCTGGAACGGGTCATTTAGAACCATCAACATAAACTATACAGAATTACCAGATTATATTAATTCAATGATACCTGGAGAATTTTTAATCCAGGGTGTACACCAATCTTTGTCTGAAGGTAATTGCCCAGGGGATGCTACGCGATTAAAGAAAATTTTTCCATTTACTAATAAACCAGGAATACTCTGTATAGATTCTGATTCAGTTCAAAAAATGAATATTAATTCACTTGATGAACTGAATGACGTATTGGGCAAAATAGATCCTTGTTTAAAAGGTGCGTTCAAAGTGATGTCAACATCAGCAAGTAGCCATATTTTTGTCAATGACCAAGAAAAAAATGGCTTACGAGGGGTACATACTTATATTCCAATAAATACCACAAAAAATAATAAAGATATTTTAGAGATCTTACATGTTCGTTCAGTTATTGCCGGTTACTGTTATCCAAAAATAACTAAAGCTGGAATAGTCAAAATTTATTCTCTAGTTGATAAAGCATTATGTACCAGCAATCAACCCATATTTGAAGGTGGGGCGATTCTAAAAAATGATTCAATTAGTCAGAAAAAGTTTATTGAAACATTCGATGGCAATATGCTCTCAACAAATTCTATTTCACCATTAACTCAAGAAGAACATGAAATTTATGAAAAAATAACAGAGGAATTAAAAGGTAGCGTTGCAGAAGAAGCTCAAAAAATTCGTCAACAATTTATTAATCAATCCTCAATTAACATGAGAGAAAAGATAAAAAATTTAACGAAAAGCAATGCTGCAGCTATTATTGATCATGCTCTTACCAGACATGAATTATATGGTCAATTTTCGATTCTTCTGGAAATAGGTGAAGAAATTACAGTCCAGAATATTATTGATAATCCCATGAAATATCATCAAATGGCATGTGCGCACCCATTAGATCAATCTATTTTTGGTAAATCTGTGATTTATTCCAATCAAGATAAACCTGCCATTCATACTTTCGCACACGGTGGCGAAACATTTTCTTTATGTTCAAATTATGAAGAACCAGTATTAGCAGATTGGGAAGTGAAATTAAATGAGCATGTGAATTCTTTCAATCAAACGCATGCTCAAGTAATGTTGGGTGGTAAGCACAAAATTATGAGAACTGTATCGGAAAATGCTCATTATGAATCCAGAATTTCTTACGAGTTCATTGATCAGTCAGAACTTAAGAAAATCTATGCGAATGATCAAATCCAAGTTGGAGAAAAAGTAGTCCGTAGTAATATTGTTCCGGTTATGAAAGATAAAATCACTGCATGGGCAGAACATAAAAATTGCAGTGTCTATCGAAAAGGTGTTCGTTTTGCACCAGGCAAAAATCTACCTAAGGATTATTTCAATACTTGGCGAGGGTTCGCAGTAGAACCTTTGAAAGGAGCCAATATCGATATTGTAAAAAATCATATTGAGCAAATTATTTGTGGCAATGATCCTGTATCAATTGAATATTTTTATAATTGGATTGCCTGTACGATGCAATATCCAAATAAACCTATTGGCTCTGCAATCGTTCTTCGGGGTGAGAAAGGTACAGGAAAAGGCACAATCGGACATTTTCTTAGAAAAATCTGGGGGAATCATGGTACCCATATTAGTAACCCTCAGCATTTTATTGGAAAATTTAATGCTCACTTGGAAAACATCTGTTTTTTATTTGCAGATGAAGCATTTTACTCTGGTAACAAATCACATGAAGGTATATTAAAGGCACTAATTACAGAACCAACTTTAATAATCGAAAGAAAAGGTATTGATGCAATTAGTCAACCAAATTTCTTAAAAGTATTTATGGTCACGAATAGTGATTACGCTGTTCCAGCCACTAAGGATGAGCGCAGGTATTGTGTATTAGATGTTGCAAATACACGAATTGGAGATAAAAAATATTTTGATGCTTTGAATGCTGCCTGTACTGATAAGGCAGTACAATCTACTTTCTTTTATGAAATGTTGAATCGTGATATTAGTAATTTTAATGTCACTGCAATTCCAGAATCTCAAGGATTAAAGGATCAGAGATTGTATTCACTTAAATCACCTGGAAAATGGCTTGTTGACTCATTTACCCAAGGTTATTTTAGTATTTCCAATTTTGATGAATATGAATGTAAAACTTGGAAAAATGAAGTTTCTTCAGCACATCTATATAAAAGCTACAAATTTTGGTGCGATTCACAAAAACTGGGTCAATATGATATAGAAACTCAAAATACACTTGGCAGATATTTGACAAAACTTTTTAAAAATCAAAAAATAAAAAGTGATGTCCGAGGATATTATTTTGGCACATTAAGTGAGGCTATTGCAGCATTTGAGAAATACGAGAAAGTGAATCTTGATATTGATCTTGAGGCAGAAAAGGGACAAGTTGAGTTAGATCAAATGGATGACTGCTCTAGTAGTATTTTAGAAGTAGAAATGGCTGTTTCACAGATTGATAGGTTTGGGTTTATTGATTTTAGTGCCAATGCACAAGCCAATGTTAGTTATACGGCTAATTGTTTGAATTAATAATAGACACATAAAAAATCATTAGACACATTATTATGATGCAATATCTAATGTGTCTAGTGTAACTTTATGATTTTTATAAAATAATACACTTAAGACACATTAGACACATTATTTTCTGATTTTTCAACTTGTGCGCGCTTGCTTGTATATGTGCGTGATACGTTATCTTTATTTTATTTTTTTCCTAGAAATTAATAAAAATGTGTCTAATGTGTCTTTCTGTCTAGAATCAATATTCATAAGGGTTTCAGACAAGACACATTTTTGAACTATTCTAAAGAATATGTCTTTGTGTCTAGAATTTTAAAATTCTATTAGAACAAGTAATAACACATCACGCACGCGCGCATTTTCTTGAGAATGTGGCTACAGAGAGCACTATCTGAACTTTTCAGCTATATCAATTTAAGAGAATGATTTCCTGTAACAAAAGCCATTGAAAGCATTGATAGATAGCAAAATAAAAGGGATGAACCAGCAGTTGATGCTGTTTATCACTTAGATGTTTTCTTTTTTGGAAGCGTACTATGTTCTATACTTCTCTTTTAATATTGATCTTCTTTAATATCCTTTTTTTCTTGAGAATGTCTTCCAAAAACTGTTTCCAGTGCGGGAAGTTTTTCTTCACTAGATAAGGAATACCCTTCAAAAACAGTTTCTAAGCCAGAAAGTTTCTGCTTCTCTTTTGACTTCTCTTTAAACTCTTTCGATGTTACTTCTTTAGTCATTCAATAGCCCCTCTTTTATTACGTGATAACCCAAGTACTTCCGATCTTGAGAAACACACTGTCAAATAAGAATGTAGGAAATGCGCACTTGACATTCTGAAATAATCCACACCCCTTTTCTAAAGATATCCTGCATCTATCATAATTATTTGAATAGTCAATCTATAAATTTATAATATTAAATATTTGATTATTAATAATAATTTTATTTGTATAAAATTTAATCGATCTAATAAAAGTTGTTACAAATAACCCTCTTAGCAACAATATTTACAGATTACCCACAAAGTTATCCACAGAAATTGTGGAAAAGTAAGCATAAGGTTAAAGACAGGCAGCACAAACAAAGCATAGTGCTAGCATACAAAATAAAAGCAGATAAAAAAGAAAAGCCGCGTATCTGTAATTAATATCGCGGCTATTGCAGGATTCCTTGTTGTGAAATTTAGATATTTTTTGCTAGTTACTTCCTACTTCAATTTAAAGTTTACAGTTTATTCAGTTCTTAAACTGAGATCTCGTTTTTGTTGATCCTGAGCCATTTTGTGGTGAATGGCCGCTTCTTTTAAATTCTCTTCAATAGAATTCTCTAAATGTCGCATATTAGCCCAAGTATGTGACCGGAAGCTTTGCCCTTTTCTTCCATAGTAGTAATTATGTCTTTCATATTCCGCAAGTTGCTCTTTTTTCGCCTGTAGCTTTGCTTTCATCTCTTTAGCCACATCTTCGTAATGTTTAGCCACAGCATCATGATCATTAGGGTCCATGAAAGGTTGATTCGCAACAACTTCTCCATCACTCAAAGTACTCGCTAAAGGATTCATTTGAGCACAGCCAGACAAGAAAACAACTGTCAAAATTGTTATAAAGATGGTCAACTTTTTCATCTTAACGTCTCCATCCGATTATTTTAATTTAACTCCATTTCGCTATATAAAGTACTTATCAAATTTATGCATAACTAGTCCATTAAGAATAACCACATTAATAGTGCGTTCTTTGCAGGCAACAATCCTATGGCCAACTTGGCTCTCCAACATAGCCCTTCATTTAACAATTCTAGACGATTAATTTTAATATTATTCATAATAAGATTATGGTTATTAATACTTTAACCCTACTCATCGCGCCAGTATATAAATTCTTATATTGAATAATATCCACATAAATTACAAAAAATAAGTAAGAAAAAAAGAAATAAATTGTTTCTTAAATAGACACAAATAAATTGGATCTATATTGATGCTATAGACCATGTGATGTGGAATAAAAAACAAAATAAATAATTCTGTAGTTAGCGCCAGAACTACTTTTAATTTATAAAGGAGAATAGTTGCGAAGTAATATAGAAACTTTTAAATAACGTTTTATAAGCGTAATAAAAATGCTATGGGAAAGAAAACTGAAACAAAGAAAGTTGAAATTAAGTGGCTAAACCAGCCAGAAGGCCATAACTTCAGTGCTGCTTTATCCTATTTGAGTTTGATTTACGATGAGAAGACGGCCGCTAATTATGTGAAGAGTCTAGAGAAAGCAATGCTTGCAGAATTCCAAGCTAAAGATATCTTCAGAGCATCTACTTTGCCATTACTTGGTATAAGCAATATTCATGTCAAAAGAGATATTCAAAAAATACAATTAGCTGAAAAGTTATCTCCTCTTCTCCTGGTGAGGGATTCAAATAATGGAAAAGTTATTATTGCAGATGGCTACCATCGATTATGTGCAATATATTCTTATGATGAAGATGTAATCGTTCCATGTTTAATTGCGTAACCTGTCAATGCGTTAACAACAATAGAGTTATAGACACTAGGCATTATACGAGGCCATCCATTTCCTGTAATAAGTGGAAGAAATGTTATCTTAACAAGGATAATTCTGGGTAATTCTGTATAAATGATATGTGTGCTGATTTAATCATAATACCAAGTTGCAATAGGTAGTGTTTCCCTCTTTGCCTTCCATTTCATACTTGCATATTATGAAATGATGAACTCCATATTTGACAGCAAATACTACTTAACAACCTGCACAGTTTTCAATACCACTTCTGTCATCGAATTAACCTGAGGACAGGTAGATATGCTTGTAGTTGAATAATTTAGCAAGATTTCAGTTAAAGTCGCGCATTAGTATGAAGTAATTTCATAAAATTGAACAAAAAATAAATCTTTTAGTCTATTTTTTATAAACGTTATGACCGAGAGCAGAAATTATGAAACTTTTTAAGAAGATACCAAACCCAAGAGAAATTCGGCAAAATCTTGGTCTTAATCAGTTGGAATTTTGGAGTAAGGTAGGCGTAACTCAAAGTGGGGGCTCAAGGTACGAAAGTGGGCGAGAAATGCCCAAAGCCGTCAGAGAATTGGTACGCTTAATGCATATTGATCGGATTGATTTGACAAAAGTTAAACGAGAAGATCTGATTGTGGCCGCAATGTTAAAAGCACAGCATCCTGACCTGTACAAAAGCCTGAAAAAATCAGCAAAGGTTTCCACTTAGCACCAGTAAGAAGAGTTGTTCTATGTCTTTTTGAAAAATTCATGCTATCAGCTTATAAAATAACTGATGATGTAGTGTGAGAATATCTTTAATGCAATAACCGGAAGCTAGATATTTCTAGATATATAGTTGAATGCGTTCTATTAAGACCAAAATCAATCATTTAGTTTCGACTCAGCTTTTTGCTTGATTACCCCTCAAAGCTAAATTTTATCTGCTGAGAAAATGGTTTTCGTCCTGACTAATTCAGAGTAGATACAAACCTTAAGTTATAATTTACCTATAAAAAAGACCAATACTAAAATCAATATTGGTCTTGTCAGAGTTTAGAATACCTTAGGTTACAGCTAAAGTAACTTACGCTAGAACTCTAGGTGAGGAATATCTTTTATTTTTAAAGATACTACTAATTGCAGCAATTATCCAATATCCCAGAAAGAATAATGCGCCTGTAGGCATATCCACTAATAAAATCAAACTGACTGAAGCTAAAACACTCAGCAAAACAAGAGAGAGGGTTATTACTGAGTTTCTGCTAACTTCATGCGTTTTCATTTCTAACTCTCCAATATATTAATTTATCAATATTGCTTTTGTTAACTATTAGAAGATATCCATCACAAAAAGTTCACATAATATTAACAAATAATTTATATATATCGAGTTGTGTTGACCATCTAATCTAATCCTAATATTTCTTTCAGTATTTTTAGTTGATTTTTATTTATTCAATAATTACACCTAAATTATTATTTTTTAAAATATTGGAAATTCTCCTTTTGGCATGCGCTTGTGATTGTATTATTAAAGACACACTTATCAGGAGGAGAATTATTGGGGTCAAACATATGGAAATTGAAGGGGTGATCTATAAAGCAGACCAGAACAGAAAAAGATGCTTTAATAGCAAAGTTAGATTAATCATAATAGAAGAATTCAGAGTTCGCTAATTTTGCTATAACACCGCTCAAAAAAGCATGCCCTCATGTCTTAAATTCAGGTCATGCTGCTTCATATGAACTATAAGAGTTGATATTGAGTTTATTATTATCAATTTAATGTTCAGCTCGTTGCATGCGATGAGCCAAATTTATTTACTATTAACATTTTATATGGCATTGTGTGCAGCTAAAAAATATCCCATTTCTAGTTTCTTCAGCTGCACGAGTCGGTAGATATTACTGAACTGATGGGAAAAGGTTAATCCCAATTTTACTTTCCCCGGAAGGTGGTCCGTTTAGTACTATTTCCCAATTTGTAACGTCAGCAGGGTTAATCCCATACAGCGGCCCCATTGCAAATTGGCAGTGCAATTCAAAACCGTTAGGACGTGCAGGGCCAGGCGGTAAGCCAGGACAAGAGGTATAAATCCAGAGTATAGACCGCCCAGCTTGTGGCAGGCTATAGGCTTGTTGCCAAATTTTCCCATCCTTTGTTGTCAGCTTGAGCACAATTGCATCTGGTGAGTTATTGACATAATCACTAGAAACTTCAAGAGTAAAACCACCAGTTGACCCATTAATTGGGGCTGCAATAGAGAGGCTATCTCCAATATCGCCTGTTGAGCTAATGCTGGCAATGACGCCATCAGCAGAAAATACGCGCTCTAGCCATTGTGCCTGTCCACTGCTATTAAATGCATTATCCGCTTTAGTCAAAGAAGCTGAGCCAGACTTAATATCAATACTGCCAAGCGCAACAGCATGCATCCCTTGTCCAAGATTATTAAAGTGTAATTCCCACACTTTTACCTGGGCTAGATTAAAATTTCCTGTCGGCCCCCAAGCTGCCCTCGTCCATCCATTCCCGCTAGGATCTAGGTGAAATCGATATGGGGCAACGAGATTACGAATATCAGAATAGCCAGGTAATGAGCCAATCGTTCTCACCACATCCAAGGGCCTTCCTTGCTGCCATATACTGCCATCTTCCATAGTCAGACTCATAACTAATGCATTCGGATCCATGTTCAGATCAGTTCTCACTAATGCCACAATCTGGCTGTTGCTATCAGATGCCAGATCAAAATGCGATTGAGCTTCCTTGCGTATTGACACGGTTTCCCATGGATCATTATTTGATCGGTAGTATGCCAATATATACCCGTAGTAATCCCAAGATGTTGGCTGATTCCATAAATGATATAGCCAGTCGGTGTCACCATCAGTCGGATTCCAGTCAGCGTGTCGAAAGAGAATGCCTTGATCCCCATTACGAAAATATTCACCGAATGTCTGAGCAGCATTCATGTTAACCGGAGCATCATACTTTCCCTTGATATATATCGAGCTTAGATCAATGTAATGAGTATTATTAGGAGGCAAATCTACTAAAATCATTTCCCACGAGACAACCTTGTCAATGTCGAATACACCTTGAGGCCCCCATTCGACACGAGCAAAATAATCTTTATTGATCGGGAAGGCTCCTCTCCCCCATACATTATTAGCCAAGACCTTGGGTTGATCCCAGATACTTCCGTCTTGCATAGTAAACCGCAGCACGACACTGACATAAGGATTACTTGTTGTATATCGTGGCCGGGCTAGAAGCTGCATCTCTTGCGTTCCTTCAAGGTTAACTTCTCCGGCAAGACTTTTTATCGAAACAGTTTCCCAAGGATCATTTCCAACAATGAAGCTTCCAGCAACATATGGTCCATTAAAATCAAGAAGGGAGGCAACAAGATCAGACATGTTCTTAATTTCTAGCGTTCCCCAGTGTGTATCTCCATCCGATGGATTCCAATCATTATGTAAGTACTGGACGGTATTTGTTGAACCAAAAGTCTTGATATTTTTCAGTGTAGTTGCCTGAACAGGCAAAACAAAGCTTAAACTCATGGCTATAATTAAGCCGAGAATCCGCGAAATCTCCATTTTTATTCTTCCTATAAGATTTTAAAACTATTAAGGTGAAACTAGGTAGATAGAGTATGTGCCCACCTTACAACGTGAGTTGGCTATGCCGGCATTCAAGAAAGTAGGAATCAACAATACAAAGGAATTCAATTTTATTGATTTGGCATGGAGAGTATACGAGGCAGAAATTAAGCAATCAATAATGCAATAGCATACATTCCTATTTGTATTGCATGCTATTTTTAGTGTTAAAAAGGAATGATTTTAACTCGTACAGCCCAAAATATACCGAGACATCTTATGAGTATTACATTACGGACGAATTAGAAATTGAACTAATTGGGTCATTAAAATTATAACTAATATCAAAACAATATTATTTACAACACTAATAGGGATAGTTTATACAAAAAGATTCAAGAGGCCTTTTCCTACATGAAAAATATTCTAAAAGAATATAAAGATGATAATCTCGAATATGATCAATTTATAAAATATATTAATAATATTAGAGAAGTCGCAGTATACGTTTAGGAATAGTCGAATTTCTACTATTAGCTGAATTAAAAATACAAAGACTAAGAACTTTGTATAACTGTGCCTTTAGAATTTTTTTCTATATATTAAACTGTTAGAATCAATTACTTTAAAATACCAAAATATCCAAAAAGTCAGTTATGCAAAGATCTTTCCTAGCTTCATAAAATGATTTCGCCAGGGTAAGAGCACTTTCTTTATCAGCAACAATAACTTTTATTAAAAAAGTATTTTAGGATTTCTTAATGCTGATCTTAAAATTGTTTGATAGGCAATTTCATGGATTGAACAATCACATTCTTTCATTAGAAATATGAATCTGATTCAGTCCTTTGATATGAAGAGGAGTTCTATGAATACGGATAAGAAGTATCTTCATCGAATAAAATAGGAAATTTTCTAGACATAATTATTTGCAAAATCTCCAAAATGATGGCTATCAAAAAAAATATTAACTCTTAATTCTAGAATATCCCTTTCACGTTTAAATTCTCTCCCTTGAAGTATGTAATAAAATGCCCCCTGTTTTGTTAGATAATTATCTAAATTCCCATGCACTTCAGTTACTTTAGCAAATTTGTCATAACAAGGCTTTGATAGTCTTTCTTTCGTTTTAGAAGAAATATTTGATCCACTTAAATCTAATATAAAATCTTTCTCACATAATCTCTCTGCTATTTGTTCTAATTTTCTCTTGAAAGGATCAAATTCCATTCCTTCTGGTTTTTTCAAGATAATATGATAATGAGGATGGAAATACATATTCTCTTCTACAACAATACCTTTTAATGACTCATACTTTTTATTCTTTCCAAAAACAAATCTATTAACTAATCTAATAATTTCATCAATAATTGGTTCTAGAGTTATTCCTTCAATAGCAAATTTCTTTAATCTTATATGTGGTTCACTGATTGTTAACATAAGGGAATCATTTTCCTTAAATTTATTAATGAATTTCCTAATATCAGATTTATAAAATTTTGTTGTTTTCTTCATTTATATTTTCTTTTTAATCTTTAATTTTTTATTTAGAATACTTTTCAATCAAGCAAGATTCTAGAAACCATGTGCTTTTTAGCCATAGCAGTAAATTAAAATTTTCTGGCAATACAAGGGTCACAGAATTACTGGTCACTATGACCCAAGAAAAATAATTGCCGATTTATTCCCCATTTACCTGATCCACCCTGAGAGATGCTTAAATCAATGTATCTGGTTTGATGCTTTTTTATTTATTTATAAAAACTAATTTTTTTTAATTTTAAAAACACCTTCTGTTTCAGGTATGAGGTGAAGGAATAGAATTAATGCATTCATGCAAAGAATTGCAGGAATTAGAAGAACTAGTTTTTGGTGGGTAGAAATAGAAAAGTAGTTTACTACTTGGGTTTAATGAAGACTTTTGCTGATTTAAATTTTCATAAAATCCAATCGTAATTACATATTTTTCTTTGAAGAGATTTTTAGCAGAACTTTTAGATTTAAGTTCTTGGAAGGCATCATCAAATAATGATGGACTGGTACTACTGCTTTTGTTAAGCATTTCTTGAAATTCCTTTTTAAAAACTAATGGGTGAGAATCAAGAGTGTGTATTTGGTGAGTCTGAATGGCAGGAATATCAAGAAAAAAACCATTCAGAATTTCGATGGCTTCTCAAACCACTGTCACCAAATACACTGCATAACAAAAACTTCAGTAAATGTTAAATAATTTTCCTTACATTACTATTTATTGCGCATTGCGCTGAAATTTTTCAAATTTTATGGAATTTATTGCTCAATATCTTTTCTTCAATATTCAACCCAGATAATGGATCACATAAACAAAATTATTTCTGACAATAATGCTAAACCACCAGAATTAATTCATGGAAGAAGTAAGAAAAAATCATTCCTCTTGAGCAACCGATTTCCAAAAGGGAGATACACACATACTCCTTTTTATTGACTAACTCTGTAGTTTATTGGGTCAGCAAGCCATCTGTGCACTTCTGAATTATCATAAAAAGTGCATCTGATCCCCAGTCTTTCCGGTTGAGGTGCTCTCCCTACTAGGGCTAATTGTCGAAATTTTTCGCGAGAAACAGGGATAAATCTCTTGATTTGTGACCAGCGAGATTTTCCGATGAGGGGAAGTTCTGAATTGACGTTCGTCATTAATTGTAACACTCCGTTGTTAATTATTGCCTGAGTGTTACGGCATTGCTACGGAATGAGCAATAGTAATCACCCAGACTTAAAAAATATGTCTTGGTTATTCATTTCACTTTTCCATAACAAATCAAAATATAATATAAAATGCTTTGCGAATTTACTTATTTACCATATTCGTTAGATCATTAGTTTAAAATTATACTCTACATTGATAAATAATACAAGAGCATTTTTATTTTTTAGTGTTTTTGTTTTGCCTTAATTCATCAAGATAATCTGCCCATTTCTGCATCATTTTAGTTCGCTCGGGAAGATGCTCAGAATAATCGTAGGCTCGCGATACTGCATTCCCAACAAGATGGCCAAGCTGTAATTCAACGTGTTCTCGTGGAGTTTGTTGTTCACGTAATATCGTTGCAGCTATCCCTCGGAAGCCGTGCCCTGTCATACGTCCTTTATAACCAAGACGATAAATCGCAAATAAAATAGTGTTTTTGTTCATTGGTCGCCTGTTATTACGTGCATTAGGGAATAATAAAGGAAGACCACCAGTTATCTTTCTGATATTCTGAAGCACAGATATGGCTTGATTTGATAAAGGCACAATGTGCTGTTTTTTCATCTTCATGCGCTCAGCAGGTATGTGCCATTGTCTTGCCTCCCAATCGATCTCCTCCCATCTTGCACCAAATAATTCATTAGTACGAACAAAGGTGAAAGCCATCAATTGCAAAGCAAACTTGGTCAATGGATTTCCACTATATGCTTCAATTTTTCTCAGAAACTCGGGCAAATCCTTTTTATCTAATCTTGCAAAATTAGTGGATCTAGTAGTTTTCAGCACATCAGAGGCCCTAATATCAGTTGCTGGATTGCGCTCTGCAAGCCCATGCCCAACCGCATAGCGATAGATCTGACCACAAGTGTTTAATGCTCGCTTGGCTATATCCATAGCTCCACGTAATTCAATTTTTTTGATCACTCCTAAAAGAGTTGGCGCAGTTATCTCTGTAACTGGCTTATTGCCGATCATGGGAAAGATATCCGCTTCTAACCTACGAATTACGTAATTGGCATGACGCTCAGTTTTAGAAGATTTCCAATTATCCCACCATTGTCGTGCAACCGATTCAAAGCCATTTTCAATCGCTATTGTCTTAGCTAACTTCTTCTCTTGCCTATACTGTGATGGGTCAATACCTCCTCTTAATAATTTTTTCGCATCATCCCGCATTTCTCTAGCCGCTTTTAGGGATACCCCTGGGTAAGTACCAAGAGACAGCATTTTTGCTTTGCCATGATAACGGTACCTGAACCGCCACCACTTAGAACCATTCGGCTGAATTAATAATACGAGATTGTTACCATCAGACAACCTAGAAGGTTTATTTTCTGCTATAGCTTTTTTAATCATGCGATCAGTCAGTGTCATTATGAGCATCCCTGTGATTAATCATGAAAGTTACTCTCTATTTTACTCACATATATGTCTTGTTACTCACATTTTCAACTATTGACTACAGTTAGCAAAATATTCTCTATACTATTTGTTTTAGCTAATTTTATGGAAAATAACAGCCATTAATTTGCATTAATATGAATGCCATATACGGATTCCTTCAATGTCTCATAACCTTGCTGCATCAACTCCGTTTGCGTAGTTGATAAAGATACAAATACTCTTCTTATACTTGTACCATCACTAATCGGCACCGGATTCACTATGTTTTGTGATCCATTACCCAAAGTTACCCGGTCTGTACTTACCGTTACAAAAGGTGAAGCATTAAAACGCTCTAATACACTGAGAATTCCTACTGTTTCCTGCTGCTGTTGCAGAAGCGTTTGGTATTCTTCGCGCATTGGTAGGCTAAGTGCATCTACAACACTGCTATCCGTTGAATCCCAATAACTAAGATGTTTATCATAATCTGGCCATGATTGGCCCGGGATCAAATAAAACAGGTAATAACCTTTGTCTACAGCCTGATCGACACTGGTTTTCATAGTAGAAGTTTCAGCCCAGGCAATTAACAAGTCATCCAGCAATGCTCTCTGTCCAGCATAGCTAGTCTGGCTAACGTAATTTTTGACTAGATTGGTTAAGTCTGGAGACAAGCTGGCTGCTTCTCGCAAATCACGCACCAGACCAGATCCTTTTGCGTTTGGCAGACTGAATGCTTCCTCTGTAAGTGGAATGCTATTAACAAACTCCCGGTAAAACGGATTATTGGCAAGGTCCAGGTTACCTGTCTGCCCCTCACCATCTATAGTCAAATGCGCCGCTGAGGCCGTTTGCACATTGCCGTTACCAAGATTGACATTTTTGGTGGTGGCTTTTAAATTAATACTAACCACACCCAGTTGTGATAATAAAAACAACTCATTGGCTGTGGAAATACCATTCTGGTCCAGGTCTTGCCAAACCCGCACCTGCGAGAATTGCGCATCATTCTGATTAAATAATCCATCTGCATCGGAATCGAGATCCGATAATGCATCAAAACCATTGATAGCTAGTTTTCCATCTGATTTTACGGTATCGACTCCAAACAGCTCTGCCCCTGTATCAATGGTGCCATTGTCATTACGATCCAGTACCAGAAAACCATCATCTTTCCCCACCCATCCTGTACCGGTTTTAATACCATCACCATCATGATCAAAGACAATCGAGCCATTGATACCGATGGTTTCGATACCGTCATTGTCCAGATCAAGCACCAACGGATCTATCCGAGGCGGTACCCAGTTTTTGAATTGGAGAAAGAAATTATTAACGGTGTTTAATATACCCGCAAGATCACCTAGATCTTGCATAACAACAGTACTGAGACGATTGATTGCCCACGAAAAATCTTCTGCAAGATTCTGGAAAAAGAGCGCCATATCGATACTTGTCACATCCCTATACAAATCCTCGAAAAGCTTCTCCCCAGCCAGCCCGCCAAAGTAGCCACCAGCCAATCCAGCTACTCCCGTTATTACCATGCCGGCTCCGACACCAACATTGATACCAGGCGCCAGCAGAAGGCCTGCTACAAGCGCAGCAGAGGCCGTTCCAGCGGCAAAACCACCTACTAAACTACCAGCATGTGCAGCTAAAATTGCACCTGCCTCATTAGGATTTCCACTATTATAGGCATGCTGCGCCTGTGCGATAGCCAAAGCTGTGCCTAGAACATCTCCAACCAAACCTGCCTTGTTGAGTAAATCACCATATTTGACATACAGAGTCATATCGCTATTTGTCAAATGCATATCCTCTAATAATGCCAATCTGCTAACATCAACACCTGCAGGAATTTCCTTGGCTGGCAATCCAAGTGCTCTTCCCAAATAAGTATTCGTATCAATATATAGCTTACCTGAACTATCACGCCCCACATTCATACCCGCCAGATCTGCATTGGATGTAGCGCGAATTAGATCGACTAGCTCTGTCTTTGCAGCATTCTCACTATTCAATAATTTCTCCACCCGATACCGGTCTTGCCAATCCTGGAGATTAATACCATTTACTTTCTGTCCGGGCTGAATAATTTTACTCAACAGAGCCGGGATTTCCGTTGCCACAGCAACACTACCGTCAGGTGCATGCGGCATAATCAAGCGGAAATCTCCTGTATGGCTGTTCACAAGCCGTGCTGAAGCCTCATCCCAAAAACTGGTATTGTTGATGCGAACACCATTCTCATTGGCCCCCAAATATAAAGCATTAAAACTCACTCCTTCACGAACAGCAGCTTTTCCTAGTGCTGCTATAAATTCATCATTTTTTAAAAATTCACCTAACTGTGTATCCACGATTGTCTTCACGGTGGAGCCATTTGATAGAGATTCTGCAAAATCTAAAGCTTTAAATTCTCTATAACCAGTAAGTGGATCTGTAATTTCTCCCACACCCCCGCTATACAGCAATATAGTTGAATTTCCTGCACTGATATCTATGGTATTTGCCAATGCTCGTAGTTCGTTAACAGACATCGGATTACTAGCACCATTTCTGGCAATAATTTCATTAATTGCGGATTGCGCATCCATCTTTTGAAGCTCCTATAGATTAGCGGCAAAAGTAACTGTCAAGCTTTCGACATATTCGCGAGAAGACGCAAAACCATAAGCATCCAGAGCTTCTTCAATCAGCGCATGCAATCGGGATTTGTCTTGTTTTAGATGAGGTGGAGCAATAATTCTTACAACGCGCCACTCTATTTGATAGGCATGCTGTAACTGCTTTATTCTTTGAAAAGCATCAAAATTGACATTTTCTCCGGCAATATTAAGATTAAATTCTATCGGCTCCTGTGGTCTTCCACCGCCAGATTTTTTCAGAACAAGCTTCCTTTCCTGATCTATGGTTTGCCATGTACCATCTTCTTTTCTTTCATTCACAAATGCCATTTCACGATCTCCACTGCTATAAACCATCATCACAAATAAGTATTAGGATTAGGAGCAAAGCTTCATACCCTTTGCGTTAACAATTTTTCTTGCTTCACTTTTAATCCGCTCTTCTATTGCTGGGTACTAAATAATTTGTACAGATGCGCTTGCATCACAGTCATTTTATTCATGAAAAAATCGGATTGCAGCGTATAAACGGTAAGAAACCAATTCAAACCGACAATCCCACAAACAGCAAAAAAATAATGCAATCTTTTTTTATTTCAATTTGTCGAAATTATTAACGCCACAAAGATTATTTACTTTAGATAATATTTATGACTATGTGCTATTTGATTCAATTCAGTAAAAATTGAGTTAGATAGCAAAAATCTTAAAACGACTATCCTGCGGCATACCACAAGGTATCGCGTCCTTTCTTTCAGGACGATCGTTTTTATATTAATTTTTAATACTCCACGAGGCGTGGAATTAGTCTCAAGAATTTAAATGAAATAGACGTAGCGCTGACTGTTTATCCAGAACCAATATTTTGAATGATCAAAGGAACACCTTTTTTGCGTAAAATAGCAATAAGAATCCCGAGGCTAGAGGCATTTCTGTTTTTTTTCGAGTGAAGATTGACTAGGCAAAAAAATTGGTGGCATCCAGCCGGAAATTGCACAGAAATGTGAAGTTAGCTTAGGGTCTGTTGACGTTTTAAGATAAGTATTTCATAGATAAAAACAAACTCGTCATATTGGGATTCCTACACCACCAACAAAACGAGTTTGCGCTGCCCCGAATGATACTCAATGATGAGTACGGGTCGAAGCTGGAGAAGATTCTGCTTCAAGACTCGATTGATAACAAGCGCAATCTGCGCATGACGGTAGAAGGCATACTGTATCGAATGCGGGTTGGCTGTCCGTGGCGCGACCTGCCCCGGGTGTTCGGCTGCTGGAATTCTATCTATAAAAGATTCAATGCATGGTCATTGAGCAGGAAATGGCTCAATGTTTTCAAAGCATTGGCTGTTGATCTGGATTGGGAATGGAGATTTATGGATGGCAGTTATGTTAAAGCGCATCAACATAGTGCGGGAGCAGCGAGTCAAGCATCGCAGGCTATCGGGAGAAGCCGTGCAGGCAATACCACCAGGATCCATTTAGCGGTCGATGGTTATGGCTTGCCAGTTGAGTTTGAAATCACCGGTGGAGAAGTCAATGACTGTTCTGCCGCACCTGATTCGATTGCCAGGTTGCCTGACGCAAAAGCAATAGTTGCAGACAAGGGCTATGACAGCGAATGGTTACGGGAACAGATAACGAAGAAGGGAGCTCGGGCTGTGATACCGGGAAAGCGCAACTCGTTGAAGGGTAATGCAGATATGGATTGGGGTTTGTATCAATACCGGTATTTGGCGGAGAATGGGTGGAGAATGCTTTTGCCCGGCTAAAGCAGTATCGGGCAATAGCAACACGATACGACAAGCTGAAGTGAAATTACGAGAGTAGGGTAGCCATAGCGTGTGGATCTCTGTGGCTACCTATGTGAAATGTCAACAGACCCTGGCAAGATTCCAGCTACAGCCGTGCAATAGTATGCAGTAGTTTCATAGACAATGTTGTCATCTCCATAATACTTTGCTCCGCCTCTCTGCGTTCAGTGATGTCCATGGATATGCCAATCAAACATACTGGTTTCCCGCATTTGTTATACAAAGGCTTCTTAGATGTGCGAACAATGCGTTTATGTCCAAGAGAATAATTTGGAATTATTCCTTCAAACTCAATTTGATGAAAACTCCTAAATACCTCTTTATCTCTTCCGAGAAATTGCCTCATTTGCTCTGATGAAAAAAATTGACTGCCGTCTGTTCCTTGTATGTTTTTAAAATTTATACCCCATTGCAATTCACAAGCTTTGTTCATTGCCAATATTTTACTCTCGGCATTTTTTATAAAAATAGCTAAAGGCAATAAATCTATTAATTCTTGAAATTCTAGTACGTCATCAGGAAAGGGGTAATGTGTAATCATTTTTATAAATCCATTCATTACATAGTGATGTAGTTCCCATTGTTTTTTAAAAAATACCGTGCATCAATCAAAATCAGAAAAATAAACAATATAAAATTATAAGATCCCGCAGCCGAACGCCTGGGGTAGGTCGCACCAGGGCAGCCAACCCGCATTCGATACAGTTACACAGTATGCCTTCTACCGTCATGCGCAGATTGCGCTTATTATCAATCGATTCTTGAAGCAGAATCTTCTCCAGCTTCGACCAGTACTCATCATTGAGCCTCATTCGGGGCAGCGCAAACTCGTTTTGTTGGTGGTGTAGGAATCCCAATATGACGAGTTTGTTTCTATCTATGAAATACTTATCTTAAAACGTCAACAGACCCTAGCCTTTCCAGCGATGACGGCAGCTTATAGTGAACAACCGATCAGCATTCAAGAATCACGACTCTAACCAGATGCACTATCAGATGGACTTAAGATATTCAACCAGATCGGCCTTCTCTTCCTCCGTCAAACTCAGCCCGAAGTGCTTGTCATAATGATTGACCACCGCAAGCAGGTCTGCTGCGCTGCCATCATGAAAATAAGGCGGATGTTTTTGGAGCCCTCGCAATGGCGTGGTTCGGTATTTCTTTGTGGCTGATTTATTAGCGTAGGTTGGGTCTGCCCCCACTTCGGCCGGGTCATGCAGGAATGGTTCTTGCTGATTTGGACTACGTACTACGTCAGTGAAATGCGGTGGCTGATGACAGGTATCGCAGCTGGCTTTGTTGCGGAACAAATGCTTGCCTCGCTGAGCCGCAGCTCGGTCAAAGCTCCCTGCTTCAGCCTTTGGCGTCTTCAGAATCAATTGATACTCGTACAGGGCAGGAAGCTTCGGTGTAACCAGATCCGGAGTCTGCTCAATCGTGAGGCCGGTGCGTGGATCGGTGAACGTTCCTTTACCTCCCATCTGCCCTATACCTACATAGCTGTTCCAATAAGAGATAGGCCCATCTGCGGTGTACGTCTCAAAGCCAACGCCCTTTAAACCGTAGATCGAGGGGATGACGACCGGCTGCGACGGGCTATTGAGCGGAATGATGTTGGCACCATTAAAATAGTGGCGGACCGGATCGTATTTACCCGGCCCCCAGGTATTAAATTCTGCTTTAGTCGCATCGTCCAGTACCGGCGACAGCGCGATGATCGCGCCGACATTCAAATCAATGTTGGCCCACCCATCGAGTCGCTTGCCAATTCCCGGCGCAAGCGAGTCATCGACGGACGAATGGCACAGCGCACAGGTCACGCCAATGGTAGCGAGACGACCCAGTTCATCGACGTTGCCTTTTACCCCGACAACTGCATTCAGGCGTAACAGCTCAACTGTCACCTCTGGCTTTTTGAGATCAACTTGACCAGCCTGAAGCGCAGCGGCAAGCTCTTTCGGTAAGGCATCGACATCCACCTTGAGACCGACCGCTAACGCAGTAGCAGGATCGACTGTTGCAATGGCCTCATGCAGTCGTAACACGTCGGTCCATAATTGCTCATTGCCAAAGGTATCAAAACGAAAAATCTCTTGTCCTTCGCGCTGTTTTTGTTCTGTACTGTCAGAGACGTTCGTTTTTTCTCTATCCGCCTTATCCGCCCAACCAGCCGGAGAAAATCCAAAGATAACGCAGGTCATGAATAGGGTAAATGTCATTGAAGCTGGCGTGATTTTCATTATTATTTTTCCTCTTCTGCAAGTTAACCAATAATCCTATTTATGCCTTGGATGAAGTTCTCTTTCTCGAGCTTTGTAATGCGCCGAAACAGCGATACAGAAAAAAAATCATCTATTTTTATGGACACGACTTACAATAAAAATAGACTTATTTTTTTATCGGAGTAGAACTCATAATAAATAGGCATACTGGCACTTCAGCAATAAGCCATCAAAAGATTGTTTTTGGCTGAAGACTAGGGATCCATTTCGCGCTCCTCTCGTTTTGCCAGGACGCATCCGGGATTCAAGCAAACGATGGCCGTAGTAAATACGGCTTAAGCTGCTGAATACTCGCTAATTTTCCTCTTCTACCGCATACCAATCATTTAATTTATGTTTTGGGTGGAGTCCCCTCACTTGCGCTTTGTGATAAGCTGAACCAGCAGAACGGGAAAAAGAATCTTCGTCTCTATATTTGGTTCTAGCGCTACCGCTTCTCGCGCTACTGCCTATCACTGCTTTATTTTTCCTGACATCCTCGTTAAATGACTTAGCTGGTCTCATGTTGTCGCCTCCGTTTAAGCAAAAACAATTACAAATAATTAACAAGATGATCGTAGTGATACATCACTACACTAGAAGTAATATTTGATCGAAAAATAGAAGAGAATTAAATACGTGCAAACACGTAAGGGATAACCCTTATATTCCACGTCATAAAGGCTATAATGGCTGAATAAAGTTTTGATAAATCAATAATTTTCAATAAAAAATTATGGCCAGCCCAATCTATTAAAAGTTATTCCAACTGTACTGAAATATTCTTTTTTTCCATTTCAGCCAAAAAAGAAGAGAAACTGCCTTAAAAAAATTATCAAGTGATGGGCTCCATCGCTGTGATCTCTCTTTGCTGAATAGAAAACATCTGATTCTTTTTTAAATCAAAACTGCCTTGCCGGCTGCACCTTGCCGTATGATTGATACTGTCGGCGGCTCCCCTTTGCCTCATGTTTGATTTGGAAATGGAATGAACCCTTAGATTTCATCTGATTAGTATGGAATAAATGATAAATTCGAACCGGATGAACCAAGACCAAATCAAGAGGCAGCCAATTGCTATACAATGAGATAATGACGAGTAGAGTGATATAGTGAAGATTGAGTATTCCATGATCGGGCATGAAGAAATCAAGAAGCAGGTGAGTTTGGCACTCGCAGAAGATATTGGCGCAGGTGATCTGACGGCATTGCTGGTCCCTGCCGATAAAACTCTGGCTGCGAGCGTGATCAGTAGGGAGCAGGCAGTATTGTGTGGGGTTGCCTGGTTTGAAGAATGTTTCCGGCAGCTGTCTCCCACGATCAGAATTAGCTGGTTGGCGCAGGAAGGCGAAAGGGTTCAGGCAGATCAAAAACTATGTGAAATAACAGGAAATGCCAGAGCTCTGTTAACGGCAGAACGCACCGCATTGAATTTCCTGCAAATGCTTTCTGCGGTGGCGACCCAGACGCGGCGCTATGTCGATGCCATTTCAGGCACAGATGCAGTGATTGTCGATACACGCAAAACTTTGCCCGGATTAAGACTTGCCCAAAAATATGCAGTGAAATGCGGCGGCGGTATTAATCATCGTTTCGGATTGTACGATGGAATTCTCATCAAGGAAAATCACATTCTGGCTACCGGAGGAATTGAGCTGTCTTTACGCAAAGCCAAGGAAATTACACCCTGTAACGTACTTATCCAAATTGAGGTGGAAACGCTGGATGAGTTGCAACAAGCACTCCATGCAGGCGCTCCTATGATCCTGCTGGATAATTTTGATCCTGAAAGATTGCGCCAAGCGGTTGCATTGAATCAACAACTCACAGGTAAACGCGCTATTCTGGAAGCCTCGGGCAATATCACGCTGGTGAATGTGCGTACGGTAGCGGAAACAGGAGTAGATAGAATTTCTATCGGCAGTTTGACTAAAGATATCAAGGCATTGGATTTATCGATGCGTTTTCTACCGACTGCCTAGTTTATGCCAAATAATTATGCCGACCAATCCGGAATTTTTTAATTTATATCGGCACGGTTTTGTCCGTGTCGCTGTCGGTGTACCTGATGTGCGCGTGGCCGATCCAGTATTTAATGCTTCTACCACCATTGCGCTTATGACACAGGCGGTTGAGCAACATGCCATCCTCGCTCTCTTTCCAGAGTTAGGGCTGACGGCTTACTCATGTGAAGACTTATTCCATCAGCAAACCTTACTGGCAGGTGCGCTGGAGGCACTCAGCAGGGTGCTAGAAGCTTCAGAGCAACTTGAACTGATCACAGTCGTCGGCTTACCGTTGCAAGTGAACCATCTGCTTTTCAACTGTGCCGCGATTGTGTATCGCGGTCGCATTCTGGGTGTCGTTCCCAAGACTTTCCTCCCCAATTATCGAGAATTCTATGAACTGCGGCAATTTGCGCCTGCCACCGCCGCTTGCTGCGACACCATTACGCTATGTGGCCAAAGCGCTATCCCCTTTGGTGAGAAGTTGGTGTTTCTGGCCAAAAATCAACCTCATTTCCGTTTTTTTACCGAAATCTGCGAGGATCTGTGGGTGCCAGTCCCTCCTTCATCTCATGCCGCCTTGGCCGGTGCCACCCTGCTGCTCAATCTTTCGGCCTCTAACGTCACGATTGGCAAACAGGAATATCGCCATAGCCTGGTAGCCAATCAGTCAGCGCACTGCCTTGCGGCTTACCTTTATACCGCAGCCGGCACCGGCGAATCGACGACCGATCTTGCCTGGGACGGTCATGCCATGGTTTATGAAAATGGGGCTCTTCTGGCAGAATCCAGCCGATTTCATGACGGCTCACAATTAATTTTTGCGGACGTGGATCTGGATCACTTGATTCAGGAGCGCATGCGGCAAAACAGCTTTGGTCAGAGCGTGCAGTATTATCGAGAAGAAATCCGACAATTCCGGGAAATTCACTTTGAGATCACCTTACCCACTACCGCCCGGCTACTTTGTCAGCGCCAGTATGATCGCTTTCCTTATGTTCCTGCCGATCCTGCTACACGCGATAGCCATTGTTTTGAAGCTTACCATATCCAGGTGCAGGGTTTAGTCAAACGGCTGAAACACACAGGTATTCAGAAGATCGTGATTGGCGTCTCAGGAGGGCTGGATTCCACTCATGCGCTTATCGTGGCAGCGCGCGCGATGGATGTACTACACTTTTCACGCACGAACATTCTGGCCTACACCATGCCCGGCTTTGCTACCAGCGAACATACCTTGGCCAATGCCACAGCCCTCATGCAGGTGCTTGGCTGCGCTGCGCATCAAATCGATATCCGGCCAAGTTGCGAGCAAATGCTGCGGGATCTCGACCATCCCTTCATTCATGGTGAACCGGTCTATGATGTCACCTTTGAGAATGTACAAGCAGGTGAACGTACCAATCACCTTTTTCGTCTGGCAAATTATCACCATGGCTTAGTGCTTGGCACGGGAGATCTGAGTGAATTGGCTTTGGGTTGGTGTACTTATGGCGTCGGTGATCACATGTCACACTATGCCATTAATGCGAGTATTCCCAAAACGCTGATTCAATTTCTGCTTCGCTGGATTGCTGATACTAATCAACTTGGTCATAAAGTCAGTCTCGTCCTGCGTGCCATCCTGGACACAGAAATCAGCCCTGAACTCGTTCCAGGAAAAACAGAGAGTAATCAGCCTGCTCAACGCACAGAAGCCATCATTGGCCCTTATGAATTACAGGATTTCAACTTGTATTACACCACACGCTTTGGTTACCTGCCGAGCAAAATTGCTTTTCTCGCCTATTGTAGCTGGCGTGACCGTACACAAGGCCGCTGGCCTGGCATACCCGAATACAGGCGCAACCAATATAACATTAGTGAAATCAAACAATGGTTACATGTTTTCGCCTACCGATTTTTCCAGATCAGCCAATTCAAGCGCAGTTGCATCCCCAATGCCCCCAAGGTGGGTTCAGGTGGGTCACTTTCACCGCGTGGAGATTATCGAGCACCCAGCGATAGTGAAGCAACCCTATGGCTCGATAACATTGCACAGATTCCCGATGCTGCGTCAGAAAACAATTTATTCAAGTAAGCAACCATTTGATTGCTGAGAGCTCATTACCGAAAGCGTTATGAAGAAAATCATCCTCAAGGCAGGGAAAGAAAAATCCCTGTTGCGCCGGCACCCATGGGTCTATTCGGGTGCAATCAGCCGGGTAGAAGGTCATCCGAGCGATGGCGACACTGTCTCAATTTACACGAACCAGAAGGTTTTCCTTGCCCATGCAGCCTATCATTCGAAAGCACCGATTGCTGCTCGCGTTTGGTCGTGGCAGCAAGATGAACGTATTGATGAGGCCTTCTTTTACCGGAAATTAACTCACGCATTAGAATTTCGCAAAGAGCTTGGTTTGTCTCAGTTTAGTACGGGTTGCCGTCTGGTGCACGGTGAATCTGACGGCTTGCCTGGCTTAGTAATCGATCAATACGGTCGCATACTGGTGATCCAGATTGGCAGTGTCGGGGCAGAACGCTGGCGGGAAGTGATCCTGGATATTTTAAAAGATTTATGTGATCCCGACTGTATTTACGAACGCTCTGATACCGATGTACGTGAATTAGAAGGCTTGGTTAAACGCACTGGTGTGCTGTGGGGTGGTTTGCCCCATGATCTGATTATTGAAGAAAATGGTCTACATTTTGCCGTGGATGTTATAACTGGACAGAAGACAGGGTTCTATCTGGATCAGCGCGATAACCGTGCCAAAATCGGCACCTTGGCAAAAGATAAAGATATACTCAACTGTTTCTGCTACAGCGGTGGATTTTCTGTCTACGCCAAACGAGCAGGCGCCAAGTCAGTCCTGTCAGTAGATTCATCAGAGGAAGCATTGAAACTCGCACAGCGCAATTTTACCCTGAACGGACTGGCAACGGATTCCCAGGAATGGCAACGTGCCGATGTATTTCAAATGCTGCGTCAATTGCGTGATCAGAATCGAAAGTTTGATCTAATCATTCTTGATCCCCCTAAATTTGCGCCAACGGCTTCGTTTGCGGCTAAAGCAGCGCGTGGATACAAGGATATCAATCTACTCGCTTTCAAATTACTCAGACCTGGCGGCATAGTAGCCACTTATTCCTGCTCCAGTGGAATCAGTAGTGATCTGTTTCAGAAAATCATCGCTGGCGCTGCTTTGGACGCAGGGAGCAGCGCACATATTATTGCACAGCAGATGGCAGCGCCAGATCATCCCATCTTGCTTAGTTTTCCAGAAGGCGCCTACCTCAAGGGGCTTCTCTTGAAACTATCCGATTAAAGCTGACCATGGCTGCCATTACTCGCACATGAGCGTCCCTGCAATTATTGTCAGGATTAGGTAACATAGTATGAAGCTATTTTATTCCAGTCTTTTATGCCATCAAACCAATTCATCACATTACCTTTCAGAAGCTTTTGGGTACCTTGCAAGCTTACCCAATCTATTCATAAGCTGGAGTTTTAAAAATTGAATCCGCACGCAGCCCGATCGATTTCTCCGTTGGTATTACTTAATACGCTTAAGGCCAACCGGGGCCTGATTTATAATCTGATTAAACGTGAAGTAATTGGTCGTTATCGCGGATCTATCATGGGGTTATTATGGTCATTCTTCAATCCCGTACTCATGCTGACTGTTTATACATTTGTTTTCAGTGTGGTTTTCAAGGCCCGCTGGGTGGGTGGGACTGAATCCAAAACAGAATTTGCCTTGGTGCTTTTTGCGGGGCTTATGCTTTTTAATTTATTTGCAGAGTGCTTAAATCGAGCACCCAGTCTGATTCTGGGGAATGTCAATTATGTTAAAAAAGTCGTCTTTCCGCTCGAAATACTCCCTTTTGTAGCCATGGGTTCTGCTGCTTTTCACCTATTGATTAGCTTATTTGTCTGGTTGGCGTTTTACTTGATTTTTTTCGGGATTCCCCAAGCAACTATTGTACTGCTACCTGTCCTGTTGATCCCTTTCTTTTTAATGACTCTGGGATTGAGTTGGTTCCTGGCTTCACTAGGCGTCTATCTGCGTGATGTCAGTCAAATTATTGGGGTAATGATGACTGCGCTCATGTTTTTATCACCCATTTTTTACCCCATCGCTGCTTTGCCTGAAGAATACCATTTATTTATGCAAATCAGCCCGTTAACATTCACCGTTGAACAAGCCCGGGACGTGATGATTTGGGGTAAAGGATTGGATTGGGGTGCTTGGGCGATGTACATGTTACTTGCTGCAATCATTGCCTGGTTTGGATTTGCCTGGTTCCAGAAAACACGCAAAGGATTCGCAGATGTCCTCTGAGATTGCCATCAAGGTTGAGAACCTAAGCAAGTGCTATCACATCTATACAACCCCGCGTGATCGATTGAAACAGTTTATTTTTCCTCGACTTCGCCGCTTTGTTGGCGAAGCAGGACAACAGTACTTCAAGGAGTTCTGGGCACTGAGAGATGTCTCATTCGAAATCAAAAAAGGCGAGAGTATGGGCATCCTGGGCCGAAATGGTTCGGGGAAATCTACCTTATTGCAGATTATTGCAGGAACATTAACACCAACCGAAGGGACAGTGGAAACTTTTGGGCGAATAAGTGCCCTTCTAGAACTCGGCTCTGGATTTAATCCGGAATTCAGCGGAAAAGATAATGTCTATTTGAGCGTTGCCCTGCAGGGATTTGGTTCAGATCAGATTGATAAGAAATACGAAGATATTGCTGCTTTTGCTGATATCGGTGAATTTATAGATCAACCGGTCAAGATCTACTCGAGCGGAATGTATGCGCGTCTGGCGTTTTCTGCAGCGATTCACGCCGAACCGGATGTGTTGATTGTAGACGAAATATTAGCAGTGGGTGATGTGCCCTTCCAACAGAAGTGCATCAAGAAACTTTATCAAATGATGGATGATGGTGTTTCCATTCTGCTGGTTTCTCATGATGCCTATCAGATTCGATCAATTTGTCGAAAAGCCCTGTTGTTGCAGGAAGGAAGGCAGTGTATGTTTGAGTCTTCCGAAAAAGTCATGGATGAATATATTGCCTATTGCTCCGCTGTGGGTTCAAAAGCCAAGGCTGAATCATCAGATTTCACTCCCTCTCGTTCGAATATTGACGGAAACGCTGGTTTCGCTGTCGTGATCAAAAATCCTACTTTGATTACTGGTAATGTTCGGCATGCCACCGAGATTAACAGCTGTGACCCCGTCTGTATCGAGTTCGATTACGAAATACACGGCACCTATTCTGACACCATTTCGTTCGTGGTAAATTTGTATCGTGAAGACGACACTTATGTTTTTGGCACGACTACCAGAATGCAAGGCCTAGCCGAGTTTTCACCTGAAAATGAGGCTCGTGTCAGCATATATTTTCCTTCGTTACCGCTTGTTTCGGGCAAATATAAGTGGCGGGTCGCGGTAAACGATGGTCGGGGTATGGGCATCCTGGCTGAAGCTGTCCCCGTCTGCCATTTTTCAGTGAATGACGACTTTAGAGCTGTGGGCATTATCGACATCCCGCACACTTGGAGCCGAGAGATAATTAGCCCTGCTAATGGGTCGAGAACAACAACCAGCTGTGAGCGCGATCACCGAGATTTCGGAACGCCCCTTCCCAGAGCAGTCAATATTGTAGGGCAACAAACTAAAAATTAACCGAATGGAACGCGCCACAATAGATTTGTTTGAACGCTCATCGTTAAGGGATGAGCATTTCCATCGATATACGCTTGCTTCTATGCTGGCTGAAGGTAGGGTGGTTGATTGTGCTTGTGGCATTGGCTATGGCAGTACCCTGTTAGACCAAGAGAAAGCGGTTACTTCCTATCTTGGCATGGATCCTTCAGAGGAAGCCATCCGATATGCAACAGAAAATTATGCTAGGCCAGGTTTCACCTTTACTGTAGGTACGCTTGAGGATAATTCATGTGAAGCAGCCAGCGTCGATACTTTTGTTACGCTTGAAACGCTTGAGCACACTCACGATCCTGAGAAGTGCATCCGGAATGTTAGCCACATCCTCAAAGCCGATGGTCTACTGATTGGAAGCGTTCCGAGTGCTGATTATGATGAGCTGTGCGAACGGGTATACGGACCTAATCCATTTCATCTGCATCGTTTTACTCACAAAGGTCTCGAGGATTTACTCGGCCGATATTTTGAGTCGGCTCGTATGTTTTCCGCTGAATTTGCTATGGGCACTCTTTTTCGTCCTCTCGATCAAAAGGCATCTGATTCTTCTGCGGGGCAGATCATCTTACGTGACAACCATCTGAACAAGGTAGCAGGGTCGCTGTTCTTTATTGCCGGTGGAAAGGCTCGGGTTGGATCAGCCTTGAACAAGCTGGGTCTTATGCAGAAATTCCTCCAGAGCGTACCTAAGATTGTTCTCGACCAGGAAGAAGTAGAACCCGTCAGGCTATCCCTTCAGCGCGCGGAAAATATGATACGCCAACGTGACGAAGCGATGGCAGCCCAAGCAAAGTTACTCGAGGAGCGCTGGGCTGTGATGCAATCGATGGAGGAGCAGATTCACCAACGTGACCAGGCGATGGCGGCCCAAGCGCAGATGCTCGAAGCACGCTGGGCTGTGATGCAGTCGATGGAAGAGCAGATTTGCCAGTGTGATGAAACTGTGGCCCTGCAGGTACGAGGCATCAGGGGGCTTAAAAGTGTGCTCAATGCGGTTTCTGAAAAAATAGGCCCTGAAGATTTTTTAAAGATGCTACAAAATGAACAGCATCCCTCCACGCCATTCCTCGACATGGCTTTCAGTCTTTACCTTTTTGTAGCCAGGCTTTATCAAGCAGCGCTCAAAGCGGGCGCACAAGATTTATTTTTCTTCTCCCGCGAAGGACAACCTCTTAAAGAGATGTTTGATCTCTATCTCTCTTATAAAGACAGTCCAGCCACTATCCGCACTCATTATCTTCAGGTGTCGAGGCGCTCTACTTTCCTGATCTCGCTTGGGCCATTATCGCAAGAAAGATTTCATGTTCTTTTCAGGCAATATCGCCATATCGCGCTCATTGATTTTTTAAAAAGCCTGGCACTCGAAGAGCATACCCTTTCCCTGGCGCAAGCACTCGGGGTAGATGTCCGCGCTTTTGAAACGGTCAAAGAAGATCTGCCAAATGACCCGCTCTTTCAAAATCTTCTCAAGCTAAAGGTATTCCAGCAACTGTATGAAGAAGAACGCGTCGCCAGAAGTACTGCGTTCGAACGCTACCTTGCCGAGCTGGCAGGCGGTTCAATACCCGAATTGCTGCACGTGGTTGATGTCGGCTGGAAAGGATCCATTCAGGACAATCTCTTTAATTGGCTCAGCCATTTGCATGGCAAGAAAGCCAGAATTGAGGGCTATTATTTAGGGCTGGTGGCAAGCGGCGGTCTCACTGTCCGCAATGCCAAAACCGGCTTACTTTTTTCCAATATTAGTCAATTAACGCCAGGCTTTGCCATCTTTAATGAAAACCGCTCACTCTTTGAGATCATTCTTCATGCTGACCATGGCTCAGCCCAACGTTATGGATTAGACGCCACTGGGAATGCACAAATCGTGCAAGATGAATTTAAAGAAAAAAAAATGATTGAGGAAAAAGTATGGCCAGTTTCTCAACCTATTTTTGACTACTTTGGACAGCTTGCTGCGGCCTTGGCAAATGCACCGCTAGCCGCTAACGATTTGCTTAAATTCACGCTGAAACGGCATGCGCGCATGGTTTTCCATCCATCTCAAGAGGAGATCGATTGGATATTTTCTGTTTACCATGTGGAAAATTTCGGGGTTTTCGAGGAGTCCCGGTTCGGTGGCGCCAACAGTCGCACGTCTCGATTAAGCCAGATGATGTTTACCTGGCATTTGTTACGTCGTCGTCGACCATCAGAACTGGGATCTTGGCCATGGCTTACTATCAAAATACGGGCACTGCCAGGGTTGGACAGGCTATATAGCTGGTTCCGACGTTGGCAAAGACGCTGAAGGCGACCTTTAATCGGCGTAGTAATTTTTAATAGCGGAGTGCGGTGAAGGTGTGATTGCTAAAATTTAATCAATTTCTTCTCGAATTCTCTGACTAAACATTGGTCTGTTGTTAAATATAGTGAATGTAATTTTACAATTTAACAAGAGATAAGAGATGAAATTGTGTTTTCTTGTGGGTTCGATGGCGATCAGTGGGGGCACTTATGTGATCGTTCAGCACGCAGCTTATTTACGTGATCATGGATTCGATGTGACCCTTGCGGTACAAGAACCATTTTCCGCCTTAACGCTTGCCTGGCATGACGAAGCGCCGGCTTTACGCTGCATTCCCATTGCAGAAGCCAAGAAAGAGCATTTCGATCTGGTCATTGCGACCTGGTGGAAGACAGTATTTGAGCTAAGTCATTTCCAGGCTAAACAATATGCTTATTTTGTTCAGTCGATCGAATCCAATTTTTATCCTGAGGAAGAAGTACCCTTGAGGTTTTTGGTGGAAACGACCTACCGTTTCCCCATCCTGTACGTGACCGAAGCGACCTGGATTCAGCAATACCTGGCGAAAAAGTTTGGTCAGGCGGCTGCACTCGTCCGTAACGGCATTCGGAAGGATATCTATACGCCATTAGGGCTGGCAATTGCACCGCGTAACCTGGCTCGGCCGCCTCGCATACTGGTAGAAGGACATTTCGGTGTTTCATTCAAGAACACCGCACTAAGTATTCGCCTAGCGCGGGAAGCAGGTGCGAGAGATATCTGGGTGCTCACTGGCTCCCCGGTTAGTTGGCTTCCTGGGGTAAACAGAGTCTTTTCGCAAGTACCTATGATAAAGACCTCCCAGATCTATCGTTCCTGCGATATTTTAGTCAAGCTGAGTACAGTAGAAGGGATGTTCGGTCCTCCCTTGGAAATATTTCATTGCGGCGGAACGGCCATCGTGTTTGACGTTACAGGTCACGACGAGTACATCGTTGATGGCGTAAATGCATGCGTAACTTCTTGTGGCGATGCTGATAGAGTCGTTAGCATACTGCAGCGTTTGTTGTCAGATCGCGATACCTTGTCGCAACTGCAACAGGGAGCATTACAAACGGCTGCTGTCTGGCCGTCTTGGGAAGAATCCTCCGCACAATTCCACCAATGGGTGGCAGGCTGCCTGCAAGGCTCGGCGCCAGATCGTTCGGTTCTGGCAGCCATGACCGAGCAAGCCTTTGCCGACTATTCGCACGATGAGCAATTACGGCTTGCCCAAAACCCTGCCATTATCCGTCGACATAAATTGAGTGCGCTTGCATCGCACTTTCCACGCTCAGTGATCCGGAAAGTGAAACAGTTAGAAGCAATCGGTGAGGTGGCGTTGGGAAGGAGAACAGCATATTGAGGTATAAGCTCCGCACCATTGATGTCTGGGATACCTTGTTGAGACGAGATTGTCATCCGGAGTGCATCAAGCTGGCTACAGCGCGGCATGTCCTTCTGGGATGGCCGGACCATCTCAGGCCGGATTTCCAGGAGCATTGGGCCCTCTATCGAGCGCGTATCGATGCCGAGCGCTTTCTCGCAGAGGCTGCCCGCTCTGAAGGACAGGATGATGAATACGAAATTGCTGCGGTCTTGCATCAGTGGTTATTGGCAGTTTTCTGCAGGCCTTTTGATACAGCGTTACCATGCAGGCTAGCGGAATTCGAATTGCAAGTTGAAATAGCGAGATCATTCAAGGACCCAGATATTGAAGATTTCCTGCAAGCTTATCCAGCAGAGCATAATTATTTTCTCTCAGACTTTTATATGAATTCAAGCATGCTCGGGCGCCTTCTGGAAGAAAAAGGGTTGGACGCTCTAGTTTGCGAAGGCATTGCCTCTTGCGAGATTGGTCTGAATAAGCGTTCAGGACGCCTTTTCCAGCATGTCCACTCTCTCCACGGCATTTTTCCCAAGGAGCATGTCCATGTGGGGGACAATCGATGGTCAGATATCGAAGCGGCTGAAAAGTCTGGCGTAACCGCTGTCCATTACCTGCCTGCCACCTCGCATGCTGAGCGGCTGGCTCGAGAACGGCTGTTTTCTTCCCGCGAAGCCCTATTCGAGCACATCAGAGCCTTATGTGCCGACGAAGCGCTACAAGTTAGCCAAGGTATGTCAGCTAAACAAGCTGCCGCTTTTCGACTTGGGGCGGATGCTGCTCCGCTTTTTATCGGCTTTGCTTTATGGATTGCTGAGCAAGCATTGGTAAAAAAACTTGATCAGCTCCATTTCCTGACGCGGGAAGGTGAGTTTTTCCATCAGGTATTTACCGCCCTGTTCCCTCAGCAAACATTTTTTGGCCATACCTTGCCGCCGTCAAACATACTGGCCGTCAGCCGACTGTCAACTTTCGTCTCATCATTACGAGAAGTAACCATTGGCGAAATGTCCCGTATCTGGGACTTATTCAAGGAACAAAATGTTGCCGGAATGTTCGTCACACTCGGCATCAATATTAACAATTTCAAAGACATCCTTGATCAACTTGAGCTAAAACCCGAGGATGTGATTGAAATTCCCCAACAAAACTCTGCTTTAAATAAGCTCTTTGATACGCCAGAGTTTGTAAATGCATTACAAAACTCCATTGCTCGTCAGCAATCGCTTCTGTGTGATTACTTGATACAAAATGGATGGCAGTCCGAAGTCAAAATAGGTGTGGTGGATATTGGCTGGCGTGGCACTATCCAAGACAACCTCGCACTTGTTATGTCAGAGACGAATTTGCATGGCATGTATCTAGGTCTGCGGCGGTTTGTCAATCCCCAGCCTGATAATGTTTCCAAGTCAGCTTATGGTCCTAACGAAAATATCAGCAGCAATGCGAATGATCTCTTTGAGGTTTTTGCTGCACTAGAAATGCTTTGTATGTCTGCCGGAGGAAGTGTAGTGGGTTACCGCCGAACCCCCGATCAAATCCTCCCCTGCCGCCAGGTCTTAGGGGATGAAAATGCGGCCTATGACCAGTTCACGCGTTATTTTCAACAAGGGATACTTCTGGCGGCTAAACATTGGCGGTTATATATAGAACGATACGTAGTAAGCGCGAGTGAGCTTCAAAACACTGCGCTTAGAGTGTGGGCCACCTTGCGAAGCACCCCCAGTGTCGACTTGGCGGAATTATTCATAAAAACCCCGCAACATGATGTATTTGGGTTTGGTGACTTTTTTAACAGAAATCAAGCTCCGTCCTTGACTGCCATTTTACTGGCTCCGCTCGTCAAGGAAAGGCGACGCCAGTTGATTGAATTTATTCGACGCGTGCAATGGTCAGCAGCCATTCAGCATATCAATGGGCTGAGTCGCTTCCACCGATGGACATTGGTTTTCACGTTTCGCTTCGCTAATCAAGTGAGGCGTTTACGCATGAAGGTTCAGTGTTTCCGCAATAGAGATGATGCAAAGATGTGAAGTAGTGTCATTCCATTTTTAAATCCAAACTAACTTTACCAGTTTCCTCTTGCTGGATAATTGGTACCGTCTGCAGCTTGCCTTCACGTCATGTTTGATTTGGAAATGAAATCACTACCGACCGATGATGACGCTGTTCTTCAGGGACTCATGTTGAAGTCTCACACTGGTAGTCGGACTCACCTATTATTGAGTATACTCCGTATTCTACCCGCAATGGTTTGGTTCCATGCCGATAGGCCTGAGAATCGCCTGCCATGCCTTAAGTTTCCCTTCAAAAGATATTGAAGCATTAGCCGGACTGGTGGAAGGTAGCCGACTATAGCAGAGCGCATTGCTCTTCATTCTTGGCATGACCAATTGCTTGAAACTGATTTCTGCTTTGGTACCATTAAAGAAAAGGTGGGTGATATTGCGATGGCCACGGAAAAAATTTTCAAAATCGTTGGCTATCTGCGTTTCAATTTCAATTTTTGCGTCCAAGCTACCGTCTCTTTTACAGGAATGAAGCACATCCCATAATGCAATGCGCGCAGACTTCAACACCTGAACTTTGTCAGCATAAGATATCGCAGGGTCAAAAGAGAGCAGTTCAGCCATGATGCGCCAGAAAACATTCTGTTTATGCGCATAATATTGCCCCGCAGCTAACGACGCAATTCCGGGCATGCTGCCGAGTATGAGGACTTCGGCGTGCTCATCCGCGATCGGTGCAAAGCTATAAATCCTTGTCATCAACGCTCTGTTTATGCTTGAAATGCGTAATCCCCAGGATCGTGCTTGCGCCTGATGCATTAACCTGAGCACCTGCATGAGCCGAAATATTCAAAAAACCACCCTCACCAAAACGGATTTCCTGTTCCTGTAACGGTTGGCAGGAACGCGCTTTATTCATTCTATCTGGCACATTCAAACAGACCAGTTCATAAATTGCTTTTACCCAAGCAGCTTCATTATCCGGAATCGGCTTATTTTTTTCTACCGAGCTTTTGTTTCTGCCGCCACTCTCTTCGCGCAAGTAAGTAATAGTGCGATGCTGAGGGGTATCTTCCAGTTCTATCCGGTAAAGCGAACTCCGGCCACCAGGAAGGGGAGTTTCCTTGACGAAAGTCTTGATGAACATCGAATCCCTTCGCTGTAAATAGCCTGCTGCTTCCAGGATGACTGGCACCTCTTCGGGCAGGGTACTTAATGAGATACCTTCGATTTCAAGATCAAGAAAACGCTGCAATGGAAAGGAATCGCTGGATTCAGCATCGGTCGTTGCAAGTACGGGGGAAGGTTGCAGCAGCAATAGGGGTATTAAAAAGAGCATGCTGGCACATTGATGAGAAAGAAGCATCGATGAGTCCTCCAGTCAATTGTAAAAAAACGAGTGACTGCTATCAGCCTATTACTGGTATGTTTAAGCTGGAAACATTGTTGAATTTGACTACATTGCTCATGCTAAATTCACTCACCTGGTTCCCTTTTACATCTCTGCCGATGTCGCGCAAGATAAAGTGGGGTCCAGGCGTGTGGGATGCGAAACACAAAATGATAACGCGCAACATGATAGCTCGGATCAAAACCGTAGAAATTAAGTTGCATTTGCTGCAATTCTTCCGCCCGGTAGCTGTCCAGTGGTTTTTCCCGTTCGTCCCGTTCTCGTCGCTGCTGTTTGCTGGCAAGGAGATGAGCATAATCAGCGCTTGCTGCTAACTGTTGCGCAATCTGTTCGACTTTTTTCCGGAAATCAATATGATTTAGCTCAAAACAGCCATCGATCAGGCCAATTTGCTGTGCATCCGCAGCATCGATTGGCAAACGGTTGTCAGTCAGCTCGCTCGCCTTCTTTTTACCGACCCGTTTAGGCAACAGATACGTCCAATATTCTGAACCATACAAGTTACCCATACTCTTGTAGTGCGGATTCAGGATCACGCTTTTACGTGCATAAATCCTGTCGGCTGCAAGCGATAAAAATACCCCTCCTGCCCCCGCATTACCTTGTAACGCTGCGAGGGTAAGCTGGCGGGTGTTGGTAATGATGGCGCGTACGAGATCATTCATTGCATTGATATTGCGCCAGGATTCATCAGCGGGGCTCGCCGCATGCTCGATCAGATTAAGATGAATCCCATTTGACCAGAAATCCGGCCCACCCATCAGCACGATTACGCGCACCTCGCTTTGACTAGCCATCACATATGCTTCACGTAGCCGCTCGCATTGGCTGCTGCTCATCGCCCCGTTATAAAATACAAAATAAAGATAGCCCACCTGATTACTTTGTTCGAACCAGATATCACGATAGGTGGCATCGCTCCCCCCATCGCTGGTAGACAACGACTCAGGCGGTATCACGGGCACATCAGCCATATACTCGTTCAATGCCACTGTAGCGGGTAATTTGAGGGTGGGTTCGGCATCACTTTTTTGCTTCAGATGACCAATCCACACCGCGCCATCGACTGTCGCGCGACAAATAGCACCCTGCCGTTGTGCTATCACGGCACCTGGCTTATCTGCATGGAGCGTCGCTTCTGCCCAGGCATCAAACAAATAGTAGTGAGCACCATACAGCGAATCGAGTACGCCCGGGAAACCATCTGCTGCAAATATTTTTTTCAGGACAGTATGCGTGTCATCCTGCTGCCATTCAATGGCACGGTCCATCTGGCGTATCGGCATATGTTGCTTTCCATGGTTATTGCCAAGCTGCTGACATGCCTTAGCGAGCGGTATGGGCTGATACGTATCTGACAGGAAACGATCCACTGCAGTTAGCACAGCGTTAACAGCCGCCTCGGTTACTTCATGTCGGTACAGGCTGCTTTTGCTCGCAAAGCGCATCGAAAAGGTTTCATACGCCCACATATCGCCTGCATCCATTTCGCTATTTGCCTGCAATACCGTTACTCCCCACTCGCGGTAGCCGTGCATGAGTGCCCAGTCCAGCGCAGACGGACCGCGATCACCGATAATACCCGGATGCACCACGAAACAAGGCACGCTGCGCCATACTGTTTCAGGAATCGCCCGCTTGAGAAAGGGGGCAATCACGAGATCAGGGCGATAAAGCTCGACCGCTTGCTCCGTAATGGAATCGCTGATGTCGAACTCAAGCGAGACATCATGCCCGCAGCGCGTCAACTCAATAAATAAGCGCTGCGCGAGGCTGTTGAAACTGTGGGTGAGAAAGAGAATATTCACACTAATTTATTAACCCAGATGTTATTTTTAGCTAACTATATATTGCTTCATTCCAGGATCTTAATTCAAGTTATGCTCTGCCAAAGTACGAACGGATCGTTGAATAACGTGTAATGAAGGAATAATTCCATTTCTAAATTAAAAATGACGCAAAGGCGAGCCGCAGACAGTATCAATCATGCGGCAAGATAAAGCCGACAAAGTCAATTTTGATTTTAGTAATAGAATAACAAGGACGCATTGAATGAGCTCCTTGTTTATTTTAGGTAATCAAACTTTCACAGCCATTTATTGCAAGAGCCTACATTCGTTATGCGTATGGAAACATGAAGATATCTGGAACTTTACAATGAAATATATCTCATACTTTCGTCTATTGAATTCAAGTTATCAAAAAAGTGATGCCTCTGGTTGACTCTTTTACCTTGATATTGGATAGTCATAAATAAATTACCATATGCATAAATTCATTAGGAAGGAGAAACAATATGGCAACTGGTATTGTAAAATGGTTCAATGATTCTAAAGGTTTTGGTTTTATTACCCCCGATAATGGTGGAGAAGATTTATTTGCCCACTTCTCTGCAATCAATAGCAAAGGTTTTAAAACATTACGCGAAGCTCAACGCGTGACTTTCGAAGTAACGATGGGTCCTAAAGGTAAGCAGGCTACCAATATTGTGCCTCAATAAGTATGAACCCAGCCTGATAAAAAACCCCGGTTTAGCCTAACCGAGGTTTTTTGTCGTGGAAATTCCTATCAAGCTTTATTCCTTTATCCCGAGTACTCATGCACTAGAGGCCAGATGTCATTTTAGTCAGTAAAATAATTTATTTTATTGCGCACAAGCTTGCCTTGTGCAAAGATTTTGATGCATAGGTTTACCACACTCGCGCACCACGCCTCTGCCACAAGGTTGGTTGACAGGCTTTACCGATCAGTAATACAAGATATGTAACTGTACTTGTATGCTCCAAGTCAAATTACCATCCCCATTCCTCAGACTTTTATTAACTCTTCTTGCCGCCCAACGGCCTGCGGTATTGGCAGTCGGAAAGAAAAAGTTTGGGAATGGAAACACAGTTAGCTCTAGAATAAACCCCAAACACGCGTATAGAGTCCCAGCCATCCAGTACACGCTATATTAGGCGCACTTACAGGCTCCAAAATTTACCCATTTTTCCTGAACCAATCCTTCAATTCTTTCTCTAGCTCTCGCAATGCATCGTCAATTGAATCAATATTTGAATCACTTTCCCAGGCCATGCCACCTGGATCAAGCGCCCGTACCAACGAACTGCTATATTCATCTCTTCCAATCTCTATCCAGCCTTGTTCTTCGATCCAGCGGGTAATTGTTGGGTAGGAGCCTGCAAACGAAGTCATTTGAAAGTACCTTTATTTTGTCTCAACTGAGTTGATAACCATGTTTTACCCAGTAATGCCAATCGGTAATGGCTTCCTCAGTACGCCCATCAATATCAACTGGCTCTAACTGTGCGAGTGGAACACCAAAACTTCGACTTTGCCATTCCACGATAACAAACATTTCGTGCATACAATCATCTTCAGGAGCCATTTTAATTACCGAAACCTTTTCACCTTTTTTGAAGGGAAAAATAAGCCTTGCTTCGATACAACAGGCTGAAAATGGGAAGGTAATTTTACCTTCCAAGTAGTAATACCATCCTAGCGCCTGCTCTTCTGGTCCATAGGCATCCACAATCACTTCATCCTCTATTCGGCGTTCACGCTCTTCATCTCGTTCAATTTCTTTCATTTTAAAAATCTCTACTTTGGCTCAGAAGGGTGCGCCCACCGCCCAAACTCAGCCGCTGACTTGGAGCGACGAAGGGGTCAAAGGGACATCGGCTGGAGCGCTTGATTGGGCGGCGCCGATTCAATAGGATTCAAGATATCACTTCAATGCTGCTGACAGACTTGGAAGCGAGTACAAGCCTACTGTTCTCCACGACCCTGTGTTTATTATATTCATGTTCTGCTGCGCCCACGCCAGAAGTTCGTCATGCGGAGTAAGATACCAAACACCACGATCTTGAAAGCAGATATACAAATCTTTGTTCATGTATTTTTTAGCAAGCGTATACCTACCCTTGAGCTGGACTTTCGAGAGCTGTTCACCGTCGATGTGTTGCACGATGAAATCTGCACCCTGCCAATCATCTGTTAGCCGAATGGTTGTGAACCCGTAGTCAGCAAGCACCCCCGACACCCTCTGGAAGTTGTATGACTCTTGCTGCCTCGCATTTAGCTCAGCGTAATGGACGGTTTGAAGCTTCATGATGTCGAACGTTCAAAATACCCAACCCGCGCGTCTTTTCGTGCAGATTCGGTGGAATGATGGGTTGCCTTCATGGACGGACGGCCTCGGGCCAGAGGAAGTATGGTCCATGTTTTGGACTCATCCGAAATTCACCACCTGCATCTTTTCCTTTCGTGGTGATGTAGTTCTTCCCATCTCGGGCTTCGAGATAACCTGATTTGACTAGTTGCTCTATAAATTCATTGGTTTTAACCCCGAGCTTCTGTGCCAGCTTGGACGAAGTTAATTTGTCGCAGGATGGCTCTTCATTCTCTGCGATGATTTCCACTTCCTTTTCGACCGTTTCAACAGAGATACGGATTTCGTCGCTGATGCGAATGATGCGCTGAGCTTCTTCGTAAGCTTCTTTGTATAGATCAGGATCTTCACTACGCCGGATGAGCACACCCATTTCGTTGTTGTTTACTTGGCTGAACTCGTAGAGGTTTAGGCTGGTAATAATGCACAGTTCCTCATTGAGGTAGCACTTGGCGTGGAGATTCTTGCAAAAACTTGTGCGGAGATAGGAAAGTGCGGTAAGCCAACTGATTTCACCGGGTTGAAGCTCGCTCTTGCCGTAGACGATACGAACATCAATCTTCAAACGGTTTTTGTCTTCCAGGAGTTCTTTGATCCGATCATTTAGCCGGAGAAAAGGGCTAATAAGAATCAGGCGATCCCTGGCATTCTTAATGAGTTCTTCGAGGAAGTAATTCGTGGCGCTTGTGTTTAAGAATTTTGCCATCACGGTTCCGAGATTGATGAATACTAAAAAAGGGGGAAACTAAATTAGGCCTCCAGAATGACGCAATATAAATATATTATGTCAAAAACGATATCTAACACGACAAGTCGCATGCTATCTCCTTATTTTTATAGAATTGTATTGATTTAGCTTTCATCATAATAACAAACTTTGTTAGATCCATAAATATGATAGATGAATAAGCTAAGCAACATTTTGATACGATGGAAGAAAGGAAAATTGAATTGTTTCTGACTTACTCACAGTTAAAAGAAAACGGAGTGGTCGTCATCTCGTCTCTTAACTTAGCCTTATAGTATAAGGCTTGTTTTTTCTTGATTCGCGACCTGATCCTTTTGCTAGCTTTTGCTCTTGATCTTGAATAAATACTTGAACTTTACTTAAAAAAGCGTATCCTACTAACGTCTTTTGGATTCAAGTTGTTAAATGTGGTACTAATAGTTGACCCTTTTTCCTTGACATTCGATGGCTACATACGGATAACCGTAATCATAAATTTATTATTAAGGAAATAGAACATGGCAACAGGTACTGTAAAATGGTTTAACGACGCTAAAGGGTTTGGTTTTATTACTCCAGACAACGGTGGAGAAGATTTATTTGCACACTTTTCTGCAATCAATGCTAATGGCTTCAAGTCATTACGCGAGGCACAGCGTGTGACCTTCGATGTCACGACCGGCCCCAAAGGTAAGCAGGCATCAAATATTGTGCCTCAATAAGTTCGAGCACAAATAAGCCAGATACCCCGGTTAACCGGGGTATTTTTTTGTCTGGCAGAATCAAATCAAGCAGTCAGTAATCATCACGAGCGTTATTTAACAAATACGCGGCAACTGTTCTCCACTTAACCAGTCAACCACCCGCTGGCCGCCAAAACTTGTTTCCATCTGCACGAAATGATGGGAATCTTCGATCACTTCACCAATAATTGCTGCCTCACTCCCCAGAGGATGCGCTTGCATCGTTTGCAGTAATGCCTCTGCCGCTTCAGGGGGGCAGATAGCAACTAATTTACCTTCATTGGCAATATAAAGTGGATCAAATCCCAAAAATTCGCAGGCAGCTCTGACTTGTTCACGAATGGGAAGTTTATTTTCATTCACCATCATGCCCACGCCAGATTGGCGTGCAATCTCATTCAGTGTAGTCGCGAGTCCACCACGTGTTGGGTCGCGCAGCACATGAATCGTAGGAACAGCTTCGGTCATACAAGCTACCAGCTCATGCAAGGCAGCAGTATCGGACTGGATGGTGGTATGAAAAGTAAGATTTTCACGCAGTGACAGAATAGCGATACCATGATCACCGAGCGTACCGGACACCAGAATCTTGTCGCCGGGCTGCGCCCGCTCGGCTGAAATTTGAAGACCCTCTGGCACAACCCCTACCCCGGTCGTGGTGATGAATATTCCATCCCCTTTGCCTTGTTCCACTACTTTGGTATCGCCCGTAATAATGGAAACACCTGCTTGTTGCGCCGCTTTTGCCATCGATTCAACAATGCGCTTGAGATCAGCCAGCGGGAAGCCTTCTTCCAGGATAAAGCTGGCAGATAAATAGAGCGGCCTGGCACCAGACATCGCAACATCATTGAGTGTGCCATGCACCGACAAGCTGCCGATATCGCCACCCGGGAAAAACAGAGGTGAAACCACATGGCTATCAGTCGACATCACCATGCGCCCCGCTGGTACTGCAAAACAGGCCTGGTCATTCATCTGGCGCAGCATGTCGTTATCAAAAGCAGTGAGGAACAAAGTATCGATCAATTGCATCATCATGCGCCCGCCCCCGCCATGCGCCATCTCCACTCGACCGTTTTTGAAATCAAGCGGGCGGATATAAGCCGTTTTGCTCACTTTAACCGGTTTTCCAGTTGACATCATGCCGTCTGTCGAAAACGGCCATAACTGTAATATGCTGCACAGGCCCCTTCCGACGAAACCATGCAGGAACCAATCGGATTGTCAGGCGTACAGACAGAACCAAAAATTTTGCAATCCTTGGGATGCTTGATGCCGCGCAGAACGGCGCCACACTCGCATGCTTTATTATCAGCGATGGAGAGGGCGGGTATCTGAAAGCGCTTTTCTGCATCAAAATCACTAAAAGCTGCCTTGATGCGCAGTGCGCTGTAAGGCACCGAACCGAGGCCGCGCCATTCAAACGCTCGCCGCAGCTCAAATACTTCTGCGACCAGATGCTGCGCCTTGAGATTACCTTGATACGTTACAGCACGGGTAAACTCATTTTCCACTTCCGCCCGTTCTTCGTTGATCTGCCGGATCAGCATGAGAATCGCCTGCATGACATCGAGCGGTTCAAAGCCCGCAATCACAACAGGTTTCTGAAACTCTTCTGCGAAATACTCATAAGGCCGGCTGCCTATGACAGTCGAAACATGAGCCGGTCCGATAAAACCATCCAGCGGCACCCAGCCGAGCTGGCGCACTTCCGGAGACTGCAGGATGTGAGAAATGGCGGAAGGCGTCAGCACATGATTACAAAATACGCTGAAATTGGTCAAATCCAATGCTTGTGCATGCTTGATCGCGATCGCGCTGGGTGGCGTGGTGGTCTCAAAACCGATGGCAAGAAAAACAACCTGCCGCTGTGGATTTTGCTGGGCAATCTTGATCGCATCCGTACTGGAATAGATCATCCGTATATCGGCCCCTTGTGCTTTGATTTTCAGCAAACTCATGCCCCGATGAGTCGGGACACGCAGCATATCGCCATAACTGCATAAAATCACCTCCGCTTGCTGCGCTAATTGAATGGCATTTTCAATGCGTCCAACGGGCAAAACGCAAACCGGACAGCCAGGCCCATGGATCATACGCACGTTGCTCGGCAACAGATCGGGTATGCCATAGCGTGAAATGGCATGCGTATGACCGCCGCAAAATTCCATCAGATGGTAGTGCCGCCGAGGATCCACTTCACGCACAATTCGAGCAGCAATTTTTTTTGCTAATACACCGTCACGGAATTCATCTATGTATTTCATATTGATTACTCAGCGGAACATGGATCATTTTGTGCTTGTATTTCAGCAAACAGTGCTAAAGTATGTTCTGCTTCACTCGGGTCTATTTTCTGTAATGCGAAACCGACATGCACGATAACATAATCGCCAAGTTTGACATCCTCCACCAGCGCCAGCGAAACTTCTCGGCGTACTCCACTTAAATTGACGATTGCGCAATCTTCCGCGACAATTTCTTCTACACAAGCAGGAATGGCGAGGCACATAATGAATTTAAATCATCAGACAATACTGCATTTAAACAGGACAATTACCTGGATTATTGCTAAACCACCTCCGAAAGAACCATAATAACGTGATTCAGCACTATTAACCAGACCAGAAAAATTACTTTACTATTTTTTATTTTTTAAAATGTATAGCCGATTACTTGTATTGATTTTTTGCCTGTTCATTTCCAACCTATCCAGCGCACATAATCATGTCTGGATAATTGTCGATACCAAAACTTCCACCTTATCAGTCATGAAAGGAATGATACTAGAAGCGGTTTTCAAAGATATCGCCATCGGACGCTTTGGTGCCAGCAAAGCCAGAATGATGGGTGATAACAGAACACCGCTCGGTAGTTTCAAGATCGATCGGATAAAAGAACCCAGCCGCTACTACCGTTTCTTTGGTCTGGATTTCCCGAATCGAGAAGCCGCTGATCTTGCGCTGGCGGAGAATCGAATTACTAAAGAAACATGGCAATCCATTATCTATGCCATCGAGGCAGGAAGAACGCCTCCTCAAAATACGCCGCTGGGTGGTCATTTAGGTATTCACGGGCTCGGACGAGCAGATCAACAGGTCCATGGGCTATACAACTGGACTAATGGCTGTATTGCACTTACCAATACGCAGATTGATCAACTCAGCAAATGGCTCAAACCCGGGGTAACTGTCGAAATTTGGTAACCATCCAGCGGGCTTGATTAAAAAAATATATCGATGAGTATTGAATTATTTTTAGGGCGCTTCCAAAAATTCAGATTCCTAGATAAGGACGGGGTAAGTAAGCAATTCGCGAAGAAAGCGGATGCTCGCAAATATGAGTTTTTAGAGGCGCCCTTTATACATTCTGTGACTCATAGTTTTATCCCTGCTGGTTTTAAGCGCATGATCATAATATGGGGACTGCCAGGCTTCTTCATTCTCTCTGCAAATCAAGTTCATCAGCTTCAGAAAGGCCTTTTGAAGAAGCGAGCTCCTTCTTATTAATGTTCAGCTTGATCCGAGGAGTGAGAGTGGTGTTGCAATGATGAATTTATAGTTATTTTAAGTCTCACTCTATAGTGCCCAGTATCAAATCTTATTTTCTTCAGTTCGACCTTACCATATTATTTGTACTGTCTAGGTTCACCTTCGCATCTATTTGATAGAAGAGGTAGAGGAGGAGTATTGTCATGGCCTTGCTCAAGCCAGTCCCTTTGCTAACCCCTTTAATAACGCCTTTAGTAGTCCCTTTTTTCTTTCTCGTTCTCCTCTCATCGGGTATTTGTGCACAACCAGTACCAGCAACTAAGCTGGCGGCACCAGCCACAACCCAATCTACTGAGTCATCCCCGTCAGATGAATCACTGTATGAACTGCTGACCACTATCAAGTAAACTGAAAATGAGCGCACTGCTCTCAACGAGCAATTAAAAGACACTTCCAATGCAGCGGACAAACAACAGACCCAAAAACAATTGCAATCACTCGATCAACGTTTAATTGATTTGAAGAACTCTTTTGAAGAAACGGTCACCGGACGGCAAGGTCTTGCAACATTAGCCGAGAAACCGGAAGAAAAAGCCCCATTCAACTGGAAAAAGGAATTAGAGGAGATTGTACATCCCCTCATGGATGATCTAAAGCAGTTGACCGAGCGACCGCGCAAGATGGAGCAGCTAAAAAATGAACAAATGTTGCAAGAAGATCACTTGCTTGTACTGGATAATAACATTTATTAATCAATAGGTTATATTATTTAGGTTGACCGTGTTTAGGCATATTTAGTCATGTTTTTGCATAGCTTGGTCAACATTTTGGTCAGCATTAAATAGCAAAAAATCACCGATATTTTAGTAGTGCCTTTAATATTTCTTGCGAAAATGATTTTAGGCAAAAACGATGGGAATAATTAATATAAAAATTAATCTCAATCGAACAAAGTTACCCCTTCTTTTCCTTCTTCTTTTTTGGATTTCTGATCAAGATGCGTCCTTCTTTACAAAATTTACGAAATTTTTCTTCCTCTTCTTCTTGGCTTTTTAAAGCTTTTGCCAACCTATCATGAGCATACGGAGATGTCGGTTCCTCATCTAATCCACTTTTAAGTGTTGCGATTGCTTCTGTAAACAATCCTTTATAATTTAAGGGTCTTAGGAAGTTAAGCACTTATTAAGGTGTGTTAACTTACTGAGATGAATGGTAAAAATAGATACTACTTTCGTTCTCGAATTAGAGAAGCGAAATTTAGCCAACTTATTCGGTGCTTTTCTCTGGATTTCACTGCTACGAGCACAGCAAAATTGACCGGTATCTCGATTCGATCCGTTAATAGCATTTACCTTAAAATACGGCAGCGAATTGCCTGTTGTTGTGAGCTTGAATCGCCTCTGCA
>NZ_FORD01000006.1 GCF_900113925.1 Nitrosomonas sp. Nm34
TCGCGGTTTCCCCCTTGCGTTTCACTACGGTTGTCGTTACTAACTCCGGTTATCTCCTCTCAGATAACAAGTTTTAACCCATGCCGGGCACACTAGGGCGCAATAACCATCGGGCATTGCGCCGTATGTGCTACCTTACCATCCAGTGCGATGCGCCGCGCTTATTGCACCCTACAAGCTGGTGTCGCGAGACACCAACAACGAACCCGTCAGCGTGTTGTTGGAACGTATCCGATTGAGCCATGCAGAAAATGCAGCAAAATCGCAACGTCCCCGCCGCAAGGCGCATGCCAAGGATGCCGTATTTGCGCCAGCCTGCCATCAGGGCAAGTTAGTGTGCCAGAGGAATCCTTATAGAATCGAGGTTGCATGCCAGCGGCTGCAGGCTACTGCACGGATGCGTTGCTCATGGTCTGAAGCGGGAGTCAAACTTGAATGGGCGTACGATGTTCATCGTGACGCTGGTAAAGTCTGGGTGGTGGGGATTGATCATGATATTGCTTGCTTCCGGTATGACTACTGACGGAATGATGAGGCCTAACTGCTTTCCCTTCATGAGAAAGCTGCTGCCTAGGCTGGCGGCAGCGACTGAGCTAGGTAATTCATTCCATCCAGCCGGTAAGGCCGCGAGGGCGAGTGTCTCGTATAGTGTGGCATCATCTGGCAATTCAATCAGCACCAACACCAGATCAGCCGGAAGAATATCGCCAGTATGGATCAGTTTTTCCAGCGCGGCGATCTCGGGCGTCAGGCCAGCATAGATGGCATGCATGCCAGCATTATTCCAGCGCCCGCCATGCTGATATGCGCCTGCTCCGCTTCGATCCAGAGCAAATTTGTGCTTGGCGATGCGCCAAGCCCGCATCAGACTGCGCCGCCATGGGCAATGGCTGACAGAATCCGCCGGACTTCAGCAGAACCGGCATCGGTATCCAGCAAGGACAAAGGAGATTCGCCCAGTACCAGATTGTTGCTTAGCATCCATTGTTTGGCCAGCTCCACCGAACCAAACACCTGTTCTGCTTCTGCCTCGATCAGCGCAATGCGCGTGAGCCGCTCCGATTCGGCTGACCCCAGCTTGTCACCTGCTTTAATTTTGCGGTCTGCCGTGGCGCTCGATAAACCGATAATCCTGGCCAGTTTGGCGCGCGGCATTTCATAATATTCGCTGGCTTTGACCAATAGCATTGCATCGACGCCTGCCCGAATCAGGCGTATTCTTTCGCCAGCATTGCTTTTGAGAATTTTCTTGCTCCAGCATGAAAATTCCTGGCTGGGGCTTGTACGTTCACTAGTTTCTGCGGCGACAGGGGTAGCCAGTTTTTCTTTTGCTGCGCGTGTTGTTTCCATGAAGTCACCTTTACTCATTTGAGTAATAATCATAACTCAATTGAGAGATTCTATCTTGATAAGTTCACGCGAGCGCCGCAAGCGCTGCTTTTAGTCACTCGAAGCCTATGCATTCCTGTTCAAGCCGCAGATTCTTGTGCAAACGGTACTCGTGCAAATTATCGTACAACGCTTGCTCTGCCGGCGTCAGGCGCGGCAGGTCGCGCTGGGTTGGCTTGGTTTCCGTGCCTCAGTGTGCTGCGAACGCCAACAAGGTCGCGTGATCCATCAGTAATGGCGCGCATGCGGAAACTTAACGCAACCCGCGTAAGGCGCAATAACCATCGGGCATTGCGCCGTATGTGCTACCTCACCATCTGGTGCAATGCGTTACACTTATTGCATCCTATCAGTTATATTATGAGTCAGACTGCTCGCCAGCAATTTCTCGTTCCGAAGCGCCCGGCTTCCCGCCAACAATTTCGATTTCCGAGACATATGCCATGGAACTCAGGCCACTCTGGCCAAAAGGATTACTCATCAATAACCGTTCACTATAATGAATTTTTGCCATTACCCCTGCTTGCAGGCTTATGACTGCAAAATTATATAAATCATGATCATCGATAAAAAAATGACGAAAGCTATTTCCGCTGCTTCCCATCTGCACTGTCATAAAATAATTTCTATGTCCATTTTTATTTTCAATGACATTAACTATTCTGCCAAACTCAACACCACGGGAAATTTCCTGATCATTCGTATTGATGTCTCCAATAAAATGCATTTGATCCAATACTTGATTTTCCGCAACCGGATGGATGGCGACTAATTCTTTAGTGGCGGAACAAGAAAGCAGTTCATTACTTTTAGGTGTTTTGAATTCAAGCACAACGTAATGGCCGATGAGGTTTTCAACTTCTTCATAACGGTCTTTTTTAAAACAAAACTCCCATGGATTAGAAACTAAATTAGGAGGTTGATTGCCAACACTGGTGAAAGTGGTACTGTCATGGCCCAGTAAGATGTCCCCTACGTAGGCGCCGCTAGAAGTTCTTTCCAGATTCACCGTACTCAATCTGCCATAAATATAACCTTTATTATCAATAAATAGCGTTTCTGCAAAAACGAGTTTAGGAAGCAGGGCCAAAATCAAAATCCATAACCAAAGAAAAGTAACTGAATGGGGACTGCAATATTTTTTCATCATGCCCTTTCGCAATTAGGAAATTAGTGAATCATCACTTTATATCAAAGATCTTGAACACAAGCTGAACAATCTAAAGTGGGAGAATATGCTTACTTTGCGATAGATGACTTATTTCTCTTCCAGATCAAATTTGACTTGGCCGGCTTCACCTCGCCGCATGATTGATACCGTCCGCGGCTCGCATTCACATCAAGATTGGTTGGAAAATGACATAACACGCGAAATACTCAAGCAACCAATAGTTCAAGAACTTTGTCATGAAACTATTTGTCATTAAAAAAAATGCTACAGCAAGGAACCAAGCGACTCTTGCGTTCTTACAATATACCGGTTAGCATGCACACTCTTTTTAGTTTATAGACAAGAAACCAGGCTCATGGTACTCCCCGTGCTGCGTTTCTAACTGTCTTCCTTAACCTAGTTGCATATCCGGTATGGATATGCTTTACTCGAAGGAGAAGTAATGCGTGCTGCACAGATTCTTCGCCATTTTGCCACGGATGGTAAACTCCTACCCCATGCGGCGTTCAGGCTTGCCAAGGCAGAAACCCTGCCTTCCTCTGCTTTACTCAACCTCGAATTTGCTCCGCGTGATTACATCGCGTTTCTGCTCTCAATCGATGCTGAAATCGAGCATTGTTTGATGGTGCAGTACTTATATGCTGCCTACTCCCTCGGTGGACCACAGGTGCCGCCGGAATTTCGTGATGCAGTGCGTGGCTGGCAGGAGGTCATTCTCGGCATCGCCAAGGAAGAAATGGGGCATTTGATTTCGGTCCAAAATATCCTGCGTTTGATCGGGGCGCCGCTGCATATGGAGCGCGAAGATTATCCGTGGGATGTGCCGTTTTATCCTTTTCCGTTTATGTTGGAGCCTCTTACGCTCGATTCGCTGGCTAAATATGTGTATGCCGAATCCCCAGTGGATTGGGATGGGGGTAAACTGGGTGATGAAATCCGGCGGCGGGTCGACTCGCAAACTTCAAGTCCTCACCAGGTATCGGAATTATTCAATACGCTGATTCCACTGGTCAAGGATCCGAATTATCTATCGGACGAAGCATTTCAGGCTGATACCTACCCCTGCCAGGCCAATTGGGCCGAATGGGGGCGTGGTTACCACGGAGGTAACCGGGGCAATAGCATGGGGGCTCAGCCGGCCAGTACCCCGGATGTCCTGGTGGCACCGGTCACCTGCCGAGATGATGTCGTTAACGCGCTCACCGCGATCGCACAGCAAGGGGAAGCCACTTCGGGTTCAGATCCTTCACATTTTGTGCGCTTTCTGCGTATTTATGTCGATATGCGGGAAAAAATGACGCAGCAAACCTGCGATACCTGCCAATGGGATCAAGCGCGCCCGGCTGATTTTTCCGAAGAAAAATGGAATCAACTGTATCCCGCCGCACATCTCGGCTATCGTGCCAGCGCTGCACCCTGGTCGGCTTCGCGTAAAGTGGCCATCAATCCGTATGTCTCCCTTGATCCGAATAATGATCCTGCGTTGAGTAACGGTCCGGCTACTCCCATTACTCATCCGGAATCGGCTCTGTGGGCGACCCTGCACAACCTGCGTTACCGTATGCTGTTGAACTATTTAATCCATAGCTTCACGTTATATGGCGGCTTGAATGTGGCCGGTTTAGTCACGCCGCGCGGTACCATAGTCAACGCGACGTTTGGTGAAATGTATAACCTGCGTGCGATTTCAGAAATTCTGATGCAGTTGCCGGTTTCAGCCACTGATCCGAAAGCGGGTTTCGCTGGTCCACCGTTCCAGATACCGTATACGCTGAATAGCCCATTCGGAGAAGCTAATCGCTGGAGAGCACACCTGGATTTGTTGAGCGCCGCAGAAAATTTGATTGCAGCGCTATTCCGGCTCGCCCCGCCTGAACGTCATCCGTTTTTATCGACCTTGCGTGAAGCTGACAAAAATATGATTCAAATAGCGACCCGCATCCTGTCCGGCGATATCGATCGTGCACTGCTTTAGGAGATAATGATGCCCATTCTGGAATTACGTATTCTGCCGCCCTTTGCCATTGCCCGCTTAGGGGGCGCCGCCGAGCCGCTGGAAGCCTTCGAGCTGGAAACCAATCCGGATAATCTCTTTGATTACCGTCGTATCGTACCGCGCCCCAGTTTTCAGGTTGATCCACAAAGCGGTGAAATTACGCGTTGTTATATGCCGGAGAGCATTCGTTTTAAAGATGATAACCAACTGGTGCGGCCAGTTGCCCCGTTTCTCGAAGTGTATGCCCGCACCAGCCATCAGCCCGATCAATTAGTACCGCTGACAGTCGATCTGCTAAAAGCTGAAAATTTGACGTTGCAGGATGTGTATTGGGAAGTGGAACTCGGCAATATTAAAATTTACCGCCGTACCAACAACCAAAATGACAGGATTTATGCCAGAATCAGCCAGTTAAATGATCATAAACTTCATCCAATGAAGGGTGAATGTGCCAATTTCCTGCCCAATAAAACGCTGCCCCTTGGTCATGTGCAATTCATCAAGCCTACTGAAAACTTTCCAGAAATACGCCTGCGTTTCACACCTGCCAAAGGATTAGTGTATGGTGCCAGCCTGAAGCGCCATATTTCAGACACTGAGGTGGAAGATGATCCGGTGTTCATTCACAATGAAGACCTGATTTTATACGATTGCAATAAAGGTTCCTGGCGCGGCTATAAGGAAAATCTCGGGCCGGAACTGACCATGCCCGCCCAGATCTATGCCGGCTACAACGATGATGCCGGCAATCATGTCAGTTGGGGGTATTTCGATGATGAATGTGATGGGGTGGTCCGCGTCATATTGAAGCTGGCCGATGGCAACGAATTGCGGGCGCAAGGGCATATCGGTGCAGGGCCGCCCGCCTATGCACCGGATACCCTGCCCGTTCGCGTCATTTCGGATGAAATGGAGCAGATTCTATATGGCCCAAGCGTAGCCGAGGAAGAAGTCTCGCTTGACGATGCAACAGAACTGGTGTTGCGCGCACTGGAATCGGTGCGCCTGATGAATACGGCCGTGATGAACGGCAATCCGGTAAATGGCCGTCTCAATACCGCAAGCACCATGGTGCGGCAAAATACCAATGATTTTGAGCGTTACTATGAACCCATCGCCGCGAGTTCGCTGGTGGATAATCTGGCATTGCGTGCGTTGCATGAACGTGTATTCAGCGTCCTGACGGCTGGAGGGGCGCCCTGGTTTCCCCAGTTGCTGCGCCAGCCGGAAGAAATCGGCGATTTGTCCGCCAAGGGTTTGCGCAAGATGCCTGCCTTGATGCGAGGTGCAGATGGACGCAGCCTGACGCTGACACGGCGTCATATCGATATGGTGACCAAAGCCGCAAAAAATGCGATGTTTGCCGCTGCTAATCCAATCCATAAGGGAGCTAAAGATGACTGAGAAGAAAATGACCCCTGCCCTCAGCGCCAGTAATCTGACGGCGCAAATCCATCATCGTGGCGCCGGTAACCCGGCCTCAGTATTGCCGCGTAGCGCGATTTCAAATTGCTTCCCTGGTCTGGAATTTGATTATCGTAATGTCTGGCGGCGTGCCTTTGAAGGTATTGTGCTGATCGAAAATAATAATTATGTGATTGCGGCTGAAGATCCGAAATACGACGATTTGGTGACACGGCGTTTATTGCGTTTTGCCGGCTTCGATGCGATGGTGCCCACCAGCGGTCCGGTGTTTCCTGACGGCGATTCCAGCACGCTCGCTACCAGCACTAACCCGAATGCGGTATCGTTCATGGAATGGTCGAATTCATTGGCGCGCATTATGCATCTGCAAGGGCAAATGGTTGAGTGTGAATTCACCGCGCACCAGCATGCAGATACGGAAGTACTGGCTGACGGTGCCGACACCATCAAAGTGCCACTCAAATTGCGCGTATTTTTCACGCCCAATACGGCCGCGCTATCAGAAGATCTGCTGCAGCCGGGTGAATTGACGCAGGGTTTGTGCTCGCCATGGCAGAATGATTACCGCGAATGTGCCTGCTATTATTGGGCGGCCAGCCGGCCGGATTATGTCAATGTAGAAGTAGGTTCCGATGGTTTGAGCCAAGGTGACATGTGGTTCGCCAAAAAACGAACCGGCAACTATATTCCCGACAATAGAACTGATACACGACTCTGGTCATACGATGATTTATTCCTGGCCTGGCAACAACATTTGCAATTTATCATTCGGGGAAAGGATGCGGATAAATCTTAATAATCGATTGACACCGCACATCATCCTTTTGGTGGATTAAACCATGACCATCCCATCCATGGACGCCAGCTTTACGGCTGCATTCACGCAGCACATTGTGACCACCTCGCGCCCGCACCACCCGGATGCGCATCTGGTTGAGGATGCGCACGGTGCGCACTTATTGCTGGTCAACGGCAGCCGTCTTTATCATTTGCCGCCAGAGTTGGCGACTGAATTCCGTGCCGCGTTGCACGATACGGATGTCCGTGTACTGCAAAGCTTGATCGCCTGGCATGGCCTGCAAGCTGCGCCGCTCATTGATGATGCACCGCTTGCGCCCCCTCCTATCCACGCGCTCTCACTGGCAATTGCACAAAAATGCAATCTTGGCTGCACCTACTGCTATGCCCAGCAAGGCGAATTTGGTGGCAGGGCAAAGAACATGGAGCTAGCGACTGCGCAGCAGGCAGTGGATCTGCTGCTGGCGAAAGCGGCACCCGGCTCGAAGGTCAATCTGGCTTTCATGGGCGGCGAACCGCTCGCCAATCGCAGAGTCCTTCGCACGGTCACCGAGTATGCGCGAGCCCAGGCGGCTCAACGTGACATCCGCTGCCATTTCTCAATCACGACTAATGGCAGTTTATTACAGCGGGAAGACGCTGATTTTTTTGAACAGCATGGTTTTGCAGTGACGGTCAGTTTAGACGGACCGGCCGAGCAGCATGATCGCCTGCGCCCGTTCAAAGGCGGCAAAGGTTCATTTGATCAAATTGTGACACGCCTTGCGCCCTTGCTGGAAAAGCAGCGCCAGATGCAAGTATCAGCACGTGTCACCGTTACCCCCTTTAATCTGAATTTGCCGCACACACTGGACCTGTTTATTGGCATGGGATTTCATAGTGTCGGTTTTTCACCGTTATTGCGTGCCCCCAATGGACAGGCAGAAATGGGGCCGGATGATATGACGAATATGCTGGAAGGAATGATTGCCTGTGGTCTGGCGTTTGAACAACATGTGTTGCGTGGTGAGCGCTATCCCTTTATGAATATGCAGAATGCACTGCGTGAATTGCAGCGAGGTACGCATCGCCCGTATCCGTGTGGCGCAGGTGCGGGGTATTTCGGCGTATCGGCTGAGGGTGAACTATCCGCTTGTCATCGCTTTGTCGGCGATGAGCAAGGGAAAATGGGCGATTTGACGCATGGAGTTGATCCGGCAAGACAAACCCAGTGGCTGGCGGAACGTCATGTACACCAGCAGCACCCCTGCCATACCTGCTGGGCGCGCTATTTATGTGGAGGCGGCTGCCATCATGAAGTATTGGCGCGTGGACGCAGCGCTTGCGACTATATTCGAGGCTGGTTGCATTACACCATTGGCGCGCACCAGCGCTTAAACCAATTGGCGCCTGCATGGTTTACTGATCCAGGGGCCGAGCGTGTAGCCAGCGCGAATGATCCCCTCGGTTGACGTCTTTATCATGGGCGCTGGCCCGGCAGGGCTGTGTGCCGCCCTGCGCTTGCAACAATTAGGTTATCGCGTAGCGCTGATCGAACGCAGCCCACGCTGGCCAAGACCTCAGATTGGCGAAGCGTTAACGCCAGGTGTAAAGAACATCATTGATTTCCTCGATGCCAACCAAGCCCTGGAAAAAGTGCCTCATCTCGCACGCTTGCCAACCCGTTTGTGTTGGCAAAGCCACACGCCAGAGATCGTGGCGCATTCAAATTCAGCCGTGGTCAACCGGGCAGCATTTGATGCCGCGCTGTTGCGATTGGCGCGCGAGCGTGGCGTGCAAGTTTATCAGCCTGCCTCCCTGAGCAGCGTAAGCGGTCAGGCCGGTGCCTGGCAATTGAACTTTGCGACTCCGGCCGGCCAGCAGCAGATCCAGGCTTGCTTCATTCTGGATGCACGCGGTCGCAGTGCCCAGCATATCGCGTGTGCGCCGCGTTTATCAGCTAGTTGGGCCGAGCTTGCCCATGCTGATATACCCGTTGGGCTAGCCCATCTGACGCAAGTAGAAGCCGTCGAACACGGCTGGCTGTGGGGTACGCATCTACCCGACAAACGTTACCGTGTGATGCTGCTGTGCGACCCGGCCACGCAACATCAATTGATGCCAGGTCGCCCCGAAGTATGGCTGCGTGCAAATTGTGCCTCCAGTCAATTATTCGCGGCCATCGCCGGGCTGCCGTTTGTGGGTCGCTTACAGGCTTGCTCCGCCACGCCCTATCTGGCGTATGACAGTTGGCAGGAAGGTTGCTTAAAGCTCGGCGATGCGGCCTTTGCATTAGATCCTATTTCATCGTCTGGAGTGGAAAAAGCAATGCGCTTTTCCCTGCAGGCGGTGATTGCAATTCACACTGTTCATCATACTCAACAAGCCTCCCACCATGAACTGGCACGTGAGTTTTTCCAGCGGCGTTTAATTGAAACTTGTGCACGACATAGCTTATGGACGCAACGGTATTACGCGCAAGTCTGGTGTAGCCACCACGCATTCTGGCGCGAGAGGGCCGTGCCTTATCCCGATACGCTCAAGTTAACTGCAGATGCCAGCACCCATGCACTATTCGATGCGTTGCAACAGGAATTTTCGCATCTGCAAAATTATCGCCAGCCGGAACTGAAGCGGCAGCCTTGTTTACGCGAGCATCAAGCGATCCGGTTTAGTCGCGATGTGAAAGTCATCAAAGCACCCTGTGTGATGAATGATCGAGTGCAACTATGGCCTGCATTGCAGCATCCGCATTTGGAATCTCCCCTTGCATTTTTGGAAAATGAGGCCTTGCTGCCACGTCTAGCTATCTTGTGGCACCAGCCGACGCTGGCTGCAGTACTGGGTTTACTCAGCCAATCGATGAGTATCCACAAGGCACGGCGCTTACTGGAGTGGCTGTGGCAGCGTGGCTTGCTGGAAGCTACCCACTAAATCAGGCAGGTTCTGTTAGAATCTGTACTCACATCAATATTATTCATTGACTCTGCTCAGATTATAACGATTTGAATCACATCCATATTTTTACCGACGGCAGTGTCAATACCCAATCAAAAACAGGGTATGGTGCTTACTTTGCGATAGCTGACTTGGTTACGCCGATAGAAACGCTAAAAAATGCGGTGAAAGTGAAGCGCTTTGAACAAACCAGCTCGACCAGATTGGAATTGCAAACGTTGTTATGGGCGCTAAATGAAACGTATGAAACCATTAACTTAACTGATGCTGGTAATATGCCTTTGGTGGTTTATACCGACTCACAAAATATTATGAGTCTGCCGGGGAGGCGCGCCCGTCTTGAACACAATCATTTTTTCTCAGGTAAAAACAAGCCACTGAATAATTATGAGCTCTACCAGGCATTTTACCGCTTGCATGCCAGGCTCAATTGCAGGTTTGTGAAGGTGGCAGGTCACTCAGCCTCTCATCAGAAAGATGAGATCGACAAACTGTTCAGTTTGGTTGATCGCGCATCCAGGCGTGCGTTGCGAGAAAATCGTTAATCGAGATGTAGAGAGTGAATAAAGTATGTGAAAAGAGCAGGCTCTCATTGGAACATAAGTTTCCACGCCCTGTCTTATTCCATTCCAGCTCTAAATTGACCTGGTTCGCTTCACCTTGCCTGATTCGGAGACGGAATGATTCGCTTGGCAATTCCCGTTTTGACAGATATTGTCGGATTAAATGAATACAATAAGATCACATGAACCCAGATAGAAAATATGCGAAGGACAGCGTCGGCTGGCAGTTTGATAACAGCTATGCCCGTTTGCCAGAATTTTTTTATGCGCGTCTGAACCCGGTGCCAGTGCGCGCTCCACAGTTAGCGATGTTGAATCATACGCTCGCGGCATCGCTTGGACTGGATTTCCACATGCTGTCCGAACAAGAGGCTGCCTTGCTGTTTGCCGGTAATGTGCTGCCTGACGGATCAGAGCCTATTGCGCAAGCCTATGCTGGCCATCAATACGGCCATTTCACTATGCTGGGTGATGGGAGAGCAATATTGCTGGGTGAGCATCTTACGCCCACAGGGGACAGATTTGACATCCAGCTAAAAGGTTCTGGTCAAACCCGATTCTCACGGCGTGGCGATGGCCGCGCAGCACTGGCGCCGATGCTACGTGAGTATCTCGTCAGCGAGGCAATGCATGCATTCAATATTCCCACTACGCGCAGTCTTGCCGTAGTCACCACCGGCGAGTCAGTCATACGCGAAACCCTGCTGCCCGGTGCAATACTCACGCGGGTGGCTGCCAGTCACATTCGGGTGGGTACGTTTGAATATGTTGCGCGGCTGGGCAATAGTGAAGCGATCAAAATTCTGGCCGATTATACTATCGACCGGCATTACCCCGATGTTGCCGCGGCTGAAAATCCCTACCTTGCGCTGTTGCACAATGTCATACAACGTCAGGCCTCGCTGGTCGCACAATGGATGCTGGTGGGTTTCATTCACGGCGTGATGAATACGGATAATATGACCATCAGTGGTGAAACGATTGATTATGGTCCGTGTGCCTTTATGGATGCCTATGATCCGGACACCGTTTTCAGCTCGATTGATCAGCATGGTCGCTATCGCTATAGCAATCAGCCCCTGATAGCACAGTGGAATCTCGCACGTTTCGCCGAAACATTATTACCGCTGCTACACCGGGACCAAGAGAAAGCAGTCGCGTTAGCGGAAGAAGCGATCCATACTTTCTCCGCTATCTTCCAGCACCACTGGTTAACAGGGATGCGCAAAAAGCTGGGATTATTTACTGAAGAAGCAGAGGATAGTGAGTTGATCAAAACCGTGCTGGCATGGATGCAGCAGCATCAAGCCGATTACACTAATACCTTGCGCGCACTGGCTGCGGACACTATGCCGCAAGATGCCCTATTCCAGAATGCCGAGTTTATAGAGTGGCATGGACGCTGGCAGGTGAGATTATTGCGTCAGGCCGAGTCCAGGCAGGCTTCAGTGAGTTTGATGCGGGCGCATAATCCTGCGATCCATCCGCGCAACCACCAGGTTGAAGCGGCACTGGCAGCAGCTACAGAACGGGGTGATTATTCTCTGCTGCAACGACTGCTGGCAGCAGTTACAGCGCCCTACACCGACGCACCGGAGTATCAGGATTACCGCACTCCTCCGCTACCGTCAGAACGCGTCTGTCAGACCTTCTGTGGCACTTAATTTTACTTGCCGCAAATGCGTTATTTCAGGAAGGAGCAGCAATAATCAGTGGGAGTTTTTACTTTCATGGTAAATTCACTATTCGCGGGTACGTTAAAAGCTTCCCCGCCTTTGACGCTTTGCCAACCAGAGGCCGGCAGGCGAACTTCCAGTTCACCGGCCAGGATTTCCATCAATTCAGGATCAGCGGTATGAAAGGTGTATTCACCCGGCTGCATAAAGCCCAAGGTTTTTTTACTGCCATCGGCAAAAATAAGGGTTCGGCTGTTAACTTTGCCATCGAAATAAACGTTGGCTCGCTTGACGACAGTGACATGTGTGAAGTCTGACATAACGATGCTTTACGGTTGAAAAATTGGGCATGATAACAGATCAATTCATTTTCCGGATCACAAAAAGTCGTGGCGCATGAGGTTTTGGGTAATGGCTCAGCACCGTATCGACCTGAAAATGACGCGGATCAAGTTGTTGACACCATCTGCTCAGGTGCAGGGTTTCTTCATCGCCGCCGACATGACCATGATAAGCCAGCACGGTCACAATCCCTTGTGTGGTGAGCAACCGACAAGCTATCTCAATAGCTGTCAAAGTCGAGTCAGCTCGGGTAATAATGCTTTTATTTCCCCCTGGTAAATAGCCCAGATTAAACATAATCACCTGTATCTGGCCGTGGAATGTTTGCGGAATATACTGATCCATCAAGGAATGGCTGGCGTGAATCAGCGTAACTCTGTGCAGCAAATCCCGCTGCTGTAATAGCCGTGCGGTAACGCCTATGGCCTGAATCTGCACATCAAAACCAAACACAGCCCCTCTGTCACCGACTAACTGAGCTAGAAAAGTCGTGTCATGTCCGTTTCCGACAGTGGCATCGACTGCACTGCCTCCCTGCAGTAAATGCTGGCGAACGATGTGATGCGCTGTTTCAGGCAGAGGGAAAATGCGAGTCATAATAACGCCGCACATGCACGGTGTCGGGGATGAATGCAGCCTGATTCAAAGCTGCGGCAAATTGCTGCGCATACCAGGGAATGGCCAGGCTACCTTTGGCGCCAAAGCCGTTGAAAATATGCAACTGGCGGTAGACTGGATGGGAACCGATAAAAGGCCGTTTATCCTGCGTGGCTGGGCGAATACCTGCCTGATGTTCAACAATCTCAACCGGGTGTAAACCGGGATAGACTTCAGTCAAAGCCTGTATCAACTGGTGACGGGCACGCTCAGTAGGTTGCGTATCTAGATGGGTGTAATCAAAAGTCGCCCCTAGCCTGAATTGATGCGGCTCGGTAGGAATCATCCAATACCCGAAATTGAGAATCCGGGTCAGAGATACTGCATGGGTTTTACAGTGGAGAATCTCTCCTTTCACCGGTTGGAACGGTAATTTACCAAACCAGGGATTGACTGTCGCCTGATGACCTTCGCAAAACACGATGTGCCGTGGCTGCCAATCCTGCCACTGCAAATGCGGCTGGAACATGATCTCACGGTAATCTAACCTGGCTTGCCGGTAGCAGCCATTCGCCACAAAAAAATCCTGCAAACGTTTCAGTAGCTGGCGAATTTTTATATAGCCGGTCTGCAGCTGCTGCAGCACGCCAAAAGCAGAGTTAATACCAGGAGGGCAAGATGGCTCATCCGTTAAAAATGCTTGATACTCGGCTTGTATCAGCCTTTGCTGGGCAATATGCCGTTCGTGCTCACTTTTTAATAGGCGTAGCATGGGGATCGGCACAAAAAACTGCTGTTTGAATGCTAACGCCAGTTGTTGGTAGCAATCCATGGCAGCCGGTAATAATTGCTCGATTTCAGCAGCTTTGACCAGCCGCTTACCGGTGACTGGATTGATCAGTCCGGCAGCGACGTGCGACGCATTGGTCTCACCGCTATCGATCACCATGACACGAGCCTGCTGGCGGATCAACTCCCAGGCCAGCAAACTGCCAGCCAGGCCCTGACCAACAATCAGCACATCAACCGGCCTGCTTGGCAGTTAACACCTCGCCTTGAAAAACAATACCGTCCCAACCATCGCGCATAAAAATGCGGATATTCTGGTGATCATGACCAGCAGGATTTCCCAGCACATCTTTACGATAATAATCACCAAACAAAACCAAGGTCTGGTTCTGATTTAATCCATGCAGTTTGGCAAAGGCAAAAATCTTGCACGAGCCTTCATTGTGCCCGGCTTCATTCATTAATGGCTGGTGAAGACCATTGCTGAATGTTGTCGGCTGGTAATCATACGCTTCTGCAATCACTGCCATCGTTTCTTTAAAATCAACCGCCTGGCCGGCTTTAACACGATCGATAAAATCATTCAACATTAAACCATTACTCTCAAAGTGCATTACTATTAAGGTATTCTGGATGATAGAACCTGGGCCTGCAAGCGGCAATTATTGCCAGCCGGTCACCTCGTAGCCTTTCTCTTGCAGACAGCGATTAACGAAATTAGCATAAGCCCGATCAGGTTGCGAGGGTTGCGAATAAAGCAACCCTCTCATCAGTCCCCACACAGCGCCACTGACCGCTCCTACCATGGAACCCGTACCTGCTGCGCCGGTCACAGCTCCGCCAGCAGCACCGCTCGCAGCTCCAACCCCTGCTCCCATCACGGTACTTGAAGCAACATCACCACTCTTGCCATAGCTTTTTTCCTTAGCCCCAGCTGATTTGGCGAGTTGTTCACACGCATTGATATCTTGTTCCGCAACCTCCTTCCCCACCGACAAAAAATGCGTGTTGGGATACAAGATAGGTTGCATGCTGGAGCAAGCTGAAAGCAATAGCAATATCAATCCACTACTCAACATCATTACTAACTTCATTGCGTTCCCTACCTACCAATATATCTGATTGAACAAGTATAGCTTGAACTTTACAGGGTAATGGAGTTATTCCCAACCCACTATATTCTATTTTTCTATCCATAATCATCCATAATTCCGTTTCTAAATCATGCCTGACTTTGTCGGCTTCAGCTTGCCGTATTATTGATATTGTCTGCGGCTCGCCTTCGTGTCATGTTTGATTGGGAAACGGAATAAAAGGTAAAGCAGAACGAGACGATCCTGCTGAATGGCTTAATCGGCAAATAAATTTACAAGCTGTAACCGGAGGGAGAGAAGATATTTTAATTTTCTTGAACACAGGTTGATTAATTGCAGCCATTTTTTCTGGCTGTTACGGATGCGATGATTTCAGAGTAATTTTTTACCCATTATTGGTATTGCTATCACTCCCTTGTGAACTGCTGTTTATAAATGATTCTATTTCCAAATCAAACATGATGCGAAAGTAAGCCACAGACAGAATAAGGACATCTCTAAAAAATCATATTTGTGGGCATCCGCTTCGCGGTTCACAAAAAATGCTTCCTTACCTATCAGTGATAAGCTGCGTCAACATTTTTTATTCTCGCCTGGTTTTATTCAGATCTCTGAATTTTTAGAGGCACCCGTAAATAATACGGCAAACGGAAAGCCACGATAAAATCAGGCTTGATTTAGAAATAGAATTGCCTTCTATCCTTTTTTTGGGCGAAACAACAGCACAGAAGCATTTACTTTGGTAACAAGCCGTTCGGCAACCGAACCAATGTAAAAACGCTCTAATCCTTGACGGTGACTCGTTCCTACTGCCAGCAAGTCTGCTCCCCATTCAGAAACAGCAGCGGCAATCGCATCAACAATACCCGCCAAACCATACTCAGCTTCAGCCTTTAAAAGGCTGGTCTCTACGCTTAGAGCGTCAATATTTGATTTGGAACGCTTCAATATCTCTAAACCTGCCCCTCTATCAACTTCAGTATCACCGCTTATGCAATGGACAATACGCAAGGTTGCATTATAAGTTTTGGCAATATTAACTGCCTCTTCCAGTGCCTGCTGAGCAGCATCACTGCCATCAACAGCGACCATTATTTTTTTGTACATAAACTCTACCCCTCTTATTGAAATTTATTTTGTTCGCGGACGACGTTTTGGCCTTTCCGTCCGCAAAGCAATGAATAATTTACTTATCCAATATTTAAATATATTTTAGAGATAGTTACTGTAAATGACTGCTGCTGTCTTTTTTTAAATTTTCAAAATAACGTTTGATGACTTCTTTACCTGGAATATGGTCATGGTTGGTATAAACCAGAAAATGTATGACACCGTGCACCGCCATGGCAATCAATAGACCTTCAAAAATACCCACCTTGTAAACCAGGCCGCCGGTTAAAATGGCCAATATGAGTGCATAAGGACCATGGTGCGTGACGTGTACCAGCCCTGCAATCATCTTATAGCCAGTAAACATCATAATCGCCGCCAGAGCAAATTTCGGTAGATAATTGAGATAATGCGGATTGAAGGTAAAAAAGCATACTACCCCACCAATAACCAGAACCGAAAACTTAGTCATAGCACCCGCCAGCTTATTAGTCGTACTCTTAGCCAGACCGTCCAGGTTGGTCATTCCATGGAAGAAACTTGAGCCCAAATTCGCAATCCAGATAGCAAGCAAGCTATTATTGCTGTTTGTCTTACGTTTTAGCGGATCTATTTTCTCAATGGCAGCGTTACTCATGACCTGCTCGATGACATCAACGATGGCCAGCATGGCACAGAAAAGCACCATATAACCGAACATGAGAAATGTTACATCAGCTTGAGGTAACGGCAGCTTAAAATGAAGATCAATATCTTCCACGTTTATCATAGGCACATTAATAAATTGCGCCAGCAATGCTCCACCAATAATCAGCACGAAATAAGGAATAGCGGGTTGAGTATCTTTGAACTTGGAAAACAAGAATAAAAATAATGCGAGACCTACCGCGGAAATCGCAGCCATCTGGATACGCGCAGCATTCCAGAAAGTTTCAGTAACCAGTTCTTCAGGTATTTCGTAAGTAAACTCTGAGAATTTCAATAGTATCTTTAGTCCAACACCAGCTAACAGGCCTTCGACCAGATAAACCGGAACCGCGACGAGTAAAAATCGTTGCCAATTAAATTTCCAGATGATCGCTTGCATTACCGAAGTCAAGAAAATACAGAATGCCATATTTTCCCACCCAAAAGTGGCTACGCCCATAGCCAGCACCGGAGCGAGCCCTGCCGCAATTCCAGGTGCTCCAATAAAATTGCCTGGTCTAAGCCAGGCATTAATCCAGCCGATTAGGCAGGCGAAAGCCACAGTTGCCAAGCCTACCTTAATCGGATAATCTGACATAATTGCAATCCCAATCGTCAGAGGAATTGCCATGGCGCCCGTTATCACACCCGCAGCAGTATCACGCAGAAAATATTGAGACTGAAAAGCGGCAGAACCTGTCGAAGTAACAAGTTCCCTATCTAGAGACTCGTTTTCCGTTAATTTGGACATAAACTCCTTTTCTCCTACAAAATTGTAAATAACTAACTACAAACCATCATTTTTGCCAGAGCTTAAATAAAAACTGGCTTATGACATCTATATCTGAAGTCCGTCCTCACTAAAGACTCTTAATAGCTGACGGTTTTCTTTGAAAGAGGAAGCTCATCAACTCAGCTACTGCATGATGAACTTGGAGTATTCATGAATCACGCCAACTTTTCGCCTATGACTCAATGTTAAATATTCCTTGATAGTGACACGTAATCCACTTCCAAATCAAAACTGATGCGAAGACGAACTGCAGATAGTATAAATTATACGACAAGGTGAAGACGACAAAGCCAATTTTGATTGGAAATGGAATAACAATTGTTGTGGCACTTGTATTGTAATAGCCAGCTATGCTTATGGTCGGATATTGAAGAGCGTTATTGAGTCTTGCCCCGTTACTCATTTCCTCTCCAAAATAAATAAATAATACCTATGAGAGGCACTTTCTTAACATAAACTTCATGAAGTCTATGTTAATAATATTGCAACAAAGTAAATCTTTGTCGCGTAATTATTAACTTGGAGGTTACCTGATCATGAAAATAATCGGTATCGCAGCTCTTATTATTGCCATGTTAGATAACATTATAGCGGTAAATGCACAGTACAGCCTCTTATTAGCGTTTGTTGTTTCCTATGCCGGTGTAATGCTATTAAAATTTGGTACCAAAAATACTCCAGCCACACCTTACCAGAGCAAACTTACATTAAACAGCAGAAATCAATTTATCCACTTAAGTTCTTTTGGGTTAGAGCGAATTAAAATTAAAGTTGCTGAAGTACTACATAAGATAAGTTCAAGCGTAGATGAAAGAATTGAAACTAATATTTCGGTTGAGAGCGCACTATCTATTTGCAAGAAAATCGTTGAAGAAAATGATTGGCGTATTTTAGAGACAAGCCCAAATCGTATTCAATGTAAAGAGTTTTTCCAAATTTTCTCCTTTTACTGGCCAATTAAAGTCGAAATTATTGTATCTGGTGATGATTTATCGCATACCACCATTTTTCTTCATGGCTCTGTTATTGGAGGCGGCTTGATACAAAATCGAAATCTTGAGAAGCAGATAAGTAAGCTTAAGAGCAGAATAGAAATAATAGCAATGCGTGAAACACCTGTTTCTTTTTTTGTTGTTTCTTCAGATGATACTCAGAATACAGTTAAAAAAGGGGTGGAAAAGCTGCTCACACTTCGCCCAGAAAGAGGCACGCTTACTGATAAAGAATTTACCGAAGCAGTAAATGATAAATTATTAAAAGGAGATTAAAGCCAAACACTTCCAATAAATAAACCTAATATCCTAATTTAATGCGAAGAACCAACGCTATGATTTTATATTACGATACTTACAGTTGAATTACCTCTAGAAAACCCGGAGGTAATTCAACCTATTATTACGTAATTTTTAAACTACCATTTTATTTGCACTAAAAATTAAATTAGCCTTTTTGGGACGAACCAATAGTATCAAAGAGCCAACTTTAGCGATCAGTTGTTCGGCAACTGATCCAACATAAAAATACTCAAATCCTCTAACATTAGCTGTTCCAACTACTAGTGCGTCTGCTCCCCACTCAAAAGTAGCAGCAGCAATCGCATTAGAAATACCATTTATTCCTTCTTCTTTTTTAGCATCCAAAAGTCGCGCTTCGACATTTAATTCGTTAAGATAAGTTTTTGCTTTTTCCAGTATTGTAGTATCGGTCTTTTCATCGACTTCAATATCACTACCATCCTCTGAATGGACGATACATAATGCTGCATTATGATTACTGGCAATATTTATAGCATCTAATAATGCGGAAATCATATTTTTATCCTTTCTGTGGACGAATCAATAACACTGAAGCATCAACTTTAGAAATTAGTTGTTCGGCAACCGATCCGATATATAGACGCTCCAACCCCCGACGGTTACTCGTACCTACTGCCAGCAAATCTGCCCCCCAATCAGAGGCAGCGGTCGCAATCGAATCAGCAATACCAGTCAAACCATACACGGCATCTGCCTGCAGAAGACTTGTTTCTATGTTCGCTGCATCAACATATGATTTGGCTTGTTCCAGTATCTGAGAGCCTGTACTTTTATCGGTTTCGGTATCACCAGTTACGCAATGAACAATATGCAATGCTGCGTTGTAATTATTGGCAATATTTACTGCTTCTTCTAATGCCCGCTGAGCAGTATTGCTACCATCAATAGCGATCATTATCTTCTTATACATAAGATCAATCCTCTTATCAGCATTTATTCTATTTATTCTGTTTGAGGACGAAGTCTTATTCTCTTCGCCCTCAGATCACCGAATAGTTTATTTATCCAATACGTACCAATTATGTGTATAAATTGCTACTGTAAATTACTGCTACTATCTCTTTTCAAATTATCAAAATATCGTTTCACAACGTCTTTTCCTGGCATATTATCGTGCTTGGTGTAGACCAGGAAATGGATGATTCCATGTACTGCCATCGCAATCAACATGCCCTCAAAAATACCTACCTTGTACACCAAACCGCCAGTGAAAAGCGCTAACATCAGAGCATATGGACCATAATGTGTCACATGCACCAAGCCGGCAATCATCTTATAGCCGGTAAACATCATAATCGCCGCCAATGCAAATTTCGGTAAGTAATCTAAAAACTGGGTATTGAGCATAAAAAAGCACACTACACAACCAACGATCAGAACAGAAAACTTGGTCATTGCACCTGCTAATTTATTGGTTGTGCTTTTCGCCAGACCATCCAAGTTGGTCATACCGCCAAAGAAACTTGAGCCAAAATTAGCAATCCAGATGGCAAGCAAGCTATTATTGCTGTTTGTTTTGCGTTTAAGCGGATCTATTTTCTCAATGGCCGCGTTACTCATAACCTGTTCAATGACATCAACAATAGCGAGCATGGCACAGAAAAAGAACATATAAACCAGCATCATTATCGTTACGTCTGCGGTTGGCAATGGCAATCTCAGTTCAAGAGGAACATCTTCCACCGATATCATCGGCACAGAAACAAACTGAGCCAAAACAACGCCCCCAATGATCAGTGCGAAATAGGGAATAGCAGGTTGGGTATTTTTGAATTTGGAAAATAAGAATACAAACGCTCCAAAGCCAACTGCAGAAATCGCAACCATTTGGATACGGGTAGCATTCCAGAAAGTTTCAGTAACTAATTCTGCTGGTATTTCGTAGGTAAACTCTGAGAATTTCAAGAGTATCTTTAATCCTATACCTGCTAACAAACCTTCTACCAGATAAACCGGGACAGCAACAAGTAGAAATCTTTGCCAATTAAACTTCCATATGATCGCCTGCATAATCGCGGTCAATAAAATACAAAATGCCATATTTTGTATTCCAAAAGTAGCTACCCCCAGAGCTAACACCGGAGCCAATCCAGCCGCAATACCAGGTGTACCAATATAATTACCTGGTTTGAACCAGGCATTGATCCAACCAACTAAACAGGCAAAAACCACAGTTGCCAAACCTACCTTGATCGGATAATCAGACATGATTGCAATGCCAATCGATAACGGAATGGCCATAGCGCCCGTTATCACACCCGCTGCGGTATCGCGCAAAAAATATTGTGATTGAAAAGCGGCAGAACCTGCTCCTACTGGAGCAGCGCTTTCCGCCACATCTGGTTGTCCGTCTGTCAACGGTTTACTTTCTATTTGTGTAGCCATAATATTACTTTTCTCCTATGCTGTATAAGTAATAGATAGACTATAAAAAATACCTTTTGCCCGTAGATTACTGAGACTGCTGTTAGCTTTGTCCTTTGTGAGCAATCAGTTAGTCCGAATATTGTTAGTCCGAATGTTTTATATAATATTTTTCTTTTTTTTGTGATCTTTAAAGAAGATTCTTATTATTTACTTACGCTTACTTTTACAAGCGTTGATCAATCGTATCTCAATCAAAACCCTGATGTATATTAGGGAAACCATTGTTTTATCATGATGGTTTCCCTGTATTAAAAATAAGCAAAACCCTTATGTTTATGAGTCAATCCATTACTCGCAAATAATAGAAACCATTAGATAATGTGGGCTTGGAAGAGTTAGTTGAGATAAATCACTGATTACGTCGTCTATTGGCGTTTGATGAAGTCACAAAAACAGATCCAGGTTGGATGAAAATGAATCTCAGATGCATGCAAGTAAAACCCTTATGGTTATAGGAAAATCTATTACCCATTGATAATTGAATCCATTAGCTAACGTAGACTGAGAAGATCTAACTGATGTGTATATTAATCAATCACTGACCTCTTGATCTGGCAGCATTTCATAATAATTACTAATACCGGTCCATTTGGATAAGGGTGAATCTCAGAGCGAAACTGACCAACGAATAATGAGGAATGTATATTGGAATTTCACAGATCAATGATGCTACCCTTCGGATCAGAGCAAAAAATGCAAACTTATTTTGCAGGGTTACTCCCTCCGAAAAAGAGCGCATAATTAATTGAATACTGAAAGCTCGAGATCATGAATAGGCTATCTGGGGGATGGCATCAATAATGCCCCCATTGCTTTACCCAGCAGGCGGGGACCTATCAGTTGGTGCAACTGTTGATGTCGCCTGGGAGTTGGCTGATAGGATGCTTCTGGAATCGAACTTAAGTGTCATACTGGTGTGCCAGAATGAAGGCGCACCTTCGGCAATATAATCACGTATATCATGATGGGCACCAGCACTAATTTTGGCAATAGATCTAACATGGCCGGCTCAGCCCTATTCCTGCTTGCGCCACCCACTCAATATTACTCAATAGTATTTTATATGATTTGCCGAAATGCCGAGTCCTTTGAATAAAGGAGATCCTGAAAAGCCCCGCAAACCGAGAGAATTAGATTATAAACTTTATACAAAATTACATGCTGACGATTGGTTCTGTCGGCTCAATGCATGATTCCGGACCCTCTACGTCACGCTTGCAGCACTAAAATCATACGAAGCGTAGTTCCAAATCGGCTGGTTTATGGAATCACTATACACTCATGTACTGGTGAACTTTATTATAAATAGAATTAATCGTAATATTCCTTTTGGTTGTAGCGTTTACTGCCATCGTTCCATTTACCCTTTTGGGGTCGTACCTTGGTTTCGTTTCACCGCCACTTCTTTCTATTCATTTTAGCAGCGTTGGTCATGATTCACTTTGTAATAGTTGAAGTTACCAAGAGAAATTTTATCGATGGGATTACCCATGCGTCGATTGGTGAAACATAAAAGGGACTCAATTGAAGAAACTTAATTCCAAATTCGATAAGACGCTTAAATGCATAATAGTCGAGATAGTCGAGAACTTTCCTTGATATGATTTATGTCACTAGGGCAAAGCTGACTAAACCAAAATAGTGTGTTGACTAATGTTATCCAGCAAATCAGAGTTGAGGAGCTTACTGAAATCACGATCTCCTTGTTCATTATGTCACCTAAAGCTATCTATGAACCTGATCAATAGGTTCTTCCGAAAACCAGCGAGTGGCGTAGCGTATCAAATCAGCGCCATTTTTCAAATTCAACTTGGTGCGAATATTGAAGCGATGTGTTTCGATCGTTTTAATGCTACGGTTAAGTAGCGTGGCAATTTCTTTACTACTATGTCCACATCCAATCAAATGCAACACCTCAAACTCACTCGGCGTTAGACTATTAATCAACTGTTCATGCTCTGGATGCCCTGCTACTATGCGATTCAGCAACTTTGCATTCATTTCCTTGCTCAGATAAACATTCCCTTTCAAGACTTCGCGGATAGCCGTAAGCAAAACTTCACCAGGCTCCTGCTTCATGACATAACCTGAAGCCCCTGCCCGCAAAGCACGTTCAGCATAAACCGTCTCATCATGCATCGACACAAACAACACTGGCAATGCGGGTTTCAACGCATGCATATATTTAATTACTTCAAAGCCTGAACTTGTTTTGAGCGTGACATCCAATAAAACAATATCAACCCTATCAGCTTTCTTGAGTAACGCCAGAGCCTCATTCCCATCGCCAACCTCAGCGCAAACCTCTAAATCTGGCTCCAAATTTATGAGCATCGCCATGCCATGGCGTAACATGGCATGATCATCCACTAACATTACCTGTGCTTTTGAATTCGTCATATTAAATCAGTTTAAATAAGTTGCATTTCCAAACGCACTTCCGTACCCCCTTCTGGACGCGTTAATATTTCTAACTTGGCACCTAGCTGCTTTGCACGATATTGCATAATTTTAATACCCATTCCCTGGGTTACTTCATGCTTTTTATCCACCTCGACAATACCGCTTCCATCATCACATATGGAAAGGGTAAGCATTCCTTCTTCAAGATTCAAAAATATTCTTAGAGATCGTGCTCCACCATGACGTATTGCATTATTAGCAGCTTCCTGTGTAATTCGATAAAGATTGAGTGCAAGATTATTATCATTAGTAATAGCTTCATTTATAATAGCTTCATTTTCACACACAAATTCACAATCAATCTTATAAGTCGAAGCGATTCTCGACGCAAGAGCTCGTAATGCCGCTACCAAACCATTTGCTTCCAGTTCAAATGGTAGCAGCCCCTGAGCGAGCTGTTTGATTTGTACTACAGAAGCCTGGGCTTGCGATGCAATAGAAGCCGCTACGCCTGCCAGATTATCTTTTCCCAAAACAAAGATTTTTTTCTCCAATGCCCTGGCCTGATAGCCAATTGCAGCAACCCGTTGCCCCAGATTGTCATGCAATTCCTGCCCGATGGTATGCGCCTGCTCCTCGGCAACAAAAACCAATGCTTGTTCTAACCGCTTGCGCTCAAGCCAACCTGCCAGATCGCTTGCAATGGCATTGATAAGTTTTTGCTCCTCAATTACTGGGAATGTTTTGTCTTCTGAGTAGAATAAACGTAATTGGCCGCAGACCTCATCGTTGACGATAATTTCAGATAAATAGGTACAAAAAGAGTTTTGATCCTTATGCCAGTGATAACCAGCAATCTTATCGGTGATTTTAGCCTTTGATCGCAAAGTGCATATAAAACCGTGATCATACTTGCCAGAAATGTATCGCCAGCCATAAAGCTCAATGATGGCAGTCGCTATTTTCGGGAATTGCATGGCTGGAATCAAATGCTCAAAAATATTCTGGCAAACATTATCAATTGATACATCTAATCCCATACCACGACGAATTTCATAAAGACAGGTGATTTCTTTCAGACGTTTACGTAACTCTAATTCCTTATGACTCAATTCTATCGAAAATAGCTCAGCCTTTTCTTTTGCTTCTTGCGCTTCCCGCCTGGATTTAATCAGTTTACGCACAAACCAGTTTAATAGCAGTATTTCTGCAGCGATCAATCCCGCAAGATATAATATGACAAATTTTAATTGTTCAGCTGCTGGCCTAAGTAATTCTTCCTCATCCAACTTCAATACCATGCCTAAACCAATCTTCTCTAATGGAGCATATGCCGCAATTACTTGCATATGGCGATAATCTTTTACAGCCATAACCCCACTTTTTCCTGTTAATGCATTATTTATCGGCAACAGCTCATCTCTCGTTGCCTGATACAGATATTTGAATTTGACACCATCCATCTGACTCATCAGACAAGCCATTTCTTTCGCACTATCTCCTGGAGCTGGAGGTGCGCATAACATAAACTCCCCAGTTTCACCAATTGATCTTATTCCACTAAATCTACGAGTCAGGTACGGCAAAAAACTCTCTGTCGTAATTCTGCCAATGCGATGCCCATCCTGGTCTAACACATCTTCACTAGTGCGCAAAATAAATTGATCATCCCATAAGAGAAAAGTATTATTTTGTATAGTCAGCGGTAATGATTGAGTTTGTTTATCAGAAAAATGGCCTACCTGTGACAATACTCTCCCGTGCACATCATAAACGATAGCAGCCGAAAAACCGATTTGTGTTAATGAATTAACGTTCCGATCAAGGTCGTGCAGTGCATTGAAGTTGTCCGGTTGAACATTAAGCTGCTGGATTGGCTGAATCATGAAAGGCCGCATGGTTAGCGCACGTGTGTCCGCGAGACCTTTTTCAATTTGAATCTCGAATAAATACGTTTTGCCTTCTAATACTGCATCCAGTCCTCTACCAAGTGCGGATTCAATCTGGCGATGCATTACATCATAAACTGCAATACCTGTTGTCAGAGTCAATCCTAGCAGCAATAATCCGCCAATAATACTGATGCTTCGGTGTTCGCGAATCATAACCAAGTCACCCGCTTTGTTTTTTTATGTTTATTTGGCTTAATATCATGTGCTTATATGCAAGACCAGTAAATATAGGGTGTTAAGGCTATCATGGCTAGAATTGCAGGTACAATTACCATACAACTTCAGAGAGGAAAGTCAGCTTTAATATTACAAATAAATTAGAAATTAATGACTAAAGATTCTTCTTTGAAGCGTTTGTTCCCATAATATTTGGGTATAAGATTTATCGCAAAAATTAGGCAGCTAATATTTATTGCCTAATTCCATTTCTAAATCAAAAATGACGCGAAGGCGAGCCGCAGACAGTATCAATCATACAGCAATGTGCAACCGATAAAGCCAGTTTTGATTTAGAAATGGAATAATGAGATTAAAAAATACACATATCTATAAAGAAAAATAATCAATATGAAAAAAGCTGTACTCGTTATTTTAATGACTACTTTGGTACTATCTGGTTGCAGCACAACTTATTATCTTGAAGGCGCAGAATATAAAGGTAAGAAAAAATATATCGCAGCGAGAGCTGCGATGCATACCCGCTGTATCGAAAGCACCGAACCGCTTCCTGCGCCGCTTATTGAGCGAAAGCTCATCGCTTTGATTCCTTCCCAGGAATTGATCTATACAACTATTTTAACGAATCTTAAAGCAATTTCCCCGGATTATCCTATGACCAGGGAAGATCTACGTTATGATCCATTATATTCAGGCGTTAATGAAAATTTCAAAATGGTAGTTGAACTGATAAAAAGGAAAAATTTGTATAAAACAGTTGAAATGATTGAGTACGAAAGTTTATCAATCCCCGAAGCTAGCGTAGATACCGATATATTTCATGTTGTGCTGGCGACTGCTACCAACCGGAATGATCGATATTACCTCACCAGAGAAAAGAGAGGAAAGCTAAGAATCGATTATGGCGCGATCAATCCGCCCTGTGTGCATGAGCGCGTTAGCTTTATGTACGTGACTCAATGTGAAACATTCCGTGATAATTTGCTATCTTCTCTTCAGACGCTTGCCTTGCAATAACGCGTTAATATATAACCGAAATATAACCGAACTTGATTGCTTTCAGGTTAATTAAAATAACATGGGTGCCACAGCTTAGGACGAAACAATCGACCAACAGATGAGTGACAAGCTATGCCACCAGCCAATCGTTTTCTGGGCAAGACAGACGAGGTAATGGAAGATTAACTTAGAGAGTTTCTGATTTTGAAGTGTAAGTAACTATCCAAATGGAAAAAACCATGTCCAGAATACGACTTGCCTGCGCGGTATCGTATCTGTAATGTAACAGCTATAGCGATGCCGGGTTTTATCCTTCTTCATGCGCAAGATAGCGGTTAGTAGTGTTTTGCCATATGCAGCGACCATCACAAAAGGCTCGCTTAAGCTCAGCAATATTCTTCTGACTGATATAAAGCTCTCTATCCAGCGGGAGAAACACTTCTTCAGTAGTCGTGCAATCTGGTAATGCAGGCGTCGCCAATTAACATCTTCCCGCTTGAGATAATCATATATAAAATCTTTTCGGGCATCGCTGAAACTTTGCATGGATTTGCAGAAAATCATGTCAATCGAATCAACCTTTAACTACACCCACAGTAACAGCAAATAGACAACTTGCGTGACCGCCCCGAGCGCTTATGCAAGCCAGCGCGATGCAGCAAAATGACTACATACAATGATTCCACAATGATGGAAAAACATTATCAATCTGCAGCTCCGACTAGTCAAATTAATCACCAATTAAACTTGGCAAGCCTAATCGTTTTATATCACGATTTATCAAAACCCTCTTGTGGCTAGTTAAGTTCGTCAAGCAAACTAAGTTTTATCACTCAGGAGTCTTTTACTTCATTAAAATCAATTTATTACAATGATTTCTTTACCAGAAATTAATTCCAAAACTTGAGTAAAAGATAATGACGAAGCATAAACTCGTCATTATCCATTATCTTTTATTTGACATTATCCATTATCTTTTATTTGACATTAAGCTAATATGCAATTATACTCGCTCTCCTTTTGCCAAGGAGAGCATTAACACGTATCACATTGCCAATCAATGTGTTAGAAATATTTTTTTAGTAGTACTATAAAAGATGATTTTAAGGAGAAACACAGATTCACCTTGTCCAAAACATAATTCGTTATGACAAGGATATTAGTAGTGATATATTACAAATAATATGCGAAAACAATCATTCATTAATTCTGTCATCCTGATATTTTTCGTGAGCATGCTCACGAATACATTCGGTTGGTCTTTTAATGGTAAGGTTTTTGCTCATGAGTTAGATCATCACTACCGTGCTGCTTTGTTTTTCGGTGATCCACAGAAGCATATCGATTTGCATGTTGCTCTTGGCGACGATAATGGAGTGTTGGATGAAGCAACTCATTTATGTCTTCATGCAGCCGGACAATTCATTCCCTTATTCTTTAATGCACCCTTAATTATAATATCTATTCCCGCTAGTAAAGAAGCTTTAGCTTCATTTACTTCCGTTACCGCTCCAGAATTTATTCTGGATTCCTTATTCCGCCCTCCAAAATCTTTGTAAGCTAGACGACTTCAAATCAAGCCAGATACAATCCCTGATGTTGCCATAGCGACTATAACCGCTCAAAATAGCATGAGCACTGAATTAAGCTGACTTTTAGAGAATATTTAACAATAATTTGATTTTTTGCCATATAGTGGAAATTATGATTCCAACTATTGTATTAATCTAATGTACTAAAGGTACCAAAGTGATTTATCAGGCAAAGAATGAGCGCTAGTCAGCCACTATAGTTCGCAAAGAACCTCGCGGGAGATAGCCGATTCATAGCAAATGTGTACCGTCCTTGCGATTCCCTATATCAGCAAAATTGGCGGAACTTAAAATTAATATTTTAGAAAGGTTGTTTTAATGAAGAAGCTACTAGCTCAGGTAATCTATTATATGCATGCTCACGTTATCAGCTAGCTCAGTTAGTGCGCGCAATAATAACGCACAGTTGCTAACTTTTTTAAACACTTATGATAACTATATTCAGCTGACAGTAATGGCTATCGATTGTTTCAGCGACAATGTTTATCTCTTTAATTACGAGAATGATAAACTAATAATATAGGTGAATGCCAGGATCATGTTTATCAAAACCAAAGCTCAACACAACAAAACTATGGTTAATTTTACATAAAGCCACGTATGAACACCCTCCCTTGAGGGAAGGTGTTCATTGCTGATGAATGCGAGAGTTTTATAGCGCTGCTAAGAAAGCGACAAGATCTGCCCTCTCTTTTGCGGTAAGGCCGATATTAAAACGATTATTGTAAAACTCAACTACTGCAGGCAAATCAGCAGCTGAACCATCATGGAAGTATGGTGGTCGTGATGCTACAGAGCGCAGAATGGGTCCTTTGAAACGACCAATGTCTTTCCATTTACCTGTAACCAAAGCGCGTCCCGGATCGGTTGTCTGGATCGTTTCACCAGTTTCTTTGTTTCTCAGGGTATAGAGCGGCATATCCGATGTGCGGCGTGAGGCATCAGAAATACCAATATCCAGCGGCACCGGTGTAGAGTGATTACCAGAATTAGGGGTGTTGTGGCATGTCGTGCACGTACCTGCAATGACGGGTTCGTCTAAATCATCATTAAGCCCCTTAACACCAGTAATATTGATAGGTTTTGTATTAAATAACGCTTGACCGCGCGCAATGGCAGCACGTGCCTGCGTAGTCCTTTTTGCTGATCGAGTGCGTTTATTAAAACGATTCCAACTATCATAAAGCGACATCGCATTGGGATTAAAAGCCGCACCAGTTTGATAATCGCCCTCTATAGTATCATTTATACCAAAATAATAATCTTGTTCCAAAAGTGCTTGAGGACCGCCACGCGCTTTCTCCGCGGTTAGAGAACCCGCCTCATTATCCTCTATCTGTGCGCTGAACAGACTTAATTCAAAATCCACGATCGCTTTTCGCTCTTCTTCGCTCAAATCATTCAATGCCTCAGCATGACCTAAGGTAGCATTGTTGGATTGAGTAGTTAAATCTACAGATATAGGAGAAAAACAATGTGCAGTTCCAATAATACAATTCGTAGAAGTTAGATCCTCCGTAGTTTCTCGACTATCCCACATGACAGCGCTTAAAAATTTAAGATTGGCACTTGGCATCGGACGGCGGAACAAAGACAGCTCGGTTTCGCTTGCAAAACCGTAAGGATCATCAACATCTGTTAATTCAAATTCTGCGTTAGCAGGCATACCGATTCCTACGCGTATATTTGCTTTATTCAGCAGCATGCTGTAAGCGTTGCGGCGTTCTTCAAGCGTTAATTGATCCGGATGAGGAGACTCAGGATTATTCGCGCCATCTACCGGCCTAAAAAGTGGATCCAACCCTTCTGTTTTTTCGAAGAGCTCTTGCACTCCTTTGGGTGTAATCGTCCATCCTTGCGAAGAAATATGACAGGAAGCACAGCTACGACCATTAGATCCAAAACTTTTAAAAAATGGATTATCAAGATCTATAAAACCGGCAGTACTAAATGATACGTCGGTACCATGGTTATTCTTCGTACGAAGCATATTTGGCTGGCGATTTGAGTTGCCATTACTATTTGAGCTTTTATTGCTATTTAAACTGTCATTGCTATTTGAGCTGGCATTAGTATTTGAGTGGACATTCCTTTCCGCAGATGCTGTCCTATCTGCAATTACTGGCGCTGCTAGCAACAACAGTAAAGCGGATAATGTTTTCAATTTAATTTTGTATTTACTACTCACTACATACTCCTATGTTTAGAATCAAATTAACTTGCAAAAATCTTGATGAACCTAAATTTTCACCAAGCACCAAAATCAAGTCGGAAAACTGAAGAATAGCCTTGCAACTTTACTGATGACGAAGATTTTGAGATTGTGATTCTTTTTAGTATTAATTGATTAAATAAAAAAACAACTACTAATAAAAATAATTAGTATTAGCGTTATGCAGAGCATTATTCATGCCATAATGTATTTATTGTTATAAATCAATAAATTATTTAGAGTAAATAGAAAATCTAAAGAAATAATTGTCACCATCATACGACAATCAAAGTTGGTATTTCATATAACTATTTATTTTTAAACCATTTATTTTGTATAGAATTAGAGACGCATTCCATAACGTCGCATAACCAGTTAATTTTTAGAAATTTATTTTGTCTTTGTTAAAAATACTTGAATTCAAGTAATAAGTGCATAACCCATCAATTTTTCAGCATCTGTGCCTGATAATTCGCGGAACACCTCGTAAGGCGTCCTAAACCCCAAGCACTTTCTTGGCCTGCTGTTAAGTTTGTGGACAGCTTCCAACATCTGCTGGGCAGTCACATCCAGCAGCCCCATCGCTTTGGGAAAGTACTGGCGCAGCAGCCCGTTGGCGCTCTCGTTCTGGCCACGCCCCCACGAGTGGCAAAGCTTGGCAAAATATGTTTCAGATTCAATACCATCCGCTACCTGTTCATGCTTAGCAAACTCCTTACCATTGTCAAAGGTAAGGGTATGCACCCAGTCCTTGAATATATCCAGCAGGGTGATGATCCCGCATGTCACCGCCTCTGCAGTTTTATTTGCCGCTGGTAGGCAAGACATAGTTTGGATTTGCGTTCGTCTAGCGTGACTAGTGTGCCTTTGTGTCCCTAGCTAATCATGGTGTCTGCTCCCCAGTTACCTAACCGTTCTCGTCGGTTTGCTACCTCAGGGTATCTATCAATATCTATCGATTGGGAATGTCCTTACGGCTGCGTATGAGGCTACCATAACGTTTACGATATTTCTTTCGCATAGTGGCGTAATTTCAGGTACAGCTGATTTGCGAACCTTCAGCGATTTAATGGAGAGGTTTCAAAATCGAATAAACAGGAGAATTTGAGCATGGCACAGCCCAATTTTGAACAATTGCTTCTATATCCTGAGACTAGAAGCGGATAATGCTCTAATTTACCTGTCAAATACTTGAGGAGTAGACATCAAACATCTGAATTTCTATGTCTATGCCAATAGAAGAAGCAGACTTTGGTAGCACGATAAACAAAAGGATCAGCTGGGTAATAAGAGTAGTTTTTCTATCCAACAATACTTTGAGCGTACTGTTGGAACAAAACAGTATCAATGCTTTCTTCACTTTTACCACAACGAGAAAACGCACTAGCTTCAGGCAAGCTGTAAATAGCGGGGCAATAGATTTATGATTTATCTGAGCAAGAATGAGCCGATTTATTTCTTTAAAGTATAAATAACTCAACAAGAAAGACGGAAAATTTATGACTAAATCGCGGATTCAGATTAACTAAGTTTTTGCTGTCACGAACCAGCGTTCGTGACTTCTATAGCATGTCCCCTATAAATTGATTATAATTTACAGATGACCTATCCGATATCATTTCGCCGTAAAGTATTATCCGTTCGGGAGAAGGAGAATCTCTCAATCGCACAAGTGGCCAAGCGTTTTTGCGTCGGAATAGCCAGCGTGACGCGCTGGATCAAAACACCCGCTCCGAAGACCACCCGCAACAAGCCTGCCACCAAGATCGACATGGAGAAGTTGGCGCAAGACGTCAAGAATTATCCGGACGCATATCAGTACGAGCGCGCCAAACGGCTGGGTGTCAGCAAGCAAGGCATTAATCACGCTTTAAAGCGGTCTGGGCGTGACTTATAAAAAAAAGCCTGCGTCACCCCAAAGCCAGCGAAGAAGAGCGGCGTATCTTCCAGCAAAAAATTGAAGGCTATGAGCGCGAAGGCCGCGTCATCGTTTATCTTGATGAAAGCGGCTTTGCGCACGACATGCCCCGCACGCATGGCTATGCGCCAGTGGGTGAGCGCGTCCATGGCGTAAAAGACTGGCATGCACGAGGTCGAACCAATGTGATTGGCGCTCTGATCGGAAAGACGCTGCTGACCATAAGTCTGTTCATCGCCAATATCAACGCTGACATTTTCTATGCGTGGATAACGCAGGACTTGTTGCCTAAACTTCTGCCCGCTTGCGTGATTGTCATGGACAACGCAACGTTCCATAAACGGCAGGATATCCAAACCGCCATTGCCAATGCCGGGCATACACTTGAATACCTGCCGCCTTATTCCCCGGACTTAAATGACATTGAACCCAAATGGGCTCAGGCCAAAGCCATCAGAAAAAGGGAAGGGTGTTCCATCGAGCAGCTCTTTGCCGATTATGAAATTTAAATCATTTTATATGAGATCTGCTATATTAAGTAAAAGAGAGAGTTCTACGAATTATCGCGCTTACTGTACCAGCAACTGAAGCAATATTTTGTCGGTTACCGGTTAGACTAAAAATAGAAAAAGATTAGAGATAGGGTGCCTAATTCCATTTCCAAATCAAACATGACGCGAGGGCGAGCCACAGACAGCATAAATAATATGGCAAGGTGAGGCCGACAAAGCCAGTTTTAATTTAAAAATGGAAGAAAACTTTCAAGAAAAACACTTCGGCTCATTCTAAAATAACTCCAAAGCATTAGAATGATTGATGAAATTCGAACCTACGCCAATCGGAATCACAAATCGGATAAACCAAAAAAACCAGCGCAGTCCATAATACATAAAGTAATACTTATTCTGATTCACTTTGGCTTTTTTTCATTTTTTACCCATCAGTATCCCACTATTTATTTTTTTTAACAATTATCTGACCGATAATGGCGATAATCATTATTATCCGTTCATTCGACCATGTCCACGCCCAGGCACAATAATCGTTGGTAGATTAGTTACCGTATGGGTTTATTTGGCAAGTCATCGGAAAGCCCTGAAATAGGACTTTCCCGCAAGACCAAAGTGGTTTAATACCGGCTACCCCCCGTTCCCGAAGGAGCTCCCGTTCCTCCCGATCCCGGGGTACCTGATGGTGACCCATAGCCACCTCCGCCTGATCCACCACCTGAGGTTCCAGAGGAGCCCGTGCCCGATGGAGTGGAGCCTGGCGTGCCCGGCGATCCTTGTCGTTGAGTAGAGGTTGACGATGAATCCCTTGATCCTGACGTGCTGCCGCTACCGCTCATACTGCCACCCTGGCTAGCTCCTTGGCCGGGCATTGAACCACCTGATTGCCCAGTAGTTCCACCGGTTTGCGCTTGGGCAAAACCAACCAAGCCCACAATCAGGCCCGTCATTAGAACAGATGAAGCAAGATTTTTAACAATAGAAAAAGGTTTCATGATTTATTCCTCCATATTACATTACAGCAAAATTGCTGTCCTTATACTCTACTCCGGCGTTCAGCAAATTACTGTTCGCTAACCCACAGAGTAAGAAAATATTTCAGCACCCAACTGATTAATATAAGAATAAAAACAAAAACATAGCCACACCAAACACATGATTATCATCGATAGCGGAAGAATTTGGCAATTTGCTTGAGTGTGGGCAAAATATATAAAGGGTTAAACCAGTGGGGCATATGGGAGGAAATCGTGAAAAAAAGTGCTAGAGCGGCAAGAGCAAGAGAGGTAACTCGGCTAAAGGTAATACAGACATGGGCTGGGGCTTATATAGAGTCGTCATTGAGTGAAAAATACTTTTGCCCGATTAAAGCAGTATCGAGTAGTGACAACACAATATGACAAGCTAAATAAAATTTAAGAAAGCATAATTGCCATGGCTTGCAGATATCTCTTGTTATCTATGAGAAATGCCAACAAGCCCTAATGAGATATCGGATTTAATAACCAAACATAAAGCCGGCATTACCAGTAGTAATACCCATGAATAAATGACCCGGTCCTACGCCATACACAGGCGCAGGAGGATAATACACAGGCGCAGGGGAATAATAGACAGGCGCAGGAGGATAGTAGGATTGGTTGTAATAAATGTTCGGCGGGTTGTAATGATGGTGGTGACGATGATGGCCATGATGATGGTGATGGCCATGATTGTGGTGGTGACCATGGTGATGGTGATGGCCTCTTCCAGCTTCAACTATCATAGGAGCAGCCAGAACAAAACTCAACAACATTCCAGATAATAATTTTATCGGCATGTCTATTTTAGTGCTCGTTTTCATGTTTAACCTCGTTCATTGTTATTTTGTTTATTAGAATTTCTTCTGATAGCAATAACTTTATACTGAAGAACATGAATACAAGCTGAATAAGCTGAGAAAAATAAAAGCAGGATAGCCAGCACCGTTAGATAAAGATTGGTAGGTCTACTATTTAAAAAAACAATATGCTTTTTGTGCCTGAGTGGTGGCACGGTTTAACTCTTGGAGAGATTACCATCTTGGATACGTTAGCTTGCCGCAGAACTAAAAAGTAAAATTTGTCTAAAGCAATATAATCAATTTATTATTTATTCAGGTTTAATTATTTATCATTTTTTATCCATCAGCATCTCATAACCTTCCTTCTATTTATCGTTAATAGCAACCTCCCGACTGATAATTACGGGAACCTACTGTATCCACTCACTTCACCATATTTGCACGTGAAGCAGTAATAACAGGTGAGTTGGTTAAGTATGGGTTTAGTCGGCAAATCATCGAAAAGCCCTGAAATAGGGCTTTCCCACAAGACCAGAGCAGCTTAATAGCTGGTACCCCCCGGGGTTCCTGATGGAGTTCCCGCCCCTCCCGATCCGTAACTACCCGAGGAGTGCCCAGAGCTACCTCCGCTTGAACCATTGCCCGTAGCTCCAGACGACCCCGAGCTCGATGAAGTGGAGTCTGATGAACCTGATCCTGGTTTTTGAGTAGAAGTTGATGATGAACCACCCACAGAGCCTGACGTGTTGCTGCTACCGCTCATGCTGCTGCCACCTTGGCTAGCTCCTTGGCCGGACATTGAGCCACCTGAGGCCCCAGATGCACCGGTTTGCGCTTGAGCAAAACCAATTAAGCCTACCATCAGGCCTGCCATTAGAACGGATGAAGCAGAATTTTTAAGTATAGACAAAACTTTCATGACTTATCCCTCCATATCATTACAGCAAAATTGCTGCCCTCATACTCTACTCCGGCGTCTGGAAAAATACTGTTCGCTAACCCACAGAGTAAAAAAATGTTTCAGTACGCTATTAAAAAAACATTAGAACAGATCAACTAGTCTCGGCCAGCAGTATTACTCCCTTGGATATTGGTAATGTCGTTAGAAGAAATACCCAAAGCTATAGGATATTCACTAATGGACATCTACCTGCATGCTATAGCAAGCTAAGGCGATTTCCGAAAGTAAACATCCCCATCAGGTAGGCCGAATCAGAATGTCCCATTTGGGCAAAAGCGGGTTGCGCTCCAATCTGGCTTCAATCTTCCGCATGGCTTTCCTGGATAGAGAAACGCCTTTCCGGTAGAGCCTGCGGCTCAATTTTACCATCGGGTGGCTACCTTTCCAGGTCATGCTTTTCGCCCATGCCAGCATGGTTGCGGTATCCACCAGTTGGGCTCCATTCCAATGCTGTTCCCAAATTCCCCAATATGGTTCGATGGGATTACAATGTCAATTAAGAGCTAACTCGCAAGAAATTCCAGAAAAACAGAGCCGCAGCCAGCTTTCCAAATACATGTACCATAAGCCCCTTATAAGAACGAACTTTGCTGGCACATTCAATGCCTGTTTTTTTCTTCAATCCAGGCAAATAATGCCTCAATCGATTGCCGCACGTGAGCAACTGCTGTAGACAACCATTGATCCTGTGGTTCCAGGTAAGGTTGCCCTTTTTGTTTTTTAACCGATATCAAGACGGTCAGATTCTGGGCTTGTCTGACTTCTTCGGCGTCGGGCCGTTGATAACCTTTATCACCATACAGTTGGTTGTTGTGCAATTGTGGCCGAATCTGATCAAATATCTTGCCATCATGATCGCTGGTACCAGTCACACCGATGTACGCAGGGACCGGCAATGAGCCTGGTTGGCGGCGTCCTACGATATGAACCCGCACAGCTTCCTGGTTGAGCAATAATCTGCATCCGCCAACTGTTTCGCTACACACGCGTTAAACCGATGACCTTGTTTGGCTAAGACTACCGGAAATGAATCGATCAGCCAAACTTGCCTGGGATTCTTCGTTTCCTGTTCCTGCTGAATCAGTGCTAATAAGGGTGCAAACACATCGGCAACCCGATTCAGGCGCTGAACATAAGCCACATAACCTGGAAGTCGTGGAAACCCATCGCGTAAATGGCCATCTGCGTACTTATAAATGCCTTTAATCTCTCGATCCTTGTCCATCACACCGAACAGGTAGAGAGCAATCACTTCTTCGTCGCTAAAACTTAAATCCGCGTAATGGCTCATTCTTTGACTATAAGCCCAAAGATTTTGCTGATAATGCTTCCAAATATAGAGATAAATTGTTATTAATCGGTTTTGCCAGTTCATTGGTAATTTGATTTATTGAGGTTGGGTGATGTCTTCCTCAATAGTTTAACGTTATTGATGAACTGGCTTCTATTTCAGCTCTTAATTCGCATTTAATTAAATTTTTAGAAGTGTTCCTCAAAATAGATGGCAAGATCCATTACTAGAACCTGGGACGCTGCTCCCTGGGTTAAAGGAACTGGTATTCCTCATTTTCCTCCATATATAGGCAGGGGTTGGCTGCTTAAAGCGTTGAAACATCAAACCAGCGAAGCACAATCTTTTCTTGTTTGAGTTTTGCCTCAAGCTTGTGGGTAAAATCACACACCAATTTTGATCAAACTCGACGGCCATCACTTCATAAATAATGATTTGGTCTTTCTGAACATATCCCTCATCTTCCCAGACACCTTCCGCTGGCGATTGCGAAAATGCAGTAATGCCGCTGAATTTCTTGGTTAGCTCTTCCTTGATATCCTTGAAGAGTTTTTTCGGAAATTTCTTTCCCAAATTATCGTTTAGCGGAAGTAGGAACTGAACAAGTTTCATGATTCTTTTCTTGTTTCGTCTTCAGCTTTCATTCTTTCTCGAATGTGGTCACCACCATTGGTAATTTCTGCCGCAACTTCCTCTAGCATCTTAATTCTACAGGTGGCTAATTTAATTGTCGCTTCGTATCCACTGGAAGCGCTGACCATAACGATAGTCTTGCCAGCCACGTGTTGTTCTAGCATTATTAATTTCCATTCGGAATTAGAGTTTAAGCTTCTGAGAGGTTTTCAAGAATTCTGCCGATACTTTTTCTGCATTCTTCAAGAGTTTAGCATCGATGTCTTTAAGAGTAATGGCATTGGCCTTCTTATATTTCTTCAACTCCGTCCACGTAACAGGCCATGCAATCGATGCACCTGCTCGCGCGCGCAATGAAAACGGTACAATTGCCGTGGAAGAGAAGTCGTTGCGGAAGAAGTCTATGAAGATTTTCCCTGCACGTTTCTTCTTGCTCATATTGGCGACATATGCCTCCGGCACTTCCCGCGCCATGTTCTCCGAGAACTCACGAGAGAATTCTTTAATCTCGTCCCACTCATAATCCGGTTTAATGGGAACAACGATGTGAACGCCTTTACCGCCTGAGAGCCGTGGAAATGAGACAAGCCCGGCTTTCTCAAGACGGTTGCGTATATCTTCTGCCGCTAATTTTACCGCCTCAAACGGAATGCCTTCATCTGGATCAAGATCAAAGATGATTTGATCGGGTTTTCCCTCATTTTCCAAAGTGCTCTGCCATGCGTGGAATTCTATCGTTCCCATTTGCGCAAGCTGCAAAATTCCCACTTCATCTTCAACGTAAATATATTCGTGCTTATTGACCTTATGCGTGACAGTTTTTGATTTGACCGAGCTGCCCAGGCCCTCCATAGCGGTTCGTTGAAAGAAACATTCCCCACCGATGCCATCCGTGCAACGCAAAAAACTAATTAAACGCCCTTTAATGAACGGAAACATCGAGGGCGCAACCTTCGCGTAATATGCTGCGACCTCCCCTTTGGTGATGGCAGTATCCGGATAAACAATCCGTTCGGGATGCGAAATCGTTACACCGTTGAATGATACCGCCCCCTTCACCTTACTCGCTTTCGTGCGAGGCTTCATACCGCCGGTTACCTCTCTCAAAGGATGTGGTATTTCTTCCACCACTGCCTTAGGATTTTTATCTTTCCGAAGCCCTTTAAAGGATGCGTGGCGGATACGACCATCTCGCGTCCACTCCGTAAAGGATATTTCACAGAGTTTTTCGGGCCTCACATAAATATATCCGCGTAACCCTCTGGGCACCTTGTCCAAGAAGGGCGATTTATCCGTTTTGAGCGCAATGAGCTTTTGATAAATCTCCTTGGCAAGCTCTCGAGAAAAACCTGCTCCCACCTTGCCTGCATAGGTGAATTGGTTATTCTTATAATATCCCAACAATAGCGCACCGATGGCCTTATCGTGAGCTTTACCAGGCATCAAGCCGCCTATTACAAATTCCTGCTCAAGGCCGCATTTACTTTTCACCCAATCTTTAGTCCGGCATCCGCAGTAAAGGCTATCCTTCTTCTTGGAAACCAAACCTTCTGCGCCAATTTTGCAAGCCTTATCCAGAAGGTCTGGGGCACTTTCGAAATGTTCTGAGTAATGGATGGGACCTTTTGCCTCCTTTAAAATCTGCTCCAGCAGCGCTTTGCGATCAATCAAAGTCTCCTGGATCAAGGCTTCGCCGTTTAAATGGAGGAGATCAAAAATCCAGCCTTCAATCTTTTCAGGTTCATCGTTTGAGAGCGCAACCTGTAATGCCCCGAAAGCGATCCTGCCATTCCGGTCAAGGGCACAAGCCTCTAAATCGAAAACCGCATTCTTAACATTCAATGCCGCGATAGCCTTGGCCAACGATTCAAACTTATGGGTCCAGTCTTTTTTGCTTCGGGTACGTAGAACAACTTTTCCATCTGAGACAAAGGCCATGAGGCGATAGCCATCAAATTTGATCTCGTGAACCCATGCATCGTCCCCAGGTGCCTGGTCAACGAGAGTGGCGAGTTCTGGCTCATCGTACTGCTTTAAAAGAGCATTCAGAGAGGTCGTTGGTTGGGAGACCGCCTTGTTGGGTTTCGATACGGGTTTAATGGGTTCTAATTTGAGCGCTTTTGTACGCTCGGTGGTTTTGCCAAGCCCTGCCTTTCGAATCTCGTCCATAGTACGACCTGTTACGATACTGGTATTCTCGCGTTTGAGGAAATCAGCGTTCTCGATTTTGCTTAACGCAAAGTCGTCTTTGCCCTTAATGAGCAGCCAGTTCTCGCGTTTATCCAACGTGCGCATTCGGATCAAATGCCACAGCCCCTTCATGCGGCTACCTTCAATTGTAAAAGTAATACGGCCCTCTTTCTCCATCTTGTCTGGATCGTCTTCGGGCATCCAGGTTCCCTTATCCCAGATCATGACCGGCCCGGCACCATATTGTTTGTCTGCAATGACGCCTTCAAAATCATTGTAATCCATCGGATGATCTTCGGTACGAACTGCCAGCCGTTTATCTGCAGGGTCGTAGCTCGGGCCTTTTGTCACCGCCCAGCTTTTCATTACCCCGTGCCATTCAAGCCGGAAGTCATAGTGAGTACGGGTCGCCTCGTGCAGCTGAATAACAAAACCCAGATTTGTTTTAGCGCGTTTTCCGACTTTGCCTTTCGGTTCAGCCGTAATGCCAAAGTCTCGCTTTTCGTTATATTTTTTTAAAAGGTCACGCGACATTTAGGCTGCCTGCTTTTTCCTGGTTACCTTCTTCTTTGCAGCAGGTTTCTTCGACGCAGCTTTTTTAGGGGTACTTTCCGCCTTTGACTCGGATGCCTGGCCGCCTTTGGATTGTGCTAGACTCTTACGCAAGGCGTCCATGATACTGATGACTTTCTCAGTTGGCTTTTTCTCGCCCTTAACCCGTGGGGCGCGCTTTTCCATCTTAGCCTCGATAATTTCTTTCAGGCCTTCTTGATAAAGGTCCTTGAACTTGGTAGGATCAAAGTCGCCAGATTTGCGTTCAATAAGTTCCAAGGCCAAATCCATTTGGTCTTTTTCTGACTCGGCATTGGATGGGATATCTTCAAAATATTGCTCGGCTTTGCGAACTTCATAATTGTATCGCAAGGTTTCGAGTATCAGCCCTTTGCTACAAGCTTTAAGCGCTACAATGCGTTCACGGTTTGCAATGACGACCTGGCCTATGGCCACTTTCCTGCTTTTCTTCAATGCATCTCGAATGGTCACATAAGCTTCATGCGCTAGCTTATTGTCCGGGGAGACGTAATAAGGATGATCAAAATAGATTGGATCAATTGAAGACAGGTCAGCAAACTGAACGAGATCAATTGTGTGTTCGCTCTCTAAGCGCAGCTTTTCGATCTCTTCATCTTCAATAGGAATAAAAGCGCCCTTTTCGTATTCATAACCTTTGACAATATCGTCTGCTTCAACGACCTCTCCTTCTTCGTTGACAGTTTGATAATGGATTCGTTGGCCAGTCTCCTTATCGTATTTATGAAGACGGATTTTTTCGCTTTCGGTCACGGCTGGGTAAAGGCGGACCGGAAAGGAAACAAGGGACAATCTGATCTGTCCTTTCCAGTATTCGTGCTGTGGCATGTCCTTCTCCTTAAGATAACTTATCCATAATAAACCGGGAAACCGCCCCTATAATTTCGGATAATTAATGCCAGTTGGAGGGAATTTTCTCAGTTTCTTGATTTCTATTTGGGTTGACAATTGTTGTTTAAGTATATTCATTATGGAGCCTAACTCTTATCTTATTGTCGGAGCTACATAAGGCTTGAAGCTACAATTACCTTAGGATGATTGCTAAAACACAAATATCAATGTCTCCACCTAATACAACGAGAGTGTTAGTACCATAAATAGAAGGTGTGATCTTTGAGAATAAAGTTCATTTATTATTGTCTTATCGAATCGCGTAGATTTCTCTGTTACCCACCCTCAACAGGGGATAAATAGGACCAATACGCTCGGTAAAATTGTCTAATAAAGCTAGGTATGCCAAGCTTCAGGAGGAAGGATAATGGGCATGCAATCATGGATTGGTCGCATCCATTCGTTACTACGATGAAAATGAAATTAAGGAAATTTTTTGTGAATGCCTCAAAAAATGTCCCACAACCAATAAATAGATAGGCTTAAATGACGCAAGTATTTGATTTTTTTGGGGTGGCTGATGGGGGTCGAACCCACGACAACCGGAATCACAATCCGGGACTCTACCACTGAGCTACAGCCACCATCTACGCTAAATCGGTATGCTTATCACTTTAGCAATGATATTTTGTAATTTAAAGACGTAATCTTGGCGTGCCCGACAGGAATCGAACCTGTAACCCCCAGCTTAGAAGGCTGGTGCTCTATCCGGTTGAGCTACGGGCACTACTCAAGCCGGGTTTAATCCAACACAGCAGAATATACTGGTCGGGGTGGAGAGATTTGAACTCCCGACATCCTGGTCCCAAACCAGGCGCGCTACCAGGCTACGCTACACCCCGGAAAGTCGGCTAATATACCTTCTTAGAAAGTATTCGTCAAATTCCAATTTATATTTACTTGCACAGCAAATTTTTATTTCTACAGGATGGCCGGCTAATAAGGCTAAAGTAAAGACTTTTTCCAGCTCATTTGCAGAATTAGTATCAGGATAAATATGAATGATTCAATATTAATTGAAATAAACCATTTTGTCTCTATTCAACAACTTTTATTTATTACTATTGAGCAGCCACAGATTATTGATTATTGACCTGTCACAAATGGATAAAAAGCTAATAACAGATAACATCTACGTCTCCTCCGTCCTTTATTTCTAATATTTCTTGATCAATACAGCACCTTATCTATTCCTTTAGATTCTCCATTGTATGAGAAAATCCAGATACGTTGCCGCTTACTGAAAATAATATTTTGATAGCTTGATACCTGAAAAGAGAATGATTCATACAACCATCTTGTTTCACTAACTTAGCTAAGGTATAGTGGCGACCTGCCATTTAATATATCCAAGCAGGAGAGCGCGCTTTATTTAAGCGCCGCCGAAGGCGTAACCCCCCCGGAATCGCTCAGGTATAGTTATAAAAACAGCATTGACTAAAAAACTGCTTGCGACAGGCAATCTGGAGAGCGCCGAACTAACTGTGAGTTCAGCCACCGAAGGGGCACGCGGACAGAATTCTACCGTAAAACTCTCAGGTAAAAGGACAGAGGGGTGAAGTCCAAGAGAAGGCTTCATTTTTTATCTTAGGGAGAAAATCTGTGCTAAAAATAACCCCTCTTAATCAGACCCACCGAGAAATGAACGCAAAAATGGTTGATTTCGGTGGTTGGGATATGCCGCTTCATTATGGATCACAACTAGAAGAACACCATAAGATCAGGCAGGATGCAGGCATGTTCGATGTGTCACATATGCTGGTTGTCGATATTCATGGGGAAAATGTTCGTCATTTCCTGCGGCAACTGGTTGCCAATAATGTAGATAAGCTTACTGTATCAGGTAAAGCGCTTTATACTTGTATGCTTAATCCTGATGGCGGAATCATTGATGATCTTATTATCTATTTTTTATCAGAATCCTGGTTTCGATTAGTAGTCAATGCAGGTACTGCAGATAAAGATGTTGCATGGATCACCTCACAACGTGATAAAACCGCACCTTATCTCGAAATAAAACCACGCCGTGATTTGGCAATGATTGCTGTACAAGGCCCCAATGCGCGCGTTAAAGTCTGGCAAGTCATACCCGGTGCCCAGTCAACCACGGACAATCTAAAGCAATTCCAAGCAGCCTCATTCGAGCAATATTTTATCGCACGCACGGGCTATACCGGGGAAGATGGTTTTGAAATTATTTTACCCGCCAATGACGCAGTGGATTTCTGGAAAAAACTATACGCAGCGGGTGTAGCGCCGGCAGGATTAGGTGCACGCGATACGTTGCGTTTAGAAGCAGGAATGAATCTTTATGGTCAGGACATGGATGAAACCACTAACCCACTCGAATCAGGATTAGCCTGGACAGTCGATCTAAAAAGCGAGCGGGATTTTATTGGTAAGCAAGCGCTCTTGCAAACTACTACCAAACGACAATTATTCGGTCTATTATTATTGGATAAAGGTGTACTTCGTAGTCATCAGAAAGTGGTAACGCATCGTGATCAAGCTGATGGTGAGGGAGAAATTACCAGCGGTGGTTTCTCACCCACGCTTAATCAATCAATCGCTTTGGCACGCCTGCCAGCAGAAGTCGCCATTGGCGAAGAAGTTCATGTACTGGTACGAGATAAAAAACTCGCTGCCAAAGTCGTAAAATATCCATTTGTACGAAACGGTCAAATTTTGGTTTGACCCCGAGACCAATAAAATTTTCCTAATTTTGGAGTTAAAAAATGAGTATCCCAACACAACTAAAATATACAAAATCACATGAATGGGTAAAATCCGAAAGTGATGGCACAATCACGGTAGGCATCACCCAGCACGCTCAAGAATTACTCGGAGACATGGTATTTGTTGAATTACCAAAAATTGGCCGCACGCTTGCACAAAAAGAGGAATGCGTGGTGGTTGAATCTGTCAAAGCTGCAGCCGATGTTTATTCTCCTGTAGCAGGTGAAGTGGTTGCAGTGAACTCTGAATTGGAGTCTTCACCAGAGAAAATCAATCAAGATCCCTATCAAGCATGGTTATTTAAATTGAAGCCAGCCAATGCTGCTGATCTAGCAGGTTTACTTGATGCGCAAGGGTATGAAAAAGCATTGGAAAGCGAAGGGCATTAATTTCCAGTTCTTTTCTTTTTGATTCATTGCAACAAAATACTTTACACACTATCAATCATGCCGTTCATTCCTCATACTGAAGAAGATGTCAAAGAAATGCTTGCCAGTATCGGAGCAAGCTCTATTGAAGAATTATTTGATGAAATTCCGCCTGACCTAAAAACAGGCGCATTAACATGTGTACCCCCAGGCATGTCTGAGATGGAGATCTCAAGACTCATGCTGGAGCGCGCGCAAGCTGATGGCTTTTATCTCAGCTTCATTGGCGCGGGGGCCTATGAGCACCATATTCCTGCAGCAGTCTGGCAAATCACCACTCGCGGTGAATTCTATTCTTCCTATACGCCCTATCAAGCTGAAGCGAGCCAGGGTACGCTCCAATTATTGTATGAATACCAGACAATGATGGCCTCATTAACTGGTATGGACGTATCCAACGCCAGCCTATATGACGGTGCCACGGCACTTGCTGAGGCTGCTTTGATGGCTGTTCGCCAACATAAGACATCGCGCCGTATCCTGGTGCCGCGCACGGTTCATCCTGCTTACCGCAAGGTATTAAGCGCTATCGTCAGAAACCAGGATATTGAGGTAGTGGAAATTCCTTTCTGCCCTGAGTCAGGACAGGTTCTGCTTGAACATCTTGAACCGTTTGGCCAGGAAGATTTTGCTGCACTCGTCATTCCTCAACCTAATTTCTTTGGTGTTCTTGAGCAAGTCGATGCGATGACAGACTGGGCGCACGCAAAACATTCATCAGTCATCGCTGTCGTTAACCCAATGTCACTGGCGATGCTGGTGCCCCCAGGTGAATGGGGCACTCAAGGTGCAGATATTGCCGTGGGTGAAGGTCAACCTCTGGGTATTCCTCTTTCCAGCGGTGGGCCTTATTTCGGGTTTATGACCTGCAAGCATGACTTGGTTCGCCAAATGCCAGGGCGCATCATCGGCCGGACGGTTGATTTAGATAATAAACCAGGTTTTGTGCTGACTTTACAAGCACGCGAACAACATATCCGCCGCTCCAAAGCCACCTCGAATATTTGTACTAATCAAGGATTAATGGTAACAGCAGCCACCATTTATATGTCTTTATTAGGCCCTGAAGGATTACGGCAGGTAGCGGCTCAATCACATGCCAATATGTTACAGTTAGCAGAGCAATTGGAGCAATTACCTGGGGTAAAACGAGTCTATAGCGGACCTTGTTTTCATGAGGTTGCACTGACACTGCCGAGACCAGTTAATGAAATTCTACAAGCCCTTAAGGAACAAGGAATTCTTGGCGGATTAAACTTGCAAGAGCATTACCCTGAATTGGAGAATGCTTTGCTGGTATGTGCCACCGAAACGAAAACAGCTGATGATTTGAACAAGTACAGCGAAATGCTCGGGAAGATTCTTAAAAAATACGGTTGAATCGAATTCCCATTATGATGCAGTTTTAGTTGCTTTGAATTAATCTCCAATTATGTAAAGATTATATGTTGATATTTGAACACTCACGACCTGGACGGCGTAATCGCTCGCAATTTTCAACCACCACAGCAGAAAAAAAGAATATTCCACAAAATCTGCTACGCAAATCGCCCATGCTTCTGCCGGAGGCTTCAGAGATGGATGTCGTGCGTCATTACACCCGTCTCTCCCAAAAGAATTTTTCGATCGACACGGAATTCTACCCACTGGGTTCCTGTACTATGAAATACAACCCGCGCGCTTGCAATGCGCTCGCGATGTTACCGCAGTTTCTGGCACGACATCCTTTGGCGCCCGAAGACACAGGACAAGGCTTTCTTGCCTGTATGTATGAATTGCAGGAAATATTGAAGGATGTGACCGGGATGGCAGGAGTCAGTCTGACACCCATGGCAGGGGCACAAGGTGAGCTCATCGGAGTCATGATGATACGCGCCTACCATGAAGCGCGCGGCGACAAAAATCGCACGGAAATCATCGTTCCTGATGCTGCGCATGGCACCAATCCGGCTACTGCTGTCATGTGCGGCTACAAAGTTGTTGAAATAGCCACAGATAAAGAAGGCAATGTGGATATGGCTGCATTAAAAGCAGCGGTCGGGCCACAGACTGCGGGTTTGATGCTGACTAATCCCTCAACTTTGGGAGTTTTTGAGAAAAATGTTTCCGAGATGAGCCGTATCGTTCATGATGCAGGTGGGTTATTGTATTATGATGGAGCTAACCTTAACGCTGTACTCGGTAAAGTCAAACCAGGCGATATGGGGTTCGATGTTATTCATATCAATTTACACAAAACTTTTTCAACACCTCATGGCGGCGGTGGCCCTGGCGCGGCCCCAGTAGGTGTCGCCGAGCGTTTGCTGCCCTATTTACCTGTACCTATGGTTGCTCATGAAAGGGGAGTTTATCGCTGGTTGACTGAAAAGGATGTACCACACACAATCGGTCGATTATCCGCACATATGGGGAATGCGGGGGTATTGCTGCGAGCTTATGTTTATGTACGTTTGCTGGGCGTAAAAGGAATGAACCGTGTTTCTGAGTACGCCACGCTCAACGCCAATTATTTAATGGCAGAATTGAGCAAAGCCGGCTTTGAGATTGCCTTCCCGACCCGACGCGCCAGCCATGAGTTTATCGTCACGCTGAAAGATATCAAAGAAAAAACAGGTGTCACTGCGATGAATTTAGCTAAACGACTCCTGGATAAAGGCTACCATGCGCCTACCACCTATTTTCCAATCTTAATTCCCGAGTGTTTGCTCATTGAACCCGCCGAAACAGAGTCCAAAGAGACGTTAGACGCATTTACTGCTGCCATGAAGGAAATTCTGGTAGAAATTCAGGAGCAACCAGACATGGTAAAAAGTGCTCCGCATGATATGCCTCTACGCAAACTGGATGACGTCAAAGCTGCCCGGGAATTAGATTTAACCTGGAAGCCATAATCCATTGCGATTGTACTTCACATATTAGCTGACTCCCCGACTGATCTGTTTGAATATTGATCTGTTCGGGGAAAAGCTGTTCTAAGGTACCTCAGATACTCTCAAGCTCTCACACTTATAATCCATGCATACACTTATATGCGGCTCTATTGCTTATGACACCATAATGGTGTTTCAGGACCATTTTAAGCACCATATTTTGCCTGACAAACTTCATGTGCTAAATGTGGCCTTTCTGGTCCCCGACATGCGTCGTGAGTTCGGAGGATGTGCTGCCAATATTGCTTATAATCTAAACATGTTGGGTGGAAATCCAATGATCATGGCCACCGTAGGCAATGATTTCCAGCCTTATGCTTATCGGTTAGAGAAATTGAATTTGGCAAAAGTCTATATTCGTCAGATAAATGAAGCATTTACTGCGCAGGCGTTTATTACAACGGATTTAGATGATAACCAAATTACGGCCTTTCATCCTGGTGCTATGAATTTTTCGCACTATAATTCTGTAAAAGATGCCAAGGATATCAATCTGGGCATCATTGCACCCGATGGTCGAGAGGGAATGATTGCTCATGCACGCGAATTCCACGAATGCGGTATTCCTTTTATATTTGATCCCGGTCAAGGGCTACCAATGTTCAATGGTGATGAATTGATTGATTTTGTCGCTAAAGCTGATTATATCGCAGTCAATGATTATGAAGGCCAGTTGCTGCAAGAACGTACAAAATACACTTTGAGTGAGCTTGCCGGTAACGTGAAAGCCCTGATCATTACTAAAGGCGCACAGGGATCGACAATTTATGCAGAAGGTCGCCAACTTGAAATTCCTTGCGTTAAGTCCGATACTATTATCGATCCCACGGGTTGTGGGGATGCTTATCGAGCTGGATTACTTTATGGCATCACCCATGATATGGATTGGCAAACCACTGGCCAGCTTGCTTCATTATTAGGTGCCATCAAAATTGCACACCGTGGCGGCCAGAATCATCGGTTTAGTCATGACGAAATCGATCAGCTTTATTTTGAAGCATTTGGGAATCGAATCTTCTAGAAGAAACGGAATTTGGATTAGGATTGAGATAAATCTACTCTACTCTTCCTCAAGGTGCATTAACCGCCTTATGATCTCATGAATAGCATCCAAACTTCTAAAATAATTCAGGTCATCAGACTCGTTAGACTATTGCTGCATATCTTTTCTGGTTTGTTTCAATCCCTTGCCTATCCTTATTTTAGTCGACCCAGGCAGAGATATATGGTACGCAAATGGGCGACAAAACTGCTTGAAATTTTGAATATTAAATTAAGTTGTCGTGGCTCCTTACCCCCTGAAGATAAGCAGCGTGTCATATTAATTGCCAATCATATCTCCTGGCTGGATATCATAATTATTCTGGCACTATATCCTGTCAGATTTGTAGCTAAAACTGAGATTCTCAGCTGGCCCTTACTTAACATCTTATGTGATAGAGCGGGGACCATATTTATTGCACGCGGGAAACGCAATGATACGCGACGCGTTAACCAGGATATCGGTGAAGTACTGGTGGGTGGAGATAGTGTTGCCATCTTTCCAGAAGGCAGAACGAGTGATGGGACAGCTCTTCTTCACTTTCATGCCTCTTTGCTCCAATCTGCGGTAACCGTGCAAGCCATTCTATACCCGGTTGCAATCAGATATCGCGATATAGCAGGAGCGTCTAATACGAACGTTGCCTATGTCGACTCGACTATCGTAGAGTCGCTAAAACTTATACTGAAGCAACCTACCATTAAGGCTGAATTATATTTTCTGGATCCAATCAATTGTACAGGCAAAAATCGGCGAGAATTAACACGCTTATCAGAGCATGCTATTGCTGAAACGCTACAATTACCCGTTATAAGCAAGGCACCTGAAAAACTTTCCGGTCTTCCAGACGAATAGCAGTAAGCTTCCCTTTCCAAAAACAACCTGTATCCAACGCTATCAAGTTTTCCCTTATCTGTAGGCCGAGCGCAGACCAATGACCAAAAATAAGGGTTGTTGATTTGCTGGCACGATGAGGTACTTCAAACCACGGTAGGTAACCTTGAGGAATAGACTGCAGCAGACCTTTATAGGTAAAATCCATCCTACCGTCCGCTGTACAAACACGTAGACGAGTCATCGCATTAATAATGACGCGCAAGCGTTCATAGCCAGCCAAGCCGTCATGCCAGAAATTGGGTTCATTGCCATACATATGTAACAAAAATTCATGATAATTTTGTTTACATAAGGCAGTTTCTACTTCATGTGCAAGCTCTGCTGCTTGAGGAATATCCCAGCTTGGTAATATCCCAGCATGGACTAAAGCATATTCATCCTCAACATAAAACAATTTTTGATGGCGCAACCAGTTGAGTAAATCATTACGATCAGGCGCATCCAGTATATCCTGCAACGTATCACCTGAATGCTGTTTGCTCAAGCCTTCTGCAACCAGAAGCAAATGTAAATCATGATTACCCAATACTGGAATAACTGCGTTGTCTAGTTCTATGATAGAACGCAACAAAGTGAGTGAATCTGGCCCACGGTTGACGAGATCACCCACTAACCACAATTTATCTCTTGTAGCGTTAAACCCAATTAATTCAACAAGCTGTTGGAATGATTGATAGCAACCTTGCACATCGCCAATAGCGTAAGTGGCCATAATGAGACCGGATAATTAGGATTTGATTTTCTTTACCGCAAGCCTAGCACATCTTGCATATCAAACAAGCCATTACGTTGCGTAGCAAGGAACCGGGCAGCGCGTAATGCTCCGACAGCAAATGTTTTGCGACTACTAGCCTTGTGAGTGATCTCTATGCGTTCACCTATACCCGCAAAAATAGCAGTATGATCACCTACTATATCGCCACCACGAATCGTTGCAAAACCAATTGTTTCAGCAGCACGCTCTCCGGTGACGCCTTCACGGCCATAAACTGCGACTTTCGTGAGGTCTCTGGCCAATGTTTGCGCAATTACTTCGCCCATACGCAAAGCCGTACCAGACGGTGCATCTACTTTGTGCCGATGATGTGCTTCTACAATTTCTATATCGTAATCATTAAGTAACTTGCTTGCAGCCACTTCTAATAGTTTGAACATGACATTTACACCCACACTCATATTGGGAGCAAATACGATCGCAATATCCTCCGATGCCGCCTTGAGTACTTCTTTCTCAGCTGCCGAAAATCCAGTGGTGCCAATGACCATTTTTATACCGGCATTACGGCAGATGGCGAGATGCGCCAGTGTGCCGGCTGGACGCGTAAAATCTATCAGCACATCACTACCAGGTAACGCTGACACAAAATCGCTCTTAATCGGGATACCACAAGGTGATCCAATCAGCTCACCCGCATCCTTCATTAAGAATGGATTATCTTTTTGGTCCAATGCAGCAGATAACCGCATATCTGATGACTCAGCAATCATTTCCAGCAGCACTCTACCCATGCGCCCGGTACTTCCAGCCACAGCAATATTCAGAATTGTCATTTTTCCAGAAAAACTATCTAATTAGTTAATTCCATTCTACCCCATTCCGAGATTGAACTGATTGGATCTCTGTAGATCAAATAATAGGGTGAATTTATTCCTTACTGCTTGCTACAACCTGTTTTGTCAAGCTATTCTATTCTTGGGAACCTTTATCATTTTCACCCTGATCTTCTTTCAAGTATGGCAGACGCTCTTCTCCCAGACGAGGCGTTGCTGACAACAAATTATCTGAAGAAGGAGAAAGTGAAAAATCGCCGTTAATATGAGAAAGCCGATCGCCATCAAAAATTACAGTAAGCGTTCGCTTCTCAGACAATGTTCCACGTGGTGCCAAATAATAAAAATAGTCCCAGCGATTGTTATGGAACACATCAGTAATAAGTGGTGTGCCTAAAACAAAACGCACTTGCGACCGGGTCATCCCCGGTTTTAATTTCTCTATCATTTCTTGAGTAACTACATTACCCTGCTGGATATCGATTTTATAAGGCAGTGCAGGGATATAAGTACAACCAAAAAATAAAAAAGCAACCAATAACAGTAGTATTTTTAGATGCATACTAAGCACGGGTATGATGTTCAAAGGAGTATTTTCAAAGTGAACTAAGCACTATACTATATGATACAGCAAATAATTTCTCGGATTGATTAAACCATGAGCAAATATGAAGATCTCAAAGGCATTGACCTCAAAACAATTGGCTTAAAAACGACCCTGCCCCGCCTCAAGATACTCAACCTGTTTGAGAATAGCTCGGTTCGCCACTTATCGGCAGAAGATGTCTATAAGGAATTACTCAATGAAGGAGAAGATATTGGTCTTGCGACAGTCTACCGTGTATTAACGCAGTTTGAGCAGGCTGGTTTACTTGAACGCCATCATTTTGAAAGTGGCAAAGCTGTGTTCGAACTAAGTAGTGACTCGCATCATGATCATTTAGTTTGTTTACAATGCGGTCGTGTAGAAGAATTTTATGATGCAGAAATCGAGAAACGCCAAATCAGAATCGCCAAAGACCGTGGATTCAGTCTGCAGGCCCACTCACTGTCGCTCTATGCTGATTGTACTAAAACAGATTGCCCTTATCGAAAATTATGAAATACCCGCTGCGAAATATTAGGAACAGGGCATGGCGATTTATCGGAATCAGTTATGGATGGAGTACAGCATCATTTGTTTTCCTTCCTCTTTGCTTGCTGCTGATTTCACTTTCTGTACAAGCACAATCTGTCATTGACGAGCAAATTCGTCAACTAGAAACTGACTTATTACAAATAAATCAAAATCAACAAAATATTTATCAGCAATTCCAGATGACGCAAGAACTTCGTCGTAATGAATTACAACAGCAAGAAGAAATCACTTCTATTCCTCCCATGGGAACATATCCTCAAACAGGAGCAGCCCCCGAACTGGGATCAGCCAAAATGAGCGATTTTTTACCAGAAGTAACCATCGGCGGTTCTCCGCCAAGTTACGAAGAAATGGTCCGAAAAAAGCAAGAGCGCCAGAAGCGGATACAGCAATACAACTCGGATCTGGATCGACTCCATGCCCAATATCAAGAATTGGAAACTGAAAAAAGAGTTCTAATGGAACAAATAATTGACTTGAGGCGAAGCAAGCAACAAGAAGAGCTCACTCGATAAAATAAAATGGCGTGACTTAGGTTAAATAAGCCTTCCAGTCACGCCTCAATTCCAACTACACTTTATAATTTTATTATTATCAATATATTTTCTTCTCAGTATTACTTCGATCCTTAGCGATATTCCCTGTTTTTACTGTATTTCCACACTGATAAGCATCACCGGAAGCATGTGGATAGGAATCAGATTCTGTTGAATTTTCTCGCCACACGAGATGGGTAGCTTTAAGCTCCGAAGCCATTCTTAAGGCTCTGTCTTCCGCCTTATGCTTTCTCGCATTCATAGATAACTTACCCCAATCTGAGCTTCCCCATACTTTCCCAAGATAATTACATCTTTTACTCTCCATCTCGGCTTTAGCAACTTGAACAATGTTATATGAATTTCCTGCTGCTACGGCAACAGCTGTCACAAAGCCGAGAGAGATAACCAAAGCTTGTATACCGATCAGAAGTATCCGCGGTAGTGCAATTATGAAATTAAATAATTTAATTTTCATTTCACTTATACCTTTAAATTTTCAATTATTTTCTACTTGGTATAATTGCATTAGTATACGTGCTCATCCGTCAACAGTAATATGCTTGCTTTATACGAACAATAATTTCACTTCCCGTCTCTATTAAAAATTATACCAATCAGGTACTCTTAAATTTCACCTTTAATTCCCAATATAAACAAATGAAATTTGTTACGATTCAACCTTTGAGCCTCTTCTTATGGATGAATGATATTGGTAAAAGAGTGAGAAAATAAGTAGGTTAGAATGAAATATATTGTTGTTTGTAAGGACACAATAAAATAATTTATAATTCAATATTTGGTTATGATGAGAAATTAATTTATGCAAGATCTTAATCTGATTGCCACCTTTGCACGTGTTGTAGAAGCAGGCAGCTTTGCTGAAGCAGCCCGCCGCATGGATACTTCTCGCTCTGCAGTAAGTAAAGCTGTAGCTAAACTTGAAGTTGATCTAGGCGCAAGATTGCTGAATCGCAGCACACGTCATCTTAGCTTGACCGAAGTGGGGAGTGCCTTTGCCGAACATTCGGTACGCATCCTGGAAGAAGCAGAGCACGCTGAGCAGGTGGTTACAAGTCTACATGCCGAACCGCGGGGTATGCTGAGAATTTGTGCCTCGGTGGCATTTGGTACTCTTCACGTTGCACCTGCCCTGGCTGATTTCCTTGCTCGATATCCCGAAATTCGAATTGATTTGACCATTACGGATCGTCCAGTAGATATCGTGGAAGAAGGATACGATGTCATCATTCGTGTCACTGGCGAACCAAACCTTAATTTGATAGCTCGTAAGCTGGCTCCTGTACGTCGAAAACTGGTTGCCACCCCGGACTATTTTCTTAGACGCGGCGTGCCACTAACACCGAGTGACCTGGTTAATCATAATTGCCTCGACTACACCCTTTCAGGTGAGCAAGGTTACTGGCGCTTTAAAGGGCCGGAAGGAGAAATTGCCGTACCTGTTTCAGGAACACTGCGTATCAACGATGACGATGCGCTTTCTCAAGCTGTGCTCGGCGGTCTGGGGATTGCTCTGTTACCCACCTTTACCATTGGAAAAGAACTGCAAAATGGTCATTTACAGGCTGTATTGTCTGAATATATCCCGGTAGAACGCTATGTGTATGCGTGTTATCTTCCTAATCGTTATCTGCCAGCCAAGGTTCGCTCATTTATTGATTTTCTTTCAGCACGGATTGGCAGAGAACCTTATTGGGATAGCCCGTCTGCACAACCCGAACCTAAAAATCGTCCATCAAACTCTATGAAACATGAATGATAAAATTATCGCCTAGGCATATATAAATCGGTTATCGTATTCTCTGCTATCTCCGCAGAGAAGAAAATCGTTTCAGATAAAGTCGGATGAGGATGAATGGTCAGACTGATATCTTGCGCATCGACGCCCATCTCCAGCGCGAGTACGGCTTCTGCAATTAACTCACCAGCATGCGTACCGACAATACCTGCACCCAGGATTTGACGGGAATTTTTATCTAATAACAACTTGGTGAAGCCTTCTTCCCGCGCCATGGCAATCGCGCGGCCGCTGGCTGCCCAAGGAAATATCGCTTTTTCATAATCAATTCCTTGTTTTTTGGCTTCGATCTCAGTCAAACCCATCCAGGCAATTTCTGGATCAGTATAAGCCACTGAAGGGATAGCACGTGCATCAAAGGCTACTTTGTGCCCAGCAATCACCTCGGCAGCAAGTTTACCTTCATGCGTCGCCTTATGCGCTAGCATAGGCTCGCCTGCAATATCACCAATCGCAAAAATATGCGGGATATTGGTGCGCATTTGCCCATCCACCGGAATAAAACCACGCTCGTTTACCTGCACATTTGCATGTTCTGCACCAATCATTTTTCCATTAGGACGACGCCCAACTGCAACCAGAATACGATCATATAATTGAGGCTCAGGTGCATGATCCCCTTCGAAAAACACATTTAATCCTTTCTCTCCGGCTTCAATCTTACTGACCTTGGTGCCGAAATAGATCGCTTCATAACGTTTCAATATATGCTGGTAAAGCGGTTTGACCAGATCACTATCAGCCCCCGGAATGAGTTGATCCATCTGCTCGACTATGCTTATTTGGCTGCCCAGCGCATCATACACGGTCGCCATTTCCAGGCCGATAATGCCCCCACCGATCACCAGCATCCGTTTAGGAATATCCCGCAATCTCAATGCATCGGTAGAATCCATCATACGGCCATCATCATAAGGAAAACCCGGAATACGCGTGGCAGTGGAACCTGCAGCGATAATACAATGATCGAATGAAACCGTTTTGATACCGTCAGCGGTGTTCACTTCCATCATGTTAGGGGAAACAAACTTACCGGCACCCTGGATAATTTCTACCTTGCGCTGTTTGGCAAGTGCTGCCAACCCTTTAGTGAGCTTACCCACAACAGACTCTTTCCAAGTTCGCAACTTATCGATAGCGATCTGAGGCTGGCTAAAAATAATACCCTGCTGCTCGATCTCTTTAGTCTCAGCAATCACCTTCGCCACATGCAGCAGTGCTTTAGAAGGAATACAGCCCACATTCAGGCATACTCCCCCTAGTGTGGGATAACGCTCTATCAGTACCACTTGCTTACCCAGATCAGCTGCACGGAAAGCTGCCGTGTAACCACCCGGCCCTGCCCCCAGCACAACGACTTCGGCATGTTGAGTCCCGCGCGTGGTCGCTGCTGTCCGGGCTTCAGTTGAAGCAGTTTCTGGTGCTGGAGCGGGAGCAGGAGCAAGGACTTCTAACGTCATGATCGGTGATCCCTGCGATATCTTATCTCCCACCTTAACGAGCATTTCCTTGACAAGCCCTGCTTCAGGAGAAGGTACTTCCATCGAGGCTTTCTCCGTCTCCAGGGTAATTAATGAAGTTTCTTTTTCAATCTTATCACCTGGTTTAACCAGCACTTCAATGACGGAAACGGCTTTGAAATCGCCAATATCAGGAACTTCTACTTTAATTAGATTTGCCATACTTCTTGTTTTTAAAATTGAGAAGATTTGAGGGTGATCAATTCATCGGTTACTGTCGTATCTGGCCATCGCCGAGCACGATAAATTTCTGACTCGTCAGTCCTTCCAATCCTACCGGACCGCGTGCATGAATTTTATCGGTGGAAATACCAATTTCTGCCCCCAGCCCATATTCAAAGCCATCGGCAAAACGCGTGGAAGTATTGACCATGACTGAACTTGAATCCACTTCGCGCAGAAAACGGCGTACATGACTATAATTTTCTGTCACAATTGCATCGGTATGCTGAGACCCATAGGCAGTAATATGCTCGATTGCCTGATCCAGACCACTAACAACGCCGATATTCAGGATAGGCGCCAGGTATTCGGTGCGCCAGTCTTCTTCTGTGGCCAGTTTCATTTGCGGAATAATGGCACAAGCCGCCTTGTTACCTCGTAGCTCGACATCTTTATCCAGGTAGATTTTGCAAAGAGGAGGCAAAACTTGTTTGGCAACGCCTTCATGCACGAGTAAGGTTTCCATGGTATTGCACGTGCCATAGCGCTGTGTCTTGGCATTGTCAGCAATACGGATGGCTTTTTCCAGATCGGCTTGATCGTCGATATAAACATGACAGATCCCATCCAGATGCTTGATCACAGGGATGCATGCCTCACTGGAAATGCGCTCAATGAGTCCTTTGCCTCCGCGTGGCACAATGATGTCGACAAATTCTTTCATGGTAATCAGCTCACCCACTGCCGCACGGTCGCTGGTTTCAATTATTTGCACGGCTGTTTCCGGCAGCCTGGCAGCCCGTAGCCCTTCTTTCACACAGACAGCAATGGCTTGATTGCTGTGCATCGCTTCCGATCCGCCGCGCAATATCGCTGCATTGCCTGCTTTCAGGCATAGACCCGCTGCATCCGCGGTTACATTCGGTCGCGCTTCATAAATGATGCCGATCACCCCCAACGGTACGCGCATTTTGCCTACTTGAATACCGGAAGGCCGATAATTCAAATCACTCATCTCGCCAATAGGATCAGACAAAGCTGCAATTTGCAGCAAGCCATCAGCCATGCTTGCGATACTCTTAGAAGAAAGCGCCAAACGGTCGATCATCGCTGAACCCAACCCTTTAGCTTTTGCATTCTCGAGATCGCGTGTATTGGCACCTAATAAATTTTTCTCATCGTGCCTGATCGCTTTGGCCATTGCAATGAGTGCCTGGTTTTTGCTTGCCGTATCCGCTTTTGCCATTAAACGCGAAGCAGTTCGGGCATTCTGCCCAACCGCTTGCATGTAAACTTTAATATTTGTGATATCCATCAAGTAACTCCAAAGTGAGCAGTAGCTCGAAATGGACAGCATCTTAAGAAATCAGAAATTTTTCTCACTCTAATTTTTAAAAATAATTGATTCTATCCAAAGCTAATAAGAAATATAGCGCATTATTTTACATGGCGTATTGATATGTCACATGCTTTTTTGGATGCAGACAAATCCACTCTAATCGATAAAGTTGATTATTCTGGTGAAGTACAAACTAAATGTATGCAACTAAAAAACTCGGCATCTTAATAGTCTTACTAATAGACTTACGGCTTACAACCATTGTGCCCACAAACGCCCCGCCCTTTCCAGGATGCGCGTACTGATGGAACGTTTTCTCCATTTTTCTAACGTAACGAGCTTGGAAGATTTCAAATCATTCTCAAATAATGTTTGCATTTGCGTACCGAAATCCTGCCCCAGGATGACTGCGTTAATTTCCTGGTTGTTAAGGAAACTAAGCCAATCGAGGTTAGTTGAGCCTATAGTCGACCATACTCCGTCTATAAGCGTAGTTTTAGCATGTAATAATGTATCTTGCCGCACATAAATTTTTACACCGGCGCTCAATAGCTCATCAAAATATGAACGCGACGCATAATACACCAGGGCTGAATCTGTTTTCCCGGGTAATAATATTCTCACGTCTACTCTGCGCTTAGCCGCTGCCTTTAATGCAGCAAGCAAATGCGGATCTGGCACAAAATAAGCACTAGTCAGAAAGATCTGGGTTTCTGCACTATTAATAGCCGAAAGCAAAGTTACATAGATCGGGTTATAATCTTTTTCTGGCGAACTGCCGATCACGCGTATTACCTCAGAGCCCTTATTAGTGAGCTCAGGAAAATAATTTCGCTGGGCCAATGGTTCACCTTTTTGCTCATTCCATATGGACATGAACAGCTTCTGAAATTCACTCACCACTGGGCCCACTATTTGCACATGGGTATCTCGCCACGGATTCCCACTTCTGGTTGATTTAGATCTGGCGGTTGATTTAGATTTGACGAGTGACCCTCTCGAGTACTCGGTGCTGATATTGGCACTACCCACAAAAGCAATCTGTCCATCAACGATCAAAAGTTTTCGGTGATCACGTCGGGTAACCTGCCAGTTTTTTGGGGCAATAAGTGGATTGACAGGATTGAATTCGAGGACATTAACACCATTTTCTTTCAGTGAAGCGAAGAACTCACGGGGTGTATCAATAGATCCCACACTATCATAAATGAGATTTACTTGTACCCCGCTCTTTTGTTTTCTAATTAATAGTTCAGCAAAAAGATTACCAATTTCATCATTCTTGATAAAGTAAATCTCCATATTGATATGGTCCTTGGCATTCTCCATGGCAGCGTACATGGATCGATAAGTGTCTGGACTATCTATCAACAACTCTACTTTGTTGCCTGCCATAAGATGACTATCGACAATTTCCGATGCGAATGCCAGATGCCTATCGAAAATATGGGTCTCTACGTCATTATTTTTCAGTCTGGAAAGAATCTCGTTACTCTGCTTTTGAGATAAGGGTCCATGCGCGTCAAAAAGTTGTACAGGATGCGATGACTGCATTGCCATGTCTGGCACTATGAGGGGTATTGTTGAGCTACACCCTATAAGAAGGGTCAGGCAAAGAACTGCTAGAAGCCTAACAATCTTGATATACCTGATTTTCTTTAAATACATTAGTTTTCCCTCTAAGCAGCTTTTTGTTAATTTTATGAATGAAAAAGTGGACTCAGCGAATATCCTCAGCGGTTAGCTTATTTGTGCAAGGTAAGCCTGAGCATTGTTCCCACGCCACATTATAGACAGGTGTTTTTTTATAGAGGTAACAATCTAGCCCAGTTTTCGTGAAGGGCAGTACTTTATAGAGAGGAGACTTGGAACGGAAGTTATCAACGGTTTTTTTTGCGTCCATCAACCGTTAAATACTGATGTGTCAACACTTTTCCGGACAAAAAGTTAAGTAACATTTTGCTGCAACTCGAATTCAACGGGTGCTATATATCCATTAGCTGAATGCAATCGCTCCCGGTTGTAAGACACTTTCACGACCGCCAGATACAACCAGCTTTCCAGGGTATGAATATAAGTGAGATAGCCCACATATATACCTGATTTATCTGATCTCTGGAGAAAGGACGATCCGAGTAAGCAGGCGCAATAGGCAATTCATGCTTTGAATGGGGGTGGCTTTAAATCGACGTTTGGTTTTAAAGACCAGTCCGGCTTCCTTCATTAGCCGGCTTATTCGCCGCCGACCCACGGATTGACCCTGGTGAGACATAGCTATTTTGAGACGGCGAGTGCCGTATGTATTCCGGCTTTTTTAAATACTTTAAATATCGCTGAGTTACCCATCTTCTCGTTCCCTGAAGGAAGGAATTCGATGCAGCCAATCATAGCAGGCACTCTGCGAGACCTGTAACAACCGGCACATCGATAACACGGCGAATTCACCCTGATGCGGTTTGATCCAGGCTACTTCACCGTTGCCCCCCGGCAAAGTACGCGGCAGCCTCTTTTAATAGGTCGCGCTCCCCGGTTAGTCGGGCAGCCTCTTTTTTAGCCGCTTTAGCTCTTCATAGGGATGCTCGTCAGTGCGCACTGCCTTTATGTTATCAATCGGACGACTGTATTTACTTGTCCAAGGATGCAAGGTGGTTTCATTCACACCAATTTCCTTGGCGGTTTGGGCTACAGGTTTACCCGATTCTATGGCCAACTTTACCGAGGACTCCCTAAATTCAGCTGTCAGCTGTATAGACTTTGGTTTTTTGTCAGATCATTTTAAACACATTCCTTCTTTCAGTTATTTTAAGGAATGTGTCCAGTTTAGTGTAGCCACATCAGGGCGAAAGTGGTCTTGCGCAGATAGGCGCGTTTGCGGTCGAGTTCATCGGGCAGACGCTTGATAAAGAGCATACCAAAGATAAGTTCCTTGAATTCGCTCGCATCCATCTTGCCGCGCAGAATATCGGTGGCCTTGAAAAGAAAATTTTCAAGTTGGGAAAGAGTAATTTTTTCTTGCTTCATGGACAAGTTATTGCTCTGCCATCTGAATAGTGTGCACTACCTGTTTTAGGCTGTTTTTTTTCAGGAGATCCGTTAAGATTTCTTCGTGGATTTGAACATGGTTCCTTTTACTGAGGAATCTAGAATTGCACTGAAATGTACACCAAAGTTTCATATAATCCAAGCTAACTAACCATTGAGAAAGAAAACAAGCATTGCCTGGGGCTGTGTACCAGGGATTCTTTTCAGCAGATGCCAGGTACATCGTTTGTATACGGCAGACGAAGGTATCGATTATTTTTAAACTTTTTGGGCCAATTAAACGGCCTGATTCGTTAGAGGGAAAGTAAATGCGTTACTGGTTAATGAAATCCGAACCAACAGAAGTCAGCATTGATGATCTGGCGGCAAGGCCCGGGCAGACCGTTGCATGGGATGGGGTAAGAAATTATCAGGCGCGTAATTTTATGCGTAATCAAATGCAGGTTGGTGATCAGGCGTTTTTCTATCATTCCAGTTGCGCCGAGCCCGGTATTGTCGGCATCACCACAGTTTCCAAGCTCGCTTATCCCGATGTCACACAGTTCGATCCTAAAAGTAAATACTATGACCCCAAAGCCACGCCAGAAAGCCCTCGATGGTTTAATGTAGAAGTCACGCTCGTCAAAAAAACCCGCCTACTTTCCCTCAAGGAATTACGCAGTCACCCCGAACTCGCCAATATGAGAATCCTGCAAAAAGGCAATCGCTTATCCATCACTCCCATCGACCCGGCAGAATGGGCATTTATTATGGGTATATTATGAGCAAGTTGCTTTTATCGCTTGCAGCGATGCCATTTTTATTGCTAAAACTTAAGCTGAATACCTTAGCTAAATAGCATGGAATGGTGGTTAATTTATTTATCGCTCGGCGCTGGGGTTGGTTTTCTCGCAGGTTTGCTGGGAATTGGCGGCGGCTTAGTCATTGTCCCTGTGCTGGCTTATATCTTTACCGCCCAGGATTTTCCGTCGGACCGTATTTTGCATCTGGCACTCGGTACCACTATGGCCACGATCATCTTCACTTCACTTGCCAGCTTGCGCATGCATCATGCGTATGGGGCGGTTAACTGGTGGGTCGTCAAGTATCTGGCGCCGGGCATTATCTTGGGAACCATGACAGGCTCTACGCTTGCTGGACAACTGTCCACTCAGGCATTAGGTATCATCTTCGTCATCTTCATTTATTATGCCGCAACACAAATGTGGCTTAACATTACACCCACTTCCCGTCATGCTCTACCTGGTAAATTTGGTATGGTGGCAGCAGGTAGTCTGATCGGCGCACTTTCCAGCCTGGTCGCGATTGGCGGAGGTCTGCTGACGGTGCCTTTTCTTTCCATGTGTAATGTCAAGCTGCAATACGCGATTGGCACATCGGCTGCAGTAGGTTTTCCGATCGCATTAGCAGGCACTATGGGTTACATCATTAATGGCTTGTTGCTGACGCAGCCGCTACCCGACTATAGCTTGGGTTATGTGTATCTGCCCGCACTCGGCTGGATTGCGGCAGCCAGCATGCTGACTGCTCCACTCGGAGCTAAAATTACGCATAAGATGAAAACAGCCACGCTTAGAAAAATATTTGTGATACTGCTTTATTTCCTGGGCACTAAAATGCTGTTCAATCTGTTTTAGGATTAGTAAGTTTTACTTGGTTAATCGATATAACGCTTCCTCATATCGCTCTATCGTTTGGGTAAGAATGTCCTCAGGAATAGCAGGTGCAGGAGGCTGCTTATTCCACTTGAGCTGCTCCAGCCAGTCACGAATGAATTGCTTATCATAACTTGGTGGATTTTTCCCAGGCTGGTATTGATCGGCCGGCCAGAAACGTGATGAATCTGGGGTCAACACCTCATCGATCAGGTAGAGATTGCCTGCCCCATCCTGGCCAAATTCGAATTTGGTATCAGCGATGATCACGCCGCGGGTAGCGGCATAATCGGCGGCTTCAGTATACAGTGCGATTGTTTTGCTGCGCACTTCTTGAGCAAGCGCTTGCCCCATTAACTGTTCACATTGCTCAAATGAAATATTTTCATCATGGGCCCCTGCCACTGCCTTGGTAGAAGGCGTAAAAATAGCGCCTGTTGGTAGTTTTTCTGCTTCCTGTAAATTTTGCGGTAACATAATGCCGCTGATGGCTCCTGTTCGCTGATAATCTTTCCAACCTGAACCGACAATATAACCGCGCACGATTGCCTCGATCGGCAACGGCTTTAATCGTTTGACAACAAAGGCGCGGTCGATCACCTGCTCGCGCTCTTCAGGTGCTACCACAGATTCAGGCGAAATGTCGGTTAAATGATTAGGCAGGATGTGATGCAGCTTTTTGAACCAGAAATTGGATAATTTCGTCAAGACCTTACCTTTGCCAGGGACCGGTGTTGGCAATATCACATCGAATGCTGACAGACGATCGGTCTGAACAATCAATAAATTATTCTCATCAACTGCATAAATATCACGCACTTTGCCCCGATGCAGCAAAGGCAAGCTTTTCAGGTTAGTTTCAAACAGGGCAATGGTATGAGTCATGGATCAATTTTAATTAAATTCTTCAATAATAATTTAGCAATTTTTTAACGATACCTTGATCGCTTCTGCTTGCTGCAAAGCCTGTTCAACCGTATCAGCGAGCACCGTAAAATGCCCCATTTTTCTGCCCGGCCTCGCTTCATGTTTGCCGTATAAATGGAGTTTGGCATTGGGATTGCTTAATACCTTATTCCAATCCGGTTCTCCTGATTGCCACAGATCACCCAGCAAATTCACCATCACGACCGGCGTGTGCAGCGCAGTACTTCCTTGTGGCAGGCGGCACAATATCCGAGCTTGCTGCTCGAATTGCGAAGTAATACAGGCATCCAGGGTATAGTGGCCACTATTGTGCGGACGGGGCGCAATTTCATTGATAAATAACCGCCCGTCGGTAAGCACAAAGAACTCGATGCAGAGCACCCCGCGGTAATCCAGTTTAATCGCTACCTCAGTGGCTATTTTTTTGGCGTGTTGCACAATGCCTTCTGGTATCCTGGCAGGAACAATACTCATATCGAGAATGCCATGCATATGCTGATTCTCAGCTACTGGAAACAGGCTGATCTCACCATCAAAGTCACGCGCAACAATCACGGAAATCTCACATGCAAGGGGTAACAATTGCTCCAGCACACAAGGCTGCTGTTGCAAGTAAGTGAAAGCATCCGATAATTCATGAGAAGTATGGATTCTTACCTGCCCTTTGCCATCATAACCGAACTGGCTGACTTTAAGGATGCCAGGAAAAAATAGCGCATCGATTGCAGCCGACAAATCATCCTTATTTTGAATCGCTAAAAAGGGCGCAACCGAAAAACCATTGGCTGCTAGAAACTGTTTTTCCAGCAGGCGGTTTTGTGCGATAGAAACACTTGTCGCAGGGGGACTCACGACACAATGTTGTTCCAGAAACCGCAGTACGTCCGCAGGCACATTTTCAAATTCCGTGGTGACGCCTGCACAGGTAGTACTGAGTTCATGTAAAGCAGTCACATCATGATAGTCCGCGCATAAATGCCGTTCAGCGATACTGCCAGCAGGGCTGCCTTCAGCAGGATCCAAAACCGTTACGCGATAGCCCATACTTTGTGCTGCCATGGTAAACATGCGTCCAAGCTGGCCACCGCCCAGCAAGCCCAGCATTGCTCCGGGAATAATACTACTCATGATTCAGGCAAAGTCATGGCAGCCACTGAATCTGCTTGCGCTGCTCGAAATGATTCAAGGCGCTTGACCAGTGTGCTGTCTCCCATCGCCAGTAATGCAACAGCAAAAAGCCCGGCATTGGCTGCGCCTGCTTCACCAATGGCAAAAGTGGCAACGGGCACTCCCTTTGGCATCTGCACAATGGAAAGTAGCGAATCCACTCCTTGCAAGTGCTTGGAAGTCACTGGCACTCCGAGTACCGGCAAAGTGGTTTTGGCCGCGATCATGCCAGGTAAATGCGCCGCCCCCCCTGCCCCTGCAATAATGCATCGGATACCTCGTTCTATTGCTGTAGCTGCAAATTTAAACATACGATCTGGTGTTCGATGCGCTGACACGATCAAGGTTTCGTGCGGGATATCAAAATCTTTGAGGATCCGGGCAGCCTGTTGCATGACGTTCCAATCACTGCTACTGCCCATGACAATACTGACTAATGGATTATCCATTCAGAACGGAATACTGGATTAACAATCTTAAATAATGACGAAAGTGGTAATAATAAACTAGAATTTGATTTTGAAGCTGGATGTTTAACAGTTTATTCCACATCTTGTGGTAATCTCACGCTTTAGCACCTATTAACTGGCAAGCAACTCTATGAATTTTCAGCGGGGTCAAAAAAAAGAAGAGCCGGAGATCAATCTTGTTCCGATGATCGATGTCCTACTGGTCATCCTGATTTTTCTGGTGATTACCACGACTTACTCGAAATATGCCGATCTCGAGATTACGCTGCCAGAAACAACCACTACGGAAGTTGCTAAACAAAGCGAACGACCTCATACCATTGATGTGACCGTAAGCGCAACAGGTAACTACACCATCAATCGGATACCCATAACCTTTTCTAACACTGAGGGATTACGCAATGAATTGCAATCTGCCGCCAAGGATGAGAAAAATCCAGTTATCATTATTACTGCAGATGCAAAGGCCGCCCATCAATCGGTGATAAAGGTCATGGAAGCTGCTCGGCTTGCCGGGTACAATCAGGTGACATTTACGACAGAAACTACAGAAGCAAAAAATAACCCCAAGTAATTTAACTTCGGATAATATTTTTTCTTGATCGATTATTAATCATATGCCAATAGCTTCTTTGTTCAATTTCATTTTTAAAGGAAGAAAAATGAGCACTAATCTGGAAAATTTTTCTAAAGCTGCACAATCCGGTAACACTTATGTCCTTGCTCCCCTCCCCTATGCAGATAATGCACTGGAACCGGTTATTTCTGCCCATACCATGAGCTTCCACTATGGCAAGCATCACAAAGCGTACGTTGATAATTTGAACAAATTGCTAGCAGATAATAATGCATTGGCTGGACAATCACTGGAAAATATCATCACTGCCACTGCAGGTCAGGCAGATAAAGCAGGTATTTTCAATAATGCTGCTCAAGTCTGGAATCATATGTTTTATTGGCATAGTCTCATCCCTAAAGGTGGTGGCGAGCCTCCTGCCAGTTTGAAACAAAAAATTGAAGCCTCATTTGATAGCGTGGACGCCTGTAAAAAGGAATTTGCCAATGCCGCCGTCACGCAATTTGGCAGTGGCTGGGCTTGGCTGGTGCAGGAAGGAGATAAACTGGCTATTCTCAAAACGGGCAATGCAGATTCGCCCCTTACCAAAAATAGCAGACCTTTGCTGACTATTGATGTTTGGGAGCATGCCTATTATCTCGACTATCAAAATCGACGGCCTGATTATGTCAATACAATTCTCGATAAACTCATCAATTGGGAATTTGCTGCTTCAAACCTGCGTTAATTTCTCGGATTTATGACAAATATTACCATTGCACTTTCAAAAGGGCGTATTTTCGAGGATACCGCGCCTTTTCTGAAAGCAGCCGGGATCGTCGCACAGGACGATCCCGACACCTCACGGAAACTGATCATTGCAACCAATAATCCGAAGGTGCGTCTTATCATGGTACGCGCCTCGGATGTACCGACTTATGTGCATTATGGCGCAGCTGATCTGGGTGTTGCCGGGAAAGATGTCATGTTGGAGCATGGTGGCGCGGGTCTTTATCAGCCGCTCGATTTACAGATTGCCCGCTGTCGCATGATGGTCGCCGTACCTGAGGATTTCGATTATGAATCAGCAGTTTTTCAAGGTGCCCGCTTAAGGGTTGCCACTAAATATCTCAAAACTGCGCGCGATCATTTTGCTGAGAAGGGCATGCATGTCGACCTCATCAAATTATATGGTTCAATGGAGCTTGCGCCGTTGGTCGGTCTGGCAGATGCCATTGTCGATCTCGTGTCGAGCGGTAACACCTTGAAAGCCAATCACTTGAAAGCGGTGGAAGAGATCCTGACCATTTCAGCACGATTGATCATTAATCAGGCAGCGCTCAAACTAAAGCGTGAAGCGATTCAACCGCTGCTTGAAGCATTTAAAACAGCCATTAAAACCGTTTAAAGCAGAGGCAGGGATGCTTGTATCCTCGTTGCCTACTGCCATTATTCTTCAGAGTCCATAGTGATATGATAAAACTCAATCGATTGTCTTCCACCGATGCTACATTTGATGAAGCCCTGCACGCTTTATTGGCTTTTGAAAGCACGCAGGATGAAACCGTTAATAACACAGTCAACCATATCCTGACCGATATCAAAAAGCGTGGAGATGATGCATTACTTGATTATACTCGTCGCTTTGATCATTTAGAGCTCTCCTCGATTAGCGAGATTGAACTGCCTAAAAACGTCTGGCAACACGCTTTACAGCGGCTTCAAACCGCCGAAAGAGAGGCACTGGAACAAGCTGCACGGCGCATACGTCTCTATCATGAAAGACAATTATCACAATCCTGGCACTATACTGAGCCAGATGGCACCTTGCTGGGGCAGAAAATCACTGCACTCGATCGCGTAGGACTATATGTACCTGGCGGCAAAGCTTCCTATCCCTCCTCTGTGCTGATGAATGCTATTCCGGCCAAGGTGGCGGGTGTTAACGAGCTGATTATGGTCGTTCCCACACCCCATGGTGAAAAAAATGACCTGGTGCTTGCTGCCGCAGCCATTGCTGCAGTCGATCGTATTTTTACCATAGGAGGCGCTCAGGCAATCGGTGCCTTGGCTTATGGTACAGCGACTATACCTAAAGTCGATAAAATCGTAGGACCTGGCAATGCTTATGTAGCAGCAGCCAAACGCTTTGTGTTCGGTCTGGTGGGTATCGATATGGTCGCGGGCCCTTCAGAAATACTGGTGATTTGTGATGGCAATATTGAGCCCGATTGGATCGCCATGGATTTATTTTCCCAGGCCGAGCACGATGAACAGGCGCAAGCCATATTGCTTTGCCCTGAACAAGATTTTCTTGATGCAGTGGCGGCAAGCATCACCCGGCAGCTTGAAGCCATGCCTCGAAAAGAGGTCATTCGCGCCTCACTGGAAGCACGGGGAGCCTTGATCAAGGTACGCGATTTAGAGGAAGCCTGCCTCATCGCCAACCGGATTGCCCCCGAGCATCTGGAGTTATCCGTATCCAATCCAGAGCAGTGGATTGACAAATTGAAACACGCCGGTGCAATTTTTATGGGACATCATACTTGTGAAGCACTGGGTGATTATTGTGCCGGGCCCAATCACGTGTTGCCGACTTCCGGCACGGCGCGTTTTTCTTCACCCTTGGGTGTTTACGACTTTCAGAAACGCACCAGTCTGATCCAGGTATCCCCGCAAAGCGCCTCTACACTGGGTGCGATTGCGGCTACTCTGGCCAGAGGCGAGGGATTACAAGCCCATGCCATGTCTGCTGAATTTCGCTGTAAATAATTCGTTGAAACAGAGCAATACTTACATGAGCAAAGCATTTGTCAAAGAAACGGATACAGCTGACGAGTTTGATGAAGAAGCATTTCTTTCGCCACTCCCGCCTGCTAGCAAAAACTATATTACTCCAGGTGGTTATGCTCGTCTGAAAGAAGAATATTTATGGCTGCTTAATAAAGAACGACCCGATGTGACTGCAATGGTGGCATGGGCCGCTGGCAATGGAGACCGCTCTGAAAATGGCGACTATCTCTACGGGAAGAAACGTTTGCGTGAAATAGACAAGCGGCTACGCTTTCTATCCAAACGGCTGGATATGGCTGAAATCATCGATCCGACAGCACCACGTGAAGATCCCTCACGCATCTTTTTTGGTGCAACTGTCTGCTATGCTGATCAAAACGGCCATGAAAAAACTGTTTCTATTGTCGGAATGGATGAAACCGATCCCTTGAGCGGCTATATCAGCTGGATCTCTCCTGCAGCGCGCGCGCTGATTTCTGCGCGGGAAGGTGATACTGTTACTCTGCTCACACCTGCCGGCACCGAGAGACTCGATATCCTGTCAGTCGATTATCAACCAATTTTTATTCCGCCCTTTAAACCTGTTACCTCAGAATAACTCTCTTTCGAATTGAGTTTTCCCCACCCAGGTCTCTTATGCCGCTATGTGTTAATTTATGAATCTCATACCACGCTAATCATAACTTATTGAATTTAATTATAGAAATGAACTTAATATAAATTGATTTATTTGGATGTGTTACCAAAATAATTAAATAAAGTCTAATTTGCCATCGAATTATCGATTTGATAATTATTTATCATAGTATACTTAAATTGGATAATGCTTTATATAATTAAATATATCGCGGTCATATTATAAACCAGATTGCATAAGCTTATTTTGATATATATCATAATTTCATGAAATATTTACAATATCTTCCTTAGTAATACTTTAGTAATATCAAGATTCATCAGAATATTACAGATAGTTTGCTTGATGATTAAGCTCATCTTACTATTATTCGAGCAATCACTACTCGGCCAGAAAATCTTGATTTCACCGTAACAGCTATATAAGGAATCAAATGAATCATGCTATGAGAATAGCTGATAGTGATGAGTTAAAATTTAGCTCATCACTTCTCAGTTTCAAGGGAACCACACAGGCATTATTAAAAGCTTGCCATCAAAAAGATGCGACAAACAGTGAAATTGCCAGGCTCATTCAAACTGATCCAGTGCTCTGCAGTTACCTTATTCATCTAGTTAATGTATCAAACCAGGCTACCCATGTTGTTACTTCCCTATCAGAGGCGGTCTCTCTTGTGGGTATACCCGTTATCAAGCAATTAGCCATAGGATTTTCACTAATAGATCAATTTCGAAGTGGTTCTGCTAATGGGTTTGATTATCAAGAATTTTGGTCACATTCGCTGTTAATGGCGCTTGCTATGCAGGAATTAGGTAAAACAGCTCGAATTTGCACACAAGATGAGCTATTTGCTTGTGGTTTAATGGCACGTATCGGGTGTTTAGCATTGGCTACCACTCATCCAGATAAATATGCTGCATTAATAATCAAGCAAAAACAAAACTCGAGTATTTCTCTGGCTACACTTGAGCAGCAGTATTTGCAGACAGATCACAACGAATTAACCGCAACCCTGTTGAGTGATTTTGGCCTTCCCAAGATTTTAGTAGAAGCGGTTTATTACCATGAAGTACCCGCAGAGTCGGGTTTTTCTGAAGGTTCTTATCCATTTCAACTCGTGAACCTGATACATTTAGCTAAACAAATCGCTGATTTTGGACTAGCTTCAGAATCAGAGCGTACTGTTCGAATTTCTGAGCTTATGTTACTCAGTGGAAAAATTGGTCTTGACACAGAATCATTTGGCAACCTTATAGACCAGATTACTCAGGAATGGCATGCTTATGGAAAAATACTTCAGATAGAAACCATCAATCTCCCGTCTTTCCATAATATGCTCAGCGCTTCTGTACCCTACCTGGAAATGACAACGAGCGATGCTCCTTGGAAGGTACTTTTAGTTGAGGATGATCCATTCGGTCTGGAAACGGCTGAAGAGGTGCTGGCCGATATGCTGGGTTACACTGTATTCTCAGCCACTAATGGCAAACAGGCATTATCACTAGCCATGGATATCATGCCTCATATTATCGTAACAGACTGGGCTATGCCAGTCATGGACGGTCTGGCACTAACTCGAGCCTTACGCACTACAGCCTGGGGTCAAAATATGTACATCATCATGCTTACGGGCTACGAAGATGATAAGAAAATTGTAGAGGCTTTTGAAGCCGGGGTTAATGATTATATGACAAAACCCGTCAATGTTCCCGCCTTTCGTGCCAGATTACATGCTGCCTGGCATTATAGAAAACTACAAGAGGCTTGGGAACGTGACCAACTTCATCTCAAACGTTTTGCCGCTGAATTGGCTGTCACTAACCATAAGCTCAAGCATGATGCATTAACCGATATGCTGACCGGCATACCTAATCGTCGTGCTGGCATGAAAGCATTAACTGGAGCCTGGAATAGCGCTAACCGTTCTGGTCAATCCATCGCAGTCATGCTGATCGACATTGATCATTTCAAAAAAATCAATGATACCTATGGTCATGCCATCGGTGATAGGGTACTCAAAGAAGTGGCTACTTCCATCCGAAATATTACCCGTAAGGGAGAAATTTTTTGCCGTATAGGAGGAGAAGAGTTTTTGATGATTTGTCCGAATGGCTGCACCGATGCGAAATCTGCTTTTCCTCTCGCAGAAAGGCTACGTCAGCATGTAAAAATGCAAGAAATCAATATTGATGAAACCCGTATTCAGATTTCTATCAGTATCGGCATTGCCTTAAAAGATGCAGGGATGAAAAGTGACGAACAGCTGGTAAAAGCAGCAGATAGAGCCCTGTATGCGGCTAAAAATGCCGGAAGAGACAGAGTTTACTTAGCCATTGAAAATCAACTGATTAGCTCTAATTTTTGCTGAGAGATTCTTTACTCCATTTCTCAATCAAAACTGACTTTGTCGGCTTCACCTTACCGTATGATTGATACTTTCTGCGATTCGCCTTCGCGTCACGTTTGATTCGGAAATGGAATAATCAACTTTACTGCCTGATAAGGATTGAATAATAACTTAATCTTTAGCCGATAAATGACAAGGTGGATGCGTGCTTTCTGTTGTGCGGGTCAAGCTTTTAGTCTTGCCAATCATCGGAATACCGATATAAGCACGTAGATTGATAGTATTTTCATCTGTCAGACGTAAATTGGCACTGTAATATTTATTTTCATCCGCTTTGTAAAGGGTACCTCCTACCCATTCAGTAGGGTCACCCTTTTTTGATCGCATATTCCACAATACTTTAGTACCACAGAGTGTCGGATTTTCTGTATTGGCTTCAGGGCTGAGCCAGGCAATGTGGCCGCACAAATTCTCATTATCGCAATACTCTAATCGCACGGCAACGTCCTTTTTTTTGCTTAACCACAAGCCCGTCACCTCCTTATTGCTGTCAGCATACAGGAGTGCTGGGAATGTCAGGATGACAAATAATGAGATCATAATCGAATATGGCATGGCGTACTGTCTATAAAATTTATTTTAAAAAGTAAAAATACCTAGCAAAATCAGATATCGCCAGATAAGAACTCGCTGCTATTTGCTCAATATACCAAAAAATGAGAAGACATGTCATAGACTTATAGCTAATCGTGCAACCATAGTTTTTTTTCAATTTTTATAAGACTATTTTCACTGTTCAGCTGTAAGCTTTCTTACTAGAATGTAGTGTCCCAGGTCTTATCTCAGTCATAAATCATTTTCATTACTAAGAGAAATCAATTATGCGCCCGATCCCTCCTCGCCCTCCAGGTTCTGATTTCTTTGTGCGTCGACTGGCAGCGTTGACGTTGGCTGTTATTATCTTGATGCTGCTATGGCAGTCGCTGCCCATGATCGAGTCACTTTTCACACCTGAATATAGTAGTGTTCGCACGGTGACTGCACGCGGCGACCTTGCCGCAGACGAACGTGCAACTATTGAGCTTTTCGAAAAATCCCGTGACTCGGTGGTATTTATCTCAACATCCAGGCTAGTTCAAGATATTTGGACACGCAATATTTTTGCCATTCCTAGAGGTACAGGCTCGGGCTTTATCTGGGATGATGCTGGTCATGTCGTTACTAATTTCCATGTGATTGAGGGTTCCAGTGAAGCAACGGTTAAGCTGGCTGATGGGCGTGATTATAAAGCTGCGCTGGTAGGTGTGAGTCCAGCACATGATATAGCCGTCTTAAGAATCGGTATAGGCTTTAAACGCCCTCCTCCTGTTCCAATAGGCACCAGTCATGATTTAAAAGTAGGACAAAAAGTCTTTGCCATTGGTAATCCTTTCGGACTCGACTGGACATTGACCACAGGTATTATCTCTGCACTGGATCGCTCGCTCCCTAGCGAAAGCGGTACCACTTCCATTCAACATTTAATTCAGACCGATGCAGCTATCAACCCTGGAAATTCGGGCGGACCTCTGCTGGATTCAGCCGGGCGTCTGATTGGCATTAACACAGCAATCTATAGTCCAAGTGGAGCATCTGTTGGTATCGGCTTCGCTGTGCCGGTCGACACTATGATGCGTGTGGTACCCCAACTCATCGCCAAGGGTAAATACATACGCCCGACACTGGGCATTGAAGTCGATGAACGCCTCAACGCACGTGTTACAGCCATGCTGAATATTGAGGGAGTAGTCGTGTTTCGTGTAACCCCTGATTCAGCAGCTGATAAAGCGGGCTTGAAAGGCGCCACCTTAACGCCGGATGGCGGCATTATTCCGAAAGATGTGATCGTAGCCATACAAGGTAAGCAGGTAGATTCCGTCTCTAAGCTGTTAGCAATGGTAGATGATTTCAACGTGGGCGATCGAGTGCAGCTGACCATCATGCGCGATGGTAAAACAAGAGAGACCGACGTCATTCTCCAGCCAGGCGCGTAAACTTGGCACTGTGCTAACGCCAGAAGCCACCAAAATACCAGCGCGGTGAAGAACGTACCCGCCCATGCGATGTAAATGAAATGGGCTGAGCAGGCCACTGAATAGTGGGAGTAGCGCGAAGTAACAGTAAACGCTTAATGCGTTCTTCCGTCGCGGGATGTGTTCTGAGCCAGGAAGGTTGAGGATTGCCCCAGCCAGGAAACAATAAGGAACGCCAGGACTGACTGACTCGTTCGATCTTGGCAAGCGCCAATGCTAGCGCTTCGGGATCTTTGGTAAGTTCGCTCGCCTTCAGATCAGCGTTAAATTCCCGTACCCGCGAAAGCCCCAGTTGCAATAGCACAACCAAATGGGGTGAGAAAAGTAGCAGAAGCAGCATAGCCCAGTTAATGGTTGCGTAACCGAATAGTATAGAAGGTAGCGCCAAAAATAACAGTATCTGGCCAATCAGTGACAATATGCTTGTCAGACGACTAATATAATCTGCTAAACCCATCACTAAAAGGTCGCCATTTGCAACGTGAGCAGTTTCATGCGCCAGCACAGCAGCAAGTTCTCGTGTCGACAAATGACGCAACAAACCATCAGTAAGCGCGATAGCAGCCTGCTGCCGACTACCGACTGTGAATGCATTGACCATGGGGCTTGCAACATAGTATAGCGTGGGCACATTATTCAATTCAGCGCGTACTGCGAGAAACGTCATGATTTGCCATAATTCCGGCGCTTCGTGGCGTGCAATGGGACGGGCACGGTAGAGTGCCAACGTCAATCGCGAACCTAATGCAGGTTCCATCAACACGATGATCACACTGATCAGAGCAATTATCCATAAACCATTTTCGCCAAATAATAACCAGCCAGCGAGAATAAAAACACCCAGCAACAAACAAACTAACAGAAGAGTTTGTAAGCGGTTAAGCCAAGAATGTGCACGAATACTTAACATAATCTATTCCAGTTGCCTCCCATCCGGTAATTACTATCCATATCTGAGTAATGCACCGGCAAAAAACATTCGATACAATATTCATGAATCCGACGCCAGTTTTGTGCGGTAAAGATACGCTACTTTGCTCCCAGCTATCCCTGTTGGGTTGACAAAACAGGGCTGATCCAGAGCCCCTGCAGTTTGTTATTGCTATAACACTTTGGAAAAACACATTTGATCATGGTTCAATGTAATTTAATCAGAATTTGGAATGTACAGTTGGCTGAACGCTAGATATCCACCTCGCACAACTAATATTATCGGTTAATCTTGCTGTCGGCTATTCAAAAATCTGGCATAAGCAAAAAGTGAAAGGGGAATCTCATGGCACATCAATCTGAGCAGATGCAGGAATTGGTCGTTACAGAAATACAAAAAGAATCCAAAAACAGGGGTGCCCCGATGATATTCAGCAAGTCAAACAGTATGTCAAAACCCTGAAAAAACACTCAGCATTCTATGGGGCAAGTAAATTATTAAATCTGGCGCGGGATAAACAACGCATATTGCGTCAGCAGGAAAGCAGCCAACAAGCAGATGGAGCAGAAAAAGTGTGGTGGCAAGAAAATACTGCCCAGAATGAGGTTTGGATCATCCAGCAACAAGCTCAGTGCCTCTATAAAAACGAGGAACTCCCCCTAGGACGCGTCTGGATCAAGCTCTGGTTCTGTTGGAAGAAATTGGTTTGCGCGACCCTAACAACAAGAATGCGGAAACCCTGGGTGTGGGAGGTGCCATATACAAACGCAAATGGCAGCAATTTGGCCAATTAGAGGATTTGCATGAATCTCTGTCTTTTTACCGCGCTGCTTTTGAGCGCAACCGACAACAGGATATGGGATATGGCGGCATCAATGCCGCATTTATTCTGGATGTGCTGGCAAATCGAGCTAGACTCATTGCACAACGCAGCGGTACTTCGTTAAATGAAGCAAAGCGTTTGCAAAAAGAAGCAACAGAATTACGGCAGCAAATTGCTGAGCTAATATCCACACAGCTAGCTGAAGATCAAAACCTAGATAAAGAAAATCTCTTCTAGTATCAAGTTACGCTGGCTGAAGCATATTTTGGCATGCAGGATTATGCGAAAGCCGGTGAATGGCTTTCCAAGGCAAATGAAACCAAACCTGACCCCTGGCAACAACAAACCTTATTTCTCCAACTGCTGCAAATCACAAATCTGCAAGGGAGCGCTATCCCTCAAGAAACAGACAATCCCGCTGCTTGGCATCCAGCCTGGTAAGCGCTCTCTGTGGTGGTAGGTAAAGAAAACGCATTGCGGGCATTTGCAACAGGCACCGGTAAAGTTGAGCTCGCGCTCTCGGGCGGAGGGTTCCGTGCCTCCTTTTTCGATTTAGGCGTGATGGCACGGTTAGCGGAAATCGACGCCCTGCGCAGCGTGGAGGCTTTGTCTACTGTGTCTGGCGGCAGCATTCTTGGCGTATATTATTACCTTGAAGTGCAAAATTTGCTGCAAACCAAATTAGACAATGAAATTACGCGCGAGGATTACATCGATATCATCCGAAGAATTCAAGAAAAATTTCTGGAAAGTGTCCAGACCAATATCAGAATGAAAACTTTCGCAAGGCTGAAGGATAATCTGGATGTCCTTTTTCGCAAAAAACACTACTCACGCAGTCATCGGCTCGGTGAGCTGTATGAATCCGAGCTTTATCAGAAAGTAAACGATGGCCATGCTTATGACTCACCACGAACGATGGCTGAATTGTTGGTGCAGCCAAAGGACGAATCCGATGCAGCCTCATTTAAACCGAAATTTTCCAACTGGTTACGACGCGCCAAAGTTCCCGTATTAGTCCTTAACAGCACCTCCCTCAATTCCGGTCACAACTGGCAGTTTACTGCCCGCTCGATGGGCGAGCCACCTAGCTTGATCGAGGAAGAAATTGATGCCAACGAGCGCTATCGGCGTATGTATTACGAAGATGCACCTGAAGATTTGCAAAAATACCGCCTAGGCTATGCCGTCGCTGCATCGGCTTGTGTGCCGGGTTTGCTTGAACCTCTCACTATCTCCGGCCTTTACCGAGATCGCATTGTTCGACTTGTGGATGGTGGCGTGCATGATAACCAGGGTGTAGCTGGTCTGCTCGATGAAGGTTGTACTCGTATTTTATGCAGTGATGCAAGTGGACAGATGAATGATGTTCATAACCCATCCGATACGCCTGTAGGTGCAGTTTTACGCGCTAACCGTATTCTGCAGGACCGGGTGCGAGAAGCTGAATATCTGGATTTACTCAATCGCCTGGATAGTCATGCTTTAAATGGTTTGTTTTTTGTCCACACAAAGAAAGAACTGGAAACGGCCCCGCTAGACTGGGTTAACTGCCAGGATCCGCAGATACCAGCAAAACCAGTAAGCAACGTAACTTCCTATGGGGTGGATCGGGAATTACAAAAAAAGATTGCCGGCATGCGTACTGATCTGGATGTGTTTACTGAAGTCGAAGCGTATGCATTGATGGCGAGCGGCTACCGAATCGCCAAGCGCGAATTTGAATTGCTGCAGGAACAACACCGCAAAGAGGGCAATCACGGCACTTGGGGTAGCTATCAGATTGACGCGGCTGAAGTAGAGTGGTCATTCAGGCCGTTGGAACCCCTCCTTGCACTGCAACCAGATACTAATGCTCAAAGCAAAGATCTAAATTTGCAATTGCATGTCGCACGCAAGCTTTTCTTTAAAGCATGGGATTTGATACTGGTTTACAAGATTCTGGCTGCACTCACTGGGATGCTTGTCCTGGTGGGTTTGGGTATTCTGATAGTGCTGGCTTGGGATACAACGGTTATTCCGGCATTTTCAGTGGGGGCTTTGATTACCTTGAGTATTATGGCACTCATTGGCTTTCTTCTACCGATATCCCGCTGGCTAAGCCCAGGGGACGAAGCGAAAAGCGCCTTACTTAAATTTGCCATTGCTGCCATAGGCTATATTTTGGCCACATCCACCTCTACTTGGTTGATCGATGGTTTCTAGCCCGAGGTAGACTGGATCGATTGTTAAAACTAAAGCCATAAACCAAATGATGCCACTACATACGCCCTTGAACCTCAAGGACGTATGTATATTGAAGTGCGCTTTATATTATTGGACAGAGTTTTATTCTTGTCAGCGATATAATACTTTACAAGGCTAGCAAACCTCTGCTGGCTAACCGAATAAGTTTATAATTTTCTCCAACTCATCGGTATTTTCATTTCGTGCTTTTCTGAAATTGAGGATTTTCTTCAGATTGTCCTTTGTGGTACCAAACATCCAGCTTTCGCTTGCCATAGGTTTAGCGTCATAAAAAAATGTCTCCGCCTCGGAATATCTAGTTTCGATCACCGCCAATTCGAGTAAGGTTGCATAGTCCCAGTAATCAGGTGTCTTTCGTTTCATCTTGGCACATACGGCATACTCTACCGCAGGCGCTAAACGCAGCGCTTTTTCCCTTTCTCCCAGCAATTCCAGGCAAGTGACATAATTGATACCCGGATAGGCATCACGCGGGTCAGACTCAAATCCCTTTTCATAATACTTTAAGGCGTTCTTTAGATAGAATTTAGCCTCATTGATATTGCCGGCTTTGTAGGCCCTTTCAAACTTGTCTTTGTGTATTCTTCCCCAAATGCCATAAGATTCACTACTCGCCTTCCCTTCCTGTTCCAGCTTTCTCAGAACTGATTCAGCTTCCTGTATCATCACTTCATCAACGGATCTTGCTTTGCCAGCGTTGCGGTTGAGAACAAAGGCATATTGTTCCTGCACCATCACGGTTTCAAACACATAGCGGGGTAATTGTTTAATAAAGTCATACATTTCATTGAAGGCCTCAATGTTCCGGTAGGAAATCATGATATCAATCAATACGGCTGTTTCCATGTTTTCAAGCGGCTTATATTTATCAATCACCCGATTAATAGCCTCAATTCGTAACGATTTGATCTTGCTCGGGTCATCATTTGTTAAATTACGGGCATAGGCCAATTCCTTTTTAATTGCTTCATCGTATTTGACCCTCTCCCTGAAAATATCCGTCTTTTCATGGGCCACTGCATTTTGGAAAGCAATACCATTGATCATGTCATATAGCGGACTGTCGGTTGACCTGTTCTTCTTGGCATGCTGCAGGATATCCGCCAGCTTGTTTATGTCATTTTCTTTATCAGACAGATTAAAATCCTTGTCCACCTGGTAGGGAAAGGTACGGTTAGAACCAATGTCGAAAGGCAGCGGAAAATGAGAGGAGGCGATAATCGGAATCGTGGTAAACGGTTTAACCGCATAACGCATACCGAGCTCATAAAAGGCGTTCGGATTCAAATTAGTCAGATCTGCGATGCAGAATTCACATAAAATGATTTTTTCATACATCGTCTTGTGAATAGACCCGAAGCCCTTTTCTTCTCTTTCTATTAAGGGCTCCAGGTCCGCTTTAATAATGGCAGGTTTGATCAGATCATCGTAGATTTTATCGAAATCAATCTTCTGCACGGGATCATTCTGCCCCGCCAACTGTTTCGACCTCAGGTCATTGAGGTTTTCTTTCTTACCGAACGAGGTGATAACGAAACAATAAGGATTCATGGCAACACCTTTTATGTAAATAACTGATTAGGATCGTTCAATGCCACCCAAACGAGCGGCTTCACCTGTTGCAGCGAATACCAGATATCGATTTTAAGTACACTGTAATAAGCGTGATCGCCATCTGCAAGCACTTTTAACGATTAAATATTTTTTCACCTGTTTTATGCGAAAGCTCACTTTAAAACAACGTCACAATACATTATCGTATTACAATTGAATAGCTAGGAAGTTATTTAGCGCCGGTAGTGCCTGTTTACAACTGTTCGGAAGAAAGAGAGGCTTTATGATGTCCATCTTGGAATGCGTAGCTGACCGTCAGGCAATCTGGTCAGAAACAGCGAATGCCCTAAAATCAGCCACCGATCGCGCACGTTATTCAACTTTTATCGCTTCATTCCTGGGTGCTTTGTTTGCCGCATTCGCAGTCCAGCAAATTAACCCCGGCATTGCCAATTATCTGGCTGTACTCAGTGCGATCAGTCTTGCATTTGTCACGTTTATCACGGCAAGATGGCTGAACAAAGATGTCCTTGACCGCCACTCGCGTGTACGCATCGCGTCGGAAGCATTAAAAAGAGAGGCTTTTCTCTACGCTACCCAGACTGCCCCATACCATGATCCTCAAACACGCGATAAAATTCTGCTGGATCAGAAGGGTGAGATTGAAAATAAGGTAAATGATCTGCTTCTTTTTGAGCAGACAGCCAAGGGTTTGGGAAGTTGCCCCAGGCAGGACCTCAGCCTAAATGAATATATGGAGCAACGGGTCGAGAAGCAAATCAAGTATTACCGCGATCGATCGACACGATATAACACCTACTCCCAACGATTGCATACTCTGGAATGGATGCTTTCACTCATCGCTGCCATTATTGCTGCACTTGCCGCATCCCCCCTTCTGAATATTGATCTGGCAGCCATTACCGCTGTGCTAACCACGCTAGGTGGTGTCGTGGTATCGCATCTGGAAGCAACTCGCTTTGACAAACTGATTCCGATATACCGTGCAACAGCCAATCGGCTTGAAAACATCAGGCTAAAAACGCAGATCGATAAAGCAACATCAACCGATTGGGTAAAAGAATGTGAAACCGTGCTGGCCGCAGAAAACAGTGCCTGGATGGGTTTATGGATAGAATCTTAAGTTCTGAAAATAGTGATGGGATTGAACAATTCATACTATTGTTATGGTGAGGAAATCATGACAGAGGCTACTTGACAACTCCTAATTCCATTTCTAAATCAAAAATAGAATCATACTGGCCTCACTAACCTGATTTCTCTAAGTGCCTGCGCCGGCAAACTCACTCCTATGGGAATGGAGCGTACGCCACTTCGGAAATTTGCCTGGTACCCACTCTCGAGTGGGTACCATATTACACAAAATACTTCGTAGCAATCGGTTTGACGCGGACAGATCTTCTTGTACGCTTTCCAGTGGCGGGCGCATCTGCTGGAACTGTTCGCGACTAATATCACTTGGATAACGTGCTCTCATCCTGCAAATATCGTATTTTTTCCGTTAAACAAAAAACTTTGAACAGATTCTAAGATAAATTCTATGATGTTTCATTCGAGGAAGCTTTGTCTTCATGAACTGGCAAATCAGGGCATTGCTTCTGATATTTGATCTCGGGCGATACCCACTCATGCCATTCCATTTGACTCATATTGCGTGTCAGTTTATTGCAGAGTGTCTCACTCCAGGTTACCGTCGCTGGCCACAGACGTATCGTCTTATCGGCGCTGCCCGAAACGATGCGGATACCATCAGGACTGAACACAGCGCTCGATACCCATCCCAGATGTCCGGGCATCGGATTGCCCATGGGTAGGCTATTGTTGACATCCCATAACCGGAGCATCATATCGTGGCTGCCTGAAACGATACGATGGCTATCAGGACTGAAGGCAACGCTATTGACACGTGCTTCATGCCCTAGTAACGGCTCACCGACAGGCTGACCGGTATAGGCGTCCCATAGTCGCACCGTTTTATCTTTGCTGCCTGAGACAATATACTGCCCATCCGGGCTATAGGCGACATTAACCACAGGCCCTTTGTGTCCGCGCATAGGTTCCCCTACAGGTTGTTGGCTGTTCGCGTCCCATCGCTGCAAGGTATGATCGTAGCTGGCAGAAACTATAAATGCACCATCCGGACTGAAAGCGACACTTCTGACCATTTCTGCATGTCCTTGCATCGGTTGTCCGATCGGTTGACCAGTCTGTGCATCCCACACGCGCACCGTATTGTCTTTCCCTCCTGACGCAACCCGCATGCCATCAGGACTGATTGCGACCGTTTCTACACCGTCTTCATGGCCATACCATGGTTGCCCCATTTGCTTGCCGTTAACGGCATCCCACAGCCGCAAGGTCTTATCGCTGGCAGCCGAAACAATGCGTGTGCCATCAGGCGTGAACACGGCGCCATTGAGCGTGCCTTCATGTCCTTTCATCGGTTCACCAATCGGCTGACCCATACTTGCATCCCACAAACGTAAGGTTTTATCATCACTCGCCGAGAGAATGCGGTTGCCATCCGGGCTAAAAGCCACACTCGTCACCATATCTTCGTGCCCCTGCAACGGCACATCGATCAATTGAATATTGCTTGCGTCCCATAGCCGCAGTGTCGCATCACGGCTGACTGATGCAATTTGCTTTCCGTCTGGGGAGAATGCCACACTGACCACCGCACTTTCGTGTCCACGCATGGGCTCACCAATGAGTTGGCCAGTACGGGTATTCCACAGTCGCAAAGTCTTATCCTCGCTGCCCGAAACCAATCGTGCGCCATCAGGTGAAAAAGCAACGCTGGTAATGGCGCCATTATGCCCAGTTAATACCTGCATCAGCTTTTTTGTCTGAACATCCCATAGCCGCAGTGTTTTATCCTCGCCACCCCACACCACCAGACCACCGTCAGGAGAAAGGGCAGCGCTGCGTATGGCACCCTCATGCCCCAGCAATGATTCACCCATTGATTCACCCGTCCGAAGATCCCATAGCCGAAACGTGCTCTTACTTACCGTCATCAACTGATTACCATCAGGGGAAAAAGCGATACTGTAGATGGGTTCTTCGCTTGGCAACCCATCTAACTTATTACCGATGGGTTGCGCGGTGTTGATATCCCATACACGCAGCGTTCCACCAGCATTAGCTGTTGCCAGCCGTTTGCCATCAGGTGAAAAGGCAAGACTGATCACACCTTTCTCACTGATAGCTATCGGCTCCTCGAGTAATGGGTGCGTCTGAATACTCCACCCTTTGAATACCCCATCATCACCAGCAGAGAACAAACGCCTACCATCTGGACTGAATGCAACCGCACTAACCGGAGTGACTGTATTCCAGATTTTCTGGATATTGGATGTTCTGTTCAATGTCGTGATGAGTGCCGCATCCACTTTTTTGTTGCCAGGTGCGATTTGTTTTGCTGCCAGCAACTGCAGCAGGGCACGCTCATCCCCGCCTGGACGAATGCCATTCGAGATATCCAGGCTTTCAGACACCAAACGCAAGCTAAGGGCTTCGCGTTGCGCCAGCTTTCTTTCTTTTTTTTCAAAATTGGCATGATACAGCCCGTAGCCTGCCACTCCGAACAAAATAATGACCGTCAATAAGGCGCCTTGCAGTTGTCGCGCCTGCTTGCGTAACTGTGCAGCGTCTGCTAGTGCCCTTTCTGTGGCCCTGAGCCGTTCTGCTGCCAGTGCTTCTGCCGCCGCCTGTTTTTCCAGTGCAGTTTCGAGCACCATCCGGCGCCGCTGCTCCTCCTTCTCAGCCTGAAGCCGCTGGAGTTCCGCCTGCCGTAGGCGTTCGTCACGAGCTTTACTCACCACACTGACCAACCGGTCGTGAATCAACTCTATCCGATTGATGCCTGACTGCTGATCAATACGTAGCAGCCGGTGTTTATTTGCCAGCAGTGAAAGTTGATCCCTTGTCAGAAACCCATCCTGCAACGCTTGCTCAACAGGATAGCTACTGCGATAACGATTTCCTTGAATCAAATGGGTTTCAATGAACTCTGAAACAGCTGCTGGCATACCCGTCAATGCCTGGTGATAAAAATCCTGAAGAATATCTTGGCCAGCCTCGCGCAATAGTGCGATATCAATCTTCCCATCCGGTGAGCGACGCTGATTAAGCTGATAGCAACACAAACTCAGCAATACCGGTTCGATCACTGGTAGTACACCGCTTGTGGCAGAATCAAGATTGCCGACAAAATCAATCAGCGGTTCAGCCACGCCCGCTGCCAGCACAGCCGCGCCCGCAGCCATGACCGCCTCAATGGCCCGCTCACGGGACATGGGCAGCAAACGCAAGCGGTTGCGCAATAAAGAGGGGACTCGCCCCTGCCATCCTTCAATTTCCGGAAGAAAATCTTCACGAAAGGACAATACCATACGATAGCGTTGCGCCTGCAATGCCAACTCAGACAGAGCACGCCGACTGTCATCCCCAATGGTGAGCTCACTCGGAATTCGGTTTTCAATCAAATCGGCTAACGCATTCAGAATATGCTCAATCTGATCAGGTGTTTTCTCTCCTTGAGAAAAAATTTCTTCGAACTGATCAAATACCAGTACCGGGATCAGCAGATAATTGTCTCGACTCCAGATTTCGAGATCACGACGATGCAGATAGTGCCATAAGCTTTCCTCTTTTGCCGGCGCTGGATATTCTGCATCTGCTTCGGTCAGCGCATCCTGCAATTTCTGCATCGCTTGTTCGAGTGGCGATAATAACGCCGATGGTGCAAAATCGAGCCGCAGATGAACAGGTAAATAATGCTCAGCCCGCAATAATGGATACAACCCTGCCTGTAATAAGGATGTCTTACCCAGGCCGGATTTACCATAGAGAACGGTTAGCGGCGCCAGCCGAATCATGCGCAATAATTCGGCTGCTTCCTCTTTACGGCCAAAAAAGAAGTTATTTGCACTCTCACTGTAAGCTGCCAGCCCTGGCCACGGCGATTGCGCGGTGAGCATAGTACCTGTCTTTGAATCACCGCTGTTAGAAGCTGATTCAGGAGCGTTAGCTAACAAAGGTTGGCGTGGGATATTCATCGCTTAAACGCTACGCTGTCGCTCAGCCCGAATGAGTTTCTTCAATAACGCATTCGTCTGCTCATCTGGAAGACCGGCTGGCGCATAACCAAAATGCAAGGCATCCTTCCATTGACGCGGCACACGCTGATATTGTTCCGGATCGTAAGTTTGATCGACGATGACGGGAACGACAAAAGTTCTTCCCTGGATCGATTTACTCCGGTCTAGCGCTTCGTTCCATTCACGTCGAAAGAATTTTTCGTCCAATTGATCAGCCGAACTGGAGATGACTGGTACGAAATAACGGCAGGTGCGAATGCCGTTCAGAATACATTCCCGAAAATCTTGTCCTGGTTCGATCACGGATTTATCGAACCAGATTTCGTTAGCTGCCACACCCAGCGACTTCAACGATTCAACCAGCTTAACGGCGGCAGAATAATCTGGCGCACGACAATAGCTGATGAAAAACAGCGTATTATGAGGAACAACCTCAGCTTGCGCAGGCGCTAACGCCGCTGTCTCGCCATAACGCGCCAGCCAGCGCTGATGCAATTCGGCGATAAATGCTGCCGGTGAAATATCAGACAGAACTTCTGTTCCCTCGCTATAGCTTTTTAGGAAATAGATCAGCTCCTCTTCCGGTTTTAATGCTTCAATCATCCATTCGCGTTTTCTTTGCGTATTCGACAGTCGATGCAGGTTAGTCAGACGCAGAAAGAACCGGTTCAGCCAGCCAGGAAAATTGCAGCCAATCAACAGCAAATTACGCTGCTGCAATTCGGCAAAAAACTTGATCGGGACATGGCTGCCGCGTGCAATGATGTTATGCACATATTCCAGAATGTCTTCATCGTGAATGGCAAACATGGGTGCAGGCCGTGATTTACCGAACATATAGAGCAAGTACACCTCTCCCTGGCGCGATAACCAGTCAGTGGGCAAATCTGTGCCTTCGCTCGTGGGCAGATAGGGAGAATGCACAATCTCATTAACTGCGCATCGTGTCCTCAGGCTACGGGCGAGCAAATCGTCCGATGTAAGCGTTACAAACAGCCGGAAATGGGTAATCGCGGCAATTTGTCTGACCGGTTCCGGAATGGCTGTTTCACTTTTGGGCGCCAGTTTCTCGATGGCATCATGAATATCGCCATACAGGTCCTGTATGGGATGATCGTGCTTAAGGCGCGTGACCACCTCATTTAATTCGCGAAATGGCGGCAACGGATGACTACCCGGCTCACTGTTATAAAATTCCAAAAGTTGACGCGCTACCTGCGCCTGAAAGGAACCATTGCTGCCTGGGGCAATCAGGGTTTGAGCACCGAGCACGGGCACCACCAATCCATCTTCGATCGATTTCAGTAAACGGTCCCAGCTTCTTTCGTTCATTGCGTGTTTACCGTTTTTCTATATGTCAAGGGGAGTGGATGTTATGAGAGCAGCAACCATGGCTAAAGTCTACCATACTGCCGCATTAACCTTTTAATACCACGAGTAGAAACGCATATTCTTACGCTTTTTAATCAGCAGCACTAATGTGCCGTGCCACCCGGCATAATCTCGAATTTATAAAAGCGAAAGCGAGCAACTCATTAACCATCTCATACCTGTTACCCGACCAAACCGGCAAAAGCACGTGGTTTACCAATGGTTCATTGATCTTCTCAAGCAAGAATTTTACAACTCACTTGTAATGATTTTGTACCTCCTTTTTCTGCATGCTTGGCAGCACATCAGTTTTTGTCAGTTGACATATACAAAAAAGTGATAAACAAATGAAATAATATTATTTCTACGCATAAAGAATGACTGTTAAAGTGCGTAGCCATAAAATAATACACTCTCTCAATGCAATGATACCTAACACGGCACCACAAAGCAGTCAATTGATTCCCCAGGATATCAAGCAGGAGATTCTGCGAGCGATTGCCCGTATTCAATTTGGCTCAGTCGAGATCATTATTCATGATGGTCAAGTCATGCAGATCGAGTGTCGTGAAAAAATTCGCATCCGTCACGCTGATCCTATTCAAAAAACCAAATAACGCATTAGTCATTTAATTCAATTATGTTTGCTCAGAAACTTAACATCACCTCGACCAGAAGACTGGAGAAAGAAAAAAATAAACAGCAATGGCTTGACCGGATGACCGGAAAGACATTGGGGAGAGATGAATGAACTATTCCTGGCGAATCATTTTGCTTTTTACAGCAAACATGTTGCCTCTTGCCTCAATTCAAGCAAATGGAAGCACTGTATTGCTTAAAAATTCTCAAGTAGTAGAGCAACCTATGTTGCAAATAGCACAAGCAACTGGAGGTGACCCCTATAAATGGGCCATCAAACCCAAGGAACAACCTGCAGCCGCAAAACCAGAAACGCCCCAAAAGACCACTTATTTTCAGCGTGCACGCAGCTATGCCACGACACCTGAATCTGATCCCCCTCGCTATGTGCGTAATATGGCCAAGACTGAATATCCCCTATTCAAGGATCTCCACTGGCTGGATTTTGGCGTGGATCATCGGACACGGTTTGAGTTGCGTGATGGCGATATTCGGCGCAACAATCTCTTAACGGATTATCCCTTCCTGCTGCGCACCCGCGCGTACGTGGGGATTAAAAATATTCTCGATCCGTTCCGGATGGCAGTCGAATTTCAAGATTCGCGCGGTTATAACAGCGAATTTCCCAGAGATAACCGTGACTGGAATCCATATGAGTTGATTCAAACCTATGGTGAACTGTACTTCAAGGATGCGCTGGGAAAAGATGATCTGGGAAATAACCGCCCAATCCGAATTCGTGGTGGGCGCATGGCTTGGGAGGCGGTAGACCGGCGTTTGCTCGGGAACAACCAATGGCGCAATACCACCAATAATTTTGAAGGTTTTCGCGTCACCTTCGGGCAGGAAGCCAATGATTGGGAATTCGATTCCTGGGGCGTGCAGCCAGTCATTCGTGACATTGATGAGTTTGATGGGCGCAACAAAAGCCAATGGTTTTACGGTGCCATTGGTCATTGGCGCAAGTGGTCTGACGTCATCACAATCCAGCCTTATTTCATGGGCCTCAAGCAGGATGATAGAGAGGGACGTCAACCAGAGCGCGACATCTATTCACCCGCCATCCGTGCTTATGGGGTGCTGCCGGGGACCAATATCGATTTTGATCTGCACACCATCTATCAGTTTGGCCGAGATAACGGCCTAAAAAAATCAGCCTGGTCTTATCTGCTTGAGTTTGGCTATACCTTTAAGCATGACTGGAAACCGAGGCTCAGCGCGTTTTATGGTTTTGTCAGTGGTGACCGCAATCCTAAAGACCATGTCGACAATCGTTTTGAACGCTTCTTTGGATTTGCCCGCCCCTGGTCACCTGATGACTATATCGTGATGGAAAACATTAAAGCGCCCAAAATAGTATTTGAGTTTTCACCCCATAAGGATGTGTCCATCGACGGCGGTTATAGCTGGTTCTGGCTAGCCAGTGACACTGATCGATTTAACAATCTGTTAAACATTTCAACCCCTAACCCTTTCAACCGCGATGCAACCGGCCAAAGCGGCGACTTTATCGGGCAATCGATCAATGCACGCGTCAATTACAAATTAACATCGCTAGTCGACACCACTATCGGGTATTCGCATTTTATGAATGGGGAATTTACCAAAAACCGGCAAATGGCAGCTTTGGGAGAATCCAGAGACAGCTCAAATTTTTTCTACGTGGAAGTCTCCATCCGAGCATTTAAATAAGCGTGTTCAAATTACTCAAACTTATACATTAAAGGAAAAACATGAAAGAAACTAAATGGTTAAAGATCCCCCTGTTGGCAGCAAGCTTACTGATTGGCAGTAACGCATTTGCCGACAAAGCGCTACTGAATGTTTCCTACGATCCAACACGCGAGCTGTATCAGGAATTCAATCCCGCCTTCAGCAAATACTGGCAGGCACAGGCTGGCGAGAAGGTGACCATCAAACAATCACATGGCGGCTCCGGCAAACAGGCACGCTCTGTGATTGATGGGCTGGATGCTGATGTGGTCACGCTCGCATTGGCGGCAGATATCGATGCCATCGCAGCGCATGGCAAGCTCCTGCCGGACAATTGGCAAACACGGTTGACCCATAACAGCTCACCTTATACCTCAACCATCATTTTTCTGGTACGCAAAGGCAACCCGAAAGGCATCAAGGACTGGAATGATCTCGCCAGACCAGGCATCGCGGTGATCACCCCTAACCCCAAAACATCCGGGGGCGCGCGCTGGAATTATCTGGCGGCGTGGGAATTCGGCAAACAGTATTTTGGTGAAGCCAAAGCAAAAGAATTTGTCTCGGATATCTTTAAAAATGTACCTGTACTGGATTCCGGCGCACGGGGTTCAGCCACGACCTTCATCGAACGCGGTATCGGCGATGTGCTCATTTCGTGGGAAAACGAGGCGTTCCTGGCCCTTAAGGAATATGGCCAGGATAAATTTGAGATCATTGTCCCTTCGCTCAGTATCCTTGCCGAGCCTACTGTTGCTCTGGTCGACAAGGTGGTCGACAAGAAAGGCACACGCAAAGTCGCTGAAGCTTATCTCCAGTACCTCTATTCGGATGAAGGCCAGGAGATTGCTGCTAAACATTTCTACCGGCCGATTAATGAAAAAATTGCTGCAAAGTATGCCAGGCAGTTCCCAGCTATCAAGCTGTTCAAAATCGATGACGCATTCGGGAATTGGAAAAATGCACAAAAAACTCACTTCGATGATGGTGGTACATTTGATCAGATCTATCTGAAATAACTAAACAGGGGTTGGGCACCCCCCTCGTAAACAACATTTAAGGAAAAAAACATGAGTGTGTTAATTGTTGGCGGTGATCAGGTTGAGTCGCTGAAACTTCAAGTGGTTGCGCAGGGATATACTGAAGTCGAACATTGGCATGGGCGTAAGAAAGGATTCGTAAAACGCACGTTCTCTAATCATATCCGCCTGATTATCATGGTGTGCGATTACGTCAATCATAGTCTGGCCATTTCACTGAAAAACCAGGCCAACCGTAAAGGCATACCTCTCATTTATTGCCGCCATTCCATTCATGAGCTCAGACATAAATTATTGCACTGGGGAAAAACTGATGAGGACTGTTGTGCTTGCTACAGTTTTTGAGCAATGAGTTTTCAGTGGCAGAAAAGTTATCTTGACCCGGTGAATGATTTGAAGAAATCAAATTAATCGTTCCTCATAATAAAACTCTGCTGACTATGCAGAAATAGAAACTGGAATGACCACCACGCCCAACAATGAAACAACTTCTGCCACGCAGATCAATACCTCATTTAACAGGAGTTTTTCCATGTCTATTCCTACGATTGATACTTTTGCTAACGAAGCGAGCTTGTCACGTAAACTCGAACGTATTCTGGGAGCTACCGACTATCCAGTGCAACGCTCCGAAGAAGGTTGGGTTACAGGATCTTTCTATAATTGCCAGTTGTCCAGTGTTTTCCAGCCTATCCTGGGCACTGTCGAGAACAAGACCATTGGCCATATCGCTTATACCCGCTCTGAATCAAATGGGCAATTCTCTACAGCTCCATGGCATATTTTTGCTCTTACACCAGAAGACAGCCCAATAGCTAAACTCGATCGTTTATGCCGTACGATCCACGCCCTGAATTATTTTAATCATATGTCCTATCAGAAAGGTAAATTATTTGTCAGTGTGCAGCCACGATTATTGGAGAGTGTCAAAGACGATCATGGCCAGGCATTTGAGCATGTACTGAACCTGATTGAAGTGCCCACCTCACGCGTAGTGATCGAACTGCCGAGTGAAATCAATCGTGATTGGAAAATGCTCAGAAAAATCATTCAGAACTACCGCTCGCGTGGCTATCAGATTGCAACTCATTTTAATAGCGGCAGTAACGACTGGATGTTAGAACTGATGTTGGAGCTTGGCGGTTTATATCCAGATATCTTGCGAATTCCAACAGGTGATCTGTTACGGTATAACGCAGTAGTGCCCCTGATAGAAACCATTCATCGCTTTGGTGCAATCGTGCTGGCCTACGATATCGAAACTCCCGATCAAGCGGCTGAGGCCGTCAAGGCTGGGGTAGATTATCTGCAGGGAAATTTTCTCAGCAAACCAGCACGGGCTATTCATATGATTTCACCGGAGTTTATTAAAGAAAAAACAGGATTAACAGGAGTTTTTCCATGAATATTTTTGCTCCCAAAAATTTTGTAGTTAAAGATGAATTTGAGTTAATCCGATCGGCTACAGACTACTCTCTGGAACGAGACCAAGGTGGCTGGATAAGTGGACAATTTTATCGTTGCAGGTTAACCAGCGCTTTTCAACCTATTATCGATATGGCTCAAAATAAGACGATAGGGCACACTGCTCATATCCGCTCAGAGTCGGATGGAGAAATTTCACTCTCGCCCTGGCAAGTTTTTGCTCAAGCGACAAATGACGAGCAACTGGTTCATTTGGATCGCTTATGCCGGGCAGTGCACGCACTCAATTATTTCAATAATAAAGCTGCCAGATCAGACGAAAAGTTATTTGTAGGCGTACACCCGCTTCTTCTGGAAACGGTTAAGGTCGATCATGGGCGTGCGTTTGAAGATTTTCTTAATTTGATCGGGGTGAAAACCTCCCGAGTTACGATTGAAATTCCTCCCACCATCAATCATAACCGGGAGTTACTGCAGAAAGTAATTAACAACTATCACTTACGCGGCTACACCATTGCAGTTACTTATCATAGTAGTTCGAATAACGCTTGGATGCCAGAGCTAGGTAGCTTATATCCGGAAATCATACGGATCAAAGCATCCTATCTGTTCAATTATCGTGTCATCGATGCCATCATTAAAGCTGCTCACCATTTCGGATCGAAAGTTCTGATATGGGATATTGCCACATTTGAGCAGTTAACCACTGCCAAACGTCTTGGTGCTGACTATTTGCAAGGTCATTTTCTCAGCGAGCCAGTGCGCGCCATTCACACCATTTCACCTCGACTGATCCAAGAAACCCTGAATCCCAATTTGACACAAACACCGGAAGAGGCAAGAAAATTTGAATCTAAGAAGGAGTATAAGTGAGTACATTCAAACAGCATAGCGTATTACCCGGGTTTAACCTCGCGCTGGGTTTTACCCTACTTTATCTCAGTCTGGTCGTACTCATTCCACTCTCGGCGGCATTCATTCGAACTGCCGAACTGAACTGGCCGGAATTCTGGGCGACCGTGACGACACCACGTGTGCTAGCCTCGTACCGGCTGACCTTTGGCGCCTCGTTTGCCGCCGCACTCACCAACGCGGTATTCGGGCTGCTGGTAGCCTGGGTGTTGGTTCGTTATCATTTTCCTGGCAAACGAGTCGTCGATGCGCTGATCGATCTGCCATTTGCTCTGCCGACTGCCGTGGCGGGAATTGCCCTTACGGCCCTTTATGCCGGCAACGGTTGGATTGGTCGAGTGCTTGAGCCGCTTGGGATCAAAATTGCCTTTACCCCGCTTGGTGTTTACGTGGCGCTGACTTTCATTGGGTTGCCGTTTGTGGTGCGCACAGTACAGCCTGTCCTGGAAGATATCGAAACGGAACTGGAAGAAGCCGCGGCCATGTTGGGTGCCAATCGGCTGCAGACTTTCTTGCGCATCATTTTCCCGACTATTTTCCCCGCACTGATGACAGGTTTCGCTTTGGCCTTTGCGCGCGCTATTGGAGAGTACGGGTCCGTCATATTCATCGCGGGCAATATGCCGATGATTTCGGAAATCACCCCATTATTGATCATTACCAAGCTGGAGCAGTATGACTATACCGGCGCCACCGCCATTGCGGTCGTCATGCTGGTGATCTCTTTTATTCTGTTACTCATTATCAACCTGTTGCAATGGTGGAGTCGCCGCCGCAACGCATTAGCATGAGAATTTTGCCATGACCACGATCACCATCACTTATCCCAGTAAAGTACAACGAACGGCTCTTACCCAGGAACCGGTATGGGTACGCTGGGGGTTAATTGCGATAGCACTTACGTTTCTGACAGTATTCCTTTTTGTACCCTTGCTTTTGGTATTCTATGAAGCGCTCAAAAAAGGCGTCGATGTTTATTTTGCTGCGATCACGGACCCGGATGCAATTGCAGCCATCAAACTGACACTGACTGCGAGTGCCATTGCAGTACCACTTAATCTGGTATTTGGTATCGCGGCGGCCTGGGCGATCGCCAAATTTGAATTCCGTGGCAAGCACATCCTGATCACGCTGATTGATCTCCCCTTCTCAGTCTCGCCCGTGATTGCCGGTCTAATCTATGTTCTGGTTTTCGGTTTACAGGGATGGTTAGGGCCATGGTTAGCCGAGCACGATCTCAAAATCATCTTTGCAGTACCCGGCATCGTCCTGGCGACGATTTTTGTGACCGTCCCATTTATTGCGCGTGAATTAATTCCACTCATGCAGGCACAGGGAACCGAAGAGGAAGAAGCAGCTGTGGCATTGGGGGCGAGTGGCTGGCAGACCTTCTGGCGCATTACCCTCCCCAACATCAAGTGGGGTTTGTTATATGGCATTATTCTGTGCAATGCACGCGCCATGGGCGAATTTGGCGCTGTCTCCGTGGTGTCGGGGCATATACGCGGCAGCACTAATACCTTACCGCTGCACGTTGAGATTCTCTATAACGAATACAGCTATGCCGCCTCCTTTGCAGTCGCATCTCTGCTCGCATTGCTGGCCCTGATCACACTTATCATCAAAACTTTCTTAGAGGCAAAAGTAGCTCATCAAAAAGGAGAATTAAATCATGAGCATTGAAATACGTCATCTCTCCAAGCAATTCGGCTCATTTGCTGCATTGCGCGACATCAACCTGAACATTCATTCAGGCGAGCTCCTTGCGCTGCTGGGGCCTTCAGGATCTGGCAAAACGACATTACTACGCGTCATTGCCGGGCTGGAAACAGCCGATTCAGGTCAAGTACTGTTTAATAATGAAGACGCCACCAGTCAACCTATTCAAGAACGGCAGGTGGGTTTTGTTTTCCAGCATTATGCGCTGTTCCGTAACATGACGATTTTTGAAAATGTCGCGTTTGGATTACGTGTTCGCCCCAGACAGAATCGTTTGAGAGTTCAGGAAATTCATGAACGCGTCACCAACCTGCTGAAACTGGTGCAACTCGACTGGCTGGCAGATCGTTATCCCCACCAACTCTCCGGCGGGCAACGTCAACGCATTGCTTTGGCACGCGCTTTGGCGGTAGAACCCAAAGTATTACTGCTGGATGAACCATTCGGCGCGCTGGATGCCAAAGTGCGCAAAGAATTGCGTACCTGGTTAAGAAGATTGCATGATGAGATGCATATTACCAGCATTTTTGTCACCCATGACCAAGAAGAAGCGCTGGAAGTCTCCGATCGCGTTGTGGTCATGAACGAAGGATGCATTGAGCAGATTGGCACACCTGATGAAGTCTATGAGCGTCCAGCCAATCCGTTTGTGTATGAATTTCTAGGACACGTGAACCTGTTCCATGGCCGCATACATCAGGGCCGTGCCTGGATAGGTGATGTGGAAATCGATGCGCCTGAACACGCCGAGGCCGAAGATCTGGCTGCGGTTGCCTACGTACGGCCACACGATATTGAAGTTGACCGCGTCATGAATGGAGAATCGGCATTGCCAGCACAGGTTGTTCATATTCTCTCGGTAGGTCCGGTCGTCAAACTAGAATTGGTGCAAAAAGGTAACCAAAACAAGAATCTCATTCAAGTTGAAATCAGCAAGGAGAGATTCCGCGACTTGCAGTTAGTCAAGGGGGACCAGGTTTTTATTAAACCACGCCGTCTTGATTTGTTCCCCCATCAACTGCATTAATATAGCGCAATTCGATATTAACAAAGGATTTAACCATTGAATTTCCAGCAACTTCGTATCATAAGTGAAACTGTTCGCCAGCATTACAATCTGACGGAAGTCGCCAATGCCTTATTCACCTCACAATCCGGGGTCAGCAAGCATATTAAGGATTTGGAAGATGAATTAGGTATTGAATTATTTATTCGCAAAGGCAAGCGATTGATTGGATTAACTGAGCCCGGTAAAGAACTGATCAAGATCGTTGAGCGTATCCTGCTGGATACGAGAAATATCAAACGCTTGGCTGAGCAGTTCAGCCAGCACGACCAAGGTCAGCTAACGATCGCTACGACCCACACCCAGGCACAATATGCCTTACCTCCCATGGTGCGGCAGTTCAAGCAAGCATTTCCCAAGGTGCACCTGGTGCTGCACCAATCCAGTCCAAGCGAAATCGTATCCATGTTGCTTGATGGCCAGGCAGATATTGGTATCGCAACGGAAGCATTGGAAAACACAGCCGATTTAATCTCTTTTCCCTACTATACATGGCACCATGCCATTATCGTACCTGCAGGACATCCGCTGCAGTCGGTCGCTCCCCTTACGCTCGAAGCCATTGTAGAATTTCCGATTATTACCTATCACCACGGATTTACCGGGCGCTCAAGGATCGATAAAACATTCGCTCAGGCAGGGCTAGCGCCTGATTTTGCCATGTCTGCTTTGGATGCCGACGTGATTAAAACCTATGTCGCACTAGGACTGGGTATTGGCATTATTGCATCGGGAGCGTTTGTGCCAGAGCGAGATTCCATGCTGGTCAAATTGGATGCCTCCCACTTATTTGAACAGAATACCACTTACATTTCGATTCGCCAGAACCGTTATCTACGCGATTTTGCCTATTATTTTATAGAGCTTTGCATTCCTACGCTCAGGGAATCCAGTGAATCTCCTCTCGTTTGGTTGAGATCAGAAATACCCTAAACCGCAGCGAATAATAAATTTTAGCAAGTCCTTATTCCATTTCCCAATCAAAACTGACTTTGTCGGCTTGCTTCCCCTTGCGGTATTATTGATACTGTCTGCGGCTCGCCTTCGCGTCATTTTTGATTGGGAAATAGAATTACTGGAGATCAAGCATTGAATCATTTATAAATGAAATTCCAGCATCTGAACGCTTCAGGTAAGTCTCGCCACGGGCAACCAATCATCCATATCCGGTATAACACGCCTCCTACCGTCATGCGCAGATTGCGCTTGTCATACATCACTTCATGAAGCAAAATTTTCTCTAGCTTCGGCCAGAACTCCTCTTTGAGGATCAATCAGAGCATGGCAAACTCGTTTTAATGGATATAAGCTTCTCAATATTACAAGTTTGCTTCTATTTATGAAATACTTATCTCAAAATGTCAACCAACTTTAATTAGATCAGGATATTTGGTTATTTTCCCATTGTCCTAATAAAGTATCTATCTACCGTATGAAGATAGATAATGATCGGTATAGCAAATACCCAAGGAAAAATAAGACGAGTAAATAAACCAGTAATGAACTTCATTGGACTCTTCAATATTTTATAGAAGATAGTAATCCATTTACCCGTTCCTTTGAGAAGTAGATCAGCAATTTTTGATAGAACAACTACGACTAAAAACAAATAAAGAGCGGGTGCCACATCAAACATGAATTGTTGGAAGCTTTTTGGGTCACTTATAATCTTCCATATATTGATATCTAACATGCTCTCTAGAAAATAGTGAACAAGAAAGAAGATGAGAACAAGGCTTAGCATAACAGGCAAACTTACTAATATTAAACCCAATGACTGCATCATACCTGTCGTTCCCTTGATGACGTACATTAGCGGTTTGAAAATTCTATAGCGGCCTTGCTCCAACTGATTCAGTATTTCAGGATCACCTGCTTTTAGCATAGGTTGATACTGACTGAATTGCCAGTTTGCTTGAAGAGGTTGAGCGGATACATACGGTTTCAATTTTAACAGCTCTGGTTTTGACATTTGATAACCGTCCGCTTCCAGACATCCAGCCTCCACATCGGTGAAAGAATCCAGATCTGTACGGATTTTTGACAATGCATGTTGCGCTTCCTCCGAAACATCAAATTGGGAGGTTAAAGAATCAGCCTCTATCTCTATTTTGTCGCTGGGCGCCCAATCGATCTTTCTGGCAGATAACCCACGCGTTAAATGGAAATAAGCAACGCGTTTACCTCGGGTTTTTATTAGATTGTTGACTACCTCCTCTCGCACTCGCCTCAACAAAATGGAGGTAGTCAAGGAAAGTATCGGTAACAGATCGGTTCGAGGTTTATTAATCGCCTCAATTTGGCCAGATGCATCGCTGAGGATAAAATCAGAACATACGCAATCAGGATCGAGCAAACTTGCCACTCCCTGATTGTCATAAACTCCACCGTCAACAAGTTGTACTCTACGATCTTTATATAAATTAGAAATGGCCATAGGTGGAAATAGGCCTGGCACACCCGCCGAAGCAGCCACTGCATTTCCTAATAGAAAGTAAGGTTTCCTTCCAGTGGAGGCTTCATCAATCTCATCATAGTTCATACGTCGATATCGATCCTTTTTATCAATATCACGGAAAGTTAAATCTCGTGGAGGCACTTCACCCATACTCATGGCGGTAAAGTACCAATTGTGACCGGAATTCAGACTGGTTGCATTGATCATCAATACAGGCACTTTGTGTTTACGCCTAGGATTACCGTTTACATCATCCCACGGATGGAAGGGCTGTTTTACTCCCTTTGGCTGAATTAATAAATCACTCATCCGTATGCGGCGATTATCTACGTTTATCAATGGTCGGTAAATGTAGTATTCGTACAACTCACCTATAGTATCTGAGCGGGAATAATTGGGCATACTCATGCGCATATTCTTGAGTGGATTAGCAAAAGTCCGCATACGCAAATTTTTTTGTATCGCGCTTAGGAAATGCTTTTCCAATTTTTGCACTATTTCAATATAATCCGAATCAGTAATCTCATGGTCAGTTTTGGATTCCAGCAAGTTTTTCAGTAATAGATAATAAGCTGCCCCTACTATTGAACCACCCGATACCGTTGAAAGGGATTCAACGTGCTTCAGCATCCCGAGCTCTGACATTCTCGCAAGAACGCCGATATGATAGAATGATGCTCTAAATCCTCCTCCCGATAAAGCTAATCCCAAGCGTTGATTACTTTCTATAGCTTTCATCATTTCCTCCCTTTAGTGAGAATTTCACTAAAATATATATTTTCTAGATACTTTAGATACCTAATAATTTTTGGAAATGGCTTAGATTAGATTGATATAATCAAAATCAATCCTATCATTCCACAAGCTTTATACAAACTACTTGCAAGTTTCTTTCAATAAAGAAGAGCTCAGATAAGAGCCTAATCGACCCTTAAGGCATAGAAAATGCTAATCGAATTTCTCATCCCCGGTAGGTTCTAGATGAGTAGTCTCATTCATTTCTTGGCGGAATTTGGATAACTCATAATACATTCTAAAGCGAGCTCGATTTATATTGCCTAATGGCCGATGTTCAGGAAGGCAATGCCAAGGATTCATTTTCAATCGTTTACCAAACTCAAACTGCGCATCCGAATCAAACTTTTGTTTCGGAATATGAATGGTGGCAGCGGGGATAAACGGAGAAAGCTTTTCAGGCCAGCGTACTGAGCTATCTTCAATAGGCATTAAATGAGGATCCGTTTGTATTTGAATCATAAGATCAAATTCAATATCTTTCTCATTCAGCGTCTTGATCATATTCTCCCGCAGATAATTGAATGGCGGTGTGCCAAAAGGCAGGCCAGGAATCTGTCTTTCCACGTCTTTTGTTTGTGGTACAAATGAATACATCATTGCCTGCCCTTCACCTAACAGATAAGGTGTGCAACTCCAGTAGCGCTGTCCCAATGGATTATACTGAGTAGCAGTCCACAGACTTTGCATGAAGAAGTCAAGCAAATGGGAGTCTTTAGGATTGAGGAAATAATAAAGCGTCATATCCACCAGACTCCAGTATTGGAGTTTGGCGTTTTCGCGCGTATTGGGGGTAACAAACGTCGCGCCCCCGCTGGTGGCGATAAAGTCTTGCGTAAATTTTTCTTCACTCATGAGTTTTTCACCTGGGACACCCATGAGTTTCACCGCCATACTCAGAAAGCCGACATCGTTAATATCAGCAGGCACATTCGGCCCCGGTCCGGAATAGCGGACATAGGCTGGATAACTGCATGGATTAGCAAAAATACCTTTACGGCAATGTTCTGGCAGATCATCACGTATGGTTACCGTAGCATGCACAATACCATGTGTTTTGGTATTACCACCTCGCTCATACCCTCCTGGCTTGAAGCGTCCACGCATCTGATCCATCATGAGGTCGATAATTTTATTGAGACTTTCTTCTTCATCAGGATCAAATCTTTCCTCAGCCAATTTAAGATTAAGATCCTTGTTCTTGCGCCGCCGATTAATCAAAAACTGGATAAATCTTGAGCCTGGTTCGCGGAAAAGGTAATCCCACTGCGGCCGAAACCAAGGTTCTAACCGGCGTTCAATACGCAGCAGCAGAATCAGGAAATTGTGAATAGCTTTCAGTATTCGACCCTTGATTGTCCTCATGATGAACTATTACCTCCGTTAGCAGGTAAGGCTGAAATGTACTTTAATGCACGCAACCCAGGCATAAAAAAATATCCACCACCATGAACAGCAACAAACTGCGGCAAATGGCAGGTTTTCCGCATCGGCCCGGATGGATCAGGACGATTAAAATGATCGGTACCTTCCCCACTCATTAGCGGCTCACGGTTCCCGAGCAAGGGATCGGGTTCCTCATGCAGCCCATTAAATTTACTATTTGCAATCCAGGCATTCTGGACAAATTCAAACTGCCGCGATATGTTGGCTACCAGGCAGATAAACTGGAGGCCATGTTTGGCAGCAGGAATATCCGGTTTGATCGCCTCTTCCGGCGCAAGCACATTACCGTAGCTGCGACCGCGTCGTAACAAACGATGGAAACGGGAGGAAGCAACCAGATCTTCTTCGGGTTTTTGCCCAAACCCCAGGATTTTAGCCAACCGGCGGATAAAGCCGATGATACCCACATCCGTTATATTACCTGGCAAGTCGCTTGTACGAGGGTTAGCCCTGCGAACATGGGCACTGATCGGACAATGATTTCCTTTGGCATCTAAGTCATAAGTAAAATGATTACCATGATCTTTGCGTAAAATGCCTGGAATGTGTTCCGCAATTAATGGTGTACCATTACGCTCTCTCCCCACCATCGAAGCAGCAAGTTGTTCGCGTTTTTTCGGCTTGGAATCCGATGCCTTATCGAGAAATTGCCAAAAACCGGGAACATCCTGACTCAACTCTCGCAGCACTAAATATGTGCCATTACGCGCAAAGTCCTTCAGCGTGAGATCATCTTCAGCATCTGGCAGATCGGTTGCAAGGTGGTCTTTTTTGGGATCAACGAGTGGTCGCGCAGTGTACTGCCCATATTCATTTGGGTAGCCAAGCACCATCTCTCCCACAGCCAATAAATTAGAGTAACGATCACGTTCATGTGGGTCTGTGCTTTGCCGATAAGTCCAGTCAATCGTGGGCTGACTGATACTATCATCGAATCCGAAAGGTTCAAATCGCCCTGAATCTGAAGTAGGTAATTGTCTCAGTAGCTGAAATGCTTGTGAAAAACGTTCATCTTCAACAGTTTTTCGCCAAGCTTCGAGCTTTCCTTTTTTGGCATAAAGCAGCAATAAGATATGCGGCATCGTTGTTACCGAATCATTCCCCCACTCCCAGCGTTCAGGCGTATTACGACCAATATCACCTAGTCGTCGAGAACAATTTTCATTTCTGGTCATGCCATAAATGAATTCATCAGAGAAATCGCTTATAATTGATTCACCTATTCCCAATATACGTAAACCGTGCACAGAAAAAGCAATCTGCAGCGCCGTATCAGGCGGAGAATCCATCGTAACAGCATTACTGATGGGTGCCGTCTTCAACCATTGCTTAGCTGCCTCAACATTTGCAATATTCAGCAACATGAAACAGCTATCGGTTAATTTTCCATATCCAAAGCGCAACAACCCCTGCAGATCATCGAATTCAAAATCGTTTGATTTTTTCATTTCCATACTCCCAGTTCAGATCAGACTGAGCCATTCACGGATTTCCGCATCGTTGGATTGACGAATCTCAACACCCTGCCGGATGCGACTATTACGTGCCAAATCAACGGCTGTTAGCCCTGGATAAGCCTTATACCAGACCTCTGTAGGTATTTGATGCCGCCTTTGCGTATATTTGAATGCAAGCTCCCGCTGAGCACCTTCTTTAATGATCCATCTCGTGGTAGGGTAGCCTACCGCATTACTGAAAGTAAGATTCAAACCCCAGCCAACCTTGTTAATGAAATCATCCATATAGCTCTCATGGCTACCATCATAATTACTGGCAAAAAAAACTCTGTGGTTATTGTCTATGAACACCCAGCGCGCAAAATGGATGGTCTTTATCCGAGCGAGAAAACCTCGATTGTATACATGTCTTGCAAACCAGTTGGTCAGCAGAAGTATAAATTTGAAAGTCAGCAGACGGAACAACCCCGGCTTCACATCCCCAAACACGCTATATTGATTACTGACATCCCAGTCTTCCTGTTTTGAGAGTTCATTGATATGTTCATAGCTAGGCCGGATAAAGAGCTCGGGATCGGAACGCTCCAGCATTCTCAGACGTAAGGCAAAGAAAGGTGCGATAGCTAACAGCAGCGGGGATAGCAGAAGTAGAATTAACGGCACCCCAATCATATGCAGCAGATTGCGGATTTTCCAGTCTGTGGGTGTCGGTTCGGGTGGTGACAATGTCAATCTACCTTTATATTTTTCCATTTCGACATGTGACAACAGCTTTTGTCGTAAGATACGGATATTTTCCCGGCCAACATCATCAACAATTTTCTGTAAATAGGTAGACAGGCTTCGATGGAGTGCAGCTTCTTCATGTATTTGTTTGACCGTTCGGCCAATCCAGTTAACATAATTTGCTTTGGGATTGATAGTGTGTGCTTGCATCCATTCAAGCAAATTTTGATCTTCCTCAGAAAAATCATCGCAATGGGAAAAGATTTTTTTCAGGCCTGATTCTGCTTGCTCCGCAAGTTCTGCCAAAAAAGTATGCATATTTCCATCAATGTCGCCCAGAAAGGCGAGAGTCGGTCGCCAAAGTCTTGGTTTTACGCCAAATTCTTTAATTTCGTGTGTTGTAGTGGCTTCTATGATGACAAAGCGCGCAAAATGCAAGCGATTAAAACGACTGAATGGAATCAAGCTATTATCGGGATCAGCATGACCAGGCACTTTGTTCATTGAAGCCAACAAAGTACGTAGGTTTTTCAACTGCCCAACACGCACAGTCGCGGCAATCATGAAGGTAGATTGAGGTGTCATAGTTTTCTATCTCAAGTAAACATTTACATGATTTCTTATTTAGCATCATTTCGTGTCAGGGCAAAATCCAGAACGCGTGTTTTACCCCACCATACTTTCCCAAGATAAACACCAGGCTCGATCTCACGAATTTCATCGCGGATCACTTTAGCAACGAAGGAAGTTTTAGAATAATCGATGACAATAGTATCTTTCCCATCTAACCAGCTTTTGTCACGATATACCTTGGCAATAATGAATGTCAGGCCAAACGGTGTAATCTTGTTGACAAGAACACCAGCCTGACCGCCTGGGCAAAATAAATCAAATACTTTACCTTGCCAAGCAAAGAGACGGGCAAAGGCTGCCACGAGTTTTGAGAAGATTGATCCTGCCAGAATTGCTGTGCCTTGTGTATCGCCAGTTGGAATGTTTCCTGGGTTGGCATTACGATAAATTTCATCTAATTCCTCACGTGATTTACTCAACCAAGTTCTTACCGTATTGTTCATTTTAGTTACTCCTCATAGAGTGATATCAAAAACAAGTAAACAAAATGCCTGACAACACTTGATTTGTAATAATCCAAGAAACTCTAAAGCACGTACACAATGATAAAGGCTCAGAATCAATTAAATATTTTTCAAACTAATAATCTAGATTTACTCCTCTCTTCTGTCTATTTGATTGTTAATGGTTTTTTATAACAGGCAGCCCGCTCTCGCTTATGCTTATCTGTAAAGATTTATTTTAGGTGACTTTATTCCAAGTTTGTTTAATGTGCAAGAATTTAATAGGCGATAAAAAAATCTCTGCAAAATGCATATTGATTATTTAATTAAAATTTATATAGTAAAAATTGTAAATAAAGTAATATAGTTACTGAAAGAAAAGAGAGATTATTTTAAGTGTTTTGCTAGTGGTAACTTCGAATTCCAGTATGTTTGATCAATCACTAATTCTGGAGACTGCCATGAAAAAATTTAAAAAAATCCTGCCCTTTATTGGATTCAGTTTAGTTTTATTTCTTGCAGGATGCTCAGACGACCGATCGCTAAACATCGCGACCGAATGTATCAAAGGTGGTAAGGCCAAGTCGGGATCAGTCATGGACGAGGCGCAATGTGTGAACAGATCTGCAGAAAGCTTCCCCGCGGCAGATGAGGATTATTTCAAAGATATGGATTATGGAATCAGTCAAAAACCTGATGAAATAGTCGCAGCGTTACAACCATTTTGGTCTCCTACTACCCCTTTATCCCCTGAGGAAGCTGTCAACCGTATCGTCAAAGGCCGCAACAACTGGATTGTTTGGACGGGCGGTAATGACAAGCTCTGGGATAACATGAATGCGCAGAGCTTTGGCAGCTTTGATCTGCTAAAAGTATTATCGAACCACCCTAAGCTCCAGGAGAAGAATCGGAAGCACAGTCGTGATCATCGATGGGAGTGGTTTGGTCTCGTCAATGAACCGTGTTTTATGAAAAATATTGACGCGGAAGGGAAGCTGGTTGGCCGCGAGGATCGCTTCGGTTTATATCTGGATGTACGAGACCCGAATTGTGCTGCCGATCCTTTCGAGAACGAAAAGAAATATTCAGGCGTTAAAATCGGGGCACGTGGTAAGACTGTGCCTGTGGGATCCTATTATGGCTATGCAACCGGAATTGTAGGCCTTCGTTTGTTTCCCAACCCTGATTTTGATGAGGCAGCAAAAAAACGCTGGGATGCAGAAAAATATTATTCTGATCCTGCATACTACAATGATCCCAAATTAATTAAACCTTACCGGGTAGGGATGTCTTGTGGCTTCTGCCATGTGGGACCCAATCCAACCAATCCACCCCAAGACCCGGAAAATCCACAATGGGCCAATCTCAATTCCAACCCAGGCGCGCAATATTTCTGGTTTGACCGTGTGTTTGCATATGAGGCGGATAAAGCTAGTTTCGCTTACCAGGTTCTCCATACCAATCGACCAGGCGCATTGGATACCTCGCTTGTTTCCACCGACTATATCAACAACCCACGTACTATGAACGCGATTTATAATCTTCCTGCACGCATGTTGCATGCATTACGTTGGGGAGAAGAAGAATTAACCGATGGTGAACGAGGTAATAAACAGTTCAATCATTTTGAAGAGGTTCCTGCTGACAGCCCACTTAGAGCATTTTTCCAAGCATCAAAAGAGGTTGATAAAGTGCTGACACCACGTGTGCTTAAGGATGGGGCAGACTCAGTGGGTGGATTGGGCGCACTGAATCGTGTTTTCATTAATATTGGTTTATTTAGTGAAGAATGGCTACAGCATATTACTCCTTTGGTAGGTGGCAAGCCTTTTACACCTTTTCCGATCAAAGCAGCAGAACAAAATTCCAGCTATTGGCGAGCGACTGAGCAACAAACTCTGGATGGCGCGTTATTTTTTCTCGCTGCAACCCCGCCTGATTATCTGAAGAATGCGCCTGGGGGTGAACGCTACCTGACCGATGATGAAAAAACTCTCGAGCGCGGCAAAAAAGTATTTGCCGAGAACTGCGCTGCTTGTCATTCAAGCAAATTGCCAGAGGAAGCATACCAGTTTTTCCCAAATAACGGCTGTGTCGGCCCTGATTACCTGAATTGCTGGAACCAATACTGGCAATGGACCAATTCCGCTGAATTCAAGGAAAAAATGACAAAGATTGTATTAGAGGAAGATTTTCTTAAGGAAAATTTCCTTTCCACTGAATTGCGCGTGCCGGTTACTTTGCTGGAAACCAATATCTGCGCTTCTATAGCGACCAATGCCATCGAGGGAGACACCTGGGATAATTTTTCGTCTACTTCTTACAAAAATCTGCCTTCGGTAGGCGAGGCCATCATTCACCATCCAATTACTCGTGAGCAAACATTTTATGAAATACCGCCTAACGACAAGGACAATAAGGGTGGGCGTGGCTATATCCGGCCACCTTCTCTTACCAGTATATGGTCTACCGCGCCGTTCCTGCTAAACAATACGCTAGGTAAATTTTATTGGTCAGGCTCGATAGAAGACCGTATGAAATCCTTCCGGATCAGCATAGAGCAATTGCTGTGGCCCGAGAAGCGTTACTGTGATCAAAAAGATTTATATGCTGCTGAGTACGATGGGAAGGAAAGTGCATCCACTGAGGAAGGAACATATGGTTATGGCTCGGAAACAGCAAACAGCTGTGAAGGAAAAACCTACCTCACCCGATCAGGCAAAGAAGTTCCCGGGATTATCGACCGCACCACAGAAAGGAGCGAGTTAAAAATACTAAAGAGTTATCTTCCTTGGTATATAAGAATGTTTCCTATTGGGGATGGACTGGAACTTGGTCCATTTCCTGAAGGTATCCCGGTGAATCTGATTTCCAATATCAATATGGAAATGGACCTAGGTCAAAAAATTTCCCTGTCGTGGGATGTCTTAAAGTACGTTGGATGGGATATCTTTACTTTGTGGAAAGCACAGGAAGACCCAAAGAGTATTACCGATGAAGAATTGCGCAAAATCCTGAGTGGCATACTCGATCCTCTACTGGAAGTGAATAAATGCCCCGATTTTGTGGTCAATCGGGGGCATTATTTTGGTACGGATTACCTGCCATCAGAGGAACACAGAACGGCGCTCAATGACAGTGATAAGCGTGCTTTGATTGAGTTTCTTAAAACCATGTAATTTTTCATAAATGAGATACCCCGCTATAAGCAGCGGGGTATTCACTGTGTTTCTGAATTTCTAAGCTTATTTGGTTTTCAACCAGCTTTCTTCTTCGGAAGAAAGAATCATCTAAGTATTGCAAACCAAGCTCTTGATTAATTAAGCACAAATTGATTGTGGTGTTTATCGGTACAATGACGCTCTTCCGGAAAAATCTATCAAAAATTTTGGAATAATATTGGAGATAATTTGTGGATAAGCCTGGCCCTTTGCAAGACCATCAGAGCGATAGTAACGATTGCGAAAAGTTTGATTACATCATAATAGGCTCCGGTGCGGGTGGAGGACCGCTTGCTTGCAACCTGGCCTTGAAAGGTTTCCGTGTATTGTTACTGGAAGCGGGTGGCGATGATGAGCCGTATGATTATAAAGTACCGGCATTTCATGCCCGCGCATCTGAAAATGAGGCTCTTCGCTGGGATTACTTCGTGCGTCATTACGACGACAAAACTCAGCAAGAGCGGGATTATAAGTTTAGTAAAGAAAAAGATGGGGTGCTCTACCCTCGCTCAGGAACACTCGGTGGATGCACCGCACATAATGCTATGGTTCTGATGTATCCCCACAATAGTGATTGGGATTACATTGCAAAACTAATGAATGACCCAAGCTGGGATAGCCGAAATATGCAAAAGCACTTCCAGCGCTTGGAACGCTGTGAATATGTTCCAAGATGGAAAATCTGGAGTCATCATGGATTTGATGGCTGGTTGGCAACTAACCAAGCTAATCGCTGGATGCTATTGAAGGACAAAGTACTCACAAAACTGACGGTCGCTACCGTACTAGAATCCCGGCGCATGATGAATCCGCTAAAACGTTTTTTTCTAGGAATTCTGAAATTTCTTATTCGCTTCGATCCCAATGATTGGCGTTTAATTCGCATTATTCCTGAAGGTTTATACAAAATTCCGTTGACTACTCAACACGGCAAGCGGGTAGGCACCAGAGAGTACATCCTGCGGGTTCGTGAACAATGCCCTGACAAATTGATCATAAGAACCCACTCATTGGTTCAACGTATTTTGCTCAACGAACATAACAAAGCTTACGGTGTGGAGTACCGTGTAGGTGCTCATCAATATCGAGCCGATCCTCGGCACAACGAGGCAGTTGTGTCCGAAGCAAAAACAGTTTGTGTGGAACGCGAAGTCATTATAGCCGCTGGTGCTTTCAATACCCCGCAACTACTCATGCTATCCGGGATTGGTCCGCGGGAAGAGCTGGAAAAACATAAGATTGAGGTAAAAGTAGAATTGCCAGGTGTAGGAAAAAATTTGCAGGATCGCTATGAAGTAGGAGTGGTAACAAAACTTAAAGAAGATATTCCACTGATTAAAGGAATGAAATTACGCCCTCCTGAACCTGGAGAAGAACCAGATCCACAATATGCCCTGTGGCTGCAGGAAAAAGGACCTTATACAACGAACGGTGCCACGATTGCCCTCATCACACGTTCCTCTTCTAAGCGTCCAAATGGTGATCCGGATCTATTGATTTTTGGATTGCTCGGAAATTTTAGTGGATACTATCCAGGATACTCTAATGACATTTGTAAGGAAAATAATCGCTATCCTAATGCTCTGTGTAATAAGACTGGCGACCACTCTGATACTTGCAAAGAAAATATCTTTACCTGGGCCATTCTTAAAGCGCACACCAGCAACACAGGCGCAGTTACCTTGCGGTCTAACGATCCACGTGATGTTCCTGACATTCATTTCAATTACTTTCCTGAAGACCTAGAGAGTAGCGATGGCAAGAAAGATTTAGATTCAGTAGCAGAGGGAGTAGAAACTGTCCGTAACATCATTGAACATTGCAGAGATTTAATTGACGAGGAGATTCTTCCAGGAACAAAAGTCAGAAGCCGCGATGAAATTCATCAATTCATTAAAGATCAAGCTTGGGGGCATCATGCCTCCTGTACCTGTAAAATGGGACCAGAAAGCGATGAAATGGCAGTCGTTGATAACCGGTTTCAGGTTTATGGCACGAGTAACTTGCGCATCGTGGATGCTTCGATATTCCCTAAAATACCCGGTTTCTTTATTGTATGCGCTGTCTATATGATTAGCGAGAAAGCCAGTGAAATCATTATTGAAGATGCAAGAAAGCGTGTTTCGTAATTTTCTTTATGCGCACATGGGATTACTTAGCGAACGCACTATCTCCCTCAGCACCACGCCGAGGCTCCCATTCAGTGCTGTAATATTTACCCCGATCTCGCGCCCAAGGATCGAATACATTCATTACTCCTGCAAGTTCACCTTCCAGTTCTGGTAATGTTCTCAGAAGAACACGCTTTAAAGGAGAGACCGGCTGCTGGTGACCATTTGGCATCCCCTGCTCCAGCTTTTCCGGACCCGGTCCATTGTGCATTACCCACTCGACCCCAAGATTACTATAAAATTCTGGGCGAAAACTCGATGTAAGAAAGCGGTCGCTGAAAAGTCTGCGTGAAGCATTGAGAATGAACACAACAAATTGAGTTTCTGAAATAGCAAAACCATGCGGCCGTTTGGATGCCCTAAATAATCATTGATGGGTGAGTTATCGTTGTTCAGTTGAGCCTTTGTAATCTGTTTGGATTCATCACAGCGGTGTTGCCCGTATACCTCGCGCAACGTCTTCACGAGCTGCTCCTGCTCGCGTCGAGCGGGCGAATCCTCGCGCAAACGCGGATCGATAAAGTCTTCAAAACGAATCAGTTGCTTTAACCCATACTGCCGGCGAAACTCGTTATAATGCGGAATACCTCGTTCCCAATCGCGGAGGAGGTCGAGTGCGGCAATATCAATCTGTTGTGTGGACGATTGCAAATGCGGCATCTTCAGGTTTTGCAAAAACTGCGGATGGTTCTGAAGCGTCAGCTCTCCCGCCTGCTGGCGGCCCATGCTGAGCGCCCAATTCGCCAAGCCCTTCTGCCGTATCGCCTCAGTTGCTTTTCCGCGAAACGTATCAATAATAGGTATTTTTTGCTGAATGACATTCGGATCCTTATTCCATTCTCGGTATTCGATCAGATCCGGCAGCAAAGGATGCAACCGGTAAACGGTGACAAACTCTTCGGAAAAATTGAAAGGAGAGCCAAAATGGTTGACCCCGCCGTTGATGTCATCATCGCTGGAAAGTGCCCAGAGATCCTTCCTGCTGCGATCGAATAAAGAATAAAAGGGTGTTTCTTCATAGCGATGGTTACTAGCCCGAAGATGCCCGCTCCGACTGCGAAAACTGTATAGAGACTGTTGTTGGCAGCATCTAAGTCATCAAGTTGGCGGATGATTTCTCTTAGCGCCTCAGATACCGCTGCATGTTCATTAAAAAGACCATGCCAATTAGCATTCATGCCTCGATACAATGGTTCATTATACAGCAGTTGCGTCGTCCATTCGATGGTATGGATCTTGGCTATTTCAGCAGAAACAACCAGCCGGGCAACATTAAACAATTCGTCCGGTGTAACATCTTGATAGCGAACAATGACCTCTGGTCTGCCTGGGTTTCTTAAACCGCTGTCAGCATCGGGAGTTTTCACTGCCTGCTTGTGGAATTCATCAATAAAAGCATTGTGCTCTCTCGCAAATACGTTGTGAAAGAAGCTCAGCCCGAAAGACCAGTTATCGGGGAAAGCGGTAGATTCCTGACCTGACCATTCTGGCTTGATATAATCGCTAGCGTCGAAGATCGGCAAGTATCCAACCTTATCGCCCTCACCTCCCCCTCTCTCACCGGTACCAGCAGTATTTTGGCGGGATCTCGGGGATTTCGCTGCACTCGCTGACTAGATCGTTCATCATAGCCATACAGTTGTGAAGCATCCCACCAGGCTGTCACATGATTGCGTGTGGTCTTCGGTGCGCGTGTGAGGTAGGTTTGATCATTATGCATAAACGATTCGGGCGGCGTGTCGTCAGCAACAGGCGCAACATTGATTCTGTCACTCGGCCGACAGCCCAGTTGCGTGATCTCCTCCGCCGTTAATGGTTGTTCGCTGTTTTCGACCCGTTGAGTCGCGCAACCAACTTTCATCCACTCTGGCTGACTGGATTCTTCATCAACATGAGAAAACCAATCATGGGTCATGAATTGAATCCAAAAAGCTGCCAGCACGTTAAAGGTTGGAGCCTTTTTGTAATCACACTCGGCTTCTTCAGGGCTGTTGAGCAAGCCGTAACCGTTCTGGCATTTGTCAGGGTGAGATTGCATACGTGTCAATATTTTCCGGCTAATCACCTGTGGATCGGGCTTCAGCAATGCTAATCGTTCGCCATGGCGATTTCTGGTCAACTCGTGGAGGCCTAGGTCAGGGAAAGTCGTGTCAAACTGAACGTTGCGCGCAAAGAGCTGATGAGTTGAACCCATCAATGGGTTGTAAATATCATTGCAGATGCCAGTGACAGTGCGGAAACGGATTAAATCCCCCCTACAGACTTGTTCTTGACCACTCTTCACATCCTGGTAATTGAGATGAGTCGGCAGCTGCATTTCTGGCCAGACTTGCAACACGGGCCCCGCCTTGCCATCACGGCCTGTGATATAAGCCTGGTATGTTCCACTATTGTCGAAAAGGTTGAGCTTGATGAGTTCAATGCGTTGTAACTCTAGTTCATAGAGTGCGCCATTGATGCCCCGCGCATTGGGACCGAAAAACGTGCCATCTAGTAAAATAAGCGGGAATAGTGATGAGCCATTACCTGTAGCCCAGAAATTTGGCCAGTCCAGCCAGGGACTCTGGTTGGGCGTAACAGCACGATCTCCACCAAGACAATGCGCTCGCTTTTCAGGGACCTTGCCAAGAAACCGCTGCTCTCTGGTTTGTGCGACATGCTGAATATCAACTTGCAGGAGAGTCTCAAAGCAGGACAGATCCGAATCCCAAGTATTGCAACCGCTGAGCAGAAGCAGTCCTGCCATTGCAGAAAGCAGTGATGAGTGGCAATATCTGAAGTAGGGATAAATCAAATAATCATTACTACGAGCATGAAAGAAAATATCCATTCTCCCTTTTTCCGGACTGCTTTTATTTAACTATCTTTCTAATTTACCCATTACGCTTAGAAATTCTTCGGGGTGGAGGCACCATCATGAGCGTTAGTATCACCTACAATCTCTGTGTATATTTACCACCGCGCTGCAATATACTAAATACAGCAACTTGCCAGCAAATTGGTATGACTGGCTGAACTTTTACCGGCATATGCCTGATTTGCCTTGATATACGCGCTATCGATGGTTACCACGAAATGCATCATTTTACTTAGGTTAGCAGGGACGTGTATTACTGCACGCACATAACTGTCTGCGTATCAACCACCAGCTAGCTGCGGTAGCCGAAATACGACTTTTTGCTTTTTTGCGTCAGGTAGCATCTGGGTCTGCATTCTGCTCTTCGGTACAAGGAATATCAGGCTGACTACCTTTCTCAAACTGAACAGCGTTGCATTCAGCATTCATTTCAAGCGTGATGATCTCGTTTGGTTGCGTCGCTGGCTCAATTCCACCATTCGATAGTTCGTGCTTGCATAAACTTCTAAGATTTTGTCACAACTTCTCCCCATCAATCAGTGCATCACTTCATCAGTACGTTGTCTTGACTCAGCGCTGCATCAATTATATTGATCCTAAACTCATCTGTATCTTTTGCTCCAGCCATCTTTTATCTAACACCATTTTAGTTGGCTAACGGGTAAGTTGTGCAGGAACCTTTCATGCTCGTCCGTTACCATCATTCTGGGATTATTCCAGTTATTCGTTTAGCTTCTACTGCTGTTGGAGCACTTGCAAGAGTTTGAGCGTGCACATACCCGTGTGTTTCCGTCGACCTGTGGCTGTGGAGCTGACGTAAACATCTAACCTGTTCTGTTATCCCTTCGTATATTTCACGCATGGATTTATTTCAATTGCTCTCTTAACCTATTGAACTCAGGATCACTGTGTAATAGCTCAGCAGCCGCACTTCGCAATGCCTTAACTGTGTCGACAGGAAGCTTGAATGTAGTTGGCAGGTTTTTAAAGTAAAACCGCGTTTTCGGATCATCAATAAGGTCTAATGAGATATGGCTGACATATATATCCACGGCGTAGAGATCTTTTCCTGGAAGCTTTGCTTCTGGGCAGGTGTTTTGAAGAATGCTTTCACATGCCTTGCGGGTGCGTACTGCATCATTGTATTCCTTTGCAATGGCACGCGCCCTTTCCACCGTGTCAAACGAATATCTATCTAATGGGATAGTTGCTGCCGTCATTAGCGTATCAATCAACCCCGGTACTTTTGCTTTGGTATCGCGATTTGCCTCGGGATCAGTTGCTGCATTGACAACGATGACAAGCAGTTTTTGTATTTCCTGTCTGTTAATACGTTTTTGCAGGCTGTAGGGCGAGTCGCTACTCTGAAGTGCAAATAGAATCCCACGCAATCCAATATTATCAGACACGCCTCCATCAATGAGATGCACGTAACGTTTTTCTACTTCCCATGGGTTATTCGAGTAATAGCTTCGCTGGCGTTCAGCTATCTTCGCCCGTTCTGGAGCAATGCGGTGATCTTGATTAGCGAGCTCGACCCATTGCGGTTCCTGATAATCACATGTGCCAGCAAAGTTCCGGTACGTCAAGGGAGTCAATATACCCGGAAAAGCAGACGACGATGCCACAGCACGGGCAATAGGTAATTTAGTCAGGTCGGAGCAAATCAGATCGAATTGATCCTGAATGAAAGCAAACGGTTCTCCAATACTCATATCACTCGCATTCAAGATGACGAACGGCCGCCTGTTTTTCTTGATAAGATCAGCATAGGTTGCGCCATGAAAAATTGATGTATCATAGTATTCGGCAGCCAAATCGCTCCTTCCGTAACTCCAGCCAGCCAGCTTGAGCCAATGAATCGGCCACAGGGTGCGCATAAACAAATCATGCTCAATATCTTTGTTGAGAAACTTACGCTCGAAGCTGCCGTCAAACAGTCCATCGCCATATAATGCATAATACGCTGAGGTAAAGCTACCGCCGGATACGGAGGAAATGATGTCGACCTCATCGAGTAGGCGTTTTGTTTGATTAGCCCATATAATCTCGGTATCGCGCAGCACCTCCATTATGCCATAGGAAAAAGCAGCAGCACGGGTACCACCGCCCGAGAAGGTCAGAATGACAAACAGACTATCTGTATTCTTGGCATCTGGATGCAGGTTATCGAAGCGGTATCCTTGTGTAGGATTGTGCTTTTCAAGTTTTGGGTCTTCGGGGAAAGTAGCACAGGCGAAAAGCCCAGCCACGAGCAGAAGACCAACACAAAGGCGAATAGCTGACTTCATGTGTTCACCTCCTTCTCAAACAGAATGAACGTAGGCTCTAGTGGATTCGTATTCCGGATAGTTTGTACGATTTCGCTCGGCTGATAGTTTTTCGGTTCACCCAAATGGAACCGATGCGTTCCTGTTTGTATGTACAGGGTAGCATCCGTCAGACCACACAGTTGCCCGTCAATGAACACTTCCCGCTTTTCTGGGTACTGCACCACGATGAACTCCAAAGCCATCCTGACTTCCTCCTTCATTCCTGTTTACAGAACCTCTGAATAATTGATTATTCCTGCACAACGGGAGATTGTCTAACAGACCGTTGAAAGTAAATGTACCTTCAGTTTGAAAATCTGTTTTTAAAAGACCATTTCACATTCACGAATCTCCGGTGAATATCCTACTTATTTTTTCATTATATTATCCTCTCAAGAAATAGAGTCTCCTGTAGACCCCGGACGATTCTTTTTACATGAGAACACAAGCGTAATATTTCCCGCGCCCTGATGCTCTTAATCAGCAGCACCCGCTTTGTACCGCTGTAGGTGGAAATCAATTGCTTTAGAAAATGCACATGATTTTTATTTGTTTTATCTCCAGAAATTTCAGCTGGTAATGACTTTCCAGCTCAAGACAAATATCTTGTAGCATCTTATCCACAGCATTATCAAATAGCCTACCGATATTTCGCTGCAAACACCTGATGGTATGTATATCAGCACCGTAATATTTTTTCTGGCTTGTGCAAAATATTGGTATAGACGAGTACTTTGCGCCCCAGTAGCGGGGAAACGAGCCCGAAGAAATTAATCCACAACAACACCATCATTTAATGCTTTCCATTTTGCACAGGCAAAGAAGAAAGCACAATCAGGTCACGAATAAAATTACTTATGCTATCACCCCAGATTTTATTGTGATCTGGTATCAGTTTGCCATTGACATATATATTGAGATACGGGTTCAATGGTTTCGTATTTCCGAGATGGATCAAATCTACATCTTCAAAATGCAAAGTGCCTTCATTGATTTGTTTTGACCAAATGTTTTTCAGATGGCTATACTTGGCATCATCGCTACGTAATTGCTTTGTTGTAGCAGGAACCAACTCGTGAGTGTGATAGGGTTTAAAATGACCAATTGCATTTCGGTCTGCTTCGCCTTGCTCAATGAATATTTCTTTTGGTCCATTTGCGGTGCAATGATGCCGCTTGGATGTTGTATGGGTTTCAAATATGGTTGAGAAAGAACGACCAAGCGGAAAAGCAAAACGAGTTGCATAATCTTTTTCTGAAGTCAGAATCGCCATGCGTGGTAACTGACTGGGGAAATAGTTGCGGCAATCTTGTTGTGAGATGTCATAAAGCGTGGCAAAGCGTATTGCTTCAAATGCCGGGTTCATTAGTATCACCAAATCACCAAAACCCTTGGCATCATCGCTATAGGTTTTGTTCGGGCGACTATCAATAAAACGATCAGCCATAATTTGTTGCAATGCAGTATACAGTACTGTACCACCAAAGCTGTGGCCAATGACAATGAGACGATTATTGCGGGTTTTAGGTTCTTCAGTAGATGCTATCCCCATTTTAACATTAGTAATTTCTTCCATTTTCAACAATAGCTCGGTGACGCCCTCCAAACCAATCTCATGAGCTGTATTTTTGCGCTCCCAAAATGTTATTTTATTGAGAAGCGGAATTTCAATTGATTCCCCACGCCACCCTACATACAAACCCAATATCTTTCGAGGAGCATGGTTATTAAGATTAGCACTAGTATTTTCGATATGAGCAATTTTTTCCAGCAATTTTCGAAATTCATGAATATTATCATCCCCGGGTCTGGCACTATGATGCCACCCATGGATAAACAGAATGAGCAGCACATCCTCTTTTGCTGCAACGGTAAAATAATTGTCGAGCACTGCTTCCATTTGCTCACGTTGACGTAATTGACCCTGATCATCAAATTCAACAAATCCCAAACGATATTCTGCTGCTTGGCTGGGTGCATAATACTGTAAGGCGTTCTGTGAACAATCCCCCGGTTGGTTAAATGTGCAAGGGGCAAAATTGATTCGATAGGCATCATTTTGTGCACAGCCATTAATAATGAGAAAAACAGAAAAAATTAAATATAATTGAATACATGATTTGGTATTAATGTTAGTTGGATTTTTTACCATTTCTTCTCCTTCTTAAGAAAGAATCCACATTCTCAAATCCTAATTTCATATTACACTCGATTATCAACCTCTGGATTTGGGTCATGTATTATTTATTGATCCGACCAGATGAAGTTTTAACTACCTGACATGGGTTCGACATAGTATAAAAGCTGTAATTCCATCTCTACTTCATAAGTAAAATAATAGAAGCAGCTTATGAAAGGAGATAGGGTGATGGCGCGAGTAGCAGCGGTAAAGAAGTGTTGGAACAAGCAAAGGAATTATTGGTTAATGCAAGCACAATAGAAGAATTAAGACAGACACAGGCAGAAGGGCAATTGCGCCGGATGTTTCAGGATGAAGCTCGCTTTGGGTGAGTTTCCGATACACGCCAGTGCTGGCGCTCTCAACCTATACGACCATTATGCCAGGCTATGATCACTCAGGAATATGTCTATGCTTATGCCGCTGTCTCTGTCTCTGTCTCTGTCTCTGTCTCTGTCTCTGTCTCTGTCTCTGTGGCTGATGGTGAACTGGATACGCTTATTCTGCCGCAGGTTAATAGCCATTGCAGATAGCTATTTCTGGATGAAGTATCATTACGTTATCCCAATGACAGAATTGTTCTAGCGCTCGATGGGGCAGGATGGCATCGTAGTCACACCCTCAAGCTGCCACATAATCTGTGCTTACTGATGCTGCTACCCTACTCACCAGAACTCAATCCTATTGAGAATTTTTGGGATGCGCTACGAAAGGAATCATTCCACAACTGCGCATTCGACAGCCTGGATGCACTTGAAAATCATCTGGAAGCAGCAATGCGGGACATGGAGAAAGATCGTGAATGTGTCCAATCTATCGTTGCATGGCCCTGGGTTATAAATTCACTTATGAAATAGAAATGGAATAAAAGGAACCTGCACTCCTTAAAATGAAGCGATTTTAGAAAGGAGTTTCATTACTGAAGAAGCCAAGATTCAGACGGTACTATAATACTGTCTAGCTCGCAATAGATCTGAAAACCTTTACTTTATTAATCCACTAGCCCTTGGAAGAATTATTTTGTTCCAGCGCCTAAATACAACTTTGCATTCGCATATTACGTAGTCGGGGTCTCAATTAATGGCTTATTGATCATATTCAATAGAAATTACGCATACGTGTTTGCACGTATTTTTTTTATCAGTAAACCTCGATAGTCTAATGAACTATCAAAGCTTGAGTAGGGAGCTTACTAAACTAACCTACCTAACCTACGAGTTCCGAAGCACCCTTACCGCAAATGGTTGAAACAAAAAGAGCGTGAGCTTGGTTACAAATTTTTAGAAGCTTTCAGTAGTGCCCTGAATAACAATGAACATTTACAGAAGGACGAACAGATGATTAACATACGATTTTCGTTGATTATTAGTCTGATAGTAATTATTGCAATGGTGCTATCTCCCATTACTCAAGCTGCGGAATTTAGCCAGGTTACCCAGCAAGCTCAAATAAAACTTGCACAACTGGGTTTCGCTCCCGGTACGGCAGACGGCATTCTCGGACCGCGTACCAGTGCTGCAATCAAAGCATTTCAGCGACAATCTGGACTGCCGGAAACTGGCAAGCTTGATAATGCTACTTTGAAGAAATTAGAGCTCAGTACTCTGGCTCCTCAAGTCAGCACAGTCGAAGACTGGAGATCTGTTCCATCACAGGACGAGCTGAATGATCTAGTTGCCCATACGATCAATAATCCCAATTTCCCCTACACCGACTATCGGCCGAACGCACCAGCAGCCAATCTGGATCTTCCAGGGTTAGCCATACTAGCTGCTATGACGACGAGCTCGGATACTTTTGGAAGTGGACCACCCGGAACTCCCAATTCTACTCCTAAAACCCATAAAACCATGACAGATTGTCTAAAGACCAAACCAACGCATTGGGCAGATATTACCCTGCACTACTACTGTCAAATGGCATTACCAAGGCAGTGTTATACTTATGCACTCCGAGGAATGAACACTCCTGGTAACAAAAAATTTACACGAGTAGAAGCTTATAAGAGTTGCGCATTAAACAAATTACCCCATTCGACTTATTTTACTTTTGTAACCAAAACACAGCCACAGGTTTTCCAATATGTGATGTTCGGCCAGACCAATGCATTCAAACCTGAGCAAGAACAAGCCATCATTAACGCATTCTATGGGGTAAAAAATCCTGCGGATCCAAGAGAATGCCGTCTCAAGCGGCCCCTGCGCGCAGAAGATCCTAATGATGGAACACATTGTCTGGTAAACAAAAAGATGACGCCAATGCTGAAAGGAAAAGGTACTTAAACTATGACGGAAAATACCTCAAGTATAGCCCTGATCTTTACCCGAAATCCACCTTACTGGGTACAGTGTTGTGTATCATAGGGTTCATTCCAAATTCCTGACGAGAAAACCAGGCTGCTATACTACCTGCGTGCTCCAGATTCCAAGCCGTTATGCTCATAGTATGACACGGCAACGCACAGCAAAAATCCGGCTGGAAGCGACGCCTGCTCCAGGAGACAGGAAGAGACCTTGCAATAGTTATGCGAGAACAAAACTTAATATCGAAAAAGCTGCGAAGAGAATCGGATTGGATGCAGCCAGCATCCAATCCCTCATCAGAAACTAATCTTAAGGCTTACCGCGTATAAATTCTGCTCGTCCATTTTCAGTTCGCTACGCCGCTCCAACGAACCGAGTCTGAGCATTGCACGCAGTGATTCCTGCATGGTGATCTCTGAAGCATAGCGGCCAAGGCACTTATGCCGTCCATAGCCGTGCTGCAGATAAATCAAGCTTTGAGGCGCTTCTCGGACACGCTCCTGATCCTGCAAATAAGGCTGCAGCTGCTCATCACGAGTGATATCAAAGGCGGTTGGATTCGGCACCATTTCCGTATCCAGCATGGCTGCAGCATAGGCGGCAAATACGAGTGTTCCTTTACGCAGAGGAACGCCAGCGAGCACATCATTGTCTTTTACGCACATCCGCAATAACACCTCTCCTTGGGGCTTGAGACGTAAGGCTTCCAAGGCATATTTACGGAGCCCCTCAAGACTTTGCGCATAATCTGCCTCATCCGGCTCCACTGCGGCCCAATGTAATGCTTGTTCAAAGCTGGTGCCGTTTAACATTTCGTACTTACCTTCCTTTAAACAAAGCATGGAATCGAGAATACGCGCAGTCGCCTCCTGAGGGTTCACTACCGCACCAACCACCGTACCGAATACATTAGAACGGATCATTGAATCCGACAAACGTCGTGCTAACTCACCTGCAGGCAACGATGCACCCAGTAGCGTGGCAAATTCCTTTTCCAGCTTATCGGCATCCTGTTCCAGCTCAAGCTGCATGCGAAGCAGTCTCGTCAGCATAGTATCTGGTACAGTCTCCCCCTGCTGCAAGTGTGCTTTGTAGTGTTGAAGTAAAGCGAATACGTAGGCGCTAAGATATTCGGTCGCAATAATGCCACGCTCACGGAATTCAGCAAATTTTGGATAAGCTTGATTAAAGTTATTGAAGATATTTCGAAAAGCATCTTTCACCCAGCTGAATAGATCCTCCGCGGTAGGCACTCTACCTTCTTTTATTTTAGTAAAGGTAAAGACTTTCTGCAGGTTATCATCAAGGGGAAAAGAATCTCCTCCTCGCAGTCCAGGTAATACTGACGGGGCGCCCGCATCATAATAGTGGACCCCCAGATAATCGCCTACGATACGTAGTGGTACAAACTTAGCGACCGTAGCAACCACATCAATTTCACCTACACCCTCGGCTTGCGCCTGGCGTATCCAGCGTTCAGCTTCATCACGTGTCAAGCGTAAGAGCGTATCTTTGCCAGTGCGTGATACTGCGCGCCGCAATATCACGTCATCCAGCCGGTAAAGATCATCGCGGTCAGTACCCAGCATAAAATGCGAGTAAGCATCGGGATGCTTCGCCTTGTCATCCGTGGCTCGCGCCATTTCTGCTGCGTATGGATCCACAGTAAAGAGATCGGTGCGCTCCAGGCAACGGATGACTTCCGGATGACGCATAACCACTACAGGGCCAATCGCTGGTTTGAAGATAGGCATCGTCTCCCTTGGTTGTGCCAGCAGCTCGTGGAACATCGCATAGGGCATAGTAGCTAACCATTGGGAGATCACTTGCGCGACAGCGGCGCCACGCACCTTCGCGGCTGCGGTAAAAGCCGCAGCCGCTGCTTCTGCTGCCTGCTTATCTCTGGTGTAAGCATCAGGATCGTTGACATACTTGGGATCTTCTGGACTGGGAAAAATAGGGGGCAGTGAAGGTACAGGCGAGCCTGCTTCAGCTTTTGCAATATCGTTTAAAAAGCCTGTCCTTTGGGTGGGAAGAGGTGGAGAATCTGGTGCCTCCCCTTCCCCATGCGATGAAGCTCCTTGCTTCTTTCCCAATGCAATTTTGATCAGCTTGATTATTCTGCAAGCCATACCATAAAGCTGTTCCTTTATCGTCATACCATTTGGTTTGGCCATAGCGCCTCCCGTCTTTATAACGTTTTCATGTATTCGATCACAGCACGAACCTGATCATCAGTCCATTCACTGCCATAAATATGACCAGCATTCGAGTTCCCGCGCAGTGCCGTATCATGTTCAGCAAAATGCACGGCATCGCCAGGGCCATATTCATCGAGCGCAGGCGCTTTGTCCCAGATAAAACCAACCTTCTCTTCGTCATACCTGATATTTCCGCGAATAAACTTGACTGGCCGCTCAGCAGGTCGGAACAAGTGCCATAAAGTTGGTACCGAACCGTTGTGGAGATAAGGCGCCTGCGCCCAAGTGCCGTGGAGAACATCTGCTTTATAGCCCGATTCCTCACCGCGTGGCGTGATGAAATACGCTTCATCATCAGCAGCACGGCTACCTCGCTTAGGCAGGCACCAATCACTGCCGCCTTTCTCCACGTAGAGCTCGCAAGCCTCACGAGTCAATTCAAGCAACCCCAAACGCGCTGTTGGCGTGATCTGTATTGCTCGATTCATGTCAGTACCCACGTTATAGACCTTTTTATTCCGAGAAAAATGGCACGTAGATGCGCACTGTTGTTCGAAAAGTGGTTTGCCTTTGGCGGCAAAATCAAGATCTACTGTAAAGGGATAAGGAGCGGGTGGCAAATCATTGATAAATGGATTCATCGCTTCATGAATGCGAACATTCACCTTAGATGGATCACCTACCGAAGAAACACCCGATGCAAGTACCCGAGCCTCAGGTGCCTGATTTGAGTCCCAATTAGCAAAGCCATGGTCACGAGAAAACCACAAGCTCTTAATATCTGAAGCACCTGGATCATGCGGCATCCATTCAGCAGCGGTCTTAAATAATCGCTCGCCAGCTTGTTTGATCCGCTCTTCCTTTGGTAGGTTTTCTAAGCCGGCAAAGAAGGGGTGATCATCCGGTAAGCGCGCAAAGAAGCTGTCTCGTTTGGTATGCAAGGCGACCAAACCCGCAGCAATACCAAACGCATCCATGCGCCCTGGACGCGGGCCAAATACACCGGGTGCTTTTTGTCCGTCTTTGTCGGTATACATCAGCTTCGAAGCCAGCGCCAGATACATTAATTCCGTCTTTTTGGCCGAACCAATCAGAATCTTGGCTGCATCTTCTATGTGACTTAATATACGTTCCACCTGAATCTTGGCACGCTCGGTATTGGCTAACCGCTGCTCCGGTGTCTTGCCACCATAAAACCAGGCTGGATCAGCTTCAACTTTGTTCCTGAGAAATGCGGCAATTTTTGCAACCTCATCAGAATCAATCTTTAATTTGCTTGGATCAGGACTATCAATTTTGATGAGCTTTTTACCGGTCTGATATAGGAGTCCTGCATAAGCTTGCGCATCGATTTCGCTATTGGGTGCACCTATAAAATGCCGCACGCGGTCTTTAACGTATACCCTACCGGTATGGCATGCGCTGCATGAGAAAAAGACATTATCAGTCCGATTATCTTCCGGGACATCGGTATCTGGCACAGTAAAGAAGCCATAAGGTAGAGGATGACGCTGCTCTGTCGGAAGCAGCTTGCCTGATTCAGAATCATAATCGTCCGGGTGGGGGCCGAACCCCAGATTACCCAATGAACCTTCACCTTTCCATATTTCAGGGTATACTTCGATGATGGCGCGCAGCAATACATAAGGCACGCCATTGAAAGCGAGCGGATAAACTTTGAACCATTCGTAGCCTAACTGATTGCTGTACCAGGATTCACGGGTTTCGCCATCAGTCTCGATTCGCTTGACGGTAGTATCTTTAATATAAGTAGCCTGCTGCTGTTCTCGTTGCGCGCGCTCCTCATCCCAGCTACGAGCCTGTTGACCGGGTGGCTGGTCATCCCCTGTCTGGGAGTCTTTACACGAAATGAGCGCTGCAAGGATAAACATGATCACTCCGCAGCGAATCATGGTGAAAGTAAAAGAGCTCGGATTCTTCATTAAAGCCTCCCGAATAGATAGTAAAAAATTATTCTAACCTACTTTTTCCAGAATGACGTTGTCAATTAAATAGCGAAATAATTTACGGAAATAGCTTTATTTCTAAATTTGGCTTGTATTACGTTCATTGTAATTCTGGTGGCCATTACAAACGTCGAATTCCTTTCTTTTGCGCTCGGTCAGGATTATTGAATGCGACATTTGCCAAATAAATACCGCTGGATACAGGCACAGCAGATGCAATCAAGGAAAGTTCAGAGTCTTTATAGAGAGCCCCATCTAATGGCTTACTTCCATCTGGACTCAACACAACAACATCAGGGCGCTGTGTTTGCGACAATAGCAATGAAGTTGGCAAACCCATCAATAGTGGGATGATCCAGGCATTCTCATGCAACCACGTCAGCAATAGGCTTCCTTCGGTGAACGTTGAGAGCTAGATTCGCTCCTTTACATCCCGATCCATTCCATCGGGCATTCCCGGAAGAGTATCAATTATGATCGCGAAATTTTCCGCTTTAATACTATTGATATAAAACCGTGTTATCCGGAAGAGTGATGTTTGGGTAACAATTACCGACTCTTCACAGGCAAGACCTAGAGACAGGTCATAGGGTATGCCATTGATAAAGTGAAAACCTTCAGCAATCAACCGGGTCGTACCACTTTCGGTATCATAGCACTATAAACGGCCATTGGGAGCAAGCGCAATGGCTTCATCAATTGCGTCATCTGCCGAAGCATTCTCATAAGAGAAAGACTCGGAAAAGTGGATACGACGACCATCTTCACTTACTTCCAGATTGTCACAGACAGCAATCTTACGAGTAGCAGCTGCCATCGCCCGCTATTTCAGAAGCATTTGCATCGCTATCAGCGTAAACGACGGGTTGCTGGAGATTAATTTTTGAATCCGAGACTTCAGCACCAGCAGCTCTATTGAATGCGTGCTGATATCAAGTCGATGTAAATCAGTCACTTCACCAGGCGATCTGTTTTTATAAGAGCCGGAGGCACAGAAATAGACATAGGACAGATTGCCTGGAGTCTCATGAATACCCAGGCCATCAACAGTACATCGACTAGAGTTTCAGCGGTGATTCCAGCCAAATCCACTTCCCAGATTTTTTCATCATGCGCGGTAACTAGCGCAGTTAATTCCAAAATAAGCGTTTTCAAACCCGCGGGAAACTTATCAGATTGGCCTACTGCAACAATCTTTTGAGTAGTGGCAGGATGATAATAAGCCATGAAATCTGCAATGCAACAACCAATCTCTTCCCGCGGTGCAGCCATATTCCCTCATGCTATCAACACACCAACTAATGTCGCAGCAATAATCGATTTTTTCATCTACCCTTCCTTCTATTTCATACTGGCCAGAAAAATTGCGCAACGAACCATCTAATCACTCCTGGAAAGAATTAGGCGAAATAAATCAATACTCTTTGACGGTTTCGGATATTGCTTTATTACCGCGATATTTTGTCTGTCATATTTCTATCATATATTTAATTTAATATCTATCTCATAACCTTTCACTGTATCCATATCATCAACAATACAGTTCATCTACTAGTACTTATTTTTTACCTGCTTAGTAGATATTATTCGACTTAAGAAGTTAGATTTATCCAAAATTAAATAATGGAATAAGGTTAATACATTAAAAATAATAATCTTATTATTAGTAATTTTATTTATGTTTGGTTCTAAATGATGAGACAGCACATCACGCCTAACTGATGGAACTGGCAAATTAATAGCAATATGTTTCCTGTCAAGAACGTATTTATAATATGGTTATTCTCAGCTTCTCAATAAAATAGTTAAATAGAAACTTTTAAAGGTAGAAAGGAGTGGAATTTAAGTTGTTTAATGGAGGTGGCATCATGAAGAGAACATCCTCTTTGTTGTCTGGGCTGATGTTTATGATTTTGTCTGCCTGCGCACAAATGAATCCTGTAGGAAGTGTTCAAAATAACGAAATCCATAATACTCATCGTCTTACCATAGACCATAGCAATCACGAGTCTTTAGCAAAATATCATGAAAATATAGCTAAAGAGATGCAAGCGAAATTAGAAAAGCAAAAGAAGCTACTTCAGGAATATGAAGATCATAGCCAATACTATGGCAGGAAGGGGTTAGATGTCAGATCTCATGCCAAGGCCAACATACGTTATTATGAGCAATCAGTAAAAGAGAACCTGAAAGAAGCCACTATTCATAGCAAAATGGCAAAAGAGCAAAAAGCGCTCGATTATACTGACGCAGAGAAAAACAGAATTCCGGTTCAATTAAAAGAGGGAGTATCACCCCCCATCAAAGCTAAAGCTCCTGAAAAATCTGAAGAATCATTATAGAAATTAGAAATTGAGCAAGCTGCGTTATCAACAGATGAGCAATGTCCGTAGCTTGCTTCATAGTTTTTTATTTTATTTCCAAATCGAACATGACATGAAGGCGAACTGCAGACCGTATAAATAATACGACAAGGTGAAGCAGACAAAGCCAGATAGGTTTACATTCAAGGAAGCATCGTTAAAAAGGCAACAAAAAATCAAGTGAAAATAAAATTTGATCCTTATTGCCAGCAAACGGCCTATAAGCAGGCGCTTTATAAGCATCAACCCTATCATAGCGTATATTAGGACGGATATTGAGTTTTCTTAATGCGTCCCATTTAAGTTTTAGCGCCTTAGCTACTTTCCAATTCATTCCAATAGTAACCGCATAATAATCGGCAGGCGTGACCGTTACACTGCTAATATCACCAGCAAAACTGGCTGCTCTCCCATCAACCATATTAGTGGCAGCCGCTATTCGGAAAGGTGATGGATTACGAAAACCATCAGCATCACGATACCATTCGCCACGAATACCTACTGATAAATTATCAGTTATATCATAGTACAGATGCATGATTAAACTATACCATTCGGCATCTTTAACGACATTGGTATATTTCAAATTATTCAGCAAAACCCCGCCTGCATGCCCATATACATGATGGAGAACAAGCAGTGTTTTAGGAGTAATTTTATGCTGTAATACAATGTTATAAAATCCCCATGGCTCGCTGCTGTGCGTGGAAGTTTCACTATAAGTGCCAGAAAGATGAAATGTCGTAGCGTGATTGTCGCTGGTCCAGGTAAAACCACCAATCCCTCCCCAGTTACTTAATTCTTTATCCCACCCACCATCCCATCCACCCATTGCGCTACCAGTAATCCCGCCTCCCATGATTAACCAGTTCTCATTAAGACTATAGTTAACCAGAAAACCTGTGTGGGTAAAAGGTTCCCCGATATTCAAAGTATAAGCACGGGAATAAAAGAAGTTATTGGGTGCTGGAACTGTTTCAAAGCCTGTTGGAGTATAGAAGTGTCCTAGCTTGATATTGATCCCATTTCCAATGGGTGCATAAGTCTCCAGGTAGGCCTGTGGAAGTGCAATTCCGTAGGTACGGGTAGAAGAACAGCACAAATCCAGATCCCAATTACTTCTACTTAATGGTTCACCGGTATTGACATCAAATGGCGGCACACCAAAAGCCTGAGTGAAAATGGCGTCTGTACCAAACAGGAAGTCGAAGCGCCCGCCAACATCCCATGCCTCTCCCGTGGACACCACAGGACGCTGCATAAAAACATTAAATTGATTGAGCTGAAATTTGTTGGCTTGATCATTAAAAACAACAGGACCATTATATCCATCAATTTGACTGGGATTAAAAGTTGCCCCTGCATTAATCCAGCCACCAAATTCTATCCTCTTTTCTTTAATAAAGTTAATTAAATTATTAGCCCGAAGGTTATCACAGTGCAAGACGATAAATGGCATGCTAACTGTCAAGATACACAACAGCCATTTTAGATATTTCAGTATGTATTCCAACTTAGCAACTACTCCGCAAAATCAAGAATAAAAAGCTCTGTCACTTTTAAAAAATGAGAGTTGCTCACTCTATTACTGCAAAGGGAAGCAACTCATTGGGGCAGGATATTATTGAAATAATTATTAACTGTAGTCACTCATATAAAGATACATACCTATAGTATTTTATGCGGCATTCTCTGTTTCACTTTCTTTTCAACCAAAGCCGACTAATGAAAAAAGCTAAGCAATCCACAAGAAATCAATCCCAATACAATACTATACTTAGCTTTATTCTGAGAAAAATTCACGCGCTTTTTCCATCCATGATTTTGCCCGTGGGCTATGACGGGAATCATCTTTCTGACTAATATCCTCAAGTTCCTGTAATAATTCTTTCTGACGTGATGTTAGATTGACAGGTGTTTCTACCACCACATGACATAGGAGATCACCAGCAGCATGACTACGAACCCCTTTTATTCCTTTGCCCCGCAAGCGAAAAATTTTGCCGGTTTGCGTTTCTGGAGAAATCTTGATCCTTGCATGACCATCCAATGTTGGCACCTCAATTTCTCCCCCCAATGCTGCAGCAGTAAAACTGATAGGTATCTCACAATGCAAATCATTGCTATCACGCTGGAACACAGGGTGGCTTGACAAATGAACCACCACATACAAATCCCCTGGTGGCCCGCCATTGATCCCTGCTTCACCCTCGCCAGTGATGCGAATACGATCACCTGTATCCACACCTTCCGGAATTTTAATATTCAAGGTTTTATGCTGCTTGACTCGACCTGCACCATGACACGATGAACATGGCGTACTAATTATTTTACCACTGCCATGGCATTTGGGGCATGTTTGCTGAATAGAGAAAAAACCCTGTTGCATTCTGACCTGGCCATGTCCATCACAAGCCGTACAGGTTATAGGAGTAGTTCCAGGCTTAGCACCGTCACCGTGGCAAGTATCGCAAACTACCATAGTCGGAATGCGAATTTTAGTTTCAGCACCGCGAGCAGCTTGCTCTAAGGTAATCTCCAAGTTATAGCGTAAATCAGCACCGCGCTGAATATTAGAGCGCCCACCACCTCCTCGCATACCAAAGATATCAGTAAAAATATCACTGAACACATCACTAAATCCATGCGCTCCGGCTCCTGCCGCATTCGCTTCTACCCCTGCATGACCATACTGGTCATATGCTGCCCGCTTACTGGGATCAGATAGTATCTCATAGGCTTCTTTAGCTTCTTTAAAACGCTCCTCAGCCTTGGTATCACCAGCATTTCGGTCTGGATGATATTTCATTGCCAGCTTACGATAAGATTTTTTTATTTCATTTTCGTCAGCATCTCTGCTGACACCAAGAACGTCATAGTAATCGCGTTTACTCATAAAAGTTTCCGACTTATCAAGACATATTATCAAAGCAGCCAAATTTATTGGTCAAATATTCTGCTAGATATACTCATATCCCGACTGAATTCTGATTTATAAAGTTAACCATATTTTAATAAACACCAAGACGCAGAGTAAGCAAGGCATCCTTTTATACCTTTGCATCTCTGCGTCCTGGCACTAATACAACAAATTGAGAAAATTATTTTTTGTCTTTTACTTCTTCAAACTCAGCATCAACCACTTCACCTTCTACTGGCTTCTCCTCTTTTTTTGCAGAGGCTGATTCAGCGGATGATTGTGTCGACTGTGTCTGTGAATAAATCTTTTCTGCCAATTTTTGAGAAGCTTCAGTCAGCTCTTGAGTCTTTTTATCAATCACATCTTTGTCATTCGATTTAAGCGCTTCTTCCGCTTCTTTCAGTGCAGCTTCAATTTTTGATTTTTCATCTGCCGTCAGTTTGTCGCCATATTCTGTCAGAGATTTTCTGACAGAATGGATCATAGCATCACATTGATTACGGCTATTGACGAGCTCCAGCGCTTTCTTGTCTTCTTCAGCATGCGCTTCAGCATCCTTGACCATGCGTTTAATTTCGTCTTCTGCCAAACCCGAGCTTGCCTGTATCTTGATTTTATTCTCCTTACCGGTCGCCTTATCTTTAGCTGACACATGCAAAATACCATTGGCATCAATATCGAACGTTACTTCGATTTGCGGCATACCACGTGGGGCAGGCGGAATATCCGTCAGGTTAAATTGTCCCAGGCTTTTGTTGCCAGACGCCATTTCCCGCTCACCTTGCAACACATGAATTGTTACCGCAGTCTGATTATCATCAGCTGTTGAAAACACCTGTTGCGCCTTGGTCGGGATCGTCGTATTCTTCTGGATCAGCTTGGTCATGACACCGCCCAGGGTTTCAATACCCAACGACAACGGTGTAACATCCAGCAACAATACATCCTTGACTTCTCCTTGCAAGACGCCGCCTTGTATAGCCGCACCAATTGCAACAGCTTCATCGGGATTGACATCCTTCCGAGGTTCTTTACCAAAAATTTCCTTGACTTTATCCTGTACTTTGGGCATACGGGTCTGCCCTCCCACCAGGATCACATCATCAATATCTGAGAAAGACAAACCGGCATCTTTAATGGCAGTACGGCATGGCGCAATGGTACGTTCGACCAATTCTTCAACCAGACTTTCCAATTTCGCACGCGTGATCTTTATGGCAAGATGTTTCGGCCCGGAAGCATCCGCTGTGATATAAGGCAAATTGACCTCTGTCTGCTGACTGGAAGACAATTCGATCTTCGCTTTCTCTGCCGCATCTTTCAAACGCTGCAATGCAAGCATGTCTTTTTTCAGATCAATACCGCTTTCTTTCTTGAATTCATCAACCAGATATTCGATTACACGCGAGTCAAAGTCCTCACCGCCAAGGAAGGTATCCCCATTGGTAGCGAGCACCTCAAATTGATGCTCACCCTCCACCTCTGCAATTTCGATAATGGAAATATCAAAGGTACCACCACCCAAGTCATATACCGCAATCTTACGATCGCCTTCTTTTTTATCCATGCCGAAAGCCAAAGCTGCTGCAGTCGGCTCATTGATAATGCGTTTGACTTCCAAACCAGCAATCCGGCCCGCATCCTTGGTAGCCTGCCGTTGTGAATCATTAAAATAAGCGGGGACTGTAATCACTGCCTCCGTTACCGGTTCTCCCAAGTAATCTTCAGCAGTTTTCTTCATTTTCATCAATACTTGTGCTGAAATCTCTGGGGGCGCAATTTTTCTGCCACGCACTTCAACCCAAGCATCACCATTATCCGCACGAACGATGCTGTATGGCACCATTTTAATGTCTTTCTGTACCATTTCTTCGTCAAAACGGCGACCGATGAGCCGCTTTACGGCAAATAAGGTATTCTTTGGATTGGTCACAGCTTGACGTTTAGCCGCCGCACCTACCAGAATCTCATTATCTTCCGTATAGGCCACGATGGAAGGAGTTGTGCGTGCACCTTCTGAATTCTCAATCACCTTGGGCTTGCCACTCTCCATCACTGCTACACACGAGTTGGTAGTACCCAAGTCGATCCCAATTATTTTTCCCATATTTACTCGATCCTTTAACAAGTTAAAACTAACAATTTATCTAAAATCTGGAAATGGAGACTTCTGCCGAAATCTCAAGTATCTTTACCCTTTGCAACCGCTACCATTGCCGGACGAATCACCCGATCATGCAGCATATAGCCTTTCTGTAATACCTGGGTAACCGTATTGGGGGCAAGCTCTGATTCCACCATACACATTGCCTGATGCTGATGGGGATCAAATTTCTCACCCTTTGGATCGATGGACTTAATATTAAACTTCTCAAAAGCAGCCGCCAGCTGCTTCTGTGTCAATTCCACCCCATTTTTAAAATTTTCCAGTGTTGCATTCTCGACTGCCAGCGCAGCTTCCAGGCTATCCATAACCGCCAGCAATTCACTCGAAAACTTTTCAATAGCATATTTATGCGCGTTGGTAACATCTGATTGCGCGCGCTTACGGATATTTTCAGTATCTGCCTTGGCACGCAACCAAGCATCGTAATGTTCCGCCGCCTTTAACTCGGCCTCTCTTAATAACTCCTCCATAGAGGGCATGATCTCTACTTGAGACTCGGTCTCTTGGGCCTTTCTCTCTTTGGAAGCTTCAGCTTCATTTACTTCATCATTTACCGATATCAACTCTTGTTCGTCTGTTTGTGGTTTGTTTGATTCTTGCATATTTGCCTCCCGTTTTTGGATAGTTAATTGGGGCAGTTACACCAATTTCAATCCATTTCGCCCATTTAACATCAAAAAAATAACATAATCACGAGTAAAACTGATAAAGCACTATTTATAAGGCATTGATATTTTGGAATAAATAGTCTCGCTAACTATCAATTCTCGCAGCCAACGGAGTTGCTAATCCTGTGTAACTTTGTGGGGTTAATTCCAATAAACGTTGCTTGTCAATTGATGGAATATCTAGATTATCAATAAACTGACGCAAGGTTTCTTGAGTAATCCCTGCTTTTCCACGTGTCAGTGCCTTAAGCTGCTCATAAGGGTTAGCTATTCCATAACGACGCATCACTGTTTGGATAGGTTCAGCCAGCACTTCCCAGGCATCTTGTAAATCTTGTTGCAATCGTGTGTGATTGACCTCTAGTTTACTCAATCCTTTCGTACAGGAATCATATGCTAACAAGGTATACCCAAGTGCTACGCCCATGTTGCGTAATACGGTAGAATCGCTCAAATCGCGCTGCCAGCGAGATACGGGGAGCTTGTCGCTCAAATGCCTGAATAAAGCATTGGCCATCCCCAAATTACCCTCCGAATTCTCAAAATCGATTGGGTTAACCTTGTGCGGCATGGTGGATGAGCCTACTTCTCCTTCTTTGGTTTTTTGTCTGAAATAACCCAGTGAAATATATCCCCAGATATCGCGGTCCATATCCAGCAAGATTGTATTGATACGTGCATAAGCATCAAACAGCTCCGCGATGGTGTCATGCGGCTCAATCTGCGTGCTATAAGGGTTAAAAACCAGGCCTAGTTTCTCTACAAAAGCGCGGGCAAATTTTTCCCAGTCCAGCATAGGATAGGCTATCGTGTGCGCATTGTAATTGCCTACTGCCCCATTGATTTTGCCTAAAATGGACACGCTCGCGAGTTGCTTATAGCCACGTTGCAGCCGATACACTACATTCGCGATTTCCTTGCCCATGGTTGTTGGGGTAGCAGGCTGGCCGTGCGTACGAGCCAGCATGGGAGCATCCGCCAGTTGATGCGCCAAGTGCGTCAGGCTATCGATGATCTTTTTGAGCATGGGTAGCATGACCTGGTTGCGGCTGGCCTGCAGCATCATGCCATACGAGAGATTATTGATATCCTCTGAAGTACAGGCAAAATGAATAAATTCAGTGACTCGGCTGACTTCAGCATTTTCAGCCAAGGCTTCTTTCAGCCAATATTCGACCGCCTTGACATCATGGTTAATACGCGCCTCGATCGCTTTGACTGCTTCCGCATCAGTGATGGAAAAATTGTCTGCCAGATGATTCAGTTGTTGAATCGTGGCAGCAGAAAAAGCGGGTACTTCAGGGAGAGCCGGTTCATTACTCAACGCCTTGAGCCATTCAATTTCTACCCGTACCCGATAATGAATCAATGCGAACTCACTGAAATAAGGCCGTAAATCTGCAACCTTACTGTGATAACGACCATCCAGCGGAGAAAGTGCGACAATAGGTGAAAAACTCATTTTTGCAGTATCCTTGTTTTAGCAGGTATTTTAACATAGGCCGTTATACCCATGAATGACGCAGACACCTATAATCAGCAATTAAGGCATCGCCAAAGGATAACACTATGAAACTGATTGGCTCGTTGACCTGTCCCTATGTACGCAAAATTCGCATCATTCTGGCTGAAAAGCAGATTGGCCATGATTTTGATCTAGACACGCCCTGGGATACCAATACACACGTTCAGTACCACAATCCACTCGGTAAAATACCTGTGCTAGTCATGGATAATGGGAGAACACTGTTTGATTCACGTGTCATTGCAGAATATTTGGATTCTCTCGAGAATACCGGCTCCGCTTTTTGCCTTATTCCAGAAACTGGCCCTCATCGGTGGAGCGTCAAATGTTGGGAAGCACTGGCAGATGGTATTTGTGATGCGGCAGCCACCATTTTCCTGGAACTTAAACGCCCTGATATTCAGCAAAGTCATGCATGGATAAGCCGCCAGCAAAACAAAATTGATCTAGGTTTAGCAGCTGCCGCAATGGAATTGGGCAATCATGACTGGTGTGAAGGAGAAGCCATGACATTAGCCGATATTGCACTGGGTTGCGCGCTCGGCTACCTGTCCTTTCGTTTCCCACAAATTGAGTGGCGCAACACTTATTCCAATCTTGCCAAGTTGGTTGACAAACTGGCAGAACGCGACTCATTTATCAGCACGGCACCTAAGCATTAAGCCAAAGCATGCTGGATATTTCTCGGGCACAAAAAATAGATAGGCGAAGAATGAGCCCTACCCACTACCGTAACGTGAGTTCGACATAAGAAAAGCTGTAAAAGAAGTCTGAATTCCTTATGATGAAGTGGTTTTGGAAAAGGATTTCATCATGAGATGAGTCAGGTTCCCATGGATACTATAACGATTTTTTGTGAGAGTGACGAATTTTGTAAAGAGTTTGAACCACGATGGGAGCAGCACTTATTAGAGTCATCGCTGAAACGGCGTCGGCGGCAAGGAGCGCTGTATCTAAGCGAAGTCATAACAATTATGGTGGGGTTTCATGTATCCGGCTACCGGACGTTTAAGCACTATTACCTGAATGACGTGTTGAGGTATCAGCGGGGTTATTTTCCAGGGTTGGTGAGTTACCACCGCGTTGTGGAGTTGGCTTTAAGGTAGCCTGGTGCCCTTGTGCTGTTTTCTGACCAGCCGCTTTGGGCAATGTAGTGGAATCAGCTTCATTGATTCGACCAGGATCAGTGTGTGCCACAATCGCCGCATTGGGTCGCATCAAGTAATGACAGACGTTTGCTGCTCGGGGAAAGACCAGCGTGGATTGGTTTTATGGGT
>NZ_FORD01000016.1 GCF_900113925.1 Nitrosomonas sp. Nm34
AAGCCAGATTGGAGCGCAACCCGCTTTTGCCCAAATGGGACATTCTGATTCGGCCAGCCTGATGGGGATGTTTATTTTCGGAAATCGCCTAAAAGCCTGTTTTGCCGGGCTTAGAGAGCAGGTGGCAAAAGAATTTAAATATCGTGTAGCTCTAAATATTCTTTCCCAAATGATAGGTCGCACGAAGTGACCGCTATAATGTGTGAACTTGGTTATGATGCAAATGTGAGTCAAATTACTGACCAGTATGCGAAGATTATTGTTAATAACTATATTTTCCACGAACTGGCTAATCAATGCTAAGGAAGCTAGAAAAAATAACTTGAACATCACAGTGAATGGAATTACAAAATTAAGCATCGATTATCCATGAATATAGCGTGATGTGTTCAAGTTGTTTTTTCTAGATCACTAAGGGATTTGCACGCTTGATTTAAGCTTTCTGGCTTTTCTGCTAAAAGCAGATATTAAAGCATGAAGAATGTATTGTTAAGAAAGGGGCGCGTTGCTATTTTGGAATTATAGATAATACGAGACGACGCTTCCCTTATTTAAACTTTTCTTAGAATTAATGAATTAATTGCCTGACTAGTTTAACTAAAGAGTACCTTGATAAATTATTTCCTTCATCTTCTAATTGAGCACCGATTTCATCAACAAGAGAGCTGAAGAAAAATTAAACTGGCACTATAAAACAAAATATGGCTACAGGCAAAGTAAGTTATTTTCTTGATATCCTGAGTAAAACTCCAGCTCATCAGAATTTATTCGTTTCAGCAAATCAAATAATTCAAATACAACGTATTTTCCAAAAGACTATTTCTCCTCAGTTAGCTAAACGATGTCTTATTGGTAAGTTTTCCGAAGGAATACTCGTAATATACGTAGACAGCAGTGCTATAGCAGCTAAATTAAAACATATTACTCCGTCATTGCTGAAGAAATTTGGTTCACAGGTGAATACAATCCAGGTTATCGTAAATAATCAATGTTATAAAAATGCTATTAGCCTTTCAACTTACTACAAGCCACAACTAAGCCAGAAAGCAGCTCAGAATTTGAGTGAATTAGTTTTAGCAATCCCCATGTCGCCTCTTAGAACTGCTGTCGAGTCACTGCTCCATAATTGCAAACCTGACGAATTATGTTAGATTTTTTGTTAGATTGTGAGAGCGAAGCGAGCTACAATCTGAACCAGTTGTTGGACAAGCCCGTGTTTAAAGTATCCCCTTCTCTATGAGAATATCTTTATGAATTTCAGCGGCTGTAAATTTTATTGTACTCAAACAAACCTCAAGAATGAGTATGTGACATTTTTATGGATGCAGAACAGCCGGCCTGCTTCACGGTGCGAATGCGCTTACCTCATCCTGTGTCTCCACCACTGCACCGTGCAGATAATGCCCGTGGGTGACTGCGAGATGCACGTTCACATAATTTTCATTCCAGATTTTCCATTAGGACCGGCTGAGGTGTAAATATTGAGTTAATTTAACGGAAGATCAATCATTTTGGGTCTATCCCACACACCATCAATTCGTTTGCGTTGTTGCATGGCAACAACCAGATTAAAAGTCTTTTTAAAAATCTTTTTCGACCCGTATGGGTATAATTAGCCAGCTTTGGCAAAGAGCTTATAGCGCAGCGTTTTGAGGGTATGCAGAACATTAACCCTTACCTGAAACAGCATCGCTCCTCAATATCGCCAGACGAAACAAACTCATCGAATTGTAATCCGGCGTCACTGTCAGTAAAACAGCTTCAGTGGCCCAGAAATCTCTGAGATTAAAGCTTTCTCCACCAAAATCATATTTCAGTATCTTTGATACGGTTCTCACAGTCAGCACGGCCACACGATACAAACGCCAAAGTTTGGTTTTAGGTAAATCCGTATCGGTGACCAGAGCACTGTACGGTAGTGAACAAAAGCTGGATAATCGGCAAATAAAGACCATATCTTGCCATTAGCATCAGGCCACTCCTCGATTTTTTGCCGAATACCGACCGCCTCGCGTGGTTTTATTCAGATTGGCGCCTAGTAGTCAAAAGTGATTAACTCTATGCCATCATCCAGTGCCCACCAGCCTGTCTCATCTACCAGTGCTCTTTGCAATGGCTGATTGAGGTGCAAGGCAATTAGATAATGCATGCTCCGCTGATCCAAATTATCCAAAAACGCACTATCACTAAAACCACTATCCGCCCGAAGTAACAAGACCCGTTTACCAGCCAGCTTCTCCAAACTGTCGTCCAAAAAAGCCAATGCATTATTGGCACTATGGCTGTTAGCTGGCCTTAGCCATAGGTTCGCTACCATGCAAATATCTGCGACAAAAGCCATCAAAAGGTGATGAAGAATAAAGCCCGTGCATTAGTAACCTCGCGCCGCACCTTCCTGCTACCCATAGCGTGTCATTACCGTTGAATCCAGATCCAGTATTAATCTGTCAACGTGAAGATTGCCAAAAAATCAGCGGTATAAATTTCCAAATACCCGCGTGTTCATGCTTTGATTAAACTTCCTGAATAGCCGTATGATTGCTTTGAAATTGACCATTCGTTTAAAACCAAACAGCTTCTTCAGCACAGAATGATGCCGTGTCACTTCTGTCTGTTCAAAATGGTTTGCTCCGCACCAGACTGATAATATGAACTGCAAAAGCAACTGAATCGGTGCATAACCTCGATTACTGCCAGGTTGCGGCAACTACAACTTATCACAGCTTCACTAAATCCAATTCGGTCCAGCATCCGCTTCATCAATCCCATACCTTCCCAAGCTGTTATCTCTTTATTGGTAAAGCGAAGCTTAAAATCCACAAGCATCCTCCGGAAGTAAAACGTGCATGAATCAAACCACCCTTACTTAACAAATTATCCTTGTTTTTAACAGCTTATTCTAATGGCTTCCATTAGAAAATCTCCCTAATGGAAAATCCGAGATAAACCACAAAACAAAAAGGGATTTTTTTAATGAAAAGAATAAGTTGACATCACTTTATATCAAATGTAGATTCGCGATTCTGTATATCAATAAAAATGGAGGGAGAAATTTAAAATGGTCTCAACAGTCTACGCCATTACACTTGTGGTCATGGCTTTAATAGCAGCAGTTTTCTGTTTTGTCATTGTTAATTCCAAGAAGGTTGAAACAGATTATTCATCAGTTACAAAGAAATGGTACGGGGTACGCGGCAAGTGGTTTTTTTTCCTACTGACACTTGGGGTTATCATTACATATCTTTCTCTTAGTCCGTTCCCGATTCCCGATCAGAAGAAAGGCTATCAAGAGAATGAGTATCAAGTCGTCAAAGTCGATTCCTATCAGTGGTATTGGACAATGACACCCAACACCGTTGAAGCAGGTAAACCGGTAACATTCCTTGTTACCTCGGGAGACGTGAATCATGGTTTCGGTATTTATGATGAAAATCTGGAATTACTAGGACAGACTCAGGCAATGCCGGGCTACACTAACAAACTGATTCATACCTTCGATAAACCAGGTAAATATAAGATTCTCTGTCTTGAGTATTGTGGCGTAGCTCATCATGCCATGATCACCGAGCTAACAGTAAAATAAGCAGTTCATCAGTAAACAAGGATAATTAAAGAGTGGAGGGCACTATGAGTAGTACAGCAGTAGTGAATAGAAAGATTGAATATAGTGAATCAGAAAATAGAAATGCTCTGATTGCGGTCAAGGCGCATTTGATCTTGGGTTTGGCAGTCTTACTGTTGATGATGTTAGCGGGGCTAACCATGCGGGCAGTACAAGGCACTTGGCTGGAAATTGGTGCTGATTTGTTTTATCAAATCATGACAGTCCATGGAGTAGGAGTCGTAGGAGCTGCGGGAATTGGCTCCACAGGTGTGTTATGGTATTTTCTGCGTCAATATGTGCGCTTAAGCAACACTATCTTCTGGATCAATTTCTTCGTTTTTGTGGCGGGCGTGGTCATGCTCTTGGGCTCTATTTTTCTAGGGGGTTATGGCGGTGCATGGACCTTTCTTTATCCGTTGCCAGGTAAATCGATGGGGGTCTGGTCAACTGGTGCTGCAGCTGTTTTTCAATTGGCATTGCTTATTATTGGAACTGGCTTCTTGATTCTTTACCTGGATATGGGCAGAGGCATTCTGGCTAGTTTTGGCAGCCTGTCAAAAGCACTTGGACTTCCACAACTTTTTGGGCGAGTGCCAGTCGATACTACCCATCCACCAACTGTCGTAGCTGGTACCATGGTTCTCATTGTCAACTTCTTGGGGATTGCAGCTGGAGCAGTGGTATTGGTCATGGGCCTGATCAATTTATATAATCCAGAATTTCAGCCTGATGCACTGTTGATGAAAAATTTGATTTATTTCTTTGGTCATGTCTTCATTAACGCTACTATTTATGCTTCTGTTACCGCGGTATACGAATTGCTTCCTCGTTATACTGGGCGTCCATGGAAGACCAGTAAAGTGTTTTATGCAGCCTGGTTCGCTATTGTATTCATGGTGATGGCAGTTTATCCACATCATTTGATGATGGATTTCCCCATGCCGCGATGGGCATTGATAGTGGGGCAAGTGCTTTCTTTTGGTAGTGGTATACCAGTTCTGGTCGTTACCGGTTACGGTGCATTGATGATTGTTTATCGCTCTGGAATTCAATGGAGCACTACTACAAAATTGTTGTTCTTATCGATGTTTGGCTGGGCAGCCGGTGTAATTCCAGCTATTCTGGATGCTATGGTTACCGTTAACAGAGTATTTCATAACACTATGTGGGTACCGGGGCATTTCCATTTCTACTTGTTGCTCGGATTACTGCCAATGATGTTCGGCTTTATCTATCACCTGACGGGTGAAGGACGTCAAGGCGAGCAACCTAAAGCGGCTGATAACCTAGGTTTTTACGCCTATTTAATAGGTGCCTTCTTGACATCTATGGTATTTCTCGCCAGCGGTGCAAACAGCATTCCTCGCCGTTGGGCGACACATATGGCAGAGTGGGTAACTTTTGCGCAGGTGGGCACAGTTGCGGCTGCATTGGTTGTGCTGGGCATGTTAGTATTTACATTCCGTGCGCTCTTCAGTTTGCCTAAAGCTGCTGAGCCACGCTAAAATTATAATTCTCCCTGATAAGGGAGAATTATAAGAAAAGTGCCGGAAATATCTTAAGGACTCAATGCAAACTGGTTGTAAGCAGGCAAAGCGTCTGATATAAGATATTTCTGGCTTTTTCTTCTAAGGAGAATCAAAAAAGCATGAGAACATTCCTGGCAACGACCTTGATAGTCATAGCTGGATTACTCATTCTCTGGATAAGTACAGATGGGGGGCGCGCTTATACTGTTGAAGAAGCGCGCCGCCTTGAGGTACGCGAGAATCCTCGTCCTATCCCTAACTGGCGATTACAGAATCAAGATTCGGAGATGATTGCTCTACACGATTTTCGTAATCAATTTATAGTTATTGATTTTTTTTATACCAGCTGCCCAAGTGTATGTTTGATACTTGGCAGCAGTCTGAAAGAGTTGCAAAAAGATTTTTCTTCGGAATTAGAGAAAAATAATTTGAAGCTTATAAGTATCAGTTTTGATCCAGAGAAAGATACTCCTCAGAAACTGAGAGAGTATCTTTCCCATTTTTCTGCCAATCTTAAATATTGGATGGCAGCACGTCCCACAAGCTCATCTCAGAAGGAAGCCATCCTTGATTTCTTTAAGGTAATCGTTATTCCTGATGAGTATGGCGGTTATACGCATTCTGCAGGTTATCACGTCATTGATCGAACGGGTAGATTAGTTGCTATTTTTGGTATTGAGCAGCTTAATGAGCTAAAAGAATATTTAACTCAATCATTAAATAAAGAACATGTTCAACAAGATTAAGCGAGAATGGTTGCTGCTGGCAGCATTTGTTGCACTGGCTTTGCCTCCCTTGCGGCAATTTCTGGAACAGAGCATGGTGACACACATGCTGGTCCAAATCCCGATATTAGCGATAATAGGGTGGATGATTGGAAAATCACTACCTGCAAATTGGAAAAATAAGATAGCGTCATGGAATCAATGGGGAATAACAGGCATGGCGCTTGCTATTGTTATCATGACTTACTGGATGTTGCCGCGCGCCCTCGATGCTGCAATATCAGAATGGTATTTCGAGCTAATAAAATTTATTACTATTTTTATAATGGGTATGTCGCTTAGTTTGAGCTGGCCATTGCTTCATCCTATTGCGCAAGGGGTTTTCAAACTGGAGTTTTGGGCTACCTTTATGCGTCTAGGTTGGCTGTATTTAGACCTACCTGATCGCCTTTGTGCAAATTATCTGTTGAGTGACCAGCGCATTCTGGGTCAGTTACTTTTGCTAGGCGGAAGTGCCTGGGCCATAGCTTGGGTATTTCGCATTATGTTTGGAACTAAAATTATCAATACCTGAAAATGCAACAGGGTATTTATTGATCAGGCAAAAAAGTTTGGTTATTTTCGCTTGCCGTATCAGATGGGGAAAGGAAAAGAAGAAGATCCTGATAGCTTCTGCTCCATTGAGCAAAACAAACCCAAGTGACATGCTATTTCTGGTGCCTAAAAGGGATCGACCGAACCTATCGCAAATGACAGAAGAAAAGTGACCTGCACCCATAATCGGTGGCCGAAGGTGCGAGTAGTGGAAGTAGTGGTGCTATTAAAACACGGTCGGAACAACAGGTGCAAGCAGGCATTGAACCCCTGAGCCAGGAAGCAAGAATTGAGCTGCATGAACTCGTCCCTATTGCTTGGCTTAAAAGAAGCAAATGAAATTGTGTTTCGAACTGTTAAAGCGTCTAATGATAATAATATCGCTTTCTGGTGAATCTGACCAAACCAAAGAAGCAAGAACACAATAATCTTGGTGATGATCTTTTTCGGGTAAACAAGTGTTGAATCAGCGCCACAAGCCGAACCGATTGGCAGGGGAATGGCTGGGGGTTTGTATGGAAGAGCATTTGAGCGGCTGTATTCGGTAGGATACCCCTTTATTGCATTCCATTTTATGGGCTCTATACTTAGAGTATCATTGGAGTAAATTCACAATTGACGGATATTGCTCTAGACAAAGCTGACGCGGATCGAGCCTATCGAGCGGATAAGTTATTCCAATTCCCAATAAAAAAGTAAATAATTTTTTAAATAAAATTATTTCTTTACAAGATATTACGTAATTTTATACTTTATTTTTCTATTGCGAATTAGAATTAGATAAGCTAACTTATCCGGCAACAATCAATGGCCCAGTCTATCTTCGAGCAATTTATTCGAGCATTTGCTTTGTAGGTTTAAGAAAACCAGCAAAAGATCCTACTGTTTCTGGCTAACTGCGGGATTGATCTTTAAGATAGGTTAAAGCCCGGTTGGAAGAGTACAAGGAAGCGATAGAGGAAGGGGGTTCTATCAAATTAGATAGAACCCCCTCACTCGTGAAAAAGACTTGGGGGCAATCTCAAGCATGCTAATCATGCAAAGTGCCAGTAGTAAAAACCACCCGTATAGAAGGTTAATGACAAACTATTCTTATCCTACTACCTAAAAGCATGGTCAAGACTTGCTATATCAGGTTGCGCCTGTCTTCATATATGATATCTGAGGTTATTTAGGGAACTAACTGGTTATGATCGCGCATTACTTACTTGTCTTAGGTTGTGTTTTTATGCGCTGTGCGTACGGTACCACAACAATGAGTTAAATATCACTGCTCCTATAATATTACCTATCGTTACTGGGATTTGATTCCATAACCACCATTGCGAAATGGTAACATCTGCTCCAGATAGAATTCCTACGGGAAAGACAAACATATTCACGACAGCATGCTCAAAACCAAGTGCAAAAAAGGTTGCGATTGGTAACCAGATTAACATCACCTTTCCCGAAACACTACGTGATGCTTTCGAAAAAACCGGACCGAGGCTGACTAACCAGTTACATAACACACCCATGCCAATGGCTGCAAACCAGCCAGTTAAACCGTATCCTGAATAAGAGGCTTTTTTTTCTGCGAGATGAGCTAATGTGATTAATACGGGAGGAGTTTCGCCTGCACCCCCCTTGGTCAATGCAAACCAAAGCAACCAAGCAAAGAAAATACCGCCAGCTAGATTAGCCAGGAAAGTCCATGACCAGTTACGAATCACGCTTAGCAATTTAATTTTGCCTGCAAGCAGGGCCATAGGCATGACGGAAAAGCTTCCTGTGGCCATCTCAAGGCCAAGCATCGCCAGCATGATATAACCAACCGGGAAAAGTAGGCCAGCAGCTGCTGTTGGCCACCCTTGCGCAACCAACAATGCAGACAATGCCGTGGCATAAGCGAGAAAGGGTGTACACAAAAATCCCCGCACCAATATCTGAGAAACGTTAAATTTGCTTTTTTTAACTGCATCCTCGACAAGGTCACGTCCCATCTGTACCGGAGGAACGCTATCGATGATAGGTGAATTACTTGTTTTAGGCGGAATCGCACTCCCGCCAGCTGACATGGTCTCGGCGACAATACTGGACTGAATAGACTGTTCGATTGAACTAATCGAAGGTTGTTCGGATACTTTCATTTTTTCTATTTGATAACGTTAATCAAGGAAATTCTGACCGTTGTCTCATGCAAGCTGATGCATGATAGACAAGGATTCTGCCACATCTTGGCGGAGGCGGCAAGCAAGTATTCTGCTCTTTTATATGTTAAGTCACTGAAAGTGCTAGATCAAATTCGTTGACGTCAATATTTGACTGAGAAATATATATATTATCTATTTACCAGAATTTCGTGGTAAAACTGTTGTCTTTAACCTGCGACAAAGGATGGCGCCGCGGTTTGACTGAGCTCTTGTGACGATCTTTCCGATGAATTGCTTATTTTATTGAGTCAAATACTTTGTAGTCAATCTATATCGATACATGCGTAATAGACACAAGACTGAGCTGACCGAACTCGGTGCAATGGCAATAATTAGTTTGTAAGACCTCAGATGCTATAATGAATTATTCTTATTACATAAATTACTCTATGTCGGTACCTCATCTTACCACTGCATTACGTGGTCCGATTCTTGAACTGGAAAGACGTATTCTGGAAGCTATGCCTACGATTGAGCACTGGCTACGTGGTAAATGGCAGAATTACAGCATTCCTTTTTATTGTTCGGTCGACTTGCGTAACAGTGGTTTTAAACTCGCGCCGGTTGATACTAATCTCTTTCCGGGTGGATTCAATAATCTTAACCCAGAATTTTTACCACTCTGTGTTCAAGCGATGATGGCTGCCGTTGAAAAAATTTGTCCTGATGCACATAGCATATTGTTGATACCGGAAAGCCATACTCGCAATATCTTCTACTTACAGAATGTTGCCGTATTACGAGACATTATGCGGCATGCCGGTATGCATGTTCGTATTGGTTCTCTGATGCCGGAAATAACCAGTGCGACTACGATTTCTCTTCCAGATGGAAATACTCTTGTTTTGGAACCGATACAACGCAAAAATAATAGGTTGTCTGTGGACAATTTCGATCCCTGTGCTGTTCTGCTTAATAACGATCTTTCTAGTGGTATTCCTGATATATTGAAGGATCTTGAGCAGATTGTTATCCCGCCATTATCTGCAGGCTGGTCGACGCGCAGAAAATCTCAGCATTTCTTTGCTTATGATAGTGTGGCCCAAGAATTTGCTGAATTAATCGGAATTGATCCATGGCTTATCAATCCTTATTTTAGCTCTTGTGGCAAAATTGATTTTCGAGAGAAAAAAGGTGAGGAATGCGTTGCTGCTGCCGTAGATGAGATATTGAAAGATCTGCAGGAAAAATATGCTCAATATGGTGTTAAAGAAAAGCCATTCGTAATTGTCAAAGCTGATTCAGGTACTTATGGCATGGGTATTATGACTGTTAAAGATAGCGCAGATGTCTATAAGCTTAATCGTAAGCAGCGCAACAAAATGACCATAATCAAAGAAGGTCTGCCAGTCACCCGTTTATTGGTACAAGAAGGAGTATATACCTTCGAGAGCATCAATCATGCCGTTGCGGAACCTGTGATCTACATGATAGACCGCTATGTGGTGGGTGGATTTTATCGAGTTCATACCGGTAGAGGAGCTGACGAGAATCTGAATGCTCCAGGGATGCATTTTGTCCCGTTGGCTTTTAACACTTCCTGTGTTTTACCTAACCACACCGCGCTCCCAGATGCCGCGGTGAATCGGTTTTATGCTTATGGCGTAGTAGCACGATTGGCATTATTGGCAGCTGCGCTAGAGTTGGAGCGGCATTTGGCAGATATTTCTGACCCCTCTTTAGAAGCATTGCAGAGTTAGTTCCAATGAAATTTGCTTTCATCGTAGATCAGCTTGATTCAATTAAAATAGAGAAAGACTCCAGTTATGTGATGATGCGTGAAGCTGCTGGCCGTGATCATCAATTGTTTGTCATGCAACAAGGAGATCTCATCTGGAATGAAGGCTTAGTCACCGGATTTTCACGAGAATTGACACTTACGCATCAAAAGGAGCAAAAACACCGTTGGTATCAGGAAGGTCCTCCGAAGAACATACCACTACAAGAATTTGATGCCGTATTAATGCGTAAAGATCCACCCTTTGACATGGAGTATGTATACAGCACTTATCTATTGGAGCTTGCTGAGCAGCAGGGCGCATTGATTGTCAACAGACCAAAAAGTATACGAGATTATAATGAAAAGCTTGCCATTGCAAAATTTTCTCAATTTATTCCAGATACGTTGGTAACCAGACAAGAGTCTCTGCTGCGGAAGTTTCTTGATAAGCATGGAGATATCGTGTTAAAACCACTTGATGGAATGGGAGGTGCTAGCGTGTTTCGTGTTCATAGCGCTGATCATAATATTAGCGTTATTCTGGAAATGCTTACGCATTACAGTAAGCGCACTATCATGGCACAGCGTTTTCTACCCGAGATCAGCCAAGGTGACAAACGCATTTTACTTATTGCTGGAAAGCCTCTCCCTTTCGCACTCGCCCGTAAACCCAAACCGGGCGAGACGCGGGGCAACCTTGCTGCAGGTGGTATTGGTATAGCTCAACCATTATCTGAACGCGATCTTGAGATTGCAAATACTATAGGTCCACAATTGTATGAGCAGGGACTGATACTAGTAGGGCTTGATGTGATCGGTGATTCATTGACTGAAATCAATGTTACCAGTCCCACAGGAATGCAAGAAATCACCAATCAGACTGGTTTTAACGTCGCAGGAATAATGATTGATGCGCTGGAAAGATGTGTACATGACCGCCGAACATAGGCAGCAACTGGTTATCGGGTAAATTGGAGGCAGCAGCGCCTTGTGGAGACGAGTTTTTTTATCATTTAGGCTCAGCCCGAACATATGCAGCTGCGCAGGTGAAATTATAAACACAGATCCGGCCTCGAGGATATTGGGAGGTGTCCCGCTTGCTGAGGGAGCAAATTGTTGTGCAGCACGCACAAAATGTCGTAATGCTTGATTACCATTAATTTCCTTCTGGACAAATGGCGATCAGATAGGCACCTTTTTCATCAGGTCTTCATTTTCGTAGCGTTTCTGGCAGTTCTTATAACGTGACAAGTTCAGGTTCAATCTCTGTTTGTAAACATTTCAACACATCTGGCAAAAATTTGATTAAATCGATATCTCTATTATCAAGTAATATTTTGTGGTTACGATCATTTTCCGTCTCAAGTTAAACCAATAGCATGTTGATACATAAACTCAACTGATTGGCAGAAAGTAAAATGGGGTGATCGGGCTTCTTTGCGACAAAGCGTGCCAGCCCTTCTCCTCATTCAATTAAGGCTAATCGTTGCTGAACTAGCGAGTGATCACTTGCAGTTGAGGCTGTGTCAGACAGCAAAAAAGGTCCAACAGCCAAGGCAATATCATCGACAAGTAATAGTGGTTTCTCTTCTTGTTCTTCAGATACAAAATCAGCGATGGTGACGGCTTTCTCGACTGCAGGTGGTCTCGATACCTGCTGTACAATTCTGTCTGCTTCCAGATGATGAATTCGTATTATATAAGTGCATAACCCGTTTATCAAGCCGAGATGCTTGCCAGCCGAGGCAGTCAAGAGCAAGGCATGATAAAAGGTATTCCGATATACAACTGACGGGAGACCTTATGGCTTATGCACAGCTTACCCTTGCGGAGAGGAATTATATCGAAATGCGTCTGAAACATGGGGATTCGCAGTTACCGCCATATGCTGGCGAACAGGAAGGCCAAACAACGCCATGCAGACAAACCCAAAGCCATTAAAATGACAATGGAGCTAGTGGGGCTCTATATGAATTTTAGTGAATATGGCATTATTGAGCAATGAATAGTGAAACCTTGTTTAGTTTGGCTTTAGGCCTTCAGCCTTCAGCCTCCTTGGGAAGTTAAAGAAATAAAGTTTGTTCATGCTGAATTAAAGCGAAAAGAATGACGCCTACACGTTGGTTTTGCAGTAGAGGCACGATTTGCAGATGAAGCGGGAAACCTTTGCGGTGTTGATGACACAGTGGAGCGGACATGGCAGCACCTTAACTTCTTTGAGTATACTTGTTACTTGTATTGCGCGGTTGCCCGCATTGCAACCTCGTCAGGTATCGTAGTTAATGTCGCGGTGCCGAGGCACGCGCCAACAGTGGTTTTACCTTGCTGTTTGAAGCCCTGGCTTTGGCCATGATTGTTGGGGCATCAATTGGGTGTATTCAAGGAATGGGTGCATACCCTTACCTTTGACAATGGCAAGAAGTTTGCTAAGCATGAACAGGTAGCAGATACTATCGAATGAACCATATTTTGCCAAACCCTATACTCGTGAGAGCGTGGCCAGAATGAGAACGCCAACGGGCTGCTACGTCAGTACTTTCCCAAAGCAATGGTGCTGCTGAATGTGACTACCCAGCAGGTGTTGGAGGTTGCCCTCAAACTAAACAGCAGGCCAAGAAAGTGCTTGAGGTTTAGGCCGCCTTACGAGGTATTCCGCGAATTATCAGGCACAGATGCTGAAAAATTGGTGAGTTATGCATTTATTACTTGAATTCAAGTCCAGTATAAATTGCTATTAATGCTTAGCCAAGGTAAGGGATGAATAAATAACCAACCAGGCGACATGCTTGCAAGGTGTTCTCGCGGAGACAAGAATTTTCCTTAATACGCTAATTGTGCTCCGATTGAAGAATTTTTTGTTCAAGCATTGAAATCAAGGCTTGGAAGCCATCTCGCTTTAAGATTGCATTATATTCAGCCCGCTTCAGGGCGAGATCACTGACACCGTCCACGAGAATATTAATAATACGCCAACCGTCTTTACTCTGATGCAATACATAATCAAAATTTATAGGATTACCATCTCCCGGAATCAATTTACTACGTACTAATATCTGATCGCGTGGTAATGAGCGCCGTTCTATAACTTCAAAACGTTCTCCCTCATAGTGATCAAATCTTTCAGCATAAGTAGCAATACTGAGTTTGCGGAAGGTTTCAGTGATTTTTTGTTGTTGTTCCCCATCTAGCTTATTCCAATTAGCTCCCAGTATTGAACGTATTATAGTATCTATATCATGCGAGCGATTGATAACAGGTGTCATAAGCTCTAGGCGTCCGCGGTAGCCTAATTCATCCCCTTTTCTCATCGCCTGAATGAGTGTTTCCTGTAAACCATGGATGACGTGTTCAGGGGTGTCAGATTGAAAATCCTGAGCGCTAGTCACAGCAGCCAGCGACAATAAAATTAGCGTAATTAAGACATATTTGATGTTTCGAAATTCAAGCAGAGATTTCATATCGACGATTTTTCCATTGAGCACGCTCACCACGCCAGAATCGGAATGCTGACGTCCATGTCATCAGTAAAAACAAAGTACCGATAAGAGGAAGTGCAGCTATCCAAAGCGAGGAGCATTGGTAATAACGTAAAATGGGCAGATAAACAATGATCATGGCAATCCACGTTAATACGGCAGTAATAATTAAATAGGTTGTTAACGGAAGAAACAAAGATATTAACGGAGCAAACCAGAACATGCTTACCATAATCAATGTACAAGCAAAAAGTAATAAAGAAGAGTAATGTAATTGTGTATAAGCCGTTCGTGCCACCATATTCCAAATTGTTTTCATATCATCATAAACTCGATGACTACGAGCAGAATGACTAAGACCGGTCCAAGTGAGCAAACCAGTATGCTTGATGCGGGATGCCAGCGTACAATCATCAATCAGTGCATCACGTAAACTGTCAAATGCGCCTATTGTTCGCAGCACATTCGTCTTGACCAATATACACCCGCCAGCTGCAGCAGCAATTCGCGAGCCAGGTTTATTAGCAAGCTGGAAAGGATAAAGCAATTTAAAGAAGAACACAAAGGCAGGCATCAATAAACGTTCAATAAAATGGTGAAGAGAGGGTTGTGCCATTAAAGATACAAAAGCTAGATTCTCTTCACGCGCTTTTTTGAGTAAAGCAACAACAATTCCTTGGGTAAGGGTAATGTCTGCGTCCAGTAATAATGTATAAGGCGTACGAACTTTACTGAGTCCTTGTTCTAAAGCCCATAATTTTCCACTCCAGCCAGTGGGCAGTGGTGTGCCGGATAATACTGTTGCTCCCCATTCCTGTGCTTGTTCAGCAGTATTATCATCTGATTGATCATCTATAACGATGATGTGTAGGTTTAATCCTTGAGTGCTGAGCGCTGCTAATGTTTGCTGAATAAATGCCCCTTCATTGCGTGCAGGAATAAGCACGGTAATATCATCCAATGATTGCTTTTCATCATTTATTGCATCTAAAGACTCTTGTGTGCTCCATGGTTGCCAAGGAACCAGCACTATTATCCACCAAAGAAAAGTACCTATAAAAGCTAGAAACGTAGCAAGCTCTATCATCGCCTGATCTCAATCAACGGAATTAATTCAGGGTAAACATTGTTCTTCGTACTTTTATATAATAGGTTAAAAATAGGCTCTACTATACTAACTATCAGAGCGAGTTAGATTACTTGATGAAGCGGTTGGGGTACTTGTTGTTTGTTCAACTGTGACGGGTATTGGAAATTCCTTCTGCGACGAGGTACTTTCTCTTGAGGAGGTGGTTAAGTTCTTCTGAGAAGGATCGGGTGCCATAGGGCCGTCAAGACGCGGTCCACGCAGGCTTACGCGCATTGCTTTAAGCGGATGAGCGAATGTATCGTTAATCGCGGTTGGCTCGAATCCGCAGTGAGCCATGCAATTAGCACATTTCGGATTATTGCCTACACCGTATTTATCCCAATCTGTTTCCTCCATTAATTCACGGAAGCTGGCTGCATAACCTTCATCTACCAATAAATAACAAGGACGTTGCCATCCAAATAGATTGCGTGTGGGATTACCCCATGCAGTACATTGATAATTCTGATTACCTGCGAGGAAATCTAAGTAAAGACCGGAATGGTTGAATCTCCATGGTTGCTTTCTTTTTTTTCCTTCTTGAAAGATCGCTCGAAAAAGTCGCTTGCTAACCGATCGTTGCAAAAATACATCCTGACGTGGAGCATGTTCATAACTGAACCCAGGTGATACATTGATCCCTTCCACTCCTAATTCAGTGGCCGTGTCAAAAAATGCTGCAACTTCTTCTGCCGTTTCATTTTGAAAAAGTGTGCAGTTTACCGTAACCCTGAAGCCGCGCTTGAGCGCTTTTTGAATAGCTGGAATGACTTTATCATAAACTCCTTCACGACAAACAGATGCATCATGACGTTCTTTATTACCATCAAGATGGATTGAAAAAGTAAAATAAGGGGAAGGGCGGTAATCATTCATCCGGTCTTCTAGCAATAATGCATTGGTACATAAATAGACGAATTTTTTTCGCTCGATGATACCCTCTACAATTTGAGGCATTTCTTTATGGATGAGTGGCTCTCCACCAGCGATTGAAACAACTGGTGCTCCACATTCATCCACAGCTGATAGACACTCTTGAACGCTCATTCGGCGACGTAAGGTATCATCTGGATAATCAATCTTGCCACAACCAGCGCACGCCAGATTACATTGAAATAAAGGCTCCAACATTAGTACTAAAGGATAACGTTTATTACCCTGAAGCTTCTGCTTTAATATATAACTACCTACACGGTATTTTTGTAAAAAAGGGACGCCCATTTAATTTCTCTCCGTTATTTTTAGTACCAATTTTATTTTTATCGCACGATAAATTAGGAATTCTCAACTTGTTCACAATTTGAACACTATCTTTTTCTTATTCTAGTTAATTTGATGCAATATCATTTCTTTTTTTTTATGAAAAGAAAAAAGTTTCAATATAGCTTAATGAGAGCTATAGATAATAATGCTTTAAATAAAACCGCTATTCTATTTGTTATTATTCTACTAAGTGGCGATATGCTAGCATGTATATTTTATAAACCAAAGCAATGATTTTAGAATAAAAATATTAACTCTTCTAATTCCTGAAATTTATTTAGAAATCTGACAATCTGCTTTCAGCATATTTATATTTATATGCTAAATTTATTAGTGACAATAAATAATGGATGAAGGAAACAAACCGGAAAAGAGATTTTTATCATAAATAAATTTTCTTATTCGAGCGATACTTTCAGAATAATCTGCAATTATCTCTTTCCGGTCTGTATTGGTTATGAATTTCTATTGATAGGATACGCCAAGCTTTTGCAGCGTTTCTTTGGTTAGCTGGCCATAGCCCATAGTAATATGGTTCTGTTTCTGAAAGTTTTTCAATGCAGTGATAGTTTTGGCCCCGCTTTTTCCATCAATTGCACCGGGATTAAATCCAGCATCCGCTAGAGCCTGTTGAACTTTACGAGTTAATTCAGGAGTTCCCTTGACAACTTCGCTCAAATCTTCATACTTTTCAATGTGCTGTTCTGATTTTTTCGCCGGTGGCGGAATTTCGTTACTGAATGCAGATAAAGGGTCTTCAGATTCAATTGATTCGTTTGGCATAGTATCAATGGTTTGATCAGCGGATATAATTGTCTCTTTAGAAGCTCCATCACTCTCATCTGGAATTGATTCAGGCGTGTCTTTTGTAGTATCTGCGGTTTTATCAGGCTCGGCTTTTGCCTCGGCTTTCTTCTCATCTTTCTGGAGAACTTCTGAGTTGCCTTGCTTTGCATCTACAATTTTTCCTCTCGGTTGGCAGCCCATTAAGCCAAATGCAAGCAATATTGAAAAAATTATCATTATCAGATTAGCAGTTTTTATTTTCATGCTGAAATTCTCCTCTCTAAATAAAATGGCTTAAAAATTTATTTTGATACACGCAAAAACTTTATCATAGGTACTTTTAATAATAAACTGAAATCGCTCCTAATATTTTATTTTTATTGAATAAATAATTATTGATTCGATTAACTAAGATTGTTTTAATTACTAAGCTAATCTCATGACAATAAGCTTGCGATTTGCGTTATATAACTAGAGCTGAGGTTACAAACTTTACCTGAATGAATGTGAAAAAATTGTAAGGAAAATTTGGGGGTGTAGGGCGAGTTGAATGGGCAGTGATAGGAATGCTGTTCATTATCCGGCATTTCTATCACTACCACTGGATGTAGTGACGAGGTTAATAAGAAATAAATTACAAAGAAAGAATATTGGGTACCGCTAAAAATCCATATTTGCGAGCATCTGCTTCGTGGATTGCCTGTTTTTCTCGTTTCGTCGCAATATTTCGTTGTTCACAAAAAATGTTCCCTCACTTATCAGTTATAGGCTGCGCCAACATTTTTTGTTCTCGCCTGTCTTGTTTAGAATTTTAAATTTTTAGAGGCGCGCTATTATAAAAATAAGATAATAAAAGATATATAAATACCGTTCCCAACTGCGATAAAAGCATGGAGGAGATTATTTGTGATCTTGGGTAGTAGAATGATTACTTAATATCTCATCCAAAATTTCTATCCAGTGCCTGACGGGTAATGATGTGCCGCTTTGTAGATGCATTAAGCAACCAATATTTGCAGTTACAAGCTGATCTGGTTTCTCGGCAGTAAGATTGATTAATTTTTCTTTGAGCAATTGTTGAGACAATATTGGCTGAAGGATAGAGTAAGTGCCAGCAGAACCACAGCAAAGGTGGGCATCTTTAACCGCACAAAGTGTAAAACCAGTCATACCGAGTATTTTTTCGACGACACCACGGATCTGCATGCCATGCTGAAGTGTGCAGGGAGAATGAAACGCAAGCTTTGTTTTGTCATATTGTCCGGTTTCTTCAAGAAGAGTAGCCAAATTAACTGTTTCTGCTGCTAATATCTCACTGATATCTTTAACTAATGCTGAAATTTGTTTAGCTTTTTCTGCATAATCTGGATCGTGGTGTAGTAAATGCCCATAATCCTTGACCGTGACTCCGCAACCACTTGCTGTAATCACAATGGCTTCTATCGGCTCTGTGTTCTTTTTTTCTTCAATAAGTGACCACCAAGCATCGATATTGCGACGCATGTAATTCAATCCATCTTGCTGAGCATCAAGATGATAAGAGAGCGCACCACAGCAGCCTGCTTTTTCCGCTGTAATCAGCGAAATTCCAAGCTTATCGAGAACGCGCGCAGTAGCAATATTGATGTTAGGCGAAAACTCCGGTTGCACGCATCCATCGAGTACAAGCATAGTTCGTTGATGTTTTTTTGTAGGCCACTTTCTGCTATTTGGAATCTTGGCAGGGATTGATTTTTTTAATTTGCCCGAAATTAAAGGACGGAAAAATTGGCCTATTTTAAATAATGAGGTAAATAAATATCGATTAGGCAAGATTTTGTTCAATAGATAGCGCATGCTTCTCTCGCGCGTACTGCGTGTTACCTTTTTGTGAATAACACCTCGCCCAATATCGATTAGTCGACCATATCGAACGCCAGAAGGGCAGGTTGTTTCACAAGCACGGCAAGTAAGGCACCTATCCAGATGCTGTTGTGTTTTCTGCGTGACTGGCTGCCCTTCCAAGACTTGCTTCATCAAATAAATGCGACCGCGTGGGCTATCCAATTCATCGCCCAATAACTGGTAAGTAGGGCATGTGGCCAGGCAAAAACCGCAATGTACACAGGATCTCAATATCGCATCAGCTTCCTGGCCATCCGGGGTATGTTTAATAAAATCAGCAAGATTCGTCTGCATTTTTTAGTACTCTGGATACATTCGTCCTGGATTAAATATTCCCGTAGGATCAAATTTTTGTTTTAAGCGTTTATGGAGTGTCATCATATAAGATGTTAAGGGATGAAAAATTTGAGCAGAGGATTTGTTGCCATAAAACAAAGTAGCATGTCCACCTGCTGCTTCTGCTTGCGATCGAATCGTTTTTTCATTTAAATTTTCGTCGCTCGCCAGCCAGCGCAATGCCCCCCCCCATTCTAATAATTGTTCTCCTGGCAGTAGTAGCTTCGGAGTAGAAGATTTGAGTGATAAGCGCCACAGTCTCGTCCCTGAATGAAAGAAGGGATGGGTATGCTCGCGTATGGATTGCCAGAACGATTTGGCTTGTTTCATTTCTTCTCCACCCAGTTTAAGGCGAGCGGCGTGCACCGCAGACTCGGCACCAGAGAGTCTTACAAAAAGATGGTCATTATAAAAACAGGTAGCAGAAATAGGTAATGGTTTGCTTGCCCAATGATGCATTTTGTCAATTGCTTCGGGTTCTGTCATCTGCATGCCTAGCGTTATTTCCATCGACGGTAGCGGCAATACCTTGAGTGAAACTTCCAGCAGAACTCCTAAGGTCCCCATTGCGCCGGTTACAAGACGTGAAACATCATAACCAGCCACATTTTTCATGACCTGTCCGCCAAAATGTAAATCATCCCCTTTGCCATCCAGCATGCGTACCCCGAGCACAAAATCACGAGCTGCTCCCGTATAGGCTCTTCGGGGTCCGGAAAGACCGGTGGCGATACAGCCACCTAATGTGGCATTTTCATCAAAATGAGGCGGCTCAAAAGCCAGCATCTGATGATGTTCGGATAATACTGCTTCAAGATCAGATAAGCGTGTGCCCGCACGTGCGGTTACGATAAGTTCGCTCGGCTCGTAATTTACGATACCCGAATATGCTGCGGCATCAAGTATTTCGTATGTTTGACTAGTTAGCTGACCACCATAAAAATATTTGCTGTTACCGCCACGGATATAAAGCGGTCTTTTATTTTTTACTGCAGCATTGATAGTATGAATAAAGTGTTCAACTGCTTTTGGCATAAAGTAAAAAAATAATATAGTTTGGATGAATTTACCCAGTTTATTGCTTAATCAAAATCTAGGGATCGTTGGAAATTTATTTTCGCCATGATGTACATGCATGGCTCCTAATTCTGCGCAGCGATGGAGCGATGGAACCGCTTTCCCGGGATTGAGTAAGCCAGCTGGATCAAAGGCATGTTTGATCGCATGAAATAGGTTTCGTTCGGCAGATTTAAATTGAAGACACATTTGATCTAGCTTTTCTATTCCAACGCCATGCTCTCCAGTGATCGTTCCGCCAGCCTCAATACATATTTCCAATATTCTAGCGCCGAAAGCTTCAGTTTTCTCTAATTCTCCAGGTTGATTGGCATCATAAAGTATTAATGGATGTAAATTACCATCCCCGGCATGGAAAACATTCATGCAGCGCAAGCCATATTCAGCAGAGAGCGTTTCAATATCATGTAATACTTGCGCTAAACGCTTGCGAGGAATCGTTCCATCCATACAGTAGTAATCGGGGGATACCCTGCCGGCAGCAGGAAAAGCAGCTTTGCGTCCTGCCCAAAAACAAAGCCGCTCTGTTTCATTGCGTGAGATGCTGATTTTAATTGCGCCACTCTCTTGCATGATGGTGCTTATCTTTTGAATTTCATCTGCCACCTCTTCTGTCATGCCATCGGCTTCACATAATAGGATAGCAGCAGCATCTAAATCATAGCCTGCATGCAAAAAATCCTCAACAGCATGGATAGTAATCTTATCCATCATCTCCATGCCGGCAGGAATAATTCCGGCACTGATGATATTAGCCACAGCGTCTGCAGCTTTTTGAATATCATTAAATGCTGCCATTACTAACTGTGCTTTTTCAGGTTTTGGAGTGAGCTTAACCGTGATCTCGGTAATGATACCTAGCATTCCCTCGCTGCCAGTCATTAAAGCCAGCAAATCATAGCCTGGACTATCGAGCGCACTGCTTCCGATTTCGATTGCTTGACCTTCCATGGTGAGTACGCGTAACTTGAGAATATTGTGAACGGTCAATCCATATTTCAGGCAATGTACTCCGCCAGAATTCTCAGCTACATTGCCACCAATCGTGCAAGCTATTTGTGATGAAGGATCAGGCGCGTAATACAAACTGTATGGCGCAACTGCTTCGCTAATCGCCAAATTCCTTACCCCCGGTTGTACGCGTGCCGTGCGTGCTATTGGATCGATTTCAAGTATTCGTTTCAATTTGGCAAGCGATAGCAAAATACCTTCATTATGAGGTAGCGCGCCACCCGATAGGCCTGTTCCTGCGCCACGTGCAACTACCGGGGTTTGGGTGGCATGGCAAATCTGTAGAATTTTGGCCACTTCTTCTTCTGTTTGAGGGAGCGCAACGATCATCGGTGTTTGCCGGTATGCCGATAGGCCATCACATTCGTACGGTTTTAAATCCTCCGTTTCATATAAAACAGCATCACGAGGAAGGAAAGAGCGCAATTTACTGACTAATTCGAAGCGAGACATAAATCGGTATTAATTCTTTATTTGATGATTGCTTAATTTTTCAAGTATGCAAACAATGGCGGAGTTATCCCACTTGCCGCCTTCATGAGCAATACATGCATTATAAAGCGATTGGGTTATAGCTGTATTGGGTAAACTGATGCCTAAGTCAGATGCGCATGAAAGAGCGATAGCAAGATCTTTTTGTTGCAATTCGATCCGAAATCCTGGGTCAAATGAACGCTTGATCATACGGTCTCCATGAACCTCAAGAACACGTGAGCAAGCGAACCCTCCGAGCAAAGCTTGTCGTACTCTTGCAGGATCAGCGCCTGCCTTGGATGCAAACAGGAGCGCCTCTCCTACCGCTTCTATTGTAAGCGCAACTATAATCTGGTTAGCCACCTTGCAAATTTGACCCGCGCCATTCGCCCCTATCAACGTGATGGTTTGTCCCATCAAATCAAGTATGGGTTTTATTTTTTGAAATACACTTTCGTCTCCTCCCACCATGATGGTGAGTGTAGCGTTTTTCGCGCCGACATCTCCTCCCGAAACAGGAGCATCCATATAATCGCAACCTAATTCATTGATTCGGTGTGCAAATTTTATGGTTTGGAGAGGGGAGATAGAGCTCATATCCACGATTATTTTTTTTGCAGAATTTTCATTCAAACTATCAGCGATTCCATCGCGACCAAATAAAACTTTTTCAACATCAGGCGAATCAGGTAACATCAGAAAAATTATTTCTGCATTTTTAGCGACTTCTTTGGGTGTAGCGCAACGCTTACCGCCTTTTTTGATAAGTTCTTCAGGTACGCCGCTACGAGAGTGTAGAAATAATTTATGCCCACCTCGAATAAGATGACCTGCCATGGGCTTGCCCATGATACCCAAGCCAATAAAACCAATATTATTTATCACTCAATCTCCTCTAATCCTCTAAGGATGTTATTCTCTTTATGTTAACAAATCGATCTGATCCTACCTGAATTAGCAGTCTGATAAAAATATCTCTTCGCTCCGTTGCAGCTGCGCTGTTAAAAACTGGCTCAAAATGCTGCTCATTGATCAAATATAAATTTTGCTTTTTCACCTGTTTCTACCTCTCTTCTGCCTATCTCGACTACTCAAATGCGTTTTTTCAACAGCCGGTTAGATCTGTTAGATAATTGATAATAACTATAAAGTGTTTTGTTGATAATGCTATAATTTTGCTTGTTGGGCAGTATGCTTGGCTATTCATAGAAAACGCACTTTTCACGTATAATCTATAGAGATTTTGAACGTGGACAATATACGAGTCTACGTTTGTCTTTGTCTTTAAGTCTGGTTAGATCCATAAGGAGTCTTTTTGTGTCACAACATCCACGTGCTATCCTCGTTTTAGAAGATGGCACCGTTTTTCATGGTATTTCTGTCGGTGTTGAAGGGATAACTGCTGGTGAGGTGGCTTTTAATACAGCTATGACAGGTTATCAAGAAATTCTGACTGATCCCTCATATTGTCGCCAAATTATTACGCTTACTTATCCCCACATTGGTAACACTGGGACTAATTTAGAGGATATAGAATCCTCAAATATCAACAAAGTCTTTGCTGCTGGTTTGGTAGTGCGAGATTTGCCTCCCGTTTCTAGTAATTGGCGAAAAACTGAATCACTTCCTGCTTTTCTCAAGAATTATAACGTTATTGCTATTGCTGAGATTGATACACGTAAGCTTACGCGTATTTTAAGGCAAAAAGGGGCTCAGGCCGGCTGTATTATGGCTGGGAGGATCAATGAATCCGAAGCATTGCAGGAAGCTAGAACATTCCCGGGGTTAGCAGGCATGGATTTGGCGCAGGTCGTTAGCTGTGATCAAAGGTACGAATGGAAAGAGGGGGAATGGAAGTTGGGGGTGGGATATCCTATTCAACCAACAACACATTTCCATGTTGCTGCGCTCGACTTCGGGATCAAACGCAACATATTGCGGAAGCTGGCGCAGCGTCATTGCAAGGTAACGGTATTTCCAGCACAAACACCGGTGAATGAAATTCTAGCCTCGCAGCCCGATGGTGTATTCTTATCAAATGGGCCTGGTGATCCAGAGCCCTGTAATTATGCGATTAAGATGACCCAGAGATTGCTGGAAGAAAAAATCCCACTTTTTGGTATTTGCCTAGGACACCAGATACTTGCACTTGCCGTTGGCGCTAAAACCATCAAAATGAAATTTGGTCACCATGGGGCAAATCACCCTGTCCAGGATCTGGATAGTGGTCGGGTGATCATCACAAGCCAGAACCATGGATTCGCCGTAGATATCAATACGCTTCCATCCCACGCACGCATTACCCATCGATCACTATTTGATGATAGTCTACAAGGTTTTGAACTTACTGAAAATATGGCTTTTACTTTTCAAGGGCATCCAGAAGCGAGCCCTGGTCCAAACGATGTGGATTATTTATTTGACCGTTTTATCGGTCAGATGAATCAGAGAAAAAAAAGCCAATTTGCATCATAATAGCTTGTATCACATTCAGTTTTACAGATTGCCTGGTTAGAGGAATATGCCTAAACGTACTGACTTAAAATCCATTCTCATCATTGGAGCTGGGCCGATTGTCATTGGTCAGGCCTGCGAATTTGATTACTCCGGTGTGCAGGCATGCAAAGCCTTGCGTGAAGAAGGCTACCGTATTGTTCTGATTAATTCCAATCCTGCCACTATTATGACTGATCCAGAGATGGCCGATGCCACCTATATCGAACCCATCACCTGGACAATGGTTGAGAAGATTATTGAGATTGAGCGCCCTGATGCCTTATTGCCAACAATGGGGGGGCAAACAGCCCTAAATTGCGCGCTTGATTTAGTTAAGCATGGTGTTCTCGAAAAATATGGTGTGGAGCTTATTGGCGCGTCCCGTGAGGCCATTGATAAAGCTGAAGATCGGGAAAAATTTAAAGATGCGATGTCGCGAATTGGGTTAAATTCAGCCCGTTCTGCAGTCGCGCATAGCCTGGAAGAAGCATTGCAAGTCCAAGCCATGATTGGTTATCCTGCTATTATTCGGCCATCATTTACTTTAGGTGGCAGCGGAGGAGGTATTGCATATAACCGCGAAGAATTTGTTGAAATTTGCGAGCGTGGCCTTGATATTTCTCCAACAAAGGAACTTCTTATTGAAGAATCAGTCATTGGCTGGAAAGAATTTGAAATGGAGGTGGTGCGCGATAAAAATGACAACTGCATCATAATATGCTCTATTGAAAATTTTGATCCAATGGGGATTCATACCGGAGACTCAATTACAGTTGCACCGGCACAAACGCTTACTGACAAAGAGTATCAGCGTATGCGTGATGCATCTATTGCGGTATTGCGTGAAATTGGTGTAGAGACAGGTGGTTCCAATGTGCAATTTGCCATCAATCCGCAAGATGGCCGTATGTTAGTGATTGAAATGAATCCACGTGTCTCACGCTCTTCCGCTTTGGCATCTAAAGCGACAGGGTTTCCCATCGCTAAAATCGCTGCTAAACTTGCGATCGGATATACGCTCAATGAACTTGGTAACGATATTACCGGAGGGATGACGCCTGCTTCTTTTGAGCCAACCATTGATTATGTGGTCACTAAGATTCCACGCTTTGCTTTTGAAAAATTTCCTCAAGCCAATGATCGTCTAACTACCCAGATGAAATCCGTAGGAGAAGTGATGGCTATGGGGCGCACTTTTCAGGAATCCCTACAAAAGGCATTGCGCGGATTGGAAACGGGCATAGATGGTTTGGATGAAAAAACTACTGATACCGAAACGATTGAAACTGAGTTGGGCCACCCTGGTTCTGAACGTATCTGGTATATTGCTGATGCATTCCGTTGCAATATTTCATTTGATGAGATTCATCATCTTACACACATTGACCCTTGGTTTCTCTCGCAAATTGAGGATTTAGTCAGAAAAGAAGAAGCGCTTGGAGACAAAAAGTTAGAGGCACTCGATTTACAGGCGCTGCGTAAATTAAAGCGATGTGGTTTTTCTGATCGGCGGCTGGCCAAATTGCTCAATACCACTGAGGCAGCTGTACGAGCACGTCGGCATCAAGAAAATTTACGTCCCGTTTACAAGCATGTGGATACCTGTGCAGCAGAATTTGCTACCTATACGAGCTATTTATATTCTACTTATGAAGAGGAATGTGAAGCAAACCCCAGTGACAGCAAGAAAATTATTGTGCTGGGCGGCGGTCCTAATCGAATTGGTCAAGGGATTGAATTTGATTATTGCTGCGTTCACGCATCGCTTGCTCTACGTGAAGATGGATATGAAACAATCATGATCAATTGTAATCCAGAAACGGTCTCCACAGATTATGATATTTCTGATCGATTGTATTTTGAACCGCTTACACTGGAGGATGTGCTTGAAATTGTTGCGATAGAAAAACCGGTGGGCGTTATTGTGCAATATGGTGGTCAAACGCCTCTTAAGCTTGCGGGAGAACTTGAAGCAAATGGTGTTCCGATTATCGGTACCAGTCCAGATATGATCGATTGTGCTGAAGATCGTGAACGCTTTCAAGCGATGCTTCACACATTAGGATTAAAACAGCCCCCTAACCGTACAGTGCGTAGTGCGGAGGCTGCCTTGTCAGCAGCAAATGACATTGGTTATCCTTTAGTTGTTCGTCCCAGCTATGTGCTGGGCGGTCGTGCGATGGAAATTGTTCATGAGCAGCGTGAGCTCGAGCGCTATATGCGTGAAGCCGTCAAGGTGTCCAATGATTCACCCGTTCTGCTAGATAATTTTCTTACCAATGCAACTGAAGTGGATGTCGATGCAATATTTGATGGAGAAAGCGTTTTAATTGGTGGAATAATGGAACATATTGAGCAGGCAGGTGTCCATTCAGGAGATTCTGCTTGTTCTCTACCTCCCTTTACTCTCTCTTCGGTCATGCAAGATGAATTGCGTCGGCAAACTGGCATCATGGCTCGTGCTCTCAATGTGAAGGGATTAATGAATGTACAGTTTGCTATCCAGAATGAAACTGTATACGTATTAGAAGTCAATCCCCGAGCATCTCGTACGGTTCCCTTTGTCTCTAAGGCAACTGGCCTTCAGTTAGCAAAGATTGCTGCGCGTTGCATGGTTGGTAAGAAAATAGCCGATCAAGGTATTTTACGTGAGGTCAAACCGTCTTATTTTTCAGTGAAAGAAGCGGTTTTCCCTTTTACTAAACTTTCTGGCGTAGATACTATATTGGGACCTGAAATGAAATCGACTGGTGAAGTCATGGGGGTAGGCTCTACTTTTGCAGAGGCATTCGTTAAATCGCAACTTGCTACAGGTGTTCGGTTACCCATGACTGGCAAAATTTTTATCAGCGTGCGACGCAGTGACAAACCAGAGGCTGTCAGTATTGCTCAAAAATTTGCAAAGTTAGGATTCACTATTTATGCCACTCATGGTACTGCTGAAGCGATAGCTGAGGCTGGCTTAGTGGTTAATAAAATAAATAAAGTTGCAGAGGGTCGGCCGCATATCGTGGATATGATTAAGAATGGAGAAATTTGTCTGATTATTAATACTGTCTCCGATAAACGCAGCGCAGTTCAGGATTCATATTCGATCCGGCATGCTGCGTTACAAGCAAGAGTGACCTATTACACGACTATGGCTGGAGCTCGTGCAGCATGTATTGGTATCGCTGAAATGCGCGAGTTGCAAGCTTATAACTTACAAAAACTGCATGCATAATGAGAAAGAATGAATTCCAAATAAATAATATAAAATCGATAATAAAAGGTGGAAAAGTGTTATGAGTCCAGTTCCCTTAACCGTGAGAGGCGCAGAAAAACTGCGTGCAGAATTACATGAGATGAAAACTGTCCAGCGTCCTGCTGTCATTGCCGCTATTGCAGAAGCACGTGCACATGGTGATCTTTCTGAGAATGCTGAATATGAAGCGGCAAAGGAAAAGCAAGGGTTTATTGAAGGACGTATTGCTGAACTGGAGGCCAAGCTTTCAAACGCTCAGATCATCAATCCTACACTGCTAAATGCAGATGGTGCCTGTGTTTTTGGTGCGACGATCGATCTTAAGGATATGGACAGTGATGTGGCAGTAACCTACCAAATCGTAGGAGATGACGAGGCTGATATTAAAGAAGGAAAAATTTCTATCAGTTCTCCAATTTCTCGCGCCTTGATTGGTAAGTACGCGGGTGATATCGCAGTAGTAGAAGCACCAGGCGGTATCAGGGAATATGAAATTCTAGATGTAAAATATATTTAGAATATTGATTAATTCCTGCTAGAAGAATAAAGATTGGTTTCTTGTAGGTACCTCTAAAAATTCGGAGTTCTAAACAAGACAAGGCGAGAACAAAAAATGTTGACGCAGCCTATAACTGATAGGTAAGGAACCATTGTTGGTGAATAATGAAGTATTGTGACGAAACAGGGTAAGCAAGCAATCCGCGAAGCGGATGCTCGCAAATATGGATTTTTAGAGATGCCTCTGTGATTAAGGTGATTTTTTGAGAAAAGGCTTAGCAGGCAGGTTCCTTTCCTTCGGTTTCTGGACGATAAATGACTAGAATTTTGCCGATATGATTGACCGGAAAGGCTTCCAATTGCTGGCAGATTTCTTCTAGCAATAAGGCTCTCGCTTTCCTATCTCCATTCAATATTTTAATTTTGATGAGTTCGTGGTTTGAAAGCCCTTTATCGAGTTCGCTCATTACGCCTGCTGATAGACCGTCTTTACCTATCATCACGATTGGGTTAATGTGATGAGCTCGCGCAGCAAGCGATCGGCGTTGGGAACTATTAAATTTCAACATAGAATAAATTCTTTCTAAAATTATATTTTACTACTTGATGAAGTCTGCTAAAACTAGTAAAGCATGGATGAAAGAACATGTTAATGACTTTTTTGTTAAACAAGCAAGAAAAGAAGGTTACCGCTCAAGAGCAGCCTATAAATTAAAAGAAATAGCTGAGCGAGATCAACTTTTTAAACCTGGAATGACGGTCATAGATTTAGGAGCAGCACCTGGTGGTTGGTCACAAGTAGCCATTGAAAAAATAGGAAAAAATGGGAAAGTTTTTGCGCTGGATATACTCGAGATGCCTTCCTTGACAGGTGTTACTTTTATTCAGGGTGATTTCAGCGAAGAAGCGATTCTGAGAGAATTTAAAACTTGTCTTGGAAATTGTTCGATAGATCTTGTAATTTCAGATATGTCACCCAATATCGCTGGTATTGGAGTCAGTGACCATGCACGTAGTTCTTATCTTGCTGAATTGGCATTGGTGTTCTCCAGGGAACAATTGAACCCTGGTGGCAATTTTCTTGTCAAATTTTTTCAAGGGAGTAATTTCGATCAATATCTGAAGGATATGCGAGCAAGCTTTAAAAAGGTGGTTGTTCGTAAACCCAAGGCGTCACGAGATCGAAGTAGCGAACTATATTTATTAGGGTTAGAAAAAATCTGTTAGACTGAATATACGTTTTGTTAATTAAATGGCGGATATTAAATTTTATTCAATCAGATATTTTCAAATAACCGGTTTTGTCACAAATATTACAAAATAGGATTAGAATGAGAAACTTAATATTCTGGTACATTATTAAGCTGCAAACCAAGGAGCTGTCATGAATAATTTAATTAAAAATATGGCTATTTGGCTGGTGATTGCGTTGGTGCTAATGACCGTATTCAATCAATTCACTGTACGTCAATCATTACAGGCGCCGCTGGAGTACTCTCAGTTCATCAATGAAATGAATCAAGGCAGGATTGCGAAAGTGATTATTGATGGGCGCACACTTAAAGGTACTAAATCAGATGGTCGGCAATTTATAACTTATGCCCCGTCAGATCCGTGGTTAGTCAGTGACCTGCTCAGAGCAGGGGTGATCGTCGAAGCTAAGCCAGAAGAAGAGCCCTCTATGCTCATGAGTATTTTTGTTTCATGGTTCCCCATGCTATTGCTGATTGCAGTATGGATTTTCTTCATGCGTCAAATGCAAGGCGGTGGGCGAAGTGGCGGAGCATTTTCTTTTGGTAAAAGTAAAGCCAGGATGTTGGACAAAAATAGTAATCATGTGACCTTTGCAGATGTTGCAGGTTGCGAAGAAGCAAAAGAAGAAGTAGCCGAATTGGTTGAATTTCTGAGGGATCCTACAAAATTCCAAAAATTAGGTGGGCGTATCCCGAGAGGTGTGCTCATGGTAGGTAATCCAGGAACTGGAAAAACACTATTAGCTCGGGCTATAGCAGGAGAAGCGAAAGTTCCTTTTTTCAGTATTTCGGGTTCTGATTTTGTCGAGATGTTCGTGGGTGTTGGTGCATCCAGGGTAAGAGACATGTTTGAGCAGGCTAAGAAGCATGCACCCTGCATTATTTTTATTGATGAGATTGATGCAGTTGGTCGGCAACGCGGCGCTGGTCTAGGGGGTGGAAATGATGAACGTGAGCAAACACTGAATCAATTGCTGGTAGAGATGGATGGTTTTGAAGGCAATATGGGTGTAATCGTGATTGCAGCAACCAATCGTCCTGATGTGCTTGATCCCGCTTTATTGCGTCCAGGTCGTTTTGATCGGCAAGTTACCGTGCCCCTTCCTGATATTCGAGGTCGTGAGCAAATTCTTCAGGTTCATATGAGAAAGGTGCCCATCTCTCCAAATGTTCATGCGGATGTAATTGCAAGGGGAACCCCTGGTATGTCAGGTGCTGATCTTGCCAATCTGGTTAACGAAGCAGCATTGTTTGCGGCACGGGCTAACAAACGTTTAGTGGATATGGAGGATTTTGAACGCGCAAAAGATAAGATCCTCATGGGTACTGAGCGACGCTCGGTCGTAATGCCTGAAAATGAGCGCCGTAATACTGCTTATCATGAATCAGGGCATGCTGTGGTTGCTTATCTTTTACCAAAAACTGATCCAGTGCACAAAGTTTCAATCATTCCTCGCGGACGAGCACTGGGTGTGACGATGCAATTACCAGCAGAGGATAGATATAGTATGGATCGTGACCAGATTCTACAAACTATCGCGGTTATGTTTGGTGGGCGTATTGCAGAAGAGATATTTATGAATCAAATGACGACAGGTGCTTCCAACGACTTTGAGCGTGCCACTGAAACGGCTAGAAGAATGGTAACTCAATGGGGTATGTCAGATACACTGGGACCGATGGTTTACGGTGAAAATGAAAGCGAAGTATTCCTTGGGCGATCGGTCACTACTCATAAAAATGTAAGTGAAGCAACTATGCAGAAAGTTGATATGGAAATTCGCCGTATCGTTGATGAACAGTATGCGCTTGCTCGTAAACTTATAGAAGAGAATAGGGATAAAGTAGAAGCTATGACTAAAGCCCTGCTTGAGTGGGAAACGATTGATAGCGAGCAAATCAAGGATATTATGGATGGACGGCCACCACGGCCACCTCAATCACCACAATCTCCAGCTTCAGTTAAGGAGAAAGAAAGTAAGCAATCTGCAGGAACGGTTGCAACTGAAACACCGGCACAAGAAGCTGAAGTGTAACCCATAATAATTTTTCCCGATTCAATATGGCCTGCGTATTAATTGATACGCGGGCCATATTTTTATCAACATGGTATATTTCTGTTGATATTTTGCTAGGTTGCCCAGTTTTGTTATTTTTATAATGAGCCAATTACAACAATTAAAACTGATTGACGGCCCATATATAATGGGGATTATCAATGTAACACCTGATTCTTTTTCTGATCACGGTCTCTACGCAACAACAGATAAGGCTCTTGAGCTTGCTGAGCGCTTAATTGAAGAGGGCGCAGATATATTAGATATTGGAGGAGAATCAACGCGACCTGGAAGTTTAGGTACTACTCTTGAAGAAGAACTACGCCGAGTAATACCTGTAGTAGAGATTCTATCTCAAAAAAATATTTCCATTTCTGTCGATACCTCTAAGCCTGAAGTCATGCAAGCTGCGATAAGCGCAGGTGCTTCCATAATAAATGATGTGAATGCCTTGCAAGCACCAGGTGCAATCGAAATGGCTGCAAGAAGCAAGGCAACTATCTGTTTAATGCATATGCAGGGTAACCCAAGAAGTATGCAAAACAGCCCTCATTATGTTGATGTGGTTTCTGAAGTTAAAAGCTTTCTCCAGCATCGTATTGATATTGCAATTTCAAGTGGTATTCCATACCATCGTCTCATCATAGATCCTGGGTTTGGTTTTGGTAAAACGCTCAAACATAATCTTGAGCTACTCAGGCATCTTGATCAATTTGTGCAGATGAATGTACCTGTCTTGGTAGGACTTTCGCGAAAATCTATGTTGGGAACGATTACAGGGAATGATGTGGATAACCGAGTTCATGCTAGCGTGGCAGCAGCCTTGTTTGCTGTGACCAAGGGGGCCAAAATTCTACGTGTACATGATGTTAAGGCTACAAAAGACGCTATTATGATTCATAATGCATTGGTTAATGAAGAGTATTGCTAATAATTAATTTCAAACTTCAAGGAGTTAATTCACAAAATGGATAAGAAGTACTTTGGTACCGATGGGATTCGGGGAAGAGTCGGTGAATTCCCCATTACGCCTGAATTTATCATGCACCTTGGTTATTCAGCTGGAAGAATAATAGCGACCACTGATTGGCACCTTGCAAAAGGAGAACGACCTACAGTTTTAATAGGAAAAGACACCCGGGTATCAGGCTATATGCTTGAATCCGCTCTAGAAGCAGGGTTCTCTGCTGCTGGGGTCGATGTGTTATTATCCGGACCATTACCTACTTCTGCTATCGCTTATCTAACTCGAGCTCTTCGTTTACAAGCTGGAATTGTTATTTCGGCATCACATAACCCCTTTGAAGATAATGGCGTCAAGTTTTTTTCATCAGGAGGGACCAAACTGCCGGATGAAATAGAAATTGAAATTGAGGCAGGATTAAATAACCCAATTCAAACCATGCCTTCAGCAGGGCTTGGGAAAGTGCAGCGTCTTAAAGATGCAACAGGCCGTTATATCGAGTTTTGTAAAGGTACTTTTCCTTATGATCTTGACCTTCGTGGTTTGCGTATCGTGGTTGATTGTGCTCACGGTGCTACCTACCATATTGCTGGGCACGTGATGCTCGAGCTAGGAGCAGATGTCATCACGATTTGTGCGAAACCGGATGGTTTCAATATCAATCATGAATGTGGAGCGACGCATATTGCAGCGTTACAGAATTCAGTGATACAACATGAAGCTGACCTTGGTATTGCACTGGATGGGGATGGTGATCGGGCCTTAATGGTCGATAAGGAAGGAATTGTCTATGATGGAGATATGTTGCTCTATATTATTGCTAAACATCGTAAGCAAAAAAATATTCTGAAAGGGGGGGTGGTCGGCACACTGATGACCAACCTTGCTATTGAGAAAGCTTTTGGGGAGCTTAATATTCCTTTTAAGAGAGCACGCGTTGGGGATCGCCATGTGCTTGAATTACTGATAAAGAATAACTGGCAATTAGGCGGGGAAGGATCCGGGCATATTCTATGTCTCGACAGGCATACCACTGGTGATGGCATCATTACGGCGCTGCAAGTTTTGTATGCATTACGTGATACCTCTTTGACATTGGCAGAGTTTACGCAAGATATGGTACTATTTCCGCAACGATTGATTAATGTGAATGTTCCCAAAGGGTTCGATTTCCTTAATGACTTAACGATTAACTCATCTACACAGCAGGCAGAAAGCGATCTTGGAAACGATGGAAGAATATTGCTGCGTGCATCAGGGACTGAACCACTGATCAGAGTAATGGTGGAAGGCAGGATGAAGCAGAAAGTTGATCATTGGGCAGAACAGATTGCTACTGCGGTTCAGCATGCTGCTAATATACAATAGAAGAGAGCTGCAATAGTGACGAATCTTACCTCAGCATCCATATTCAGTAATGCTGAATATTCCATAAAGAATTTATTATTAACCTAATATGAAGGACTTGCTGATTGATGACCAATAAATTGCGATTTTTGATCACCAGAAGTATGATTGGCTGACAAATCAATTGGTTATTCAATCAGCAATAGTTTGCCATTATTCTATACCTCATTTATAAATTATTTTCCTGTTTAAGCTTTATAACGCTATCTCAATAATCTGCAGAGCTGATTAGGGGTAAAGAGATTCGCTTTTAAATCAGTTATTTTCAAAATTATCATTTTTGTTATAGTGCCAACTCCAGTTTTAATTTGCAAATGGAATAACTCTTTGAGTATATTGTTAATCTATCGCTATTAAATCTGTCTATCAGAGGAAATTAAAGTTCAAGAAATTTTAATATGCGAAATATGAGTACGCTATAACAAGCAATGATCAAAATGAAAAATTCCTCAGTTCTATGGATTATCTACCCATTTTTCTTAATATTAAAGACCGTAACTGCCTCGTCGTAGGTGGGGGAGAGGTTGCAGCCAGGAAGACGATATTATTATTGAAAGCGGGGGCACAAGTCAGAGTGGTATCGCCACATCTTAATGATGAACTAAATAACCTTCTCCAACGAGGCAGCATTATTTATTATGCAGAAACTTTTGACCCCGTGCATCTGAAAGATGTGGTGCTGGTGTTTGCTGCAACGAATGAACGCTTAGTCAATCAATATGTTTCTGAAGCCGCGAATGGACTGGGTATACCAGTTAATATCGCTGATAATCCCGCATTGTGTTCATTTATCATGCCATCGATACTCAATCGTTCACCTATTCTCATCGCCATTTCTAGTGGGGGAACATCGCCAGTACTAGCAAGGTTGTTACGCGCACAGCTGGAAACTTTGATACCAGAAGCTTATGGCCGTTTGGCTTATTATGCTGGTAAATTCCGTGAGCATGTCAAGCACCGTTTCAGTTCTCCCAAGAAGCGCCGCTTATTCTGGGAAAAAGTGTTACAAGGCCCATTTGCTGAAATGGTTTTTTCGGGAAAAAATCGGGAGGCAGAAGCATTTTTATTAAGTTCTCTTGAGCACGAAACAAACGAGCCACCTTGGGGAGAAGTCTATTTGGTAGGTGCCGGGCCAGGTAATTCCGATTTGCTGACCTTTCGTGCCATGCGCTTGATGCAGCAAGCTGATGTTGTCGTATACGACCGCTTAGTCTCTCCAGCCATACTCGACATGGTAAGACGCGATGCAACGCGTATCTATGCGGGGAAGGAGCGCAATAAGCATACCTTGCCACAAGAATCAATCAACCATTTATTGGTAAGACTAGCCAAAGAAGGAAAGCGAGTACTTCGACTAAAAGGCGGCGATCCTTTTATTTTTGGCCGAGGTGGCGAAGAAATTGAAACATTATCCCAGCATCACATTCCTTTCCAGGTAGTACCAGGAATTACAGCAGCATCAGGTGTGGCTTCCTATGCGGGTATTCCGCTTACCCATCGCGATTATGCTCAATCCTGCATTTTCGTTACAGGTCATCTCAAAAACAATACCATTAATTTGGATTGGCAGGTGTTAGCCAGACCACAGCAGACTATCGTAATTTATATGGGATTGCTTGGATTACCTGTATTGTGCAAGCAGCTTATTGCGCATGGTCTTCCAGCATCAACACCGGCAGCCATTGTACAGCAGGGAACTACTTACAAACAGCGTATCGTGATTGGTTCACTCGAAACATTACCTGCTCTTGCTTCGGCCGCTAACTTGGTGCCTCCAACGCTCATTATTGTAGGGGAAGTGGTCAGATTACATCAAAAACTAGCCTGGTTTGAGCCTGTATGTGATTCTGTTGGAGAATGATTTGAAGAATGGGTGAATTCTAATTTCATTTCCAAATTAAACATGACGCGAAGGCGAGCCGCAGACAGTATCAATCATACGGCAAGGTGGAGCTGACAAAGTCAGTTTTGATTTGGAAAGGGAATAAAGAATATGAATTTATTAAGGAATTTATTGCTTATATTAAAAATTCCAAGGTAGGTTATTTGCCGTAGCTAATTCTTTACCCCATGTTTCGATGGCATTCAATATTTGCACAATATGAGCATTTTCTATATGAGCGTCACGTAATGCCTTAATTTTATCAGCGAATTCAGTTAGAATCATGCTATTGTCGCAGTTTTTCTCCATAAGATGCTGACGGCATAGAGCTTTCCATCGCTGTAATTCATTTTCTGATAAAGTATCTGGCCAATTACGTGCACGATATCGAAATAATAGTTCATGAAGTCGCTTATCCTGGAAATCAAAATGATGATGCGTAAGCTGCCGAGGTGAAGCATTACGCACTGCTGACATGAGGATGCGATCATTCTCACTGAAAAAACTGTCATAAAGCGCCAGATCGACATCTTTAGATGCTTCAAATTCCATACTGGAATAGGCCTGCGCTACCCGCTGCATAAATGCGATATTTTTATGCAACAATTGCCAATGTTGCTGGCAAGCTTCTGTATTAAGGTTAATTCGGGAGATAATGGATTTATCAAGCACATTCTGAGGGGCAAGTGCAGGACACTTATTAATCTTTACTGATTTTACCGGCAAGCGTGGCACTTCCTCAGGTAATGTGGATTGGGGTGTAAACAAGCACATTGCCAGTTCCTCGACACTTAATTCCATAAAAGGGGACGGATTATGACGCAGATCATAAACCAAAATACTGTTCCCGTTTCCCTGCTCTTGAATCAAGGGCATCACTACTGTAGTACAGCCAGTTTCTGAGGGATACATACGAGAAGTATGGATAACCGGGGTATGATTGATTAAATCCAATAATAAAGCGGCATTATGCTTGTTACGAAGTCGAAAAAACCAGCTATAAAGACGCGGTTGTCTATCATGTAATAAGCGCGCCAGCTTGATCGTTGCTTTAACATCTGATAGCGCATCATGGGCAGAATCATGATGAATATTATTGGCTGTTGTGAGATCCTCAAGACGAAAGCTGGGTCTGCCATCCTCATGCCTGGGCCATATCATACCTTCCGGCCTGAGCGCATAAGTCATACGCACCAAATCGATGAGATCCCAGCGCGAGTTCCCTTGTTGCCATTCACGCCCATAAGGATCATAAAAATTCCGATAGAGGGTAAAGCGTGTAACTTCATCATCAAAGCGCAATGTATTGTAGCCAACACCACAGGTCTTGGGCTGTGCCAGTTCATTATGAATTCTTGCAATAAATTCTGGCTCAGGGAGACCCTGGTTATCGGCTATTTGCGGCGTAATGCCAGTCAGTAAACAGGCATCGGGTTGAGGCAAAATATCTTTGGGTGGTTTGCAATAGATAACGAGTGGATCGCCAATTTCATTCAGTGCTTCATCAGTTCTTAAACCGGCAAACTGAGCTGGACGGTCCCATCTGGGATCCGAGCCGAAGGTCTCATAATCATGCCAATATAATGTTGTCATTGCATGTTACAGAATAATATTCAACTTACGTGCTATATTAATTGTTCTACCTATAACTTTCTTGAACTTATGGATATGGTCGAATTAAGAAGATTCCGGTGAAGAGCAGCGATAATGCTATAAACCAAGGCGTTGCCAAATTTTTGTTGTCAGGACAGCTGAGTTAAGCGTGTAAAAATGGAGTCCCGGCGCGCCTGCTTTAAGTAATCGCTCACATAAAGCGGTTACCACGTCTAACCCAAAAGCATGGATAGACGCTATATCATCCCCATATCCTTCCAACTTTTTTCTAATCCAGCGGGGGATTTCAGCGCCACAATTATCTGCAAATCTAACCAGTTGAGAAAATTTGTTAATAGGCATAATACCTGGGACAATCGGCACATTCAGATTGGCCGCCTCGCACATATCAACAAAATGAAAATAAGCATCTGCATTATAAAAGAATTGCGTAATTGCAGAGTCTGCGCCGGCTTCTATTTTATTTCTAAAATTCCTGAAATCTTCTTGAGCAGATCGGGCCTGTGGATGATATTCTGGATAAGCTGCCACATCCATCTCGAAGGTATTACCAAATTCTTTGCGAATGAAGGTAACCAATTCATTGGCATAACGGAATTCACCTGGTTGAGCCATTCCAGAAGGTAAATCTCCACGCAGAGCCACGATGTGGCGAATACCGCTTTCCTGGTACTTTCTCAAGATTGAATAAATATTTTCACGAGTAGAACCGATACAGGAAAGGTGTGGCGCAACAGAATGACCGTCTGCCAGCATTTCCAATACTGTATCAAATGTCCGATCGCGAGTGGAACCTCCTGCACCGAAGGTGACCGAGAAAAATTTTGGCTTAAACTGGGCGAGCTGATGGCGCGCAGCGCGTAATTTTTCTACCCCTTCTGGGGTTTGTGGAGGGAAAAGTTCAAAGCTAAAAGTAGGCGAAAAAACTTTCTGTGATTTCAACTTATTATATCTGGATCATTACTAAATTAAGAGGGTAATCTTACTAAGATATTAAAATAAATGATTGACCCTCTCTATTAAAAGGAATTCTTAACCCTAAAAAGGGGTTTTTTTAGGGTTAGGCAAGCGTCTTATTATATTTAAACTATTCGTGCTTTTAATCCGTAATTAATATCGATATGCTTCTGGTTTGTAAGGGCCTTTTTTATCCAGATTAAGGTATTGCGCTTGTTCGCTGGTTAATTCGGTCAGTTTTGCGCCCAGCTTGCCAAGGTGTAGGCGCGCTACTTTTTCATCCAGATGCTTAGGAAGCACATACACTTTTTTCTGATAACTTTCTCCATTTTGCCAAAGCTCAATTTGCGCCAATACCTGGTTGGTAAAGGAACTGGACATGACAAAGGAAGGATGACCCGTTGCACAGCCCAGGTTGACTAACCTACCTTGTGCCAATACAATAACCCGACGGCCTGTCGGGAAAATGACATGATCCACCTGCGGTTTGATATTTTCCCATTGATATTGCTGAATTGAAGCAATATCGATTTCAGAATCAAAATGTCCAATGTTACAGATAATTGCCTGGTCTTTCATTTTCAGCATATGATCATGACAAATCACCCGAATATTACCCGTTGCCGTCACAAAAATATCCGCCTGATCGCATGCATCCTCCATCGTTACCACACGATAACCTTCCATAGCGGCTTGCAATGCACAGATTGGGTCGATTTCAGTAATCCAGACAGTGGCCCCTAAACCCCGCAGTGATTGTGCGCAGCCTTTGCCCACATCACCATAGCCACATATTACTGCAATTTTCCCGGCAATCATGACGTCAGTAGCACGCTTGATACCGTCCACTAGCGATTCCCGGCAGCCATACAAGTTATCAAATTTAGATTTGGTGACTGAATCGTTAACATTAAACGCGGGGAATGGTAAAGCTTCCCTTTTTTGCATTTCATACAAGCGATGGACCCCTGTGGTCGTTTCCTCCGTGACGCCTCTGATGCTGGCAAGCTTTTCAGAATACCAGTGAGGTTGACTGTTAATTCGTGATTTGATCGCTGCAAACAATACACGCTCTTCTTCATTGGTGGGATTTGCAATAACAGAAGGTTCTTTCTCGGCTTTACTTCCAAGTGTTAGAAGTAAGGTCGCATCCCCCCCATCATCCAGAATCATATTTGCGTTACCGGCTTTGCCATCTTGCGACCATTCAAAAATAAGGTGAGCATATTCCCAGTAATCTTCCAGTGATTCACCTTTATAGGCAAAAACCGGGATATTTTTTGCCGCAATGGCTGCTGCTGCATGGTCTTGCGTTGAAAAGATATTGCAAGAGGCCCAGCGTACCTCAGCGCCTAAAGTAACAAGTGTTTCAATCAATACTGCCGTCTGAATCGTCATATGTAAAGATCCCGCGATGCGCGCCTCTCTCAGCGGTTTCTGGTCTGCATATTCATGACGCAATGCCATTAAGCCTGGCATTTCCGTTTCAGCAATAGCTATTTCTTTTCTTCCCCACTCTGCCAGGGAAATATCAGCAACTTTGTAATCAGTAAATTGGCTTCGAGAAATATCAGCAATTTTCAAATCAGTAGATTGGCCGTTCATAGTTCACATCTCCAAAAATGAACGAGCGCCGTTAGGTTGCTATCCTCATATACTGAGCCTCACGGATAGGTACCCGTTGCAGCGCTCCTCAGTCTACAGGAAAAATTAAGCTTATACTTAAATAAGGTAGGGATAATTTCAGCTAGTCGATTTTGTTCTAAAAATGAAATCAATTAGATGCCAGCATCAGCGCGAAGCTGGGCAGCCATATCCGTTGCTTCCCAGGTAAAATCCGGATCATCCCGTCCAAAATGACCATAGGCAGCAGTTTTTGTATAAATCGGTCGTAACAGATTAAGTCGATGGATAATGGCTCTTGGACGCAAATCAAAATGTTGTTCTATTAGCTTGGCAAGTTTTTCATCTGAAATTTTCCCGGTACCAAACGTTTCAACCATCAGAGAGACCGGGCGAGCCACACCAATAGCATACGCGACCTGGACTTCACATTTAGAGGCAAGTCCAGCGGCCACGATATTTTTTGCAACATGACGTACAGCATAAGCAGCGGAACGATCTACCTTGGAAGGATCTTTACCCGAGAAAGCACCGCCACCATGATGCGCAGCACCACCATAAGTATCGACAATGATCTTGCGGCCTGTTAAACCACAATCACCCATCGGTCCGCCGACCACAAAGCGTCCTGTCGGATTAATCAGATACCGGGTATTTCCATTCAACATTTCTTTGGGAAGTACTGGCTTAATGATTTCTTCGATAACTGCCTCACTCAGGGCAGCATAAGAAATATCTGGATCATGTTGAGTGGAGATGACAACTGTATCTATCCGCTGCGGCTTACCGTCGATATATTTAACCGATACTTGAGATTTGGCATCAGGCCGCAACCAGGGTAAACGCCCGTTTTTTCTTAATTGTGATTGTCGTTCCATCAAACGATGAGCATAATAAATGGGCATCGGCATTAATTGTGGGGTTTCCGCACATGCAAAACCAAACATTAGTCCTTGATCACCTGCACCCTGATCCATTTCTTCTTCTTTACTACGGTTAACGCCTTGTGCAATGTCAGGTGATTGTCTATTAAATGCGGTTAATACAGCACAGGTATTCCAATCAAAACCAATCTCAGAGCTGGTATAACCTATTTTTTTAACGGTTTCACGCGCAATTACATTGTAATCGACTGACGCATGTGTTGTAATTTCACCTGATAGAACAATTAGACCTGTGCTACACATTGTTTCACAGGCAACGCGTGCGTTTGTATCATGACTTAATATAGCATCTAAAACTGCATCTGATATTTGGTCTGCAACCTTGTCAGGATGTCCTTCAGAAACAGATTCAGAAGTAAAAAGATATTCACTCATGTTATTAGAAATTTTTTTAAAGTTGCTCAGTATAGCAAATAGTTTGAAATTAAATAAAAGAATAAAGGAGACCTCTAAAAAATCAAAGTTCTAAACAAGACAAGGTGAGCACCAAAAATGTTGCCACAGCCTATCACTGGTAGGTAAGGAAACATTTTTTGTGAACAACGAAGTATGGTGGCGAAGCGGGGTAAGCAGGCAATCCTCGAAGTGGATGCTCGCAAATATGAATTTTTAGAGGTGCCCTAAAGCAAGATCAGTAAGCTGTATTGATTTCGGTTTTTTTGTTAAAAATAAAAATATATTCCACCAGAACACTATCTTGCGTAATTGCAAGCATTGTTCTGTTTCTAATTGACATTACTCATCGCATTTTCACAATGGTACGTACACGATTTGCACCTAGCCCTACAGGCTATCTTCATATTGGAGGGGCCAGGACAGCCCTTTTTTCCTGGGCATTTGCCCGTAAACATGGCGGTAAATTTATTTTAAGAATTGAAGATACCGATCTTGAGCGCTCAACTCAACTATCAGTGCAAGCCATCCTTGATGGGATGGCATGGTTAGGTCTTGATTATGATGAAGGCCCCTTTTATCAAATGCAGAGATTGGCGCGTTATCATGAAGTGGCTGAGCAATTGCTGCAAAACAATCTTGCTTATCGCTGCTACGCCAGCAAAGAGGAGCTGGATTTGTTGCGAGAACAACAACGTGCTGCAGGGTTGAAACCAAGATACGATGGACGTTGGCGGGATGCAAAACAGCCCCCCCCAGCCGAAGTCAAGCCAGTTATCCGCTTTAAGAATCCCACAGAGGGACATGTCGTCTTTGATGATCTGGTCAAGGGTAAAATTGTGGTAGCGAACAGCGAGCTTGATGATCTGGTTCTGCTGAGAAGTGATGGCATCCCGACTTATAATTTTGGTGTGATAGTGGATGATCTGGATATGAATATCAGTCATGTCATTCGTGGTGATGATCATGTCAACAATACCCCACGGCAAATTAATATTCTTAAAGCACTGGACGCTCCCATACCTCAGTATGCGCATGTGCCCATGATATTAGGAGCAGATGGTGAAAGATTATCTAAACGGCATGGAGCCGTTTCAGTGATGCACTATCATGAAGAAGGCTATTTACCTGAAGCTATGATAAATTATCTTGCACGACTTGGGTGGTCTCATGGTGATGAAGAAATATTCAATACTGATCAGTTGATTGAGTGGTTTGATTTAGCCACAATAAGTCGTTCTCCAGCAAAGTTTAACCCGGAAAAGCTGATGTGGCTGAATCAGCACTATCTTAAAAACAAAGATGATGTGCATATAGCCGAATTGATGACACCGTTTCTTGAGCAAGACGGCTGTCATATCCCAAATCAGCAATATTTATTAAAAGTAATTAATCTGCTGAAAGAAAGAGTCAATACGATTAGCGAACTTGCCGATGCGGCTGTCTATTTTTTTCGCCCACTAGAACCCTCGTATGACCTCAAAGCGCAGTATTTCAATCCGGAGGCAAAATCCATCCTGCTTTATTTAATCGATAAATTTAACTCGCTTGATTGGAACCGTCAGGCTATCCATGATGAAATTAAGAAAGCAGCAGCCACATTTAATGTCAAATTACCAAAGGTAGCGATGCCTTTGCGTATAGTGATAACAGGCGAGACACAAACGCCTTCAATAGATGCCATATTGGAGTTGCTCGGCAGAACAGAAACCCTGAAGCGAATAAAACAACAAATATCTTACTTTCCAGATTGATCTTCAACTTTACAATAACCAAGTGTCCCAGTATAATCCTTTCTCCTTCAGTCGGGGGTATAGCTCAGCTGGGAGAGCGCTTGCATGGCATGCAAGAGGTCAGCGGTTCGATCCCGCTTATCTCCACCAGTATCTCTCGCTAGTCGTTGTAAATATATTCTGGTCCCCATCGTCTAGAGGCCTAGGACATCACCCTTTCACGGTGAGTACAGGGGTTCGAATCCCCTTGGGGACGCCACTATATGAAGGTATTCATGGGAATTCCATTTCCCAATCAAACATGACGCGAAGGCGAGCCGCAGACAGTATCAATCATACGGCAAGGTGAAGCCGACAAAGTCAGTTTTGATTTAGAAATGGAATAAGATTAAACCTTAGCATGAATACCCAATCAAGCAACTACTTCGCTTTCCATTTCACCTGAATAAGAGCGTTCTTGGGAATGCTCGCAAATTTTTTACATCGGTCTCAATGTGAAATCACTTACATTTGCTATTTTAAGACGATTAAGTGATGGCGAGTTTCATTCAGGAACAGAGCTTTCTCAAATTCTGGGGGTATCACGCTCCAGCATCTCAAATGCTTTGCATGATCTTGATCGATTAGGGCTGGTTATTCACAAAATTCAAGGCCGTGGTTATCGCTGGCTTAATCCCGTGCAATGGCTGAACACAGCCATGATTCAGACGCATCTTGCGGGGGAGTCAGATCGCTTTCATATTCAGGTCCTCGACATTACAGAATCTACTAACACTTTACTGCTGCATGAGATCACAAGAAACCATATCATCCATGATGGAAAAATTCATGTCATTGCTGCTGAGTTACAAACTCAGGGACGGGGACGCCGAGGACGGCAATGGTATACAGGCTTAGGAGACAGCCTGACTTTTTCATTATCGTGGCAGTTCCAGCGAGGGGTCAATTTTCTCTCTGGCTTAAGTTTAGCCATTGGTGTAGCAATTATTCGAGCATTAATGGCAGTCGGGATCAAGGGTGTGACGCTAAAATGGCCTAACGATCTGCTGTTTGAGTTTATTAAGCTTGGAGGCGTGTTAATTGAGTTGCAGGGCGACATGCTTGGACCGGCTACGGCAGTTATTGGTATCGGAATCAATCTAAGATTGCCTGATCATATTAAAAATAAGATAGACCAAGAGACGACTGATCTCTATTCCATTGTTCAGGAAGTTCCTGATCGCAATAAATTGTTGGCTGTTTTATTGGGAGAATTGGTGGCGACATTAAATACATTTGATCAGAAGGGCTTCTCGCTATTTAAGGATGAATGGATACGTTATCATGCCTTTGAGAATAAACTGATTGAGTTGCATCTACCAAATGGCTCTATACAGCAAGGTATTGCCCATGGTGTTGCGCCTGATGGATCATTACTGGTAAATACTTTAATGGGCGAGCAAAGCTTCCATGGTGGCGAGATCAGTCTGCGTAAATTAGACTGAAATAAATGCTATGCCTTATCTTCTAGCTATAGATTCGGGTAATACTGCTATCAAGTGGGGGTTACACAATGGTAATGACTGGCATGAACGCGGAAGCGTTACTCAGAATCAACGTGTATTGCTGAGCCAGATTTGGCGAGATGTGCCGGAGCCATCCGCTATTATTGTTTCCAATGTGGCAGGGCCTTCAGCTGAATCGGCACTATTAAATTTGTTTGCTATTTGGAAAGCCATCCCGCATTGGATCTCAGCGGCTGCTGATCAATGTGGTGTTAAGAATCGCTACTCAAATCCAGCGCAATTGGGTAGCGACCGCTGGGCAGCTTTGATCGCTGCATGGAGAATGAAACAACAGGGCTGTCTGGTGGTCAATGTAGGGACTGCTATGACAGTCGATACTCTCTCTGATAGAGGAGAGTTTTTGGGTGGAATTATTTTGCCTGGCTTTGAGTTAATGAAACAGGTATTAGCACACCAGACGGCATTGTTAACTTTAAAAGAAGGTCGCTTTCAAGATTTTCCGGTTAACACGGCAGATGCTATTCACAGCGGAATAGTTCATGCATTGACAGGTACGCTTGACCATATGTATACATTGCTTTCCACTTATCTGGATCGCGATACTATCCACTGTATTATTAGCGGTGGAGGCGCTGCCTTATTGTTACCTTATATTAAAATTCCTACCATGAGTGCGGATAATTTGGTGCTGGAAGGATTAAAGATAATTGCCCAAGAAAAACCTGAAATAGCTTGGTAGAAAATAAGTATATGTCATTATTTCAAAATATCCATTTTTATACTACCGTCAATCGGTTAGTAGACTTACCTCGAGCATCTGGTCTGGAGGTTGCTTTTGCTGGACGTTCAAATGCGGGTAAATCCAGTGCCATTAATACGCTTGCCAAACGTGGTCGTCTTGCTCATGTAAGTAAAACACCCGGCCGAACCCAGCATATCAACTTTTTTCAACTCGGGGATAGTCACTTTCTGGTTGATCTTCCTGGCTATGGTTATGCCAAAGTGCCTTTAGCCATCCGTCAGCATTGGGAGCATCTCCTCAGCACTTATCTGCAGACTCGTGGTGTGCTATACGGCATGGTGCTCATTATGGATATTCGTCACCCTTTAACCAAGCTTGATCTCCAGATGCTGGAGTGGTTTTTGCTCACAAAAAAACCAGTGCATATTCTATTAACCAAAGCAGATAAATTGAGTCGCAATCAAGCGGCTTGCGTGCTGAAAAAAGTAAGACATTTTTTAACTGAACGATATCCACACTGTACAGTGCAGCTTTTTTCCAGCATGATGGGGTATGGTATTGAAGAGGCTACCGCAATTTTAACGGATTGGTTTGGGCCAGCCGGAGCAAAGATTGATCAGCATCATATTGAATTAGAGGCAAAAAAAACCCCGGTTAAAGGGGAAAAACCGGGGGGAATCGCCTTATATCAAAGGCCCCGCCTCAGGGAGGGAAGGCGAGAGACGAGTTAAATATCGCCTCCCCTTAAGAGGCAAAATTTTTTAGTAAGTTCCATATTAATATTTTATTTTTTGATGATCAATCATGTCATTTATTAGTCAATTCCCACAAAAGAGAATGCGGCGATTACGTCGTGACGATTTCTCCCGCAGCTTGGTACGAGAAAATCATTTACGAACAGATGATTTAATTTATCCTGTTTTTGTACTAGATGGAAAGCAACGAAAAGAACAAGTGGGTTCTATGTCGGGTGTTGAGCGATTAAGTCTAGATTTACTCATGCTTCAGGCTGAGAAGTGCTTACAACTTGGAATTCCCGCTATCGCTATCTTCCCGGTGATTGACTCTTCACTCAAGAATTTGACTGCAGACGAAGCACTCAATCCGGAGGGACTGGTGCCAAAAGTTGTCACTCAGTTAAAGAAGAATTTTCCAGAGCTAGGGATTATTACTGATATAGCGCTTGATCCCTATACCAGTCATGGTCAAGATGGTTTAATTGATGCGAATGGTTATGTGATGAATGATGAAACCGTTTCGGTTCTGGCGCAGCAGGCGCTTGTCCATGCCCAGGCAGGAGCGGATGTGGTTGCCCCTTCGGATATGATGGACGGGAGGATTGCTGCTATCCGTGCAGCATTGGATAGCAATAAATTTATTCATGCACGCATTCTTGCTTATTCGGCAAAATATGCTTCCAGCTTTTATGGCCCATTCCGAGATGCAGTAGGTTCTTCCGCCAATCTGCGGTCGGGTAACAAATATACTTACCAAATGGATCCGGCCAACTCGGACGAGGCATTATGGGAAGTTGGGCTGGATTTACAGGAAGGCGCTGATATGGTCATGATAAAACCAGGCTTGCCTTATCTTGATATCGTGCGCAGAGTAAAGGATAAATTTGGCGCCCCTACGCTGGTTTACCAGGTCAGTGGCGAGTATGCTATGCTCAAGGCAGCCGCAATGAATGGCTGGTTAGACGAAGAAGCCTGTGTCATGGAGTCTTTGTTGTCATGCAAACGCGCAGGTGCAGATGCCATCTTGACCTATTTTGCTTTGGATGCGGCTACTTGGCTCAAAAAAAATCTATAAACCTGAGAGATCCTCTTTCAGTATAACTGATTCCATAGCGCTTCTATCGAGTCAAAATCCTCAGTAGGTAACTCAGCCTGAGGGGGGAGCTGTTCGTTGAAAAAATATTCGCTCATCGCTCCTCTCTCTTCTCTCAAGCCGGTTTCCGGATTAATTCTGGCTATCATGATGCCTTGGGGAGGAGTATAAGTCGCAACAGGGATATCTTTTAACGCCTTTTCCATATAGTTTATCCAGATGGGTAAAGCGACACGTCCTCCGGTTTCATTCTTACCCAATGTTTTAGGTTCATCAAACCCCGCCCAGCTTACCGTGACCAAATTCTTCTGAAAACCACAAAACCAGGTATCAATAAAATTACTGGTTGTGCCTGTTTTTCCTGCGATATCCTTGCGACCGAGTCTTTTTGCCATGGTGGCTGTTCCTCGTTGAATCACATCTTGCATCATACTGGTCATCAGAAAGGCATTCCGTGGATCAATCACCTGCTTAGCATTCATCCCGGCAATAACAGGTTGAGCATTTTCAAGAATTCTACCCTCATCATCTTCTATTCTTTCGATGAAGTAAGGATGAATGCGAAAACCGCCGTTAGCAAACGTGGCATACCCAACGGCCATTTGCAGGGGGGTTACAGAGCCTGCTCCCAGCGCCATGGGTAAAAAAGGAGGGTGACGATCACTATCAAAACCAAAGCGAGTAATATAATCCTGGGCGTAGCGCAGTCCAATGGATTGAAGAATTCGAACGGATGCCAGATTTTTTGAATGAGTCAGTGCAACGCGCATGCGTATTGGACCGCTGAACTTGCCATCAAAATTTTTAGGTTCCCAAGACTTGCTACCCGTTTGCGCCGCATCGAAAAATAAAGGCGCATCGTTGATGATCGTTGCGGGTGTAAATCCTTTTTCCAGTGAAGCGGAGTAAATGAATGGTTTGAAGCTGGAGCCTGGTTGTCTCCATGCTTGGGTGACATGATTAAACTGATTGAGATTGAAATCAAATCCTCCGGCCAGAGCACGAATCATCCCATCAATCGGATCAATGGCAACGAGTGCGGCTTCAATTTCGGGAAGTTGGACAATTTGCCAGACATTTTTCTCATTCTTTTGTATCCGGATTAATGCGCCTGGACGAATTCGCTGGTTACCAATCTTAGGGTCATCGGTAAGAAATCTTTTGGCAAACTTGAGTCCATCTCCGCTAATCTGTATCACTTCTCCACCCTTATGATAAGCTTTAACAGAATTTAAGCTGGTGGTTAGCACTACAGCAATGAACATATCGTAGCTATCATGAAATGGTTGCAGCGCTTCTTCCAGATTTTTTTTCAGGTTAGCATCATTTCTGGGTAAATCAATGAACCCTTCTGGGCCTCGATAACCATGACGGCTATCATATTCTAATGCGCCTTTACGCAGTGCTTGATTAGCGGCCTCTTGATCTGATTTTCTTACAGTGGTATAGACTTTAATGCCACGTGTATAGGCTTCTTCACCAAAGCGTTGATATACTGCTTGTCTGGCCATTTCAACCACGTACTCAGCGGGCATGGCAGAATTCCGTACTTGGCGGTGTATGGGTAACGGCTGCTTTTCTGACTTGGCTAATTGTTCGTCGGAAATATAGTCAAGTTCGTGCATCCGCTTCAACACATAACGCTGGCGTATCTTTGCGCGCTCTGGATTAACGACTGGGTTAAATCTTGAGGGGGCCTTGGGTAATCCTGCCAGCATGGCTGCTTCCGCTAAATTAATTTCATCGAGCGATTTTCCAAAATAAGTTTGAGCTGCGGCTGAGAACCCATAGCTTCTTTGACCCAGATATATCTGATTAATATAGAGTTCTAGAATTTTATCTTTACTTAGACTGTGCTCAATTTTAAATGCCAGTAAGGCTTCGCTGAATTTTCTCGTCAAGGTTTTTTCTTTGGTCAGAAAAAAATTACGTGCAACCTGCATCGTAATCGTACTGCCACCTTGAAGCGCGCCTCCTCCACTGAAATTGGAATAAGCAGCTCGCAGAATACCAATATAATCCACCCCGCCGTGCTGATAGAAACGGTCATCCTCAGCGGCCACGATGGCTTGTTTAAGATAGGTGGGTGTTTCGTTAATTTTTACAAAATTTCTACGCTCTTCTCCAAATTCACCGATGAGTAACCCTTCCGCGCTATAGATCCGTAACGGTATCTTAGGCCGATAATCCATCAAAACTTCGAGCGAAGGTAATGTCGGGATAACAACGAGTGCTGCAAAAACGATTAGCAAAACACCAATCATGCTTGCTCCCAGCACTGCTAGAAAGAGATAGGCCAGCCAACGAAATAACATGAGATATAAAATTTCTAACTATGAGGAATAAAAATCAATTGCTAATTATAGAGGGTATATCTGCTGTTTTTGTATAAATCAAACTCTTTTGGAATCTGCCAGAATAGTTTACCCAGCATATCAGTTTGCTAAAGAAAGTTAGATTGACTCGAAGGATTACACATGCCGATGAAAATTTTTGCATGTCATCTGATAATTACAATACCGCACTTTAAAATATTGTTTCTAATAAATCAATGTTGAATAAAAGCTTTGATATCAATCTTAATTTCTTTTCTACCAGATCGTCACGACTCTTAGGGGTCGATATCAGTGCTTCGTCGGTGAAAATGATCGAGCTTTCCATGACTAACAAAGCTGAGAACACATTATGCCTTGAGCGATATGTTATTGAACCGATGCCGAAAGAAGCTATTCTTGATGGAAATATCAATGATCTCAAGGAAGTGGGAGATAGCCTTCATCGTGCATGGAAGCGCATGGAGACACGTGTAAAAAATATCGCCCTTGCACTGCCCGCGGCTGCTGTCATTACCAAAAAAATCATCATGTCCGTTGGGCAACGAGAAGATGATTTGGTCTTTCAAGTTGAAACAGAGGCGAATCAATATATTCCATTTACGCTGGATGAAGTCAATCTCGATTTTCAGGTCATCAGAGCAATACCTGAGAATCCAAATGAGGTAGAAGTCCTGATCGCTGCTGCACGCAAGGAAAAAGTGGAAGATCGGGTTGCTGCTGCATTAACGGCTGGTTTAAAAGCAGTCGTAATCGATGTCGAGCACTTCGCTGCCCAAACTTCTTTTGAGTTAATTGAGCGTCAGTTGCCTGGAGAAGGCAAGGATCAAGTGATTGCACTGGTCGATATCGGTGCGAGCACTACCCGTCTAAATGTTCTTTGCAATGGTGAATTTGTGTATACACGGAATCAACCGTTTGGGGGAGCTCAGTTAACTCAGGAAATTCAGAATCAGTTTAATTTGACATATGAAGAAGCGGAAGCAGCCAAGCGCAATGGGAGTTTACCCAACAGCTACCAGACGAATGTGTTGCAACCTTTCTGCGAAACACTTACGCAGGAGGTGAAACGTGCTTTGCAGTTCTTTTTTACTTCTACCCAATATACCCGGATTGATTATATTTTTCTTTGTGGCGGATGCGCAACAGTTCCTGGTTTGGGGGAGATGATGACTGAATGTACCCAAGTGATGACACAAATCGCTAACCCTTTTGTCAATATGGAGCTATCTAATCGTATCCCCCTCAAGCAGCTGAAAGCAGATGCACCCCTATTAATGACTGCCTGTGGATTGGCAATGCGGGGCTTTGATCCATCATGATTCGCATTAATTTACTTCCGCACCGTGAACTTAAACGTAAGGCACGCCAGCAGCAGTTTGCCATGCTGGCTGGAGTTGCTTGTGTTCTTGGCATACTGACTATCTGGGCAGGGCATGAGGCTATTCTGGGAAAGATTGAGTATCAGAATAGGCGTAATCAATACCTGCAGAGTCAAATTGCTATTCTCGATAAGCAAATTGTAGAAATCAAACAAATCAAGCAGCAACTCAAGGAAGTGCTCGCACGCAAAGAGGTCGTAGAAGCATTACAAGTCAATCGCACGCATGTTGTTTATATGTTAGATCAGCTGGCTAGACTAGTGCCAGATGGGGTATATCTCAAGAGTCTCAAGCAAACTAATGAGCACATCCATCTTTCTGGCTATGCGCAATCAAATGCATGGGTATCTACCTTAATGCGGAATTTGGACGCGTCACCCATATTTGAATCTCCTCTATTGATCGAGATCAAGGCAGTTAATGTCAATAATGTGCGTATGAATGAATTTGATTTGAATGTGAGGCTCACCGAATTATTGACTAGCTGGGATAATGGATCTACGCCAGCGCATATTTCCAATTAGCTGATTCCATTTCCAAATCAAAAATGGTGCGAAGGCGAGCCGCAGACAGTATCCATCATACGGCAGGGTGAAGCCGGCAAAGGCAGTTTTGATTTAGAACTGGAATAAAAAGGGGGATGAGGATGAATTTATCAGAACAATTGCGGCTACTTAACCCCAATGATCCCGGTAGCTGGCCGGTAGCCATTAAGGTCTGTGCATTGATCAGTTTGCTGGTGGCAATTGTTGCAGTAGGTTATTTTCTGGATTGGCAGGAGCAGTCAGAAATGCTTGAAAGGGCTGAAGCAGAGGAAGTGACGCTTAAAGAAACTTATCTGATCAAAAAAAGAAGCGCGGTTAATTTGGATATTATGCGGCAGCAATTACAGGAGATCGAGCAGACACTCAGTTTGATGCTGAAACAATTACCCAATAAATCTGAAATAGATGCTTTGCTGGTAGATATTAATCGGGCTGGTTTAGGACGGGGATTGCAATTTGAGTTATTCAAGCCCGCAGCGAGCGAAACGATCAAGGAAATTTATGCTGAATTACCCGTAACGGTACGTGTCATGGGTAACTATCACGACATCGGTGCTTTTGCCAGTGATGTTGCCCAATTACCACGGATTGTAACGTTAAATGAGATCAATATTACTCCCGGGAAGGAGCAAAATCTGGTATTGAACGCTGTCGCAAAGACCTTTCGCTATCTTGATGATGAAGAGCTTGCTAATCAGGTCAAGAGCAACAGTGGGGGAAATAAATGATTAAGTGGTTTCCTCATTTATGGCGTATATGGCTTGTTATCGTTTCGGTCTCGGCCTGTAGTGAAGGGACCTACAGTGATCTTGAAGAGTTTGTGAACCAATCTGGAGAAGGGTTGCGTGGCAAGGTCGAGCCATTACCTCAGATCAGGCCTTTTGCTCAGTTCAATTATGAAGCATTTAACGTTTCCGATCCTTTCAATGCACAAAAAAACATTCCATCCAGCAAGCATGACACGCTTCAGCCTGATCTGAAACGACGTAAGGAAGCGTTGGAGAATTTTCCGCTGGAAAATCTGACCATGGTAGGAACATTGCAGCGAAACAAGCAAATTTTTGCATTAGTGAGAACGCCTGATAATACTGTGCATCGTGTCAAGGCTGGTAATTACTTAGGCCAGAATTTTGGATTGATTACCAATATTTCCGAGACAGAAATCCAGCTAAAAGAAATCGTACAAGATGGTGTCCATGTTTGGATCGAGCGCCTGAGTACGCTCGTATTGCAAGTGCAGGCGCAGAAATAATGAGAAGGATGATAGCAAGAGAGCTTTTCTACGGGTGGCGATATGCTGCCTCCCAACTCATACTATTATTGATATTATTTCAGGTTCCCATCGTCGCGGCCGATAATCCGGCGCGTGTGGCATCAAAGCAGCAGAACAGAATCAGTGGAATCGATGTGGTTAGCAATCGAAACAGACAAATCATAGTGAAAGTATCGCTTGATCAACTGCTTGATACAGCGCCTGTAGGGATTTCTTTGAACAATCCGGATAGAATTTATTTTGATTTTATCAATACGGTTAATGCACTGGGTAAAAGAGTACAGGCAGTAGAGGAAGGAGATTTGAAGAGTATTGATATTGTTCAAACTGAAAACCGTACCCGCCTGGTGATGAACTTGTTAAAGCCTATGATCTATGAGACTAAAATGGTAGGAAATCAACTGTTTATTTCACTAAATGGACTCAATGCAAAAAAAACTGCCCATGCTCCCGTTCATCCTTTTAACAGCGTAGATATGCAGGAGAAGAAGCTGTTGAGCCTGCAAGATATTGATTTCAAGCGTGGCCTGAATGGCGAGGGCCGTGTGGAAGTCGATCTTTCCGCCCCAGGCATCGGCGTCGATGTCCGTCAACAGGATAACCGGATCATGATCGAATTCATCAACGCTTATTTGCCTCCTCATTTAGAGCGGCGTGTGGATGTGGTAGATTTTGGCACACCAGTGCAAACTATAGAAACCATGACACAAGGTAATAACGTACAGATGGTCATCAAACCCAAAGGACGGTGGGAGCATACCTCCTATCATGCAGGGGCGAGATTTATTCTGGATGTCAAGCCGATTGTTGAAAGCGAAGATGTGCCTGCCCACAGGAAATTGCTCACAGGAGGGTATACTGGCGAGAAACTATCGCTTGATTTTCAGAATGTGGAAGTTCGCTCAGTTTTGCAGGTTCTGGCTGAGTTTACTAATCTCAATATTATTGCCAGCGATTCAGTTAAAGGAAGTCTTACTTTGCGTCTGAAAGATGTCCCCTGGGACCAAGCTTTGGATATTGTACTTCAGTCCCAGGAGCTCGATAAACGGCGAGTAGGTAACGTCATTTTTATTGCTCCACGTGAGGAATTAGCTGCCAGGGAAAAAACCGAACTGGAGTCTCGTCAGCAAATTACTGAATTAGAACCTTTGCATACTGAGACTTTCCGATTAAATTATCGGACAGCCAGTTCAATTCCTCTCAAAGGGATTTTGAGTCAACGTGGAACGGTAGAAGTTGATGATATCAGTAATACTTTGACCGTCACCGATATTCCTATCAGACTGGCAGAGGTCGCCAAACATATCAGAAATCTTGACACTCCTGTGCGTCAAGTCATGATCGAGTCCCGTATCGTGGTCGCAACGGATACCTTTAGTCGCAATCTAGGTGCCCGGTTTGGCGTACAAAGTGCTCATCAGATCGGAAACCGTAATCTGGGAATCTCCGGCAATCTGGACAGCTCCAGCGCACTTGCTACTGGCGCTGCCCCGGGCGGTGGCCAGAATCTTAACGTCAATTTACCGGCTGCTGCGATTGCGGGTGCAGCAGGGGGGCCGGCTGCTTTAGCGCTGAGTTTAATCAAGATCAATGATGATTCGCTGATCAATCTGGAATTATCTGCACTGGAATCAGACAGTAAAGGTAGAGTGATTGCCAGTCCACGCCTGGTTACAGCTAACCGTGTAGAAGCAACCATTGAGCAGGGAACCGAAATACCTTTCCAGATTGTCAGCCAGCTCGGAAGGCCGCAGATTCAGTTCAAAAAAGCTGTGCTGGCCCTCAGGGTAACGCCACAGATTACTCCGGATGACAACATTATCATGAAGCTGCAAGTTAATCAGGACACCCGTGGTCAAGATACGCCTGCTGGTCCAGCGATTGACACTAAACAAATTACGACTGAAGTTCTCATTGAGAATGGTGGCACCGTAGTAATTGGTGGGATTTTCGAGCGAGCAGAAAATGTTGCGAATAACAAAGTGCCTTTGCTCGGTGATGTGCCGATAATCGGTAATATCTTCAAGAATAATTCAAGACGGGATGATAAGCGGGAACTGCTGATTTTTGTCACCCCTCGGATTTTGAATGAAAATTTAAGCATACGTTAAACCATTAAAGCTGGATTTTGCAGCTAATGGCTAGCTCGGTTGTTAAGAGAATCCATATAGTAGTCTTTCTTATCGATTGCATGCTTGTCCTCCTGTTTTCGCTGCTGTACCAATATGCACCACAGCCGGCTCAGAAATCGAGGCTAACATTTCCCGTTTGCGATAAACCCAAGCTGTCGCCAAGCCTCGTAGATTACGATGGAAACAGCATTAGCAAGATTCAAGCTGCGACGGTCAGGCAGCATGGGAATATGAATACGTTGCGTATTGGAAAAACTCTCCAGAATTTCAATCGGTAATCCACGGGTTTCTGTACCAAACAGAAAAACATCTTGAGGGTGATACTTAACCTGATCATAGCGCTGGGTTCCTTTGGTAGACACCGCAAAAATACGCCGTCCTGGTAAGCTACGCCTGCATTCTTCCCAACTTTTGTGTAACACGACATGAGCAAATTCATGATAGTCGAGTCCGGCCCGGAGCAGCTGCCTGTCATTCAGAAGAAACCCTAACGGTTTGATCAGATGAAGTGTAGCGCCTGTATTGGCACAAAGTCGGATGATATTGCCCGTATTAGGAGGAATCTCAGGTTGATAGAGAATAACATTCAGCATAAGGCCTATTCTATAACATAGTCTGATGATGCTCAGTGGCGTTGATTAAAGCGGATGGGCATTGCTCTAGCGATCACCCATACACTCACCCCGGTTGCGCCTTGTTTACGTACCACCTTGGCCAATTCATTCAATGTGGCACCGCTTGTCATGACATCATCCAGTAAGGCAACCTGCTTATGTGCGAGACTCGTCGTACATTCAAACGCATTTCGTATATTAGTTAGCCGTTTCTTCCACGATAACTCAGTTTGAGAAAACGTGTCTCTGGTACGCACACAAGCATGAGGCAGCAAAGGCACATTGATTTGTCTGGATATATGTCGACTTATTTCTAGCGCCTGGTTAAAGCCTCTTTCCTGTAATTTAGTCGGATGGAGCGGAACAGGAATGATGACATCGGGCAGAGGGCAATGATTCATTTTTGCGAGCAATAGATTAGCCAAGATGGGCGCCACAGTCAGGTTACCCTGATATTTAAGCGAATGAATCATGGCATCGATGGGAAAAACGTATTGTAGTGCTGCAAGCGCATGTGTCCATACTGGCGGATGCTTGAGGCAATTACCACAAATACAGGAACCTTTTGTGGGCAATAAGCACAAAGGACAATGTTCAGAAGGTAATTGGGGTAAGCTCTCACGACAGGCACGACACAGATCGCTTTCGCAGTCTGCCAGGCATAAAAGACAATGGGTTGGGAACAGGGTTTGCACAAAATTTAATCGCCTGTTCAAAAATTTTGAAAGAAAATTTGACAATTGAAGCGTGATCCTTGATGATTCTTGGCACTCTATTATAGATCGAGCAAAATTTTCTGACCTTATCATGATTGAATCCAGTACCAAGTCTGTTGCAAACGAAAAAAAGTACTCTAGGGGTGAACAACAGGATCACAGCCGTATGGCACCATGGAGCGTTCCACAAATCCAGGCCTTACTGGATCTCCCTTTCACTGATTTGGTTCATCAAGCGCAAACCATTCATCGGCAATACCATGAGGCCAATGCTGTTCAATTATCTACGCTGATTTCTGTTAAAACAGGTGGCTGCCCGGAAGACTGTGGTTACTGTCCCCAGGCCGCGCGCTATCATACCGGTGTGGAGAATCAGGATATGCTGTCGCTGGATACCGTTGTGGCCGCTGCCCAGGCAGCCAAGGCGGAAGGTGCGACACGATTTTGTATGGGAGCAGCCTGGCGTGGCCCCAAACAACGTGATATTGATAAAATGAGCGAGATCATTGGGGCTGTGAAGGTGCTGGGACTTGAAACCTGTGCGACTTTGGGCATGCTGAAACCGGGGCAGGCCGAGCAGCTCAAACAGGCTGGTTTGGATTATTACAATCATAACCTGGATACCTCACCCGAGTTCTATGAAGAAATCATTAGCACACGCGACTACCAGCATCGCCTCGATACCCTTGAGGAAGTGCGCAAGGCAGGCATCAATGTGTGCTGCGGCGGGATTGTGGGTATGGGGGAATCCCGGCTGGCTCGCGCTGGATTGATTGCCCAGCTGGCCAATCTGGATCCTTATCCTGAATCAGTGCCGATCAATTATCTGGTGCAAGTTGAAGGGACCCCGCTTTATGGTACGGATCCCCTTGATCCGTTCGAGTTTGTACGTACCATTGCAGCCGCCCGTATTACGATGCCGAAAGCGATGGTCAGGTTATCTGCAGGCAGGCGGCAAATGTCAGAGGCGGTGCAGGCATTATGTTTTCTGGCGGGCGCTAACTCCATTTTTTATGGAGACAAGTTGCTGACGACAGGTAATCCCGAAACAGAGAGCGATAAAGCCTTATTTGACAAATTGGGGTTACGCACCCTCTAGCCGGGAACAGGCATGCTAACACATCTCTCAGCCAAACTGAGGGAACGCGAAAACGCGGGGTTATCCCGTCGCCGGTTGATGCTCGACGGCCCTCAGATGGTTCATGCTGCGATTGAGGGAACGCATTATCTTGCTTTCTGCAGCAATGATTATCTAGGCCTCGCCAACCACCCCGCATTAATTGAAGCGGCCTGTGCGGGCGCTCAACGTTATGGCGTGGGATCAGGTGCATCCCATCTGATCTGCGGCCATTCTCTGGCTCATCATACGCTCGAGGAAGCGTTGGCCCATTTTGTAGGGCTACCCCAGGCATTATTGTTCTCTACCGGCTATATGGCGAATATGGCAGTGATCACGTCGCTGGTCGGTCGTGGCGATGCGATTTTCGCCGACAGGCTCAATCATGCTTCTCTCAATGATGCAGCGCTGCTTTCCAAGGCCACCTTTAAGCGTTATCCCCATCTTGACTTGACAAGGCTGGAAAGGTATCTGGCGAACTCAGACGCAAGTGGTAAACTCGTCGTCACCGATGCTGTGTTCAGCATGGACGGTGACATCGCTCCTGTCGTTGAACTATTGGCGCTATGTGAGCAGTATGATGCCGGGTTGTTACTGGATGATGCTCACGGCTTCGGCATACTCGGGAAAAACGGTAACGGTGTGACGCATGCGTTTGGTAAATTTAATGTGCGCTCACCACATTTGGTTTACATGGCCACACTCGGTAAAGCAGCGGGTGTTTCTGGTGCTTTTGTCGCGGCTCAACCCGATATAATAGAAACACTTATCCAATTTGCGCGCCCTTATGGTTATACCACCGCTACGCCTGCATTATTGGCGCATACCCTCATGACCAGTTTGTCATTGATCAAGCAGGAAGCATGGCGACGTGAAAAATTAATCAAACTTATCACGCAATTGAAAACCAGCCTGCACTCATTGCGTTGGCCATTAATGCCTTCCATGACGCCCATTCAGCCATTGTTGGTAGGAGGCAATGACGAGGCCATGCATTTAAGTGCAGCGTTACGTGACAGAGGCATCCTGGTACCTGCCATCCGCCCGCCTACTGTTCCGGAGGGAAAAGCGCGCTTGCGCATTTCCTTATCAGCGGCCCACCGGGAGGAAGATGTTGAGCAGTTGAGTGAAACATTACATGATTTGGCAAAAATCATCTCATCATAGAAAATAGTCATGTGATATGAGTCGGCTACATGTAGAAATTTCAGGCAAAGGGCCTGATCTCGTGATGTTGCATGGCTGGGCAATGCACAGTGGTATCTGGGGCGGTATCCGCGATCAGCTGGCGCGGCATTTCCGGTTGCATTTGGTGGATCTGCCTGGTCATGGCCAGAGTTCAATGTGGGAATCCTATTCACTCGAAGCCATCGTAGCCAGTGTTGCGGAGATTTTGCCAGCGGAAAGCATCGTTTGTGGCTGGTCACTCGGCGGACAGGTAGCCCTCAAGCTGGCTTTATCTGTCCCCACGCAAGTGAGTCAGCTTGTTCTGGTCGCGACCACCCCCTGTTTTGTCAAACGAGTGGATTGGCAGTGGGGAATGGATCAATCTACGCTGCTGCTTTTTATGGAAAATCTGGAGCATCATTATACCCAGACGCTCAACCGTTTTTTTACCCTGCAGGTCAACGGTGGATGTGATATGACACAGGTATTAGCGCAAATACGTGACCATTTTTTCCAACATAAGCAACCTGATGGTCACGCGCTCAGGGCTGGTTTACAGATCCTGCTGACCACCGATTTACGGGAAAAATTAGCGGATATTTCTCAACCTGTCTTACTGTTGCATGGAGAAAATGATGTGATCACGCATGTGGATGCAGCCAAATGGATGCACCAGCAATTGCCTCACGCAAGATTAGTCAGCTTTCCACACTGTGGTCATGCCCCGTTTTTATCGCATCCGAATCAATTTATAACCAGCCTGTATGATTTATGATCACATTTTAGATAAGCGTCAGTTGCGTCAAGCATTTGAACGAGCTGCAGCCAGCTATGATCAAGCGGCCGTTCTGCAGCGGGAAGTGGGGGAGCGCATGCTCTCGCGCCTTGAATACATCAAATATACACCCGATTGGATACTGGATATGGGCAGCGGTACCGGCTATGGCAGCCGTAAGCTTATCGAGCGCTATCCGCATAGCAAACTGCTGGCCCTGGATATCGCACTCGCGATGCATTTGCAAGCGCGTCAACCTGTTCCCCGATGGCAGCAATGGTTACCGTTGGGTAAGCGCGCTATGACGCATTATGTGGGTGCGGATATCGAGCAGCTTCCACTGCGCGATGCATGCGTCGATATGATTTGGTCAAATCTAACCATTCAGTGGTGTAACGATCTCAAGCAGACCTTTGCCGAAACCCATCGTGTTCTGAAAAAAGGGGGACTGCTGATGTTTAGCACCTTCGGCCCGGATACTTTGAAAGAATTAAAGCAGGCCTTTAAAACAGTGGACAGTTACAACCATATCAATCGTTTTACAGATATGCACGATATCGGCGATCTGCTGGTGTATAGCGGCTTTGCCACGCCGGTCATGGATATGGAATACATAACGCTCACTTACCAGGAAGTGATGGATATCATGCGTGATCTTAAAACCATCGGTGCGCATAATGTGACGCATGGCAGACAGCGAGGCCTGACCGGGAAAGGGAGATGGCAACAAGTCGTGAAGCATTACGAATCATTCCGTCAGGCAGGCAGGCTGCCGGCGACTTTCGAAGTGGTCTATGGTCATGCCTGGAAACCAGAGCCACGACAAGCAGTTCTCAATCCAGAAACCAGACGGAAGCTCGGTCTGGAATAAATGGTTATTCCAATCCCCATCAAATATGACGCGAAGGCGAGCTGCAGACAGTATGCATCATGCGGCAAGGGGAAGCCAACCAGGTCGGTTTTAATTTAGCAATGGAGTTAAACACTATGCCAGCAGGCTACTTCGTAACCGGTACGGATACCGCTGTCGGTAAAACGCTCACAAGTTGCGCGTTGCTATATGCGTTTGCCAGGGCAGGTAAAACGGTGATTGGGATGAAGCCAATCGCAGCAGGGTGCGAAAACGGTCAATGGATGGATGTGGAACGCCTTGTTGAGGCCAGCAACGTATCAGCAGCACGTGAATGGATTAATCCTTATGCGTTAGTGCCGCCGATGGCACCACATATCGCGGCTGAGCAAACAGGTCTCGTGATTGATATAACCGCTATTCAGCAGGCTTTTCAAGTGCTGCAGCAAATGGCGGAAATGGTCATTGTCGAAGGGGTCGGGGGATTTCTGGTACCGTTGGATGACCGCTACGATAGCAGCGATTTGGCGCGCGCATTGAAATTACCGGTGATACTGACAGTAGGATTGCGGCTGGGTTGTCTCAACCATGCCTTGTTGACTGCCCGGGCTATTCATGCAAGCGGGTTAACCCTGGCAGGCTGGGTCGCTAACCAGATTGATCCTTATATGGAATGCCAAGCAGAAAACATTCGTGCCTTGCAACAACGCCTGGATTGTCCTCTGCTTGGTGTTTTGCCGTTTAATGAACAAATAGAGGCAAAAGAATATGCTGAGTTGCTCGATATCTCGCAGCTTATTCCATTGCCCAATCAAACCTGACCTGGTCAGCTTCGCCTGGCCGCATGATGGAACGGTTTGCGGTTTGTCTTGGTGTCAGGTTTGATGGGAGAATGGAATCATGCCGCAGTTAGCAGAGCTATTTGAGCGGCTTAAGCATGGTTTTGAACTTATCGGTTGCTTGCACCAGCGCCGAGCGAATACCGGGTTCCCATGCAGAATGACCCGCATCCTCGATAATGACATATTCGGCTTGAGGCCAGGCATGGGTTAAATCATCTGCGCTGACAATCGGACAAACAGCATCATAACGTCCCTGCACGATGGTGGCAGGCATGCCGTGGAGCTTTTTGATATTATCCAGCAACGCATTGTGTGGCAAGAAGATGTCATGACTGAAATAGTGGGCTTCCATGCGTGCAAGCCCGAGCGCAACCGTATCGCTTGTAAAATAATTGACGGTTTCCGGACTGGGCAGCAAAGTGGAGCATCTGCCTTCATAGCGACCCCATGCACGAGCGGCAGGCATATGAATGGCGGGATCCGGGTCCATCAGGCGTTGATAATAAGCGGCAAGGATATCTTTTCGTTCATGCGGAGAGAGGGGTGCCACAAACTCTTGCCAGGCTTCTGGAAAGAAATGGCGCAGTCCATAAAGAAACCAGTCGATTTCACTTTTGCGGCAAAGAAAGATCCCCCGCAGAATGAATCCCAGACAACGTGAGGGGTGTGCTTCTCCGTATGCCAGCGCCAATGTGCTGCCCCAGGAGCCTCCGAATACCAGCCACTGTTCGATACTGAGATATTGTCGCAATGTTTCGATATCCTCGATAAGATGAGGCGTAGTATTGTCCCGAATGTCACCCAGGGGCGTGGACCGTCCCGCTCCACGCTGATCGTAAATGATGATGCGGTAGTGGGCGGGGTCGAAGAAACGACGATGGTTGGGTGCTGATCCAGCACCTGGACCCCCATGTAGAAACAAGACGGGTAAACCGTTAGGGTTGCCTGATTGTTCCCAATAAAGGGTATGCCGCGCATCAACTGGCAGCATTCCTTGTTGATAAGGCTCGATTTCCGGGTAAAGCTCGGTATGTGACATGTTATCCTTCTATCATTGATGGTATAAATCTGGCAGTTTACTGATTGCGGAGATATTGGAAAAGCAAAAGAAATTGCTGAGAGTTTCGCCATTTGCCTATTTGCTTATTTGCCTGTTTGTTTGAAATAGTGCCTTGATTCCATTTCCCAACCAAACATGGCGCCAAGGCGAGCCGCAGACGGTATCCATCATACCGCAAGATGAAGCCGACCAAGCCAGTTTTGAGGTAGAAATGGAATGATAAGACAGGATAACGATTGAAACAGTATACCTGGCTAAAGGAAACGATTATGATGCATATTTCATAGCAGAGCGTGAGTGTTCCATATGACAGGCAGGAATAGCCATGTTAATGGATGTATAGCAGAATAGTTTGAACATCCAAAATAAGCGGGTAACAGCATCACTTATGACAAACGAAGCGTTGTGGTGCTTGAAAAGCCGAGAAAGAAATTAATAGCCAAAATGAATAATCAGTGAGTGAGCCGAATAATACTTTCGCACAATCATCTAAATTAGGCTTGTTTTTGACAGGTGGAGGAGCGCGCGCTGCTTATCAGGTAGGGGTGCTGCGTGCCATTGCTGAATTGTTGCCTTCTCCTGCGCATAACCCTTTTCCTGTTATTTGTGGAACCTCGGCTGGCGCCATTAATGCAGCAGGTTTGGCCATGTCGGCCACTCATTTTGCCACAGGTGTGCGACAACTGGAGGCAGTGTGGGGAAATTTGCACGTTGACCAGGTGCATCGGGCAGATCTCCTTGGGGTAATCCGCAACACGGCTCACTGTGTGGGTTCCTTACTGTCAAGTCAGGTCAATAAAAAAGCACCTTTCGCACTGCTGGATAATGCTCCCTTGAGAACGTTGCTTGGCTGCCGTCTGCCGTTTCGTGGTATTCAGCGAAGTATCCACCTCGGTGCCTTGCACGCACTGGGGGTGACCGTTTGGGGGTATACTTCAGGACAATCGGTCACATTTTATCAAGGGCATGAAAGTATTAAGCCCTGGAGCCGGGTGATGCGTGTAGGCGTGGCGTCACGTATTGGTATCCAGCATTTGCTCGCTTCTTCGGCGATTCCGCTTATTTTTCCAGCCGTCCGTCTCAATCGCGAGTACTTTGGCGATGGTTCTATGCGCCAGCTCGCACCGCTCAGTCCAGCGTTGCATCTGGGAGCTGATCGTATCCTGGTGATCAGTGTGAACAAAAAAAGAGAAATCCCCCTTGAGCGTGTTAAAGTGACGAGCTATCCACCCGTCGCCCAAATCGCGGGTCATATGATGAGTAGTATTTTTTTTGATAGCCTGGAAGTTGATCTGGAGCGCCTGGAGCGCATTAATGGTACGTTAGCGCTCATTCCGCCTGAGGCAAGAAAAGAGGGGGGCGTTTTGCTGCGCCCCATCAAATCGCTGGTGATATCACCGAGTGAAAGAATCAGTGAACTCGCGTGGCAGCATGCTTATTCATTACCGCGCACCATGCGCTATTTATATCGTGCTGTAGGCGCAATGAGTCCGAGCGGTTCGAGATTATTGAGCTATGTTTTATTTGAAGCTTCTTATTGTCGCGCCTTAATTGATCTTGGCTATCGTGACACGATGCAACAGCAAGATGAAATTCTTAAATTTATTACCCTGTCTTGAGAGAAATTGAATATGGATTTTTCTAATCCCCAGTTCTGGTTAGCAGCATTACAAATTATTGCGATTGACATCGTACTTGGCGGAGACAATGCAGTCATCATTGCCCTTGCTTGCCGGCGGTTACCTGAGAAGCAACGCAACCAAGGGATTTTCTGGGGAGTTTTTGGTGCGATAACGATACGTGTCATCCTGGTTTTCTTTGCGCTTAATCTGTTGGCACTTCCCTTCCTGAAACTCGTGGGCGCGCTGCTGCTGCTGTGGATCGGGGTCAAATTACTGCAGCCGGAAGCAGCAGGTGATGGACATGAAATTGATGCCAGCACAACCCTGCTGGGTGCCATTAAAACGATTATCATCGCGGATACTGTCATGAGCCTGGATAATGTGATCGGTATTGCTGGTGCTGCGCGGGGTGATCTTACGCTGGTTATTTTTGGGCTCCTGGTAAGTGTTCCGATCATTGTCTGGGGCAGTAAGCTGGTCATGAAACTGATGAATCGCTTTCCTCTGACTATTTTTATTGGAGCTGGATTGCTTGGCTGGATCGCGGGAGGCATGGCCATAACCGACTCAGTGACCAGAGAATGGGTCAATATGCATGCTGCTTTTCTACACTGGTTCATGCCGATTGGGACTGCCTTAGTCGTGATCGTTACCGGCAAGTGGCTGGCAGCGAGAGCGCAGAAAAATATAGCTTTGGTTGATCTTACGAATGACACGAATAAATCCATGTAACATTGAACAAGTCATAAAAAACAATTGAGGGGAGTGCATCATGTTAAAAATACTGCTGCCGGTAGATGGGTCTGATGCTTGCAACAAGGCCATTGCTCATTTTATTCAGTTGCTCAACTGGTATAAGGAAGTACCGGAAATTCATCTGCTTAATGTACAGTTTCCATTGCCCGGCGATATTTCATCGTTTATCAGTCAGGCAAATATCAAGCAATATCACCAGGATGAAGGATTGAAAGATTTAAAATCAGCGTGTGACTTATTAGATCAGGCCGGTATCGCTTATCAGTACCATGTGGTGGTAGGGGAGGTAGCAAAAATGATTGTTCAGTTTGCGACAGAAAAGCAATATGATCAAATTGTCCTCGGGCCACGTGGGCTCGGCACGGTCCAGAGTATGCTGCTGGGTTCAGTCGCCAGTAAGCTGATTCATCTTTCCCCGATTCCGATTCTTCTGGTCAAATAACAAGAATCGGGTGTCATTCCTGCGCTATTAGCGAAAATGCCTGTTAGATAAATCATGTTGAATAGCTGGACAAGAAAGAGTAACCACGCCTTGTTATTCAGAATATAGCCACTCGCTACCTCAATTCAGGTAGCGGATTAAGATCAACATGCTTTGCACGCGTTTAACGAGCAAATGGACTCAGCTTTTCCTGAATACTATCTTTTTGCGGGGATAGGTAAAGCTGGCCAGCTAGTGAGCATTGCTTGCAAACAGCGGCAGAAACGGCGACAGAAACGGCAATGATTGACAAACTCCAGCTATGATCATTTATGATCATTTGATATCAACGGCGACTATCTCAGCTGCGGAACTTGAGCAGGCTGTGCGATATGCACGTGAAAAAGCATGTGATCTGGAAGAGGTGCTCATCGATTATTTTCAGATCAAACCGGCTCAAATTGGTGAGGCACTGGCGTATTACTTCCAGGTGCGTTATGAACCGTACCGGGCTGACCGGATTAAACCATTCGAGGTCTTGAAGAATCTCAAACGGGATTTTGTCGAAAGCAGTCAATGGCTGCCCATTGATGAAACCAAGGAAGGTCTGGTGATCTTGGCGCTGGACCCGGAAAGAATCAAAGCGCTGCGCATCGTCAATCAGATTTTTCCCAAGCATACCATCATCTATACCGTCTGTACCCAGCGAGAATTCAAGGCGACAGTAGATTTGTTCTATGGGAGTGGTAAAGGCATTGCCTTAGAAGATAGCAGTAATATCGATGAGATGCTTTCCAAACTTGAAGAGGACGAGGAAGAACCGCTCGAGGAAATCGATGAGGCTTCCGCCGCTTCTGAAAACGAACTGGTCAAACTCGTCAATAAGATCATCATGGACGCTTACCGAATGGGCGCTTCCGATATCCACATTGAGCCTTATCCTGGCAAAGAGAAAACCAAAATCCGTTTTCGCAAGGATGGCTCGCTGATGCCCTACATCGAAATTCCCGCCAGCCATCGCAATGCACTGGTGACACGCATCAAGATCATGTGTGATCTGGATATTGCTGAGAAGCGCAAGCCACAGGATGGCAAAATAAAATTCAGACGGTTTGCCCCGCTTGATATCGAACTGCGGGTGGCCACGCTTCCTTCTGCGGGTGGATTGGAGGATGTCGTCATGCGGATTCTATCAGCAGGCGAGCCGATCCCGCTCGAAAAAATGAATTTTACTGTCCGTAATCTGCAGGAACTCAAATCCATCATCAGCAAACCCTATGGCTTATTTTTCGTCTGTGGTCCAACCGGCTCCGGTAAAACCACCACACTGCATTCGATTCTGAAACACCTCAACACGCCAGCAACCAAAATCTGGACCGCGGAAGATCCCGTTGAGATTACCCAGAGAGGATTGCGCCAGGTGCAGATCAATGTCAAAGCCGGCCTCACTTTTGCCACCGTGATGAAGTCTTTTCTGCGGGCGGATCCGGATATCATCATGGTGGGGGAAATGCGCGACAGGGAAACGACCAGCCTCGGGATTGAAGCCTCACTGACCGGCCACCTGGTCATGGCTACCTTGCACACCAACAGTGCGCCAGAATCAGTTATCCGTTTGCTGGACATGGGGATGGATCCCTTCAATTTCTCTGACGCCTTGCTGGGCATCCTGGCGCAACGTCTGGCCAAACGTTTGTGCCCATGCAAGAAACCGCACACTGCCAGCCGGGAAGAAATCGGGATGCTGCTGATGGAGTACTGCGAAGAATTGAAACATATCGAGCATTTCAAGGCTAACCCTGAGGCAGCTTATCAGCAAATCGAAGCGCGCTGGCTGCGGGAATATGGTAATGAGCATCAACAGATTACCCTGTACGAGGCAGTCGGTTGTGATCACTGCAATGGAACGGGTTACTCAGGGCGCGTGGCACTGCATGAACTTTTGACTGCGACTGATGCCCTGAAAAAGAACATTCAGGAGCATGCACGCGTCGCTGACATGTTCGTGACCGCGCTCACTGATGGCATGGGTACCTTGAAACAGGATGGGATTGATAAGGTGCTGCAGGGGATAACTGACATTCATCAGGTCAGAGCGGTGTGTATCAAATAATTTCTTTCTCTCTGTAGGACGCAATCACCAGCTGGCATTGCGCCCTATCCTTAAATATTCCTGCCATGCCTGATTATCGCCGCCTGTGGCAACCTGGTGGCACCTATTTCTTTACCGTTAATCTGTTGCAGCGGCATGGCAACCCTTTGCTAATCCGGCATATTGATGTGTTACGTGGCGTCGTTGGCCGGGTTCGAAAGGGTTACCCGTTCCAAATTCATGGCTGGGTGGTATTGCCTGACCACTTGTACTGCGTGATAGCGTTACCGCCAGGCGATGACGATTGTGCGATGCGCTGGCGTTTGATCAAAATGGGGTTTTCCAAGGCGCTACCAAAGAATGAACGGTTATCCGCAGTACGGGTGAGACGAGGTGAACGAGGTATCTGGCAGCGCCGTTATTGGAAGCACTTGATTCAGGATGAGGCGGATTATCGGGCACATATGGATTACGTCCATATCAATCCAGTAAAACATGGATTGGTAGAGCGTGTCGTCGATTGGCCGTATTCAACTTTTCATGATGGGTAACGCAAGGTGTCTATCCACCGGATTGGGCCGGTGGAATGGAAGATAGCTTGGGCTATGAAGACTAGCAACTGTAAGGTGCAATAAGAGATCGGGTCGGGGTAACGGATTGTATCCGTTACCTCTCCCACACCACCGGACGTTCGGTTTTCCGCATCCGGCGGTTGAACCCAGTAACTTAAGCTGTCACAAAATCTGATGGAACCCATAATCCCCATCGTTTCAGCCTTGCCTTATTG
>NZ_FORD01000057.1 GCF_900113925.1 Nitrosomonas sp. Nm34
GCGATGACTCTAATAAGTGCTGCTCCCATCGCGGCTCAAACTCTTTACAAAATTCGTCACTCTCACAAAAAATCGTTGTAGTATCCATGGAAATCCGACTCCTCTCATGATGAAATTCTTTTGCAAAACCATTTCATCATAAGGAATTCAGGTTTCTTTTACAGCTTTTCTTATGTCGAACTCACGTTATTTAGGTCATACTCTAATCACTTTCTCGACCCAGGTACACATTGGTGTGCAGGATGCAGCTGAAGCGATCTATCTGATGCGTGCATTAAAGCCGTATCTGCCGCTCTTAATTGCGCTGTCTGCCAGCTCTCCCTTTTGGCGTGGCTATGACACTGGCTTTGTCTCCTATCGCCTGCGCATTCTGGCAGCCAGCCGTAGTTATGGCATTCCGCCCAGTTTTAATGATTGGCAGCAATTCATGGATTTTTATACCGCTTCGCAACATGCGGGTATGATACAAACCATCAATGACATCCATTGGGATATCAGAGTGCGACCCCATTGGGGAACAGTCGAAGTCAGAGTCATGGACGCGCAACTCGCTCTTACCGAGTCAATGCAACTCGCCAGTTTTATTCGAGTGTTGTCAGCCTATGTGCTGGCACACCAGGAGGCCAACATTGAAAACCTGCCCCATGCATTACCCTGGTGGATTGAAAAGGATAATTATTATATGGCCTCGCGCTTGGGGCTGAAAGCAAACTGTGTGGTCGATAAAAATGGCTCATTCAAATCTATCTATGAAATTTGGCAGATAGTGCAAACAGAAATCCAGCCTTATGCCAGCGAAATAAGAGAATGGGAATATTTTGAACAACTCATTAAACGCGTAGCCGAACGAAATATCAGCTATCAGCGTCAACGCACCGTTTACCAAAAAGCCCACTCATGCGAGCAGGTTGTTTCAGCACTTATCAGTGAGCTGGCATATGACTTGGCTGTGACTAAACTTGAGTAACATTGGTTATTATGCGAATTAATTGATGGCTGCGCCAATTTTTCACTGATCGGGTTGGGGTAACGGATACAATCCGTTACCCCAACCCGATACGAGCTAGATATCACAGAAATAACACACATGGCCAAGTCGAAAGAAAGGTGAACTTGTTTGAGTTGTTTTTTGTCTCAAATAAAAGCTAAAAAGGGTTGAATTGCCGTAAGGTTGAAGCATTGATTGTTCGAGATGCAATTTGCATCCTCGAACTTATTGATCCCTTATATACTTATATATTATGGAGGCGACTGGGGTCAGTATATTTTTGGGTCTCGCTCGGGGAGGGTACCGCCGAATATGTGGTCACTAGGAAGCCTGTCGACTAAATGGTAGCACTGCCGGTTGGCTTGACGACTGTTCGTCTACCGGAAAAGGAGATATCTCATGCGCTTATCGGAGTAATCTACTACGTATGGCAGAAGGAGGTAAATTATGATGAAGGCTTTTTTTACATTCAGTTTCACCACTCTCTTACTATTGGCAAATCCGGGCGTTTCCGCAGCGCAGTCACCTCCTCTCTCCACCCCAATGTGTGCATGGCAGTTCGAATGGACACCATTCGGCCTGGGTAATTGGCTCTGGGCGGACACTGCCAACCGCTGGTGGTACATGCCCATCGATGCACAATGGCAACAGCTGACGATTACTGGCGCCTACCCCAAGGCACGGTTCTTTTCTATTGCTGTCTATGACAACGCACCAGTCTCTACCGCGTTAGCCGATCACCTATTTGATGCGCAAATCGTGCCTGATCCGGGCAGCGTTAATCCATTTGCGGCGCCTGATCCAGGCAGCACCAACCTGGCCGCGAAGCCCGATGGAACGTATATCATTACAGTCACACGGAGCAACAATACTGCCGAAAACGCGTTACAGTTGCATGCCGATACAGGGTGGTTGCTATATCGCTTGTATCTGCCGAATGCAGGCAGTGGCTCCATGGGCGGGGCGCCTTTGCCGGAGATCAAAGTTACCGACGTCAGTGGCCAAATAACCCCGTTACCGACCTGCCCGATCTTCAATCGGCAGTCGGAACTCTCGCAGTTGCAGCCACAGTTTGTTCCGGCGGAGTTAGAGAATCCACTAGAGCACTTCACAATTCCGCCGGTGCCAGACCGTATCTGGTTCGGCGCGATAGCAGAACCGCCCCCGGCTCTGCTGCCGAATCCCGACCAAAAATACCTGATATCGTTCTTTATGCCTGAGTACAAGCAGGATCGGGTCATTGTGATTCGTGGTAAGATGCCGGCGTTTCCCGATACCTATCATGGCCAGCCTATATGGCAGCCTGTCCGCGGTTTCAAAACCGTCCAATTGCGATATTGGGGACTCTGTCAAGCCGAGTTGGTCTCGCCATTACCCGTAATCGGTTGTATAACCGATGCGAGCACGCCGCTCGATGGAGATGGATTTTACACTATCGTGATTTCCAATGATGTGCTTCGGCCCGAGTGGTTGCCGCAGAGCATCGTATGGATTGCATGGGGTGACGAGAAGATGGTGCCCAAGCTCATCTTCATGCGAAACTTGCTGGCTTCTGCCGATTTTAGCCAGTCCGCCCAGAACGCCATTGCTCAAGGCTGTGGTTTCAATTTAACCTTTCCGACTCCGCCCACACAGGACGATATTATGCGCTCCGGCCAGTGCGCACAGCGTGTGATGGGAGATTACTATCCCGAGGCCGTTTGGTGCGACCGGCAGACGTTCATTTCGGGCGGTTGGCAGGCCTGTTTGCGTTCAACTGATGTGCATTAGGCATCGCTTTAGCAGCGAGGCCGAAACCACGGGCAGAACGATTTGATAATTGAGCCAGTAGGGTTGGCAACTTCTCTTCGTTGTGCCCCGTAACTGCTAAACCATCGCGGCGGTCTCTGCATAACTGTGTTTTTATAATTTTTCTCTGTATGTGTAACTGATAAAATCAATTTCTTAAAAATACCAGATTATCCCAAAAAGCCAGTTATGCAGAAGTCTCTTGCATGGAGTGGGAGACGGCTCCATTGATGGCGCGCCTACGCGTGGAATCGCTATATAATTGGGGGCAGGCTGCACATCGAGCAAACAATTTAAAAAGATAGCAGTCATTACATAATGCATGAAGTGCATGTCAATGCATCACAATTTTTATGGAATGCTGTCTTGCTTCAGACGTTGCCCCAGTTCCACTGATCCAAAACCCGTTTGTATCTTCTACACTACTGCCTTTTACCCGCTGCCATTTAATTGTTTATTCGGCTAACAGAGGAGGTTGTGCAGAATCCTTTTCAGGTCTTTCCCTATCCCTGCGATGAAAAAATGATCATTTGATGTGTTTATGTATTTATTACCTAAATGTATTAATGATCCATTCATCAAGTAAGACTGTATTCGATGGTTGGGTTTGATCTTTCAGCCAGCGTTTGAAAAACTTGTCATCTTGTATCAGTTGTAAATCCTGCTGCATGGCGTCTATATCTGCTTTGAGCAATGTTTCTTCTCTCCTTAGACTGCGTCGTAAACTAGTTGAACTCGGGGTTTCATAAGAGCTGAGGCCGAATTCATGACGGGCAGCGTGGCGGCGGTGATACAATTCTGCTTCGAGCTCCTGGGCTTGTTCCTTGAGTAAACGCGTGAGCGAGGCAATTTTTTCTTCTGCCATTTTGGCGATGGAGGCTGGGTCAGTAAGCTCAGTGCGCAACTGGATCTGCAGCAGTGCTATTAAATCACGACGATCATAAGCAGCATTGGCTTCGCTCATCAAAGCCGTTTTACGGGCACGTTCATCAGGGTCGTTTTCACGATCAGGGTGTAGAGCGCTGGCGAGTTGGCGGAATACCTTGCGTAAAGTGGTTTCTGCTTCCTCTTGCTCCGCCTCGGCCTTGAGCTGGGCGGCAGTAGGTTTTTTTTTGCGCACGCGAGCCTGCCGGTGTGCTTTTTCTTCAGCTTCAGCCTCGCGTAACCGCGCCATGCCGGCGTTGAATACATCCTGCATGGTTTCTAGCGAGTCTTCGTCAGTCAGAGATTCGCCTAGCATGTCTTCCATCATCGTGCGCATTTCCTTAATGCTGGCCTGTTCTTTCTGCTCGAGGCTCTCCGTGCTGTGTTTATCGTGCAGGATTTGCATTTCTTCATCACCCTGAGCCGCGAGCTGTTCAGAGAGGCCGCATAAAATCGTGGTAGCGATACGTTTTTGTGTGGGGGTTAAGCCCTTGCGCTGCAATCGTTCATCCAGCCATAACACCATTTCCCGCGTGAGCAGTCGCTCACGCTCGCGCAGGGGGACAATCGCCTGATGGTATAGCGGACGATGCGCATCGCTGATGACTTGTAATTCAAGAAGCTGTTTTTTGAGTTTTTCGATACGCTCGAGTAAACGGTTGAAGCGCTGCTGACTGGGCGTTAACTGGGAATCTTGTGTCGTCAGTTTCAGTGCAGTCGCAGAATTGTTTGCAGTTTGCTCAGAGGTGGCAGGTGTTTCATTGTTGAATAAGTCGAATTGGTGAGACATAATCATCCTGTTTAGTCAGTTGGCTGTTTAGTCAGTTAGGTTGGAGAATGAAAGTATTTTTAGAGTCCAAATAATTTTACAAAGTGCCCGAGTGGTGGAGAAAAGATTATATCTCTCTAAAAGATAGGAAATCATAGAACTTTTTTCTTCAGCTGGGGTCGATAGATGCGAAGTTTTGAGAAAAATGAAGTATTTTTAAACTGTCTATTGCAGTATCGATGATGGAATCACCTGTCCTTCCGTTATATACTTATCGGGCTATTCAAAATAATACATTCAATTTCCAGCTAAGCTACTTGTAATATTCCGTGAGTAATAAACTATATATTAAGACTTTTGGTTGCCAGATGAACGAGTATGACTCGGATAAAATGGCGGATGTACTTCATGCTGACAGGGGTATGGAGTTGACCAATAATCCCGATGAAGCCGATGTGATTTTGTTCAATACTTGCTCTGTGCGTGAGAAAGCGCAAGAAAAAGTTTTTCATGATCTCGGACGGGTGCGGCACCTGAAAAAAACTAAGCCGAATCTGTTAATTGGGGTGGGAGGCTGTGTCGCCAGTCAGGAAGGGACAGAAATTGTTAAACGTGCTCCTTTTGTAGATCTCGTGTTTGGGCCACAAACATTGCATCGTTTGCCGGAATTAATCAAGGAGCGTGAAGCTACCGGTCGGCCACAAGTGGATATTTCTTTTCCTGAAATTGAAAAGTTCGATCATTTGCCGCCCGCGCGCACAGAAGGAGTGACGGCTTTTGTCTCCATCATGGAAGGCTGCAGCAAGTACTGCAGTTTTTGTGTAGTGCCGTATACGCGTGGTGAAGAAGTATCGCGTCCGCTCAACGATGTGCTGGTTGAAGTTGCTGGGTTGGCAATGCAAGGTATCAAGGAAATCACCTTGCTCGGACAGAATGTCAACGCCTATCGAGGTGAAATGGAGGAGGGGGAAATCGCTGATTTTGCCCTGTTGCTTGAGTATATCCATGAGATTCCTGGCATAGAACGTATCCGTTATACGACTTCGCATCCTCGGGAATTTACTACTCGTCTGATTGAGGTTTATGCGAAATTACCGAAAGTAGTCAGCCATTTGCACTTGCCTGTTCAATCAGGTGCAGACAGAGTTCTGGCAGCGATGAAACGTGGCTATACTGCGCTTGAATATAAGTCGATTATTCGCAAAATACGTGCAGTCCGTCCAGATATTTCCATTAGTTCCGATTTTATTATTGGATTTCCGGGTGAAACCGATGCCGATTTTGAAGCAACTATGAAGCTGGTTGAAGACGTGAATTTTGATGAATCATTCAGTTTTATTTATAGCCCACGGCCAGGTACCCCTGCTGCTGATTTGCCTGATGATACTTTGCATGAAACCAAGCTGGCGCGGCTCTATCGCCTCCAGGAAAAAATTGCTCAGCAGGCACAAGCTATTAGTCGGGGAATGGTAGGAACACGTCAACGTATACTGGTAGAGGGGCCTTCCAAGAAGAACCCTGATGAATTGTGTGGTCGAACGGATAATAATCGGGTAGTTAATTTTGCTGGGACACCTGATCTGGTGGGTCATTTTATCAATATCCAGATTACAGCAGCCTTGTCTCATTCATTACGTGGAGAAATTATCCATGAGTAGCGATCGATTGGCCCATAAACGCTTTATTATCACTTGCAATCTATCGTAACCCCTGCGAGAATCAATACGTCGCATTTATTTAACCAAAGTCTTGAAACCTAAACCTGTCGAGATTACTTTTTCTCCGGTTGATAACCGGCGTCTAGCCAATCTCTGTGGCGCGCTAGATGAAAACCTTAAACAAATTGAAAATGCGCTGGATGTCGTAATCGCACGGCGCGGTGAACATTTTAGTCTGCGCGGCCAAGCAAATCAGACGCAGCTTGCTGCCCAAACCCTGAAGAATTTATACAACCAGTCACACCATCATCTTAGCGTAGAGCAGGTGCAATTCGGTTTGATGGAGATAACTAACGCATCCCATGCTTCGCAGTCGGCTGGAGATGAACTGGCGGATGCTGAGTTAGCGGTACCTAAGCTGATCACGCGGCGCAGCAATTTACATGGTCGCACACCACGTCAGGTGCAGTACCTGCAGCAAATCCAGGATCATGATATTACCTTTGGTATTGGCCCGGCAGGTACCGGTAAAACCTATCTGGCGGTTGCCAGCGCGGTCGACGCATTGGAGCGAGAAACGGTTGCACGCATTATCCTGGTGCGGCCCGCAGTCGAAGCGGGGGAACGCTTGGGATTTTTGCCAGGGGATATGGTGCAGAAAGTTGATCCCTATTTACGCCCACTTTATGATGCGCTATATGATCTCATGGGATTTGATAAAACCGGCAAGCAGTTTGAACGCAATACCATTGAAATTGCCCCGCTAGCATTCATGCGTGGACGTACCTTAAATCAATCGTTCATTATTTTGGATGAAGCCCAGAACACGACGCCAGAACAGATGAAAATGTTCCTGACACGAATAGGTTTTGGTTCCAAAGCCGTCATTACAGGTGATATTACCCAAATTGATCTACCCAAGAATCAGAAAAGTGGTTTGATCGATGCAGAGCATGCCTTGGGAAAGATACGGGGGATAGCCTTTACCCATTTCAAAACTGAAGACGTCGTGCGCCATCCTCTGGTGCAGCGTATTGTCGACGCTTACGAGAAACATGAAAAACGTCAGTAAGGTTCCCGAACCTTCCTCTGCCACAAATCACAAAAAGTTTAAATTAGTGCTGCAATATGCTGCTGAATTTCCCGGCACACCCAGACGGTTGCAGTTTCGTAAATGGGTGAATGCAGCATTGATGCAGAGTGCGGAGATCGTCTTGCGCATTGTTAACGAAGAAGAAGGCAGAGAGCTCAACCGCCATTTTCGTGGTAAAGACAAAGCCACTAATGTCCTGACATTTGTCTACGACGAACTGCAATCCTTGTCAGGCGATATCGTGCTCTGTGCACCGGTCATCATCAACGAAGCACAACAACAAAAAAAAAATTTGGCTGCACATTATGCTCATCTGACCGTACATGGGGTATTGCACTTGCAAGGTTATGATCACGAGCATGAAGCAGATGCGGCGATCATGGAGCAACTTGAAACAGAAATTGTTACCCGGCTAGGTTATGCCGATCCTTATTATGAACAATAAGGTTGCGATAGCGTTCGTTCACAATCCAATTTTTTTATAGCACTACACTATTTAAACAATGATGAAATTGATCATGAATAATTCCTCCCATAAAGTCAGTTGGTTTGAACACCTTGGTTCACTCCTTTTCCGTCAACCCGAAGATCGTGAGCAACTGGTGGCTTTGTTGCACTCTGCGTATGAACGTAATTTGCTCGATTCCGATGCGCTGGCCATGATTGAAGGGGTGTTGCATGTATCTGAAATGCAGGTGCGTGATATCATGGTGCCGCGTTCGCAAATGGATACTATTGATATCAGTGAAAAACCGGATGAATTCATTCCGTATGTGATTGAAAAAGGACATTCGCGTTTTCCTGTTACCGATGGCAATAAAGATCATGTGATTGGCATTTTGTTGGCAAAAGATTTGCTGCGCTATTACGCAGGAGAAGAAGCGTTTGATGTACGTGATATGCTCCGTCCAGCCGTGTTTATTCCTGAGTCCAAGCGCCTTAATATCTTACTCAAGGACTTCCGCCGTAGTCGCAATCATATCGCCATTGTGGTAGATGAATATGGCGGTGTGGCTGGTTTGGTCACCATCGAAGACGTACTGGAGCAGATTGTGGGGGAAATTGAAGATGAGTATGACTTTGATGAAGAAGAAGCGAATATTGTAGCGGATGCCAGCGGTTATTATCGCGTTAAAGCGATCACGGAAGTCGCCAGTTTTAATGAGGTACTGGCAGCTGCCTTCAGTGACGAGGATTTTGATACGATTGGCGGGCTCGTTACCAGCAAATTTGGCCGGCTACCCAAGAATGGCGAATCGATTGTGATCGATAATTTCAGATTTACCGTGTTACGATCCGACAGCCGCCGCTTGCATCTCCTGAAAGTAGAAAAAGTGGAGCCAAGCGCTTAAAATTTTTCCATCTGTATTTTTAATATCGCGTACTACCCACTCACTCGCTTAGCGCAAAATAATTATCCGGGCTAACGTTTCAGAATGCCAGATGTTAAAATAACTGGCAAATGCCCAACATCACTACCCGCAATTTTTCTCAACACGCTTTTGACACGCTTAATCAATATGGTTTGCCTGCCGTATTGGCACGCATATATGCCGCGCGTGGCATTCAACAGCCTCAGCAGCTTGAGACAGAATTATCCCAGCTACTTTCATTTGAGCAGTTAACCCATGTTTCTCATATAGCGGTACTGCTTGCTGATGCTATTGCCGAGCGGAAACGTTTATTGATTGTGGCGGACTATGATTCGGATGGCGCGACTGCCTGTGCGGTGGCCATGCGCGCACTCAGAAAATTTGGTGCCATCGTCGATTATCTCGTTCCCAATCGTTTTGAATATGGCTATGGCTTAACGCCGGAAATCGTGCACCTTGCGGCCACCTCTTCGGCTGGACAGCCGGATATTCTCATAACCGTCGATAATGGGATTGCGAGTGTGGAAGGGGTGCGGGCGGCTAATCAGCTGGGGATGCAAGTGCTCATTACCGATCACCATCTACCGGGAGATCAATTACCCGCTGCGGCAGTGATCGTCAATCCCAATCAGCCTGGCTGTAATTTTCCCAGCAAGCATCTGGCTGGCGTAGGCGTTATTTTCTACGTGATGCTTGCGTTACGCGCGGAGCTGCGCAAGCGCAGTGCGTTCGCTGCTGGTAAAGAGCCTAATCTGGCGAGTTTGCTTGATCTGGTTGCGTTGGGGACAGTTGCGGATGTCGTCAGACTCGATAGCAATAACCGCATTCTGGTTCAGCAAGGTTTGCAGCGTATTCGCAAGGGACGGGCATGTGCCGGCATTAATGCCTTACTGCAGGTTGTAAAACGTGATTTCCGACAAGTCTCCACCTATGATCTGGGTTTCATCATTGGGCCAAGATTGAATGCAGCCGGCCGGCTCGATGATATGACCCTGGGGATTGAGTGCCTGATCACAGATGATGAATCCAGAGCGAGTCAGCTTGCTGCGCAACTGGATGAGTTGAACCGTCAGCGGCGTGAAATCGAAGCAGATATGCAAAATGATGCGTTGAGCAAGCTAGCAACTGTCATTGAAACTCAGAAATGCGCAACCGGATCTGGTTATAGCTTATGTTTGTATGATCCAAGCTGGCATCAAGGTGTGATTGGTTTACTCGCCTCGCGTATCAAGGAAAAATTTCATCGTCCGGTGATTACTTTTGCACCGGGCAATGAAGGTGAAATTAAAGGCTCAGGACGTTCCATTCCAAGTTTTCATTTGCGTGATGCATTAGATCTTGTTTCTAAAAGGTATCCAGGATTAATTTTGAAATTTGGTGGGCATGCTGCAGCAGCTGGCTTGACTGTGCATGAGCAAAATTTTGAGCGTTTCCGGGATGCGTTTGAGCAAATTGCGCAAGCACTGCTGACGCCTGCAGATTTAGTTCATATCATAGAGACCGATGGCGAACTGGATGAGGCTGAATTAAATCTGGATCTGGCGTACTGGTTGGCTGGCTGTGTCTGGGGACAAGGTTTTCCTGAGCCGAATTTTAATGCCTATTTCTACGTAGAAAGCCAGCGTGTAGTAGGTGAGAAACATTTAAAATTAAAATTGAAGAAATTTGATTCGCACCGCAGTTATGATGCCATCTTATTTTTTCAGGTGGAGTTGCTGCCGCCCATGATTAATGCAGTCTTTCGTGTACAAGCTAATGAATACAATGGTAATACGACCCTGCAATTGCTGCTTGAACACTGGTTTCCGATTGATTCAATGACGCTATGAATAATACCTTCCAACCGGGAGTAGAGCTTGAGCATTTGGCTCCCTTTGCTACCAGTCTTGCCATTGGTCTTTTAATCGGCCTCGAACGTGAGCGTAGCCCCACAGCGAGAGCGGGGTTAAGAACATTTGCCCTGGTCTCACTGTTTGGTACGCTTAGCGCCATGTTATCGCAAAAAACAAATTCACCCTGGTTGCTATTTGGCGGACTGTTGCTGGTGGGAACCATGATGATTACTGCTTATATTCGTCATCGAAATGAATTGCCTGATCCTGGCACGACGACTGTTGCGGCTATCCTTGTCTGTTATGGTCTGGGCGCCACAGTCTGGTACGGCGAATCCACGCTGGCGGGGATGCTCGCCATTGTTACGACTATGTTGCTTTATTTTAAAACAGAACTGCATGGCATCACACAGAAGCTTGACCGGCGCGATCTGATTTCGATGCTGCAGTTTGCCGTACTCACTTTTATCGTGTTACCGGTCTTACCTAATCAGGATTACGGCCCCTATGATGCGCTTAACCCTTATCAGATCTGGCTGATGATCGTATTGATATCGGGTATCAGCCTCTCGGGCTATATCGCATTGCGCTTTATTGGTCAGCGCTATGGCGCTGTCCTGTTAGGAATACTGGGTGGGGTCGTATCCAGTACTGCTACTACCATGGTATTTACGCGTCGTAGCGAAGATAATCCGATGCTGACCAAATTAGCGGTGGTGGTGATTCTAGTGGCTAATTTAATGGTTCTGGTAAGACTCACCGTCATCAGCGCGGTCGTGGCGCCGGTGATATTGCCCAACATATTGCCGATCCTGGGTATGGGCCTTTTTTTTGGCCTGATCGCTACTACTTTCTGGTGGCGTGATTTAACTCAGCAAGAGGAACTTTCTATACCCGAAACTAAGAACCCTGTTGAACTTACGATTGCAATCGGCTTTGGGGCACTCTATGCGATCGTGTTGCTGTTAAGTGCCTGGTTATCGGACATTGCGGGTAGCAGCGGACTTTATATGGTGGCGATTATTTCCGGTTTGACGGATGTGGATGCCATTACGCTCAGCAGCCTGCGTTTGCTCGATCTAGGTCAGCTGCAGGTGACAGAAGCCGTCACTGCCATTACGCTGGCCGTCATTTCAAATATTATCTTCAAGCTAGGATTGATACTAGCTATCGGCAGTTCGCTGCTAGCCAAGCGCAGTGCTTTAGGCATGATCCTCACTGCAATCGGTTTGGGAGGCGCGCTGATATTGTTTGGAAAATAAAGTTGTAGACCATGTCATTTAAACTTAATTTACCCGCGCCAGGGATGCTGTCGCGTTATTTCGGATTTGACGGTTCAAGCGATACCTTTGCTCTTGCCGAACTGATACGTTCCGGACAGCAATGGGCTAAGCCGCTGACCATCATTACCGCCAGTGCATTGGATGCACAGAGATTGCTCGAAGAGTTACCTTTTTTTGCACCTGAATTAAATGCGCATCTGCTGCCAGATTGGGAAACATTGCCTTACGATACTTTCTCGCCACACTTTGATCTGATATCTGAGCGACTGGCGGCCCTTTATCAGGTCATGAACGGGTTCTGCGATGTATTGGTCGTGCCTGTGACAACCGCTTTGTATCGCATGCTACCTAAGGAATTTCTGGCAGCCCATACTTTTTTTATCAAGCAGGGCAGAGTACTGGATTTAGCTGCCTTCCGCAGTCAGATGACTTTGGCTGGCTATACGCATGTGGCACAGGTATTGTCACCGGGTGAATATAGCATACGCGGGGGATTGATCGATTTATTCCCGATGGGCAATCCGCTGCCTTACCGTATGGACTTGCTTGATAACGAAATCGAGACCATCAGGACATTCGATGTCGATACCCAACGCAGCATTTATCCGGTCAAAGAGATCAGATTGCTGCCTGCGCGTGAGTTTCCCTTGGATGAAGCGGGGCGCACGCGCTTTCGTATCAATTTTCGCGAAAAATTTGAAGGCGACCCTTCTCGTAGCCGGATGTATAAAGAAATCAGCAAAGGGAACACGCCCGCAGGAATTGAGTATTATCTTCCGCTTTTTTTTGAGCAAACGGCTACCTTGTTCGATTATTTGCCTCAGAACAGCTTGTTATGCCTGCATCAGGATATTTATCCAGTGGTCGAAAATTTTTGGCGTGATACTCAGTCGCGTTATCAATTATTACGAGGGGATACCGATCGCCCCCTCTTGCCACCAACTGAACTGTTTCTCACCACGGATGGCTTTTTTGGCAAACTGAAACCTTATACGCGTATTCAAATTCAGGCTGATAAAGACCTGGCCGCCGAATCATTTACGCAACCTTTGCCGGCCGTGCGGGTGGATCGTCATGCAGCTAATCCACTTGAAAAATTGACTGCATTTGTTGACGATTATACGCTATCGGGCGGACGTGTCTTGCTACTGGCTGAGAGTATGGGGCGGCGTGAATTGATAGCTGAATATCTGCATGAATATGGTCTGCGCCCGACACTTTGTAAAAATTATGCAGAATTTCAGTCGAGCAATGAGCCTTTCATGCTGAGCGTTGCGCCGGTCCATACCGGCTATATCCTGAATGCTGATCGCTATGCGTTGATTACCGAGAGTGAGCTTTACGCAACGCATGTGCATGGGCGGCGTGAGCGTGAAACGCGCAAGGCTACCTCGACTGACGTTATGCTGCGCGATTTATCGGAAATCAAGCCCGGCGATCCAGTCGTGCATGAACAACATGGCATTGGCCGTTATCTCGGGCTGGTCAATATGGATCTAGGCGAAGGGGAAGCCGGTCAAACCAGTGAGTTCCTTGCACTGGAATATGCCGGCGGAGACAAGCTGTATGTGCCTGTTTCTCAACTGCATGTGATTGGACGCTACAGCGGGGTCTCGCCTGAATCAGCCCCTCTGCATAAACTTGGCAGTGGGCAATGGGAAAAAGCCAAACGCAAGGCCATGCAGCAGGTGCGCGATACAGCAGCTGAACTGCTGAATCTATATGCGCAGCGTGCAGCGCGTCAAGGTCATGTTTTCAAATTTAAACAGCATGATTATGAAGCGTTTGCAGAAGGATTCGGCTTCGAGGAAACCGCTGATCAAGCGGCCGCTATTGAAGCGGTTATCAGCGATTTGACCTCGGGCAAACCGATGGATCGACTGATTTGTGGCGATGTCGGCTTTGGTAAAACAGAAGTTGCTCTGCGCGCGGCCTTTATTGCAGTGGCAGATGGTCAACAGGTGGCCGTACTGGTGCCTACCACTTTGCTCGCGGAGCAGCATTTTCAGAATTTCTCGGATCGCTTTGGCTTAATTGCTGAACAATGGCCCGTGAAAATCGCCGAGCTATCACGCTTTCGTTCAGCCAAAGAGCAAGGGCAAGCTTTGGAAGGCCTCGCCAGCGGGCAAATAGACATCATCATCGGCACACACAAGCTGATCCAGGAGAAGGTTAAATTCAAGAATCTCGGCCTGGTGATCATTGATGAAGAACACCGCTTTGGTGTTCGTCAAAAAGAGCAGCTAAAAAGAATGCGTACCGAAGTGGACGTGCTGACTCTGACGGCTACACCCATTCCCCGTACACTCGCCATGTCACTGGAAGGGCTGCGCGATTTTTCTATCATTGCTACTGCCCCGCAAAGACGGCTGGCCATCAAAACCTTTGTCCATCCTTTTTCGGAAGGGATTATCCGCGAAGCTTGTCTGCGGGAGCTGAAACGTGGTGGCCAAATTTATTTTCTTTATAATGAAGTGAGCACTATTCAGCACATGTATGACAAGCTCACGCAACTTCTGCCGGAAGCGCGTATTCACATCGCCCACGGGCAGATGCGTGAAAGTGAGCTGGAGCATGTTATGCGAGATTTCTACCAGCAACGTTTCAATCTGCTGCTATGCACGACTATTATTGAGACGGGTATCGATATTCCCACTGCCAACACCATCCTCATCCATCGTGCAGATAAATTTGGTCTGGCGCAATTACATCAGTTGCGCGGTAGGGTAGGGCGTTCTCACCATCAAGCCTATGCCTATCTGCTGACGCCGGGTGATGAAGCACTTAGTGCGCAGGCCAAAAAAAGACTGGAGGCGATTCAATCGATGGAAGAGCTCGGATCAGGCTTTTATTTGGCCATGCATGATCTGGAAATCCGCGGTGCCGGTGCTGTGCTGAGCGAATCACAAAGTGGTGAAATGCAGGAAGTCGGTTTTAATCTCTACAGCACCATGCTGGAGAACGCGATTAAATCACTCAAAGCAGGCTGTGAGCCAGATATGCAGCATCCACTTGGTATTGCCACTGAAATCAACCTGCATGTGCCTACTTTACTGCCAGAAGAGTATTGCAATGATATCCATGAACGCCTGGTGCTGTATAAACGCATGGCCAACTGTATCAATGATGGGCAGCTGGATGATATGCACCGGGAACTGATTGATCGCTTCGGTTTGTTACCTGACCCAGCCCGAGCGCTACTTGACTGCCACCGTCTGCGTATTGCTGCCAAACCGCTTGGCATTGTGCGGGTTGATGCCAGCACCGACAGTATTCTCATTCATTTTGCGCCCAACCCCCCTGTAGAAGCAGGCAAAATTATCACACTTATTCAAAGTGGCCGGGAATATAGTCTGGCTGGCCCAGATCGCCTGAAAGTCCAAGTGAAAATTCCGGATGCGGCAGAACGGGTCAAGCGCATCAGGAAGCTGATGGAGATGTTAGGTTAGTCAATAAACTTATCTTAGTTAACTCCGTTTTGGATGAAGGAGCTTAATTAACGCGAGTTCGACATAAGAATCATGACACTACGGCTGGAATAGTTTGAGAAAATCTAATGTTAAGTGAGGGTTTCTTCTCCCGAAAAATGTAAGTACCAGCCCGGCTATCAGATTAACAAAGAAGTTAAATGAGCAGCGATGGCGGGAATGCTCGATTTGCGAGATATTTTTCAATTGATTATTGACAGTCTCAATGATGGAGTGTTTACGTAACAGGAGTTTGTCAAATAGCGGCAACAGCTTGTTTTTCATGTTCTTACGCACCCTGGTGACGAGCTGCACGCCCTGCTGCCAGAGTTGCTCAAAGAGCGGGTGCGAGACATAGCCCCGATCACCAAAGAGTTTTCCAAACAAAGAACGCGCCAGTTCCGGCACCATATCACGGTCATCAACATTGCCCACCATTATTTTCACTCCCAGCAATTTTCCCTGGTCATTGATGACCAAATACAGTTTGAAACCATAAAACTAACCCACGCAGGTCTTTCCCCGAGCAGCAAACTCTGCCATCACTTTATGCGGCCAAAATTTTATAAAAATATCTCAACGAATTTCACTACTGTTTTAACAGTAGAACTTGGGGAGTCGAGTTTCTTCTCGACTCCCTAGTGTGCCCGGCATGGGTTAAAACTTGTTATCTGAGAGGAGATAACCGGAGTTAGTAACGACAACCGTAGTGAAACGCAAGGGGGAAACCG
>NZ_FORD01000139.1 GCF_900113925.1 Nitrosomonas sp. Nm34
TTGATGACATGCCAGACAATGTAGGATGATTTGCCACCGCCTGGAACCGCTGATATTAGATTGATAGCCATGATTTATGATTGAGAAAGAATGCCGATAGTTTTGTGTGTTCCGAAAGCAATCCGAACCAGTATGGCGCCCGCGATAATACCAAGGGCCTGTCCGAGCCCTGCCATCTGCAAAAGATTCAGCGCAAATGACGGAATACCGCCGAAATAGCCTTGCGCACTGGTTATTAAGGAATTAATAGCCGTGCTGATAGATCCAAATGTTAGATAGCCGAATCCAAGACCAAGCAGGACACGACGTGCAAGCGGTCCCACTGTTTGAGTTAGAAACGATCCCAACGCAATAATCATATCTGTCATGATTGACCTCGATTAAATCCTGTAATAATAAAGAGTGCGGTAATGCCAGCTATCAGCAATACAAACGGACGTGAAGCCGTTGCAAAATCGCAGTATTGCTGTGTCGGTATGGTGAAATCCTTAAGTGATGTACTGATTGAAATAGGTGCTGGACAAGTGCCTTCACCCCATGAAGTCGTATTGAGAGGCGCTTCTATTTCTTGTGTGGGTAGAACTACGTCCTGGGCATCATCAAACGTAACATTAATTGTTTTTGGCTTGTCATTTTCCGGTGGCAATGCATTGTTCGTAATCTCGGTCGTGCTCGTTATCTGATTGCTTGTATTGTAGTTGGTGATGGTCGTATTTTCAGTCGTTGTAATTGATCCGGGATTTGCACTGGTTGCGCTGTCAGTTATCGTCAATGAAGTCGTGCGCTTTTGCGTACCTGTCACATTGCCCTGATCATCTTTCATGACGGTTTCTTCTTCATGAAGTTTGACCGGCGGCGCAGATGTCAAAGAAGGTGTGTTAACTGGTATCGGTTCACCATTCACGATCAACTGCACATCGAAACGAGGATCATTGAATTTTGTTTCAGCGTCATTCCAATCCTGTTGAGTAGGTGGTCTCTGAGTTGAACCTTCAAGCTTGCATGTACCATTCACAAGCGTGTAATGGGGCGCACATCCACTTTGCTCCAATATATACATAGTAAAACCGTATTGTGGACTTCTACAAGTATGTGATGTACCGACCAATTCATAGCGCAAATCTGGAAATTGTGAATACAGTGGGATTGCTAGATCACATGACAATTTTGGCGTAGGTGCATTTGTAGCAGGAAGTGTGTTTGTTCTCCAATGATTATTAGTAGTAGTAAGTGGATATAGTTCATATCCTTCTGGTGCTCCATTGGTAGACCATTCATCTGCATCATCTTTTTTGCATATATCAGCAAGTTCACAAGTAACTTCATAAAATGCTATACCTAATGATATAGGGGTAGCTACCTTAGCAAGCTTGACTACCGCTTTACCGATCTTGGAAGCATCAATTTTCCCTGTTTTTTCGACGGTTACCGGATAATTACGGCCATTCGCAGCCTTGTAATCAAAGCCTGATGTGACTTTTATAAACCTGTCGCCG
>NZ_FORD01000011.1 GCF_900113925.1 Nitrosomonas sp. Nm34
GCCATGATTGCAACGATCACACCAAGGATAGCAGCACCCACAGTTCCAACGTCAGTAACGGCGGTAGTAATAGCAGTGGTGACATCAGCAGGTACAGCAGCATGGGCACTTGATAGACCAGCAATGAAAAAAGCGAATAAAGCAACAGTGCGATAGACCATTCGCTTAAATCGTTGAGAAATCGACAATAGCGCCCTTTTAAGAAAGCTGGTAGCTAGCATAAAGGGATAAATTAGAACGGCTAGAGAAAGCGTCAAAAGTGCTTGAATTTGTTGCTTAAGTTGATTCATTTAAAACTCCTTTTGAAAATGTTTAATGGTTTTGGTTGTGCACACCCCCAAGCATTCGTTACGCTGTAACAATTGCTTGAGGTTGTGCATTACTTGTTCACTACAAGTTTCAAAGGTTGATTAAATTCGTCATCGAACTTGTACCAGTCAGGAGGCGAAACTGGTTTAAGTTCGATAACGTGTACTTTGGTTGGGAATTTGGTGATATTGCGAGGTTCAAGTACATCTATTCCGTATTCCCGTAAAATCTTGGCATGACGAAAAAGCGTTGCTCTCGACATAAGGGTAGAAATATCTTCGCCGGCGAGCCATGCAGCAGCCGTGAGGCGATAACGAGCAGGAATGGAATCCAAGATGTCAGGCTCGTCACTACGATCAACACGGCGGAAAATTTCTGTTTCTTCCTCAAAAATTTGATGAATTTTCTCGTCAGTTATATTTTCCAGTTTGTCGAGTTCTTCGCTTTGCAGCATACGGCGCTTAAGTTCTACTTCTACACGTACTATTCCATTGTCTCTGCACCATTGATAAACAGGATCATCTGTTTTCATGCCGTGTTTCTCCATTTCTATGTGTTTGATATAAGCTTTAATCATATGACGAGTATTAGACCACCAGACAGACTCATCACCAGCTCTACCCTTTTTCATACGTGAGACGGAGCGATCAGCAAGCCGGCGGATAAGGTGTCGAGCTTGGGACTCGGAACCACACGCAAAATTAGCGGTGATGTCCAAGCGTGAAAGACGCGCACCGCGTGATTCTGTGAGATCAGGCGAAAGCCCCCGAGGAGTGAAAATTGGGAGCGATTTATCCAGCATGACTCGGTTACATTTCGCGAGAGTTTCTCGCCAACCATGGTTGAAAAGGTTGTCACGACGAGAAAACCTTCCAACGTTTCCTGAGAGTGAAACAAAGCTACCGTCACATTTGATTTGCAGACTTGTTTCATATGAGCCGACAAAGCGCGCGGGGCTAGCTTTTTCAAAACGCGGTATACCGAATCCGTCATAAAAGACGACTGCTCCGTTTGCGATGACTGGGAGGCTTGCGCCTTCATGAACTTGACTAATGGTGATCCAGTCAATAAAGATGTTTTTTTCTTCCGCATAGCTCATTTTCCCAACCTGAAATTAAAGTACTTAACAGTGAAAAAGTCTCAAATTGAGACTGAATGGCATAGTGTTACTAGCCATTGGAACTATTTAGGATCGTTAAAGCCGACCACAGTATCTTTCAATTCTCCGAACATAATCATCGGCTCTTTGATCAATTCAAAAATTCTGGGCTGGGTAAGAACTGGGGCAAATTTTTGATAAGCTGCTGGGTCAAGTGGAAGTGACGCTACATCGTAACCAAAGCCTTCCATGTTGTAGTTACCTTGGGCAACTGGACGAATGGGCAAAGCAACGGTCAGCTCATACATTTCATAAGGTTTGCCATCTGCTTTTTTAAGACCGTGGGTACGTTTTGCATTCAATACTAAAACTCTCATTTTTTCTCCCGATTATTAACATTTAAATTATTCATCGCCTTCTCGTCGCGTCGCAGACGCTGAAGCGTCCGCTCCTGCTCCTCGAGGCTCTTCACAAAATGACCACATTTGACGCAAGGAAATTTGAACTGTAGGATGACGCTTTAACAATTCAGTAGTAATTCCTACTGAATAAACTATCAGTAGGAATTACTACTGTCAAGGAGATTATGCTATGAACATAAAAACATTTATTGAAATGGGAGAAAAAAAAGCAGGAAAGCAAATAGAGCTAGCTAAAATGCTTGGTGTAACAGATAGTTACCTGAGGACAGTAAAAACAGGAAGAAACGGATTAAACGACGCTGTATGTATAGAATTAGCGAAGTATATTGAAGTCGATCCGCTAGAAGTAATAGCAGCAAGTAACTTAGTTACAGAAAAAGACGAAAGAAGAAGGAAGGTTTTTGAGAGCTGTTTGAAAAATTCAAGAAGTGCAGCAGCTGGTGTAACAATTGCTCTACTTGTCACAACGGTTTTGACATTGGCACCGATAAAGCCCGCTAGCGCTAGTTATTTGTCGTTTATAGGTGACAATCTACACATTATACGCAATTCAATAGACGTAAAAGAATCAGGAGAAAAACTGATTACCTAATGAATTTTTTCTATAAGTTATTAGGGTCTATTGACGTTTTAAGATAAGTATTTCATAAATAGAAACAAACTCGTGATATTGGGGCTCCCATATCACCAACAAAACGAGTTTGCGATGCCCGAATGATGCTCAATGATGAGTACTGGTCGAAGCTGGAGAAGATTCTGCTTCAAGAATCGATTGGTAACAAGTGCAATCTGCGCATGACAGTAGAAAGAATACTGTATCGAATGCGGGTTGGCTGTCCGTGGAGCGACCTACCCCAGGCGTTCAGCTGCTGGAATTCCATCTATAAAAGATTCAATGCATGGTCATTGAGCAGGAAATGGATCAATATTTTCAAAGCATTGACTATTGATCTGGATTGGGAATGGGAATTTATTGATGGCAGCTATTTAAAGCGCAAAGCCAAGTGTGGGAGCAGCGAGTCAAGAACCGCAGGCTGAAGGCCAAAAGCCGTGCAGGCAATACCGCAAAGATCCATTTAGCGGTTGATGGAGCGGTTGATGGTTATGGCTTGCCAGTTGAGTTTGAAATTACCGGTGGAGAAGTCAATGACTGTTCTGCCGCACCTGATTTGATTGCCAGGTTGCCTGACGCAAAAGCGATGATTGCGGACAAGGGCTATGACAGCAAATGGTTACGGGAACAGATAACGTAGAAGAGAGCTCGGGCTGTGATACCGAGAAAGCGCAACTCGTTGAAAGGTAATGCAGATATGGATTGGGTTTGTATCAATACCGGCATTTGGTGGAGAATGCTACAGCATGACGATAATCATAAGGCTTCTAATGTTGTTTCATCGTCTGTCGATACTTTTGCTGTCAGCTTGATGCCAAGAGCTTTCATGACAGCTAGCGTTGTTTTAAGGGTAGGATTGCCGTTTTCACTAAAAGAACGGTAAAGCTGTTCGCGGGAAAGACCAGTTTGTTCCGCAATCTGTTTCATGCCTTTAGATCGGGCAACAACGCCTAGCGCGTGGGCAATATAGCTAGCATCGTCTGATTCAAAAGCATCGGCCATATACGCCGCTATGGCCTCGGAAGAGGTCAATTCTTCAGCTATATCAAAAGTAGTCAGTTTTTCAGTCATGTCATTCGCTCCATTCTTCAGCTAAACGCTTTGCAGTTTTAATGTCTCTATCCTGCGTGCTTTTGTCGCCACCGCAGAGTAAAACAATGATGGCGTTTTTTCGCTTCTGAAAATAAATTCGATAACCTGGACCATAATGGACACGTAATTCACTAATTCCCTGCCCTATAGGTTCTACGTTGCCAGTGTGGCCGTAGGTAAGGCGTCCCAATCGCGAAAGAATCAAGCCGCGGGCACGTTCGTCTTTAAGTCTCCCCCACCATTTTTTAAATGTTTCAGTTTGTTGTATTTCGACCATTTCAATGTAGTGTAGTTTAATAACTACGTATGATCAATATCGCATGCTTTGTAAGGGGCTGAGAGTCTGGAAACAATGCGAAGCTGGCGACATTGCGGTTTTACCCGCGACGAAAAAAGGGTTCCCCCTGACATCCTACCCCTTCGGGGTAAGCGACCCGACCTGTCAGGGTACCACCCTTATTTTCTGCTAGTCGCCTTTATGTGTTCTATAAGTCAGAATAAAGATATTACTGTGAAGAGATTCTCATAATATTACCTACCTGTTCAATTCGGAAATTCTTTAGAACATTCATACCTAATAAAGAATCAGATGACATATTAGGCATAATTGTCACTTCTACATTATCAAGTTTAAATTTCCCAAACGTAATTTTAGGCACAATTGCTGTACAAGCATTAACATTGCCATTAGCAGTAGATACAAGCTTAGGAGAACACTTTTTTATACCAGCTCTAGACGCAACTTCTGAAGAGATTGATACATTAGTGGCTCCAGTATCAATCATAAAAACGACTGGTAATTGGTTTATAGTTCCTGAGCTGAAATAATGGCCTTCACGAGTTTGTAGTAGGTCAAGCCTCTTTAAGCTAGACACTTCAGCAGGCTGATTTAATATTTTAGAATTATAAGAGCGAGGCACATCAAAATTAATCGAAAATTGCTCTGGCCGTTGCCCTGTAGCATTAAGCCGTAAGAAGCTTGTCTCGCCCACGTTGATTAAAATTCCATTGGTAATAGATATATTTGCTCCGTCTGAAAATCCTTCCTTGAGATTACACCATTCAGACCCAGTTAAAACCTGCATCCCATATTGACCAATCGGCATACTAACTTGAGTAGTGCTACCAGAGGATACCGAAACAGCTAAGAATTTTTTGGTACCTGATAAATCAGACAAAACCGCCACTATTGGATAATTATGTTTATTCTGTATTTCCAACCCAGAATAAAGTATATCTGAACGTTTCATTGCTGATGGCTCAATAACATAAGAAGAGCCGTGAGAAGGCACGGGTTCACAATTGCGTAAAATCGCAAAACTTGTAGCTAAATTTTCATCAGTAAATGATTTTTGAATAGTTTGAAATTTATTCTGTAATTGGGGGTTATAGTAATAAAAAATTATAAAAAAATAATATTATAGAAAACCAAATAAAAATAACTCGGGCTATAGCTTTAAATGAACTCTTATTAGAAGAGTTCTTTATAGTATGTATTCTATCTTTTCTAATTAGGTTCTGTTCATCACGTTTTTCATAATAATAATCACGATCTTGTATACCCATTTCTCATCTTATCTAATTTAATTAAGATGCTAATAACGGCAATAATGTACTTAAACTTAAAATAGCTAGTCGTTATTTAAGTATTTTTATTGAGATAGTTGGTTTGGGTGAACGTGGAAAGCTATGTTTCGACGCAAGCCGACAAGTTTCATCAGGTATCACCAGCCGTTCTACGCTGTGACCATCGCAGATACATTGTTTTTTGCTAGATACGCACGCCGACACTCTTGACCAGTCCACACGGTCTGAGACAAGCGTATAAGTAACAGGTGCGATTTTTTCGGGCTGTGGCGCTGGTGTGTGGTTCTGTGACGTATGGTTTACTATTGCAAGGTACTTGGTACCTTTGTGCTGTTTTCTAACCAGCCGCTTTGGACGCTGCAGTGGGATCAGCTTCATTGATTCGACTATAGACAAACCAGTTAGAAATGATTCAAAGAGTATTCTCATTATTCCATCGAACACAAATGGACACAGGTCAAGACACTACGTAAATAACAAAACCGAACCGTCGAGATGCTCTTCTAGTCCTGTACATTCTGAATCATACTTAACTTGTTAGGCGATAAGATCAGTGTGTGCCACAATCGCCGCATTGGGTCGCATCAAGTAATGGCAGAGTTTGCTGCCCGGGGAAAGACCAGTGTGGATTGGTTTTATGGGTTCAAGTTGCACCTGGTCATTAATGACTAGGGGGAATTGCTAGGAGTCAAAATCACGGCGGGCAATGTGGATGACCGTGACCCGGTGCTAGAGTTGACGCGCTCCTTATTTGGCAAGCTCTTTGGTGACCGGGGTTATATCTTGCGGTTACTCCTTGTTTGAGCAACTCTGGGAGCAAGGTGTGAGCAAGGTGTGCAGCTCATCACCAAGGTGTGCAAGAATATGAAAAACAAGCTGTTGCCACTTTTTGACAAGCTGCTGTTACGTAAACGCTCGATCATTGAGGCCGTCAATGACCAATTGAAAAATATCTCGCAAATCTAGCATTCCCGCCATCGCAGCCCAGTTAACTTTTTTGTTAATCTGATAGCCGGACTGGTGGCTTACACCTTTCGCTTTATTGGGCTTCTTTCCGAGAAATGGTTTCAGTTAACCAGATGATGGCAAAGCAAACGTAGTCCACGATCGACACTTAAGTTAATTAGGCGTTTTTTTTCGACCTCAGCATATCCATAATATTTAAGACGCTCAGATGGCTTATGAGCGGCTCGAATAAACCAGTAAATGCTATAAAGTTTTGCCTTCAGCAAAATCTCGAAGGCATTTCCCAACATTTAGAGAATCGATCAAGAAGTATGCGCATGTCACAAAGATGTCATAAGGGCGTAATGCTGAACCGTATAATAGTCAATACATAGTATCTTTTTTGTGTAGCTTCTTCGGTGCCAGCGTTTCCTTCTTCCTAAGGCCGTCTCCTAAGGCCTTACTGGCACCTCTCTTTTTTTCTCTGATGATTCCTTGGCTATTTGCTCCGGCTTCTCGTTGGCTTTGATTATCTTTGATTATTTCAGGTGGGGTTTTATTAATTACATTTAAGTGCAGTTTATAGCCGAAATATAGCGCCAAGAGGGATATAAAAAAGATAAAGTATAGCAAGAAGACTATGACAAATTTTGCACTTTATCAATCCGTTCAAGAAGCCGTGCATGATCTGCTTTAACTCCCTTATTTACAGCTATATTTAAACTTTCTCGGAAATACTAAGTCATAACAAGTAATCCTGGTTTATGGGATTACGGTACACAACTGCTAATGTTCTTCTCTCTCCCCTAAGCTGCTGTGTACCGGTTTTCTTTCATAGCTTTCTCCATTTTTACGGTGCAGAGCTTAGTTTATTAATCACCTTTCTGCTATGCACCGTCTTTTCGATGTGTTGCTATTTTTTTATATAGCCCCTACTCACATGATCTAATAGACCCAAGCATTCTATCAGGTCTCTCAGGCCTTCCAATCAAAGTATTATATCGAACGCTGTCAAAAAGCTATTTCACCCCTGCTTCATGTGCTTGTTGATCGGCATGGTAACTGGAACGCACCATAGGGCCACAGGCAGCGTTACTGAAGCCCATTTCTATGGCCATACGCTCAAACTCCTTGAAGTCTTCGGGTGATACATACCGCATGACAGGCAAGTGTCCGATGCTGGGTTGTAGGTATTGGCCGATGGTGAGCATATCGACATTATGTTCACGCAAATCTCGTAACACCTCGATAATTTCACTATCGGTTTCTCCCAGTCCTAACATTAAACCGGATTTGGTAGGAATAGCTGGAAAAGCAGCTTTAAAATCTTTCAGCAATTTTAAAGAATGCGCATAATCGGCACCCGGGCGGCATTGCTTATATAAACGTGGCACTGTTTCAAGGTTATGGTTGAGCACATCGGGAGGACACGCAGATAATTTTTCCAACGCAACCGACAATCTGCCACGAAAATCCGGCACCAGAAGTTCAATTTTAGTCAGTGGTGAATGAGCCCGGATCTCACGCACGCAATCGACAAAGTGTTGTGCTCCCCCATCGCGCAAATCATCACGATCCACACTGGTGATCACGACATATTTAAGCTTCAATGCTGCGATAGATTTTGCCAGATGTAATGGCTCTTCAGAATCAGGTGGTAAGGGTCTGCCATGCGCCACATCACAGAAAGGACAACGCCGGGTACAAAGATCGCCCAAAATCATGAAAGTGGCGGTTCCTTTACCAAAGCATTCGCCAATATTAGGACAGGAAGCTTCCTCACACACCGTATGCAGTTTATGCTCCCGCAGCAAGCGTTTAACTTCGGTATAAGTCTGACTATTAGATGAGCGTACCCGTATCCATGATGGCTTGCGCAGTATCTCACTAGGCTGTTGAGCCGTTATTTTGATTGGATTGCGCGCTGTTTTAGCAATTCCTCTTTCGTGCCTATCAGTGGTCATGGCGTTAGATGTTACTCCCTTCAGCAAGTTTTAATTGTAGTTTTTTGATCATTTTCGAGCCTAGCACTTCCATTTTATCGGCAATACCCAGATCTCTGGTTTGGGTGACACGCAGTCCCGCATAACCGCATGGATTGATTGCAGAAAAAGGGGTTAAATCCATGTCTACATTCAATGCAATCCCATGGTAGCAACAACCATTTTTAATTTTTAATCCCAATGAGGCAATCTTGGCATTACTTACATAAACGCCTGGCGCATCTACGCGGCCCTCTGCATGCACGTGATATTCTTGTAGCAAGTCTATCACAGCCCTCTCCATCTTTCTGACTAACTCTCTTACATTCAGCTTCAAACGGCGCAGATCAAGTAATAAATAGGTGATGAGCTGTCCTGGGCCATGGAAAGTAATTTGCCCGCCGCGGTCGGTTTGGATAACCGGGATATTATTCTGATAGAGCAAATGCTCCGGTCTGCCGGCAATACCCTGGGTATAGACTGGTGAGTGCTGCAGCAGCCAGATTTCATCAGGTGTATGTTCAGTACGATGAGCGGTAAACTCCTTCATGGCTTGCCAGGTTACGAGATAATCTACCGTACCCAGTTCTCTTATTTTCATGGCCAACGATATCTGCTCTGGCCTAAACCGTAAATTTTCCACCTTATGGAAACTTCAAAATACCAGCATGATCATGGGGTGATCATGAAGCTCCTGATAGAGTGCATCGAGTTGTGCGCGTGAAACCGCCCAAATCGTACAGGTTATACATAAATAGTTACCATTTTTGCTCGCTCTTACTTCCAGTGAAGTTTCCTTAAAATCTGGTGCATGAGTTTTGACAATATTCAGCACCGTTTCAGTAAACCCCTGCTGTGCTCGACCCATAATCTTGATGGGGAAATCGCAAGGATATTCAATAAGCGAAGGCTGTTCTGTCATAGTCTGTGTAACCGTTTATATCCCAAAACTCATTATTCTGATAAAACGGCAGAATTTCCAGCACGCATCGTACTTGCCTTATATTGCTGATAAAGCTGGTTAAGTTGCTTGAACATAGCTCCTGGTTTGCCATCCCCAATGGCTTTCCCATCAAGTGATACAATTGGCATGACTTCTCTGGTGGAAGAAGTCAGCAGCACTTCATCCGCTGTACGAAGCTCCCCTTCTGCGATTTCTCTTACCTCATGGGGAATGGCGTGGGCTTGAGCTAATTCCAGCACGACATCATACGTTATCCCGGGCAACATCAAATGGCTCTTGGGGGGCGTTAACAATACATTATTTTTTACGATAAAAATATTACTGGCGGCACCTTCAGTTAAAAAGCCGTCACGCAGAAGAATGGTCTCCATAGCCCCCGCATCAATCGCCAGTTGACGCAGCAAGACATTCGGCAGCAATGCGATAGCCTTGATATCGCATCTCCCCCACCGATTGTCGGAAGCAGTAATGGCCGGCACGCCCGTCAACAATAGCTCCTGGGGTGGAACTAACAATGGGTTGCTCATCATGAACACAGTAGGAGAAACACCCGCCGGAAATGCATGATCACGCTTGGCTACCCCGCGCGTGATATGCAGATAGAGATATTGATCGTCAGCAGCATTACTGGCAATGATCTGCTCGATAAGAGCATGCCATTCTTCATTCGTATGGGGATTGTTAAGCCGGATGCCATTCAGGCTATGTTGCAAGCGAGCCAGGTGCTCTGCGAGGCGAAATGGCTTGCGCGAGTAGACGGGGATGACTTCATAAACCCCATCACCAAAAATGAATCCTCGGTCTAGTACCGGTACATAAGCCTCTTCAATCGGCATAAACTTGCCATTGAGGTAAATCATATTTTTTTTCCAGGAATTAATTAAAGAGCATATGGAGGCTATCCCAGGCGCGCCCAAGAATACCGGCTTCACCTATCGTTTCCAGGGAAACGAGTGGATAAGCTGCGATTTCCTGATCACCCAGGCTGAATTTAACGGTACCTACTTCTTGCCCTTGATTGATAGGGGCAATGACAGGCTGCTTGTATTCCATTTTGGCCTTTATTTTTTCAGCCTGCCCTTTGGGTAAAGTAAAATAGATATTACGGTCAAATCCCACCTTGAGCGTATTCTGTGCCCCTTTCCAGATTGGCAGAACAGTAATTTCCTGATCCTTTTTATAGGGATGCGCCGTATCAAAGAATTGATAGCCGTAATTCAATAAACGTTGACTTTCCTTGGAACGTGCATTAGCTGATGCAGTTCCCATGACGACTGAAATCAACCTGCGCTCATCCCGTTGGGATGACGTAATCAAACAGTAACCAGCAGCCACCGTCCAGCCTGTCTTCATGCCATCTACCGTAGGATCCACCCACAGCAATCGATTACGATTGGGTTGAGTAATGCCATTATAGGTATATTCACGCAATGAATAGAGAGGGTAATATTCCGGGAATTCACGAATAATGGCGGCCGACAAGAGTGCAAGATCGTGTGCCGTGCTGTAATGTTTGGGATGGGACAATCCAGTCGAATTGGTGAAATTCGTATTGGTCATACCCAAACGAGCCGCTTCCTCATTCATCTTATGGGCAAACATATCTTCAGACCCTGCAATCAGTTCAGCCAGCGCAACACAGGCATCATTTCCGGATTGCACAATCATGCCACGAATCAATTCATCCACTGTCACCGGCTTATTGGGTTGAATAAACATGCGAGAACCCACCATTTTCCAGGCTGCTTTAGAAACGGGAACCACTTGATCCAATTTGATACGGTTCTGCTTTAGCTCGGAAAAAACCACATAAGCTGTCATCAGCTTAGTGAGTGAGGCTGGCTCAAGACGCTCATGCTCATTTTGACTGATCAGTGTTTTACCGGTGTGAAAATCAACGAGTATGTAAGATTTTGCTGCGACCGACAAGGTAGGCTGCTGTGCAAAAACAGGAAGTACTGCCAAACATAGCACTAACCAAAGAATGCTCTTCATAAGAATACGGGAAAATTTCATTATAGCTTGCTCATCAAAATTCTTAAACTAACTACATAGAACGGATGGTTTTTAATTTAATCTGTCAGACAGGGAACAACATAATATTTCTTGATGAATACCTGGAGAGAAGAGGAAACTTGCTTGAGTAATCTAACAAATTCACGAATATCCAGCTTAAATCATGAGTAAACGCGGATTGGATTTGATTATCCATAGCTGCAGTATTGAAGTACAAAGAGGGTATGATAACAAATAATATTGGCTGTCATTTAAATTCTCTGATGCGATGCACCTATTATAAAGAATGAAGATTAATGCTACCTGAATGGGAAAATAAAGACAGTACGGATTCTCTTGGCCCGGAGGATTTCATCGGCAAGTTTCTTGCCAAAGAACAGCACATTTTCCTTCATATCTTGGATATAAAACAATCCGGACAGTAACCGCAGCAAGGGATACATACTGCACGCATGCGGCTGCTCTCTTACCGAAAGGTGAATTGGTCAGTAGCATGGCAAGACTATGCCCCAGCTAACTAGTTTAGCTCTTTTTTCTGTACTATTTACATGGTAATAGATCGCGCCTGATTCGAGTGGCAGCCTTCTGCGCCGCTTCCATAATCGTCTCAGGATCCACGTCCACCAGCTCTCCTTTTCTTTTCAAGGATTGCCCGTCGACAAATACCCACTCAACATTCACAGGCTGGCCGTTAAAAACGATTTGATTGACCCAATCAAAGCTCGGAGCAAAGTTGACATTTCCCGGATTGATGATAATTAAGTCGGCTTTTTTACCAGGTGTCAGGGAGCCAATGCGATCAAACATATCCAACAGCTTGGCTCCATCCACCGTGGCCATACGCAGCACGTCAGCAACCCGAGGAAATATGCCAGCTTGAAGCGATATGGCGCGTTGCAACCCCAATGCAGCGCGCATATCGTTAAACATGTCACTTGTATCATTCGTTCCGCCATCAATGCCTAGACCTACTTGAACACCAGCCTGTTTCAGCTCAGGCAAACGGATGACCCCAGAAGCTAAGCGCATATCACTAAGGGGATTATGCAAGATACGCACATCATGTTCAGCCAGGATATTAATTTCCTGATCAGTGAGATGTATCCCATGAGCCCCCAGCAGATCTGGCCCTAGTGCATTCGCCTCTTTTAGCACATGAAATGCTTTATCTTCACGTTGCGCAATATTCTCAAGCAAATGCACATGCAGCTTTACGCCCAATTCCTTGGCCAGCTTAGACATTGCAATAAGATCGGATCGAAATGCCTCCGAAGGGTGTGAAGCCACTTGAAAAGTGGCTCTGGGGTTGGGGTCAATCATTGTCTGCTTGACAAGCTTCATATCAGCTATGCTGGCAGGATCAGCGGTACCAAGATGAGCGAACACAACCGCAATCCAGAGTCACTGAGAGCGCGAATATTCCCCCGTACGAACTGGGGTGTAAAGGCATGCGACCAGTCGACAGTTGTGGTAACTCCTGTGTTAATCAGATCCAGAGTACTGAGCCGAACGCCAGCGTAAGCCTCAGTTTCAGTAAGTGTAATATCAGGATTAAACAGTGGGAACACACAAGCATCTAGCCAGCCAATGAGGTTTTTGTCAGTGCCACAGCCACGGATGAGTGATTGCCATAAGTGATTATGCACGTCCACAAAACCAGGCATAACAATTTTGCCCGTCGCATCCACAACCTGAGCACCACTCTCTTGCAAATTCTTACCTACCTGAGCGATCTTGTCTTTATCCAGCAAAATATCGGCATTCTCGATAATCCCTAACTCACCTGTGCCTATCGTAGAATCCATGGTGAAAATAAGGGCAGCGCCACGAATCAGAGTCTTTGAAGGTGCCGCTAGTGCCAATGCACAGAAGGAACCGGCTATCACGCTCAGCATGAAGGAACCCAGAATCACAGAATACCAGCGCTTATATTTGAATATCATTTCATTCATCTCTAACCGTTGATGTGAGATTACCTAACAATTTGAATGTATTTCTGAGCTTGTGATCCGCTTTTATCGTATACCTCCTAGTCAACCCAACTTCTGAACCTTCCCAGTACCGCTGCCTGACAAGCCATAGCCAGATCGATGATGGGGATGGTCCCAGTAACGACACAGTAATGTAGAAGTTGCCACATCATAGTCCTTCCCCTTTTGAGAAAACATCGACATCATTGAGAATCTCACGAAACTGTTCTAGGGCTGCCTCCAGATCCTCTACAATCTCCTGTGCAATCACATCCGGCGCTGGCAGATTGTCGGAATCCGACAAAGATTCATCCTTCAGCCAGAAAATATCCAGGCTGATCTTGTCGCGCTTGATCAGCTCCTCATAATCAAAGGCACGCCAGCGACCGTTTACTCCCTCTCCCTCCGGGTTGGGGTGAGGGGCGTTACCTCTCTCCTTCCCTTTCGCCGTCATTCCGGCCTCCGGGCCGGAATCCATTTCTGGACACCACGTGGGTGTACGGTTAAACCTGTTCTCAGGTTTGAAGCATTTCACAAACTCATCCAGATCTGCCCGCTTCAAAGGATTCGTTTTCAGCGTGAAATGCATGTTAGTGCGCAAGTCGTAAATCCACAGTTTTTTAGTCCAAGGCGTCTCAGAAGCAGGCTTCTTGTCGAAAAATAGCACATTTGCCTTCACCCCCTGAGCATAAAACAATCCCGTCGGCAAACGCAGCAAGGTATGTACATCGCACTCATGCAGCAGTTTGCGGCGGATGGTCTCACCCGCCCCGCCTTCGAACAGCACGTTATCCGGTACCACCACCGCAGCGCGTCCATTCTGCTTGAGCAATGTCTTCACATGCTGGACAAAGTTGAGCTGTTTGTTCGAGGTGGTCGTCCAGAAATCGCCGCGCTCGACGATGTCGCGCTCACGGCTCGCCTTGCCCTCCTCGCCCACGATTGTGGTGCTGCTCTTCTTACCGAACGGCGGATTGGTAAGCACCAGATCAAAGCGGTCACCAGGGTCAGCGGCGAGCGAGTCAGACACTACGATGGGTTCGAATTCCTGGCTGCCAATGCCGTGCAGCAACATGTTCATAGCGCACAGCCGCGCTGTGGCCTGCACCAGCTCCCAGCCCTTGAAGGTTTCCTCCTTGAGCTGCTTGCGCTGCTCCTTGGTCATATGCGGGTTATGCTTTACCACATAGTCGTGCGCTGCGAGCAGGAAGCCACCGGTACCGCAGGCCGGGTCGCTCACGGTCTCGCCGGGCTTCGGCGTCATGACATCAACAATGGCCTGAATCAGCGGACGCGGAGTGAAGTACTGACCGGCGCCGGACTTGGTGTCCTGAGCGTTCTTTTCCAGCAGACCCTCGTAGGCATCGCCCTTCACGTCGGCGCTCATCGACACCCAGGTTTCCTTGTCGATCAGATCCACGATCAACCGTCGCAGCTTGGCCGGGTCTTGGAATTTATTTTGTGATTTATTGAAAATTAGCCCGAGCAAGCCCTTCTCATTGCCCAGCGCCTCAAGCGTATGGCGGTAATGATCGAACAGTTCGTCACCGTCTTTTTTGATCAGACTCGGCCAACTGTAATTTTCAGGTATTGGGTTTTTCTGGTTGTATGGTGTTTTGGTGCGCTCATCAGCCATCTTGAGAAACAGTAGATAAGTCAATTGCTCGACGTAGTCGCCATACGACATGCCATCGTCGCGTAGTACGTTGCAGTAGTTCCAGAGTTTTTGGACGATTTGGGAAGTATCGCTTACCATCACATTTCTCTGCTGCAACTTCATAAAGAAGTGCCAAGTAGCTTTTCGATTGAGTCACAGTCTAATTGCGCCTGTCGTATTTCAGCTTTCAACTGATCACGAACTGCCCCGAAGTCCTTACCACCAAATTGCGTGCGCAGTTTGTTGAGCTCAGCTGCAACTTTTTGTCCATAGCTCAAAATATCTGCGGTTGATATGAAATTAAGCCCCTTGATGTGCGGCTTTGCTAACTCATCAATTTCATTCCATGCAGAGACTATCAGTGGCTGTACAGAGAAGTCGTTCAGCTCTGGGCGCTTGGCTTTTACCCAATCGGGATGACCTTTTGCCTGTAGCACATACTTCTTCGAAAGCTGCGTTCCTGCCTTTGCCTCGAATGTATAGCACCGATCATGAAAAACCCACACAACGTCTGGAGCACCATCGGCTGTGGAGCGAATTACCTCGGCACCTAGACACTGTCCCAGTCGCTCCAAGCCAATGTGAAATCTGGTGTAATTGTTCAGCTGCAACAAGCCCTCCGTCATCTCGTCCAACTTCTTTTTAAAAGCTGGTCCTTGCCAGCCCCAGTTTACAAGTTGGTTCCAGACGGATTCTGCTTGCACATCCAGTGCGTCATCATGGACTGGCTTTACTGCCCCCTTACTACGCAGCCGAAGCAGTCTATCCAGAAAACCGGAATTGATCCCAATTGCCTTTGCTCTCTTCAGGCAATCGATCTCCCCCTCTGTTTCTCCTGCTGATTGTGCAGCGATAGCTGCAAGAAACAACCACCACGCTCGATAGCCTGCCAGCTCGGGCTTGTTGATATCGTCAGCTATTCGTCGTGCTACATGATACGCACCGGTGTAGTCATCACTCCACATTGCTCGAAAGTAAAGAACTTCAGCCTTGCCATTTTCTTCGTCCCCAAGCTCATCGACGGCTTGGTCTGGAATATCCAACTCCACGATGTTTTCATTAGCATTCTTTCGATATTCTTCATCACTAAGCAAACCAACGATCATTTCCGTGAGCGCATCAGCATCCTCTCGGGCCACCTCTCCCTGTTCCATGCCCCATGTGAGCTCGCGCTGTATCTCGCCAGGGAGGGTTTTTGAGAACACTGATGGCGTAATACTGTCGACTAGTGACTGCCCTAATAATATGATTACAGCGAAGTCGGTTGCATCACGCGTGCAACGCCCCATACCCTGAATTAACCTCGTTCGCTCACGGCGACGAAGCAATGGTCCTAGTTTCCAGTGCTCACGAAGATGACGTTCCAAAGCCCCAATAGCCCCCGGACTCTCAGCCATAACGAGTAACCGGCAGTCATCCCCAGGAAGATCAACACCATCGTAACGACCGGCTAGACACAACACTGCGCTGTCCGATCTTGTAAATGGGTCGAGACTATTCTCAATATCCCGTGCACCTAGTTTGTCTGGTTTCGGGTTCATGCCAGCAGAAATAGAATTAAAAGTGCGGTCAGTAATTGGGAATGATGGCGCAAGGATCAGTGCACGGTGTTCACTCATTTCATTCCAAATCGAGGAAACTACTTGTGGACACTTCTCCTCTTCGAAATAAAGGCTTGGCATAAAAATATAACGTCGCCCCCATTGCGCATGTTTTACGCGAATTGTCTCAATGCCCGTAATGCCATAACCTCGGAGCAAATCGCCCTCCCCACCCAATGTTGCAGACATGTAGATGCGCTGTTTCGTTTCACTGAATGGCGCATGAGTATGTGTCGGTGGCGCAATCGGTCGTATTACTATCTCGCGCCCCGACACGAAAAATAGACATGCATTGAGATTGTTTCGGATAACAATCCACGGGAAGTGGATTCTCCGTTCTTCGGCTTCATTAAGCGCCGTGGTTACGTTAGTAACGACATCTGCACGCGTAAGAACATCTGCTAACTCAACCGTTGCGGACCCTGCTTCATCGGTAACTATACGAAATTGTGATTCAGATAATGCAGGGCGGAGAGCCGCCAATACTTCTTGGTATATATATTGGTCGTCCTCGGCATCAATCCTCACTGTCCACATCTCGGCCACATAGTGCTCGCCGCTGTGAGCATCGTCGAATACCAAAACGTTTGAGGTCTGAACTACTGGGTTGACATTGAATAGGTTTGAAAATGTAGTTATACCAATCGCGCGTCCCGTCGTATAGCGGCCTACTTCACCGGAGTCACGAGTCTCTTTTGTCCCTATAAGGTTTGCACAATCGATTCCAAGATTTTCTGCTTCGCGCAGTACCTGCCTCGCCAACTGATTTGTAAGTGTAAGGTAAGCAACCTTCTCACCTGTTTGACGTCTACGCCATTCTGCAATGAGGAGTCCAACAATTGTCTTTCCGGTGCCCGTCGGTAATTCGCATGCAATGTCGGTCTTATCCTGCAACTTCATATAGTCGCGTAGCGCATCAGTTTGTGGACCGCGCAGATAGCCGTGCGATTTAGCGCGATTAGGGAGTTTGGCGAACAACTCTTCGGGTGTTTCGTACGATTGCGTGGCTCTTGGTTTGCGAAACTCTGGCCTTTTCTTTTCCATGATTCTTTCTTCCTCTAACTTGTGGCAATCATTTTAGATGGTGAGAGATGCTTTACCAGTAGCCCAGAAAACACCCTCATGAGAATAGTCTGTCTAAGTGATTTAGCGCGTTGGAGGTTGGTGTCCACCTGTGCCTCGGTTTCGCTCAGGAGAGTGATGCGGCGGTCTACTTCGGCAACGATATGGTGTTGTTCAACCATAGATGGGAGTGGCAAAACAAATGAAGCGATACCTGACCCACTAATATGCGGAAGCTGCGTTCCGGTTTGGCCGCCTAAAAGATGCCGCACAAACCGCTGTGTCTGCATAGCTACATACAAATAGCCTTCCATTTCGCGGTTGATGCAACGCATTCGTGCCATTCTCTGAACCAATAGACATGGAAGATCTGCATGGCTGGCTCTGGCCAACTTCAGGCCAGCAGTGACGATGGGTCGGTCCATCGCCAAGATAATTTCTCCTTCTTGGACGAGGAGAGAACGATAGCCTTCTACTTTCTCCACGGGCCAATAACGAGTGTCTTCCCAGCGTAGGCGTCCCGGCTCAATGTTTTCCCCTCGGAGCAATCGAACCCCCTCAGCCTCGAATTGACTGCTCTTAAATGCATAACCGACATTGACATATGAAAGCTGCTCGACAGTTGCCCACACCCAACCCTCCGGCAATTCGGGTAGGTCAGAGGTGCCGGGTGCGGCTGGTTCTTTGTATTTGCTCTTGCCATTCCATTGGCTGCGGCGGGTTTCGAGGATGCGTTGCAGGAGTTGTTCGCCGGTTTCAAAGCGGCGGCCTTCGCGGTGGGCACGTTCGGCTTCGGTTTCGACAAGGCGGCCTTCGACGGCAGCTTTGAGGACGGCGGCTTTGTAGCGCTTGAGGTTGGCCTTGACGCGCTTGAGATTAGCGACAGCTTCGTCGAGGCGGGAGAATTGTTTTTCAATTTCTGCGACGATACGTTTTTGTTGGTCGAGAGGCGCAACGGGAATCGTGCATTCCTTGAGGTAAGGCGCAGGCACGCGCCGCTGACCGACAGCACCAGTCATATTCCTCTCTGCTTTGGCACGAAAACTCTGACTCGACACGTAGTAATAGAGATACTTCGCATCCATTCCAGACTTTGGCCGAAGCACATGAAACTCAGTTGAACCGAAGCCGTAACCGTTAACGATTTTCGGCACGACCGCCATCTTTCCGTTTTCCATGCAGGGTGTGATCTTTGCAAAGAGAACATCGCCTTCGAGGAAAGCAGTGAAGCCTTTTTTCACTTCAAGCGCCAGTCGTGTTTCATCAACGCGAATTGTGCCGTCGCCAGCGCCAACTGCAGACATCGGTACAAACGATACGGGTAGATCATCAGGAATAGCTGACTTATCAACGCGAGGGTTGATTTCAGCCACTTGCTCGATTGGGATGACTGGCCATTCGTCATGTGCCGACGTATCGTCCGCGATAAAAGTGTTATTCATGCTGCCAACGTCTCATTCAATTCTTCAATGATCGCGCTCAGCTGATCGCCGAACAGTTGATACACTTTGCCGAGTCCGCCCTGTTGCGTAAATGGTGGCAACTCGAAATCATCAGGCTCGATGCTGAGGTTAGCAGCGATGTGGTCACGGATCATTTCGAGCCAGTGGAATTGGTCGCGGGTGAAAGGCTCTGGATTCCGGCCTTCGCCGGAATGACGGCTCTGAGTGGCTACCCAGGCATTAAAGTTGACGTTGACACGTTCAGGGAACGGGATGAGTTCGTTGTCCTGGTGGATGGCGAAGCGCACCAGCGAAACCAGATCGGTAAGGATGCGGCGGCCAGAGGCGCCTTTGACCTTGGATTTTTCCAACGCAGCGTAAGCGTTCCACAGTTGCGATTCGTTCCATAAATACGGCGGCTTTTCAATAGCATTAGCGAGTTCTTTTACGGCATCGAAAGTGAGACGTTGTTTGTAAGGTTTGCTGTAGAGCACCTGCAGAGCGGTGATTTCGTCCTTGTGCGCTTGAATGAATTGCTCGAAGGATTGGACCACACCCTTGGCGCGGTCGAGGGCTTCAGGCGAGAAGCCGACGTCGATGATTTCATCGGCGCTAATGATGTCGATGACAACTTCGTTTTTCTTTTTGATGCATGAGTTTTTCGAAGCTGATGGTGGGCTTCTGCTCCATGGGGCGGGAGTCGGTCTTGTCCTGCTCGCACACACCTACCGCATCGACGATGACGAAGTGGTCCTTGGCTTTGGCGTCGGGGGTGACGCTTTGCAGGTCGTCGGGCTTGATCACGCGTACGCCGCGGCCTTTCATCTGCTCGAAGAAAGCACGTGATTTGACAGCGCGCATGAACATGACGACTTCCACTGCCTTGATATCGGTGCCGGTGGCGATCATGTCCACTGTGACAGCGATACGCGGCATGGGGCTGGTGCGGAATTCGTTGATGAGGTCTTTGGGTTTCGCGCCCCCTGCCCCATAGCTGCGGTAAGTGATCTTCTGGGCAAAATTGTTGCCCTTGCCGAATTCCTCACGCACAATCTCGACGATGTTTTCCGCGTGCGCATCATCCTTGGCAAAGATAAGCGTCTTGGGTACCCAGCTGCGGCCAGGGAAAATTTCGGTGAACAGTTTGTCACGATAAGTCTGGATAATGGTGCGGATCTGGTCCGGGGCAACCACATTGCGGTCTAGCTGGTTTGGGTCATAGCTGAAATCGTCATCGAGCTGTTCCCAGCGCTTTTTGCGCGTGTCGCGCTCCATGATCTGCACGGCGTAGCCGGATTCCACCTTCGAGCCTCTTTCAGTGATCTGGGTGCGAATGCGGTAGACGTCGTAGTTGACGTTGACGCCGTCGGCCACGGCCATTTCGTGATTGTATTCCATCACCAGGTTCTGATGGAAGAAACCGAAGGTTTGTTTGCTGGGTGTGGCAGTGAGACCAATCAGGTAAGCATCGAAATACTCCAGCACCTGCGCCCACAGATTGTAGATGGAACGGTGACATTCGTCAGTCACGATAATATCGAAGGTTCCAATAGGGATAGCCGGATTATACTCAATCGGTTCCGGTCGTTTGAACAGGCCGCCGAGCTTGTCCACCGGCTCTTCCTCGAGGTCTTCCGCCAACTCCTTGCCTTTAAGCATAGCATACATGCGCTGGATGGTGCAGATGCATACGCGCGCGGTGGTATCGATTATATTCGATTGCAGACGTTGAACGATGTATTCTTCGGTGAACTTGAAATTGTTGTAGGGCGAAGCGTATTGCTGAAATTCTTTGAGCGTTTGGTCGCCAAGATTGCCGCGGTCGACCAGGAACAGTACCCGTCGGGCGCCAGCAAATTTGATCAGGCGGTAGATAAAGGAGATGGCAGTAAAGGTTTTGCCAGAACCAGTAGCCATCTGAATCAATGCGCGCGGACGGTTTTCCTTGAGTGATTGTTCCAGATTATGTATGGCTTTGATCTGGGCAGGCCACAGCCCTTCTTCTTTCAGAGGTGGCATCTGTTGCAGGCGAGCAAGGAAAGTACTGCCCGTTTGATAATACTGCGGCAGGCTCTGCTGTACAGTGTGTGCTGGTGGATTGTTCAGCCATTCCGCCAGCAGTACTGGTGTATGAAATGCAAATACTGACCTCGAACGTGGAGCGGGATCAAGGCGATTGGTAAAGCGGTTTTCGTTTCCCGTCGATTGATACGAGAACGGCAGCGGATTACTCCAGCGCGGCAATCCATCCGGCAAGCCTTGTGTGTATTTGTCCGATTGCGTTTCAACGCCGGTAAGAGTAATGCCTGCTTTCTTGGCTTCGATTACCCCTACTGCTTTACCATCGATATACAGCAGATAATCTGCAAAACCATATCCGGTTTTCAGTGGAAATTCGCGAATAGCCACGCCGCGTACGGCATGAATATTAACTCTTTCCGCATCGCACACCAACCAGCCTGCTGCCGTCAGCAGACGATCGATATTCTCCCTTGCGTGTTGTTCCAGTGGCAATTTTTATTAGTATGGTAGGTAGATCATCAAGTCATGAGCGGCAAGACAATAGCATAAAAAGCGGTTACTCAGCTAGTCTTTCTATAATTTACTCGCGCACTGTTTCCCACAACTTCTGCAGGCGTTTGACCGATACTGGATAAGGGGTTTTCAATTCCTGCGCAAACAGCGAGATACGCAACTCTTCGATTTGCCAGCGGAATTCGGTCAGATTGGGGTCGCTAATACCAGCCTTGCGATGTTTTTCCAGGCGCTGCAGGTATTGATTCCATAATGCCGCGATACTAACGGCATGCTGGCCGTCGCGTGAGGGATTGCTGGCGTATTTATCCAGGCGCAAGACCATACCTTTCAAATAGCGTGTCAGATGCGACAGTCGCTCCCAGCTGGTTGCATGTAGAAAGCCAGGATAAATCAGGTGATTGAGTTGATCGGTCAGTTCAGTCTTGAGGCGAGGATTGCTGATCGTGCTGGCAGCGAGGCGTTGTTTCAGTGTCTGGTATTCCTGCGCGATGTCCTGGATGAGTCGGGCGACAGCATCGGTTACGGGACTGAGGCGTAACCGCGCACGCTGTTTCTGGGCGTTAAATTCGCTTTCGCTACGTGGCAGTGGGTCATCACCGATGAAGGCGCGGTCGCTGATGGCAGCGAGCATGTCTCGTTTGAGCGTGTCCGGATCGATCAAGGTGCTCAACTGCATGATCGCCTGTTTATGCCCCGGCAGATTTTTTTCAAGTTGCTTCATTCTGTCTTTAAGCTCGAAGCTCAATAATCGCCGCACCCCTGCCCGCATGTTGCTTACGGCAGCGTCACGGGTATCGAACAGGCGTATGGCGACATGATCGGTCTGATCGATCAGGGCGGGATAGCCTGTAATGTGTTTGCCTGCACGTGTGAAAGTGATTTCTTCGGGCAGATCCCCAAAATCCCAGCGCGTGAGCTGATCGCGCTCAATGCTGATTTGCTCGGCTGTGCCAGACTGGGCAAAGGTCAACTGCGCGGCCTGCCCCAACTGTGCCTGTAATTCTGTGAGATCGCGGCTCATGGTAAGTTCCTGGCCGGCATCATCGATGACTTTGTAATTCATCTGCAAATGCAGCGGTAACGGTTTATCGTCCCAACTGTCCAGCGGCACTTTGATGCCTGTTTGGACTTGGATAAAGCGAGCCAACGCTTCTGACAGCAGCATGGGTTCTGCTGGTTCCTGCTGCTCCAGAAAACGGGTGACATAGTCGGGCACGGGTACCAGATTGCGCCTGATCTGCTTGGGCAGCGATTTGAAATACCAGGTTATTTTTTCCCGTACCAGCCCTGGTACGAGCCAGTCAAACTGTGCCGCAGTAAGCTTGTTGAGAAAAGGCAGCGGTACAGTGATGGTTACGCCATCCAATACGTGCCCTGGCTCAAACCGATAGTTTAAAGGGAAGGCATGGCCATCGATGCTGACCGTTTCTGGGAATTGTACTTCGTTAACACTGCCTGCTGCATGGCGCATCAGGTAATCACGCGTGAGATAAAGCAGATGCGGATTGGTTTGTTCCGCCTGCTTGCGCCATTTTTCAAAAGCTGCTCCACCATAAATATCCGCCGGAATAATGGTATCGTAAAACGCAAAAATTTCCTGCTCATCGACCAGCACATCCTGTCGGCGTGCCTTGTGCTCGAGTTCTTCGATGGTTTCAATCAGCTTGCGGTTGTGCTCGAAGAATGGCGCTTTGGTCACGTATTCCCCTGCGACCAGCGCATTGCGGATAAAGATCTCGTGCGCTTCCTTGGGATTGATCCGGCCATACGCCACGCGCCGTTTCGGCACAATCGTCAGACCATAGAGCGTGACACGCTCATAAGCGGCGACCTGGGCAGGCTGCTTTTCCCAATGAGGGTCAAAATAATGTTTTTTACAGAGCCTGCCAGCGATGTTTTCCAGCCAGGACGGATCGATGGCGGCCACGCAGCGGGCATATAATTTGGCGGTTTCAGTCAGCTCCGCCGCAACGATCCATTTGGGTTTGGCTTTTTTCAGTGATGAGCCCGGAAAAATCGAGAATTTGATGCCGCGCGCGCCGAGGTATTCGCCTTCGCTTTCAGATTTGAAGCCGATATTACCGAGCAGTCCTGCCAGCAAGGCGCGGTGGATTTCGTCATAATTTGCCGGTACCTGATTCGGTTTGAATCCCAGTTCCATCACCAGATTATGCAATTGCCCGTGAATTTCACGCCATTCACGCATGCGGCGATGGGAAATAAAATGCTCCTGACACTGGGCGATCAGTTTTTTGTTGGATTTTTTATGCTTGAGCTGCTCATCAAAAAATTCCCATAGCTTCAAGAAACTCAGAAAATCCGAGCGCTCATCACGAAAAGGTTCATGCGCGCGGTCGGCTGCTTCCTGCTTTTCGAACGGCCGGTCGCGCGGGTCTTGCAGGCTTAGGGCGGAAGCAATGATCAGTATCTCGCTCAGGCAGTTCTCCTGTTTTGCCGCCAAAATCATGCGCGCAATTTTCGGGTCGATTGGAAATTTGGCCAACCGCCAGCCGATCGCAGTCAGCGCATTATTGTCATCGACTGCGCCCAGTTCAGCCAGCAGTTGATAACCATCCGCGATCATGCGTGGTAGCGGTGGCTGGATAAACGGAAAGTTCTCCACATCGCCGATTTTGAGCGATTTCATGCGCAAAATTACAGCCGCGAGCGATGAACGCAGAATTTCCGGGTCCGTAAACTCGGGGCGCGCGCAGTAATCTTCTTCCCCATACAGACGCACGCAGATGCCACTCATCACCCGCCCGCAGCGCCCGGCTCGCTGATTAGCGGAAGCCTGGGAAATCTTTTCGATCAACAGCTGCTCGACTTTATTGCGGTAACTGTAACGGTTAACGCGCGCCAGACCCGTATCGATCACATAACGGATACCCGGCACGGTCAGGGAGGTTTCCGCTACATTGGTAGCCAGTACGATGCGCCGCATGTTACCGGGCTTGAATACGCGTTCCTGTTCGGCAAACGATAAGCGCGCAAACAATGGCAGGATTTCCACCCCTGCCCCGCCACCCGCACGGCTAAAGGCATGTTTGCGCAGGGATTCGGCAGTTTCTCTGATTTCCCGTTCACCCGGCAGAAAGATCAGGGTATCGCCCGGCCCTACCCGCATCAGCTCGTCAACTGCATCGATAATCGCCTGTTGCAAGTCCACCTCTTCCTCATCTTCAGAAGCCAAGGGGCGATAGCGTACTTCCACCGGATACAGCCGGCCGGATACTTCGATCACGGGCGCATTATGAAAATGCCGGGAAAAACGTTCCGCGTCGATAGTGGCAGAAGTCACAATCAGCTTCAGATCAGGCCGTTTTACCAGTATCTGCTTGAGATAACCCAGCAGGAAATCGATATTGAGGCTGCGCTCATGCGCTTCATCGATGATAATGGTGTCATAAGCGCGTAACAGCGGATCACCTTGCGTTTCTGCCAGCAGAATACCGTCTGTCATCAGTTTGATATAAGTATCCTTGCTGACACTGTCGGAAAAACGCACTTTATAACCTACCGCATGACCCAGCGGGCTATTCAGCTCATAAGCAATCCGCATTGCCACCGTGCGGGCGGCGATGCGGCGTGGCTGGGTATGCCCGATCAGCCCGGCTACCCCGCGCCCAAGCTCGAGGCAGATTTTGGGTAACTGGGTGGTCTTGCCTGAACCGGTCTCACCACACACAATGACTACCTGGTTTGCCTCAATAGCGCGTGCGATCTCTTCGCGCTTGCCAACGACGGGCAGCTCTTCTGGATAGGTGGGTTTGGGCAGATTGGCGAGACGTCGATCCAGCTCAGTGACAGCAAGTGGTAATTTCATGAAAAACTTAATGACAGAAACTTAAGGATAGAACGAAAACAAGCATTAAGGGCACCTCGAAAAATTCAGAGTTATAAACAAGACAAGGCGAGAACAAAAAATGTTGACGCAGCATATAACTGATAGGTAAGGAAACATTTTTTGTGAACAGCGAAGAGCAGGCAATCCGCGAAGCGGATGCTCGCAAATATGAATTTTTCGAGGTGCCCTCAACAATCTGCTTGCCGAATTAAAGGATTAGACAGTTAAAAGCCATTACGATTCTCTGCTCACGATCACAGTTTCTTTTTGAGTACTCAATGTACCCTGTTCAATGATCGCCACAGTCAATCTTGAAATCGCTACACGCTTGCCGGTTTCCTCTTCGGTGATATCTGTCTGCCAGACCTGAGTGCGACGACCAATATGCAGCGGGGTACATACCCCGATGACATTGCCTTTGGTGACCGCGCGGATATGATTGGCATTGATATCAAGCCCAACTGCGCGATATTTCTCCGGATCGATCGTCATCCAGGCTGAGACACTGCCCAGCGTTTCTGACAAGACGCAGCTTGCACCACCATGCAAAATTCCAAACGGTTGGGTTGTCCTTTTATCCACCGGCATCTTGGCTGTTAGAAAATCAGGGCCAATTTCGGCAAAACGGATGCCGATATGCGCACCCATATTAGCGTTGCGCAGCCCTTCCAGATAATCGAGTGTGTACTCCTTGAACCAAATCGTGCTCACTAGTTTCCCTTTATTGATGATTGATCGTTTAAAAAATTAAAAGCGTTCTATACCGCAAACTCTGCTAAACAGAATATTATAAAGGCAATGGCCAAATTGACAGGTTACTTTGTGATAGCCATGCTTTTCAGGCTGGCATGATAGTTTTGTTTCTGAGCAGCCTGTTTTACAGCCAAGACAAATCATTCAGGAGCGAGCGATATGATGGAAAGTACTATTTTCATCGGAACATCCGGCTGGTCATACTCTCACTGGCGAGACTTATTCTATCCCCCGGGTTTTTCCCAGAAAGAATGGCTGTGCTATTATGCAAAATACTTTAAAACTGTCGAGATCAATAATTCGTTCTATCAATTACCTGATAAAAAAACATTGCTGCGATGGTATGACATAGTCCCTAAAGACTTTATCTTTACCGTCAAAGCCAGCCGTTACATCACTCACATACAAAGACTGAACGATCCGAAGCAAAGTACTGAGACTTTCCTGGAACGAATACGCATCCTGGAAGATAAACTAGGACCCATTTTGTTCCAACTCCCGCCTCGCTGGCATTTCAATCCCGAGCGCTTGTCTGCTTTTCTGGAGACGCTCAGCAATGACTTCAGATATGTCTTTGAATTTCGCGACCCTAGCTGGCATAACGCACAAACTTATCAACTGCTCTCACTGCACAAGGCAGCCTTCTGCATCTTTGATCTGGATGGCTTTCTTTCACCCAGGGAAATTACTACCGATCTTATTTATGTGCGCCTGCATGGCCCAAACGGTCCTTATGAGGGCAGTTATAGCAAATGTTCTTTATCTGACTGGGCCAATACTTTTGCTAACTGGTCAGCGCGCGGTCATACCGTGTATTGCTATTTCGATAATACCAAGAGCGGTTATGCTGCTGCACAAAATGCGCTAACCTTGCAAACTATGCTGCACAGTACGCAATAATGCAACCGGGGTTAATTCGATTTCCAAAGCAAACCTGACGCGAAGCCGAGCCGCAGACATTAATAACTGATAAACAATGAATTTCTTATCCCGTCGTATCGCTCATCTTGATATGGATGCATTTTTTGCGTCTGTTGAGCTGCTGCGTTATCCGCAATTACGCGGGTTGCCTGTGGTCATTGGCGGGAAATCGGAGCATAAGCCGGTGCGACTGGAAGATGGAAGCCTGCGTTTCTCACGGTTACGTGATTATGCAGGCCGGGGTGTGATCACGACAGCCACCTATGAAGCGCGCGCAGTTGGCGTATTCTCTGCAATGGGCCTAATGAAAGCGGCACAACTTGCTCCCGATGCCATTTTGCTGCCAGTTGACTTTGAGGCGTATCGCCATTATTCACAGCTGTTTAAAACTGCCGTGGCAAGCATTACGCCGCAAATCGAAGATTCCGGCATCGACGAAATTTATATTGACCTCAGCAGTCTGCCAGAGGATAGCTTGACGCTGGCGAAACGTATCAAACAAGCAGTATTCGATGCCACCGGTCTCACCTGCTCAATGGGGATTACGCCCAATAAACTGCTCTCGAAAATGTGCTCCGATTTTGAAAAACCGGATGGCATCACTATTCTGGATCTGTCTGATATTCCGGAACGTATTTGGCCGCTGCCAGTACGTAGAATCAATGGTATTGGCCCCAAAGCAGAAAAGAAACTGGCATTGCTCGGCATTTCGACCATCGCCGAGCTGGCCCAGGTCGAATTAAGTTTGCTTCAGACACACTTTGGTCGCGGCTACGCCACCTGGCTCTCTGAGGTCGCGCATGGTATTGATCATCGTCCAGTCATGACTCGTTCGGAACCTAAATCGATCAGCCGGGAAACTACTTTTGAGCATAACCTTCATCCACGCCATGATCGTACTGCTTTATCGGAAGCACTTACCGCCCTGTGTACACGTGTTGCACAAGATCTGAAACGTAAAGGCTACCTTGGTCGAACCATTAGTATTAAATTGCGCTTCGAAGACTTCCATACTGTCACCCGAGATATCACCTTGTCTACGTTCATTGCCGATCCTATTGCTATCCGCCAGGCTGCGCGGGAATGTCTACGACGTGTACCCCTGGAGAAAAAGCTGCGATTGCTTGGCGTACGGGTCAGTATGCTGTCTTCTACCCACTCGCTGCAGGTAGCGAATGTGTTAACTCAGGGCGAATTGCTCCTTGCATTCCAGGAATAGCCATCATCAAGTCACCCATTCAAATTTTCTGTTAATTCTGTTAATTAAGCGAATTGTATTCCTATTCGTTGTTTATGCCTTTATCATTATGTCAGGGAATAATTGTCGTGTTTCCATTTACTACCGATGGGTACGCTAAATGTGTTATTTCCTTGTTAAATATGACCTATAAAGTTCGAAAGAGTATAATAACCGCTCCAAAAGTTATAAATAAGCAGGTTTGTCAATATCTTATGTCTAAAAAACTTTTTCAGAGAACACCGGTACTTGATGGTAACGACGTTAATGCTAAACGTGAAGAGATACGATCCTATTTTCATACTACGCTGGATTATTACGAGCAACTTTTTGAAACGTTACGCAACAATGAGGCTTATTACGTTAAGCCGATCACGCTGAGGCATCCTCTGATTTTTTATTTGGGACATACTGCTACTTTCTTCACTAATAAGCTGATTCTGGCCGGCTTGATTACTGAGCGAATTAATCCAAAAGTAGAATCAATGTTTGCAGTCGGCGTCGATGAGATGAGCTGGGATGATTTGGATACGACTCATTATGATTGGCCATCGGTAGAAGAAGTGATGACATACCGCCGTACCATGCGCAGTATCGTCGATAAGCTCATCAGTGATACGCCCCTGACTCTGCCGATTAGCTGGGAAAGCCCCTGGTGGACCATTGTAATGGGTATCGAGCATGAGCGTATCCATCTGGAAACCTCTTCGGTATTGATTCGTCAGCATGCACTGCAATATGTTCAACCCCATCCTGCCTGGCAGCCCTGTCGCAAAAGCGGAACGGCTCCGGAGAATCAATTGGTGACTGTGCCGGCTGGCAAGGTGCAGATCGGTAAAAGCAACACCGATCCTGTTTTTGGATGGGACAATGAATATGGCCACCATTCAGCAGAAATCCCGGCATTCCAGGCAAGCCGTTATCTGGTGAGCAACCAGGAATTTCTGGCTTTTGTTGAAGCCAATGGTTATGGCGTAGAGGATCACTGGGAAGAGGAAGGCCGTGGCTGGTTAAAACATACGCGTGCGCAATACCCCACCTTCTGGCTCAAACAAGGCAATGATTGGTATTTCCGCTTGATGACCGAAGAAGTGCCGATGCCCTGGGATTGGCCAGTAGAAGTCAACTATCATGAAGCCAAGGCGTTTTGTAACTGGAAAGCGAAAACCAGCAGCCTACCGATGCGTTTACCCACCGAAGATGAGTGGTACCGGTTGTATGATGTAGCCAAGTTATCCGAGGTACCTCACAATGCCCCAGCCGCTGGCAATATTCATCTCGATTATTATGCTTCGAGTTGCCCCATTAATGAGTTTCCTCAGGGTGAATTCTTCGATATCGTAGGGAACGTTTGGCAATGGACAGAAACACCCACCTACCCATTTGAGGGGTTCGAAGTTCATCCACACTATGATGATTTCACCACGCCTACTTTTGATGACCGGCATAATCTCATCAAAGGCGGCTCCTGGATTGCCTGTGGTAATGAAGCACTGAAGGCATCGCGCTATGCCTTTCGCCGGCATTTCTTTCAACACGCCGGATTTCGCTATGTTGTTACGGATACGCCTGCCTTCCAGCCCAGCTCTCATTATGAGACAGATAAATTGCTGTCCGAGTATGCCGAATTTCATTATGGCGATACGTATTTCGATGTGCCCAATTTCCCGGCTGCTTTGGCTAAACTTGCTATTGCTGCCATGGGCAATCGACCCGCACATAAGGCGCTTGATCTCGGATGCGCCTCAGGGCGAGCCACCTTTGAATTGGCCAAACATTTCAATCATGTGACAGGGGTCGACTTTTCTGCACGTTTTATTAATCAAGGCGTGCAGCTCGTTCAACAAGGGGTGCTGCGTTATACCCTAACCGATGAAGGCGAGCTGGTTTTTTATAAAGAGCGTTCGCTCGCAAACCTGGGGCTGGATGATGTCAAGCATAAGGTTGAGTTCTTTCAAGGGGATGCTTGCAACCTCAAGCCCATTTTGGCTGGCTATGATCTTATCCTGGCAGCTAATCTGATCGATCGTTTATATGATCCGGCCAAATTTCTGGCAAACGTACACAGCCGTGTCAATCCTGGTGGATTGTTGCTGCTTGCCTCCCCTTATACCTGGTTAGAAGAGCACACTAAGCGGGAAGCATGGATCGGTGGATTTAAGCGGGATGGGGAGAGTTTCACTACGTTGGATGGTTTAAAAGAAATACTGGGCAGTCATTTCAGACTGATTCAAGGTCCACAGGAAGTTCCCTTCGTCATCCGTGAAACTAAACGTAAATTTCAGCATACGTTATCAGAAGTAACGATTTGGGAGAAAATCGCGTGAGTGATTTATTCGACCGCGATATCAAACGGATCGGAACGAATAGCACTAAGTTTGATGGACGTCTGAGTACCTTCGGCAATGCCAATGTGATGCCGTTGTGGGTGGCCGATATGGATTTCGCTGCCCCTGCCGAAATCACGCATGCTCTGATCGGACGGGCTACCCATCCCATCTACGGGTATACGCTGATCCCGGAGAGTCTCTACCAGTCGCTCATCGACTGGTTATGGCTGCGCTATCAGTGGAAGGTAGAGCGTGAGTGGATTATTCTCAGCCCTGGCGTAGTACCCTCGATAACGACGGCGATTATGACGCTCACTCAAACAGGTGAGCAAGTCATCATACAGCCACCGGTGTATTTTCCCTTTTTTTCGGCAGTCACCAAAACAGATAGACAATTGATACTCAATCCTTTGCATCTGGCGAAGGGTCGATACACGATCGATTTCGATCAACTGGAGCAGATCGGTGCTAATGCGCGCATGCTGCTATTCTGCTCTCCCCACAATCCTGTGGGAAGAGTGTGGAGCAAATCTGAGTTAACGCAGCTTATTGAAATGGCTGCCAGACATAACTGGGTGATTATTTCGGATGAAATTCATGCTGATCTGGTTTATCCAGAAAACCCGCATCGCCCCCTCGCAAGTCTGACTGGAAATCCAGAAAATATCATTACGGCTGTTGCACCGAGCAAGACCTTCAATATTCCGGGACTTCATCTGTCTGCCCTGATCGTACCGAATAAAATACATCGTACTGCGATCACGCATTTTTTTGACATGATGCATATCAGTGCGGCTAATCCCTTCAGCATGGTGGCATTTGAAACGGCTTATCGGAGCGGAACCACCTGGCTGAATGAATTGATGCTGTATCTAAAAAATACACGCGATCAGGTTGACGGCTACCTGGCCGAACATCTGCCAGACATTCAATTAATTAAACCTGAAGGAACCTATTTACTTTGGCTGGATTGCCGCGCCCTGAATATGAACGATAAGCAGCTTAAGCATTTTTTTGTGCATGAAGCTGAAGTCGGATTAAGTCCTGGCGCTTTATTTGGGAAAAACGGCAGCGGTTTCATGCGCATGAATATTGGCACGCCCCGCCACAATATTATGATAGCACTTGAAAATATTAGAAAAGCTTACAAGCGGGTAAAAATAAGATCAGGAAGAATATTATAAAACGACTATCGTTGTAATTTACCAAGAAACATGGCGATATTGGAACTGTTCCATGGCAGGATATCTTCGTCTTTCAAAAGATCAGGAAATTTCCTGGCGGGCATGTCACAGGCTTCCTCATCGCCAATCAGCATTACCTTCATTTTGGCTTCAAAAGCACAACGCAGTTCCCATAATTGTCCATCAGCCCGAATGGTGTTGGGGGTGATGAGACCAATTGCTCCATTACACCCTCTAACTTTTTCCCGGCATTCCTCTTTCCATGCGCTCTCCCATGATCTCTTTTCGGGCATGAAGACACATGTGATTTCAGGACTCTCTTCCTTTATCTGCTCTATAAGCTTATCTCTAAGCTCAGCATCCTTGAGTGCAAAGCTGACGAAAAGCTGATTCGTTGGTTCCATTTTGCTCCTCCCTGATTTGTTTTCAGCACGGGATATCCATCTATCCCTTTTAGATTCTTTCTTAACTGGACGGAATATAGCATTGAGCCAATTAAGCGTCAACGCGCAGGCGTTGCAGTAATCCTATACCCAGGCTCGCCATTATCACAGAAACAATAGGATTAAGCACATTCAAGAAAGCATAAGGCGCATACTCTAATACTGAAATACCGAGTGTTGCTGCATAAAAAGCGCCTGCCGTAGTCCATGGAATCAACGCTGTTGTCATCGTGGCCCCTTCTTCTACCGAGCGAGAAAGCATCGCACTATCCAGTTGGGCTTTATGATAAGCGTCCTTAAATAATTGACAATTCAGAATGATCGAAATATACGCTTCCCCCATTCCTATATTGCTGATAAATCCAGACACTATCGTCGTGACAATGAGCGTGCGCACATGCTTAATACGGAAAATTACATATTCAAGAATAACGGAAAGAAATTTTGCGTGGTGCAAGATACTGCCCAACGCCAACGCCATAATCGATAACAACAAGGTCCAGGCCATGCTATAAATGCCCCCACGACCAAGCAAGGAATCGATATGGTCTATGCCTGTGCTACCAGGCTGATTGAGCCAGAGCGCGTTCAATACCTCGATGAAGTTTCTTTCTTGATAAAAAATGGCAATCACCATGGCCAGTACGATACTGCATGACATGCTTATTGCCGCAGAATAATTTTTAATGCTCATGCCGAACATGCACAACAACGGTAACGACGTGACCCATAGATTTAATTGGAATGTGCTTGCTAGCACAGTTTGAATCGCTGTTATCTCCTCTGCAGGCAATGCATAGTCTTCATATTGAAGCCCTACAAAGATAAATAGGATAAGCGTCAGTATAAAGGCTGGGATGGTGGTATACAGCATGGCATAAATGTGGCGATAGAGGTTGGTGCCGGCGCTGATAGCGGCGAGATTCGTTGTATCTGACATAGGTGATAATTTGTCACCAAAGGTTGCGCCTGACACAATCATGCCCGCTACGATAGCCAGCGGAATACCGATCGCCTCTGCAATACTGATGAGTACCACCCCTATCGTTCCTACCGTTCCCCAGGAAGTGCCCGTTGCCAGTGACATGAGACTACATAAAATTAATCCGGTTGCAAGAAATACTGTAGGGTTGAGTAATTCCAGCCCATAATACAGAAGACTGGCAATTGTGCCACTGTGCATAAAACTTGCGATGATCATTCCAACCAGGATAAAAATATAAATAGCAGGCAGCGCATGACTGATACCCGTATTCATCATATGCTGTATATCAGTGAAAGTATGACCCAGCATAGCTGAATGGATACCTACCCATAGCAAGCATATGAAAATGATGGTATGAATATGGATCTCCAGCACAAAGAGTCCCAGCGAGATCATTAAAAACACACCAAGCAAACAAATAATCGCTTGGAGAATAGAGGGTTCTCTGCGATCTTCTTGTTTAAGAGAATTAGTCTGTGTCATTTTTGTTCAGTTATTGATCAATCTAATCAGTTCTTGTGTGCTGCAGCTTGTATCTTAAGCATGATTCGCATCACCACTGATTTTAAAACAGAGAAGTTAAAGGTGAAATTTGCCAGTCAAGCTATATCCATTTGAATAGTAGTCATGCAGTTCATCCAGGCACACGCTATCAAACAACTATGTAAAAGCTTTTAAATACTCATGACCTCTCAATATTTAATTCTAATCTGTCTGTTCAAAAAATAATCAATTTCCTGCTACGCAAATATACTCATATACTCATCAAAATTTCTTGCGCGCTGAGAACAGCAAGGTGTAGTATTTTTTTTCTTGTAAATTTAAGAAGAATGAGGAAAACCACTTGTTTTTTCGTGAATAGCTTAATAGAAACTATGCTATTAATAGCTACTTTCAAGTTGAATCTTATCACTTAAGGATCTGTTGACATTAGCTGCTCTTTAATTGAATAAAGGAGATGGATATGACACAAAGAATTGCCCACGTTGATGATGATCCTGATATTCGAGATACTGTTCGTCAAATCCTAAAAAAGCACGGCTATGAGGTCGACAGCTATCACACAGCGAATGATTTTCTCAACTCATTGAATGATCCTGCTGTAATTCCTGATTTAGCTATTCTTGATGTTATGGTCGAATCAATGGATGCAGGCTTGAATACCTATGTAGAATTGCACAACCGTTTCCCTAAAATGCAGGCAATTTTTATGACTTCACTCGGTGATATGATTTTGCCTTATTTCGAAAATAAGTCACAAGAATGGATCTGTATCATTGAAAAGCCTATTGAACCCTCCGTTTTGTTGTCAATCGTCCGTGAGCGTCTGAAGACAGCCAAGCCCGAAATGAGTACTTCTCAGGATGGTTAAGCATGGCTACTGCCGATTTCTCCTGGAGCACGCCTAAACAGCAATTTAACCTGGACGGGAAAAAAGAAGGTGAACAAAAATTAAGTGATGAAATATTAAGAGATAACATTCGCTGGTTTATCATTTTTCGATGGGCTGTCATTGGTGCACTGATTCTTTTTCAGATCGTAGCTCTAATAGCATCTGAGGAGCTCACTCAACTGGGAATCAGAGAACAACAAGTTTGGCCGCTTGCAATTACCGTTATTTTGAGTGCCGCCAATTTTGCCTATATTTATGCATTGGATTTTTGCCAGCCTTTAAAATACAACTCACCTTCAATCAACATTTGGCTGCAGATCATTGTTGATTTATTATGTTTATCGATAGTTGTGCATTATGTTGGCAGTACCGCAACGCCTGCTCCCTTCTTCTATATCCTCCATATTGCCTTAGCATGTATCTTTTTCTCGGCGCTGGAAAGCTTATTTGTTGCAATCATAGTTTCCGCGATGTACACGATTGTTTTACTCGTTGAAAATGAAATGTTCTATCAAGTATCACAATCAATTCTTATAGATCCACGCTTTTCGAATGAAAGCTTACAAAAAGGTAGAGTTCTAGTATGGATGATTGCACTCGATACTTTATTTTTTATTGTATGGTATGTTGTCTCACGCCTTACACTGGTTGTTCGAAAGCATGAGCAATATCTCCGGGATGCCTATGATCAAATCAATCAAGCCCAAATTGCAAAAGATCAGTACGCTATGCTGGTGACACATCAACTTAAGGCACCGCTTGATGCTATCCGTAGCAAAATTAATCTGGTCAAAGAGGGATATTGTGGAGAGGTGTCGCGTGAAATTGAAGATGTGCTAACCAGAATTGATAAACGTGGACATAATATGTCAAATTTAATCCTGGATGTACTCAGGCTTGAAAGACTGAAAACCGCCGGACGAAATACCAATGCAATGGGATACGTTGATATTTCAGCAACTATTAATAAGTGCATTGATAAATTAGAACCAGTAGCAAATGCAAGAAATATTAAAATAAAGTTATCGATGCAAAATTTTTTTGCCTTTGGTATTCCAGATCAGATAGAAATATTATTTGAAAACATCATTGCCAATGCAATCACTTATTCTTATGACAATGCAGAAATTGATATTACCTCTATCATTGAACTGTCAGGTAACTTAGCAATTGTAACCATTGCTGATCATGGAATTGGCATCGAAGCAAAGGACTTGCCGAATATTTTTGACGAGTATTTTTATTCTCCAAGAGCGGTGATGCATAATCAGTCGTCTAGCGGCATTGGCCTATCCCTTGTCAAAATTGCCGCAGCTAACAATAATCTACAACTTAAAGTTGCCAGTGAACCGGGCTTGGGGACAGCATTTTCTGCCATTTTCCCGAATATACAATTTATAAAGGAGAATCATAATGAGCTTACATATTGATGTTTTATACCAAAGAAAAGTAGACTAAGCGGAAAAAAAAGGTAAAAGGATATTGATGGATTTTAGAAGCTGACTAGTCTGAATTCTATCAGAATAGTATTTTATGCAAATTATCGAGAAGGTTAAAATCTCTCCAGCGGTATCACAATACCCAACACTTTGTAAGTTTTGGACAAATAACCTATTAAAAGGTAAAATTCTGGATTCTTGAAATAGGCTAATTAACAAAAACTGGAGAAAATTAATTATATGACAGTTACAACCGAGCAAAAAGCCCAGGTGGTGCGTGATTATCAAAGAGCCGCAGGTGATACGGGATCTCCTGAAGTACAGGTGGCACTTTTGACTACTCGTATTAATGATTTGATCAATCACTTCAAAACACATGTTAAGGATCATCATTCTCGCCGCGGCTTACTTAAAATGGTCAGTCATCGACGTAAACTACTGGATTATTTAAAAAAGAAGAGCAACGATCGTTATCTTGCGCTAATTGAGCGCCTTGGTTTACGCAAATAATTAATTTATTAGCTTTCTTCCCTAATTAAGTAATCGTTTAATTAAACAATAAAAATGGGTTATCAAGTAGGGAAACAGCCAATCAAACAAGGATGATTACATCAATAAAGAAGGATTGCTAATTGGAACTAGTAAAGAAGAGTATTACCTACGGTCGCCATAGACTTACTTTGGAAACCGGGGAAATTGCGAGACAAGCTCATGGTTCAGTGATAGTTTCGCTGGATGATACAGTCGTATTGGTGACTGTCGTCGGAGATAAAAATATCAAACCAGGGCAAGATTTCTTTCCCTTGACCGTTGATTATCAAGAAAGATTCTATGCTGCAGGTCGTATTCCCGGAAGTTTCTTTAAACGTGAGGGGCGCCCTTCCGAGAAAGAAACCCTTACTTCAAGATTGATCGATCGTCCTATTCGGCCATTATTTCCTGCAGGCTTTTATAATGAAGTACAAGTGGTTGCAACCGTTTTATCAGCTGAAGTTGAAGTGGATGCTGACATTGCAGCCATGATTGGTGCTTCTGCTGCGCTAGTACTTTCGGGGATTCCCTTTGATGGTCCTATTGGGGCCGCCCGTGTTGGTTATATCAATAATGAATACGTACTCAATCCAACTACCACCGAATTAAAAGAAGCTCAGCTTAACTTGGTTGTTGCTGGAACACAGCAAGCGGTTTTAATGGTTGAATCAGAAGCAATGGAATTATCTGAAGAGATCATGCTAGGCGCCGTTACGTTTGGTCATGAGCAAATGCAAGCAGTCATTAATGCTATTAATGAGTTTGTTGATGAAGCTGGCGTTACTGCATGGGATTGGAAACCAGCTGAAAATGATCCGGTATTAATTGAAAGAATTTCACAATTGGCAGAAGCAGATTTGCGTAATGCTTTTCAATTAAAACAAAAGCAAATTAGAAACGAAGCCATTAAAGAAATTTGGCAACGTGTCTACACAGAATTAGGTGTCGGTGCTGAAGAAGGTCCTGATGAGCAGTCCGTCAAAGAAATCGGCTTTGAACTCGAAGCTCGCATTGTTCGTAGTCAGATTCTTGATGGAGAAGCCCGTATAGATGGACGTGGCACAAGAACTGTGCGCCCTATCTCGATACGCCATGGTGTACTTCCACGAACACATGGCTCAGCATTATTTACACGAGGTGAGACACAAGCGCTGGCCGTGGCCACATTAGGAACCGCACGCGATGAGCAGAAATTTGATACCCTACAGGGAGATTATACCGAACGCTTCATGCTTCATTACAATATGCCTCCTTTTGCTACCGGAGAAATTGGGCGTGTCGGTACGCCAAAGCGACGCGAAATAGGCCATGGTCGTCTCGCAAAACGTGCATTGGAAGCAGTGCTTCCTCCACCTGAAGAATTTGGTTATTCGTTAAGAGTCGTTTCGGAAGTGATGGAATCCAATGGCTCCAGCTCTATGGCTTCGGTTTGTGCAGGTTGTCTTGCATTGATGGATGCAGGCGTTCCCTTAAAAGCGCATGTGGCAGGTATTGCCATGGGACTGATTAAGGAAGGGAATCGCTTTGCTGTGCTTACCGATATTCTTGGTGATGAAGATCACTTGGGCGATATGGATTTCAAAGTGGCAGGTACTGAGAAGGGTATTACTGCACTGCAAATGGACATAAAAATTCAAGGGATTACCAAAGAGATTATGCAGGTAGCCTTGCTACAGGCTAAAGAAGGTCGGTTGCATATCCTGGATATCATGAAGAACGCTCTTCCCGCTACCCGGGAAAATATTTCGACTCACGCTCCGCGCATTATCAAGTTTAAGATTAATCCGGAGAAAATTCGTGATGTGATCGGTAAAGGGGGCGCCGTCATCCGTGCGCTCACTGAAGAAACCAATACGACCATAGATATCAGTGATGACGGTACAGTTACGGTTGCCTGCATCAATAGTGAGGGTGGGGAGCTTGCAAAGAAACGTATCGAGGATATTACCGCAGAAGTAGAAGTAGGTAAGATATATACAGGCGTAGTATTAAAATTGCTCGATTTTGGCGCAATTGTGAGTATATTGCCTGGCAAAGACGGCTTGCTGCATATTTCTCAAATTGCTCATGAGCGTGTTGAAGACGTAGCCACTCATCTTAAAGAAGGACAAACTGTGCGAGTAAAAGTCCTGGAGGCTGATGAAAAAGGTCGGCTCCGTTTAAGCATGAAAGCGGTTACTGAGGTCGAAACAGAGAGCGTACCTTCCTAATACAATATTAGTCTTATTCTAATGTAACTCCAAATTTGCCAAAGTAAGCGTTACCATATTTGAAGTAAATATAAGATAACGCTTACTTTGTGTCTTCGATTATTCAAATTTTCCAGGCATTTCCTACTCTTTGTCATCCGCCTGCTCTTAAAATAAATACCAATAAAGCAGCCACAGGAGTGAGGTGGCAAATATAAAATGCTTTAATTTCCTGGGTTCATTAATTGATGACTCGTTCTGCTGCGGATGACGTTGCTTTGTAAATAGGTAATTTAACCGCATTCCAATTTCTTGGAATGAAACAACTATCCGACTTCATTGCGTGATGCCCTGCACATGGAATAAAAATATACACACCTCCCCTCCAACTCAGAAATCCAGGATTATTTATTTTTCACCCGTCGGCGCAGACGCCTTACTCCGAAATAAACGATCGTGAGTATTACTGGAATTGCAATCCCAGTGATTAATTCTACATTGATAGGATATCCTGCAGCTTTCGCTGCCTTAAGCCCATAGCCTACTATACCAAGCAAATAGTAACTCAGTACGACCACTGATAATCCTTCCACGGTTTCTTGCAAGCGCAATTGTAAACGTGCACGATTATCCATAGATTTCAATAAATCACGGATTTGTGATTCCGTGGAAATATCGACGCGTGTACGCAGCATGGATGAAGCGCGTGTTACCCGTAAAGAAAGCGTCTCCAAATGTGAGCGAACGATATCGAAAGTTCCCATTGTCGAAGTTACACGCTGTTTTCTAAACTCATAAAGCATCTGCAGCCCTTCGATACGCTCCTCTCTCAATTCAGCAATACGTTGCTGCATGATAGCGTAATACGTCTGCGATGCACTAAATCGATGGCTAGTCTGGGCAGAGATTTTCTCGATTTCGGAGGTTAATCTTGTCAATTCCCCTAGAAGACGCTGCTCATCTTCAATTCCGGGCAAATCATTACTAGTAATCAGCTCTGATAAGCGATCATCGTAACGCTCCAACTGAGGAACTATCCTACGCATGAGTGTCAATGGCAGTATAGTGAGCATACGATACGTCTCAATTTCCAGCAAACGTTGCACCAGCCTTCCAACCTGACGGCTTCGGAGATTATCATCATGGATCAAGATTCGGCTAAAACCATCTGCATGAATTTGATTGTCGCTCCAAACACTGGCGCTGCCTCCTGATACTTTGGAACCAATCACGGTATTGGATGCAAATAGACTGGCTAGCTCACTTAGACTACGGCTAGGACGAGATCGATCATCCAGTGCAATATGCGTCGCAACCAACACTTCACCGGGCAGGCTGGCTAACCAATCTGGTGGTACAGAGGTAATGGCTGGTCTAGCAAAAGGAATATCGAACGAACCTTTACAATAAACTGTATAGGTAGAATATTCGGTATGGCGTTCCCAACGTAAACGAAAATCTCCAAAGTCGGCACTGAACTGATCAAAGTGAGCATTAGGCGGCAAAATATCGTTACGATGACAAAGTTGAACCAATAATTGGCGCTCCTGATCGACCCATTGCCGATCAGACAAAAGTACCAAATGAGAGAGTTGAGCAGGAATACTCACCAACTCATAAACATCCGCATTAAGCTCAGCATGAAGATCGTGTCGTTCTGAATATTCCGGAAGACCTAAGGGGTGCTTACCAAGCAAAGCGTGTTTATTAGTCATTGTTTGTGAAGCCAAAGGAGAAAAATCCATATTGCTTAGCATTCCTGAAATTTATGAATATTTAAAACAAAGATTACCATATATTGATTAAAGCGATATTTCAGTATCTTCTGTTAGTTAAAAGAATTTTCTAGTGGATAATTCTGAATTAACTATCAGAGTTTAATAACAAGTGGGATGAATCGAGTTGGAGTTTATACCTGATAAATAATTAATTTTCTGTCTGTTCTTAACACCACAACTGCAAGGCAGATAGTTTTTAAATGGTTTTTTTAGACCATACCAGCAGTGTAACTCATGCCGTTTATAATATATTCGCAGAACATGATCTCTCAATGTATTGTCGGCCCGGCTTCACGAAAGATGGCGTCTATAGCTAGCGCGTCAAAACGGTATTCGCGATTGCAGATGTCGTCATGTATGACAACTTCGCCACATTCCTGCAAAATAGCATTAACTTCTGCACGGCCTAAAGACTGCAGCATATTATAGATTTTGGCTGGATCTTCGTGACAGCCGTAGCTGACCTTCTGAGCTTCAAAAATGCGGATGGCTTCTTCCGTAAACAAGCGAGTAAGAATTTCTTCAGCAGTTAATCTGAACATAGGCTGGTCTTGCACCGTTGCGGCAAGTGCTTCTATACGAGTCCATCCATCTGGATCCTGTTGATCGGCGGTGGGAAGCTTCTGCAGCAGGATGCCGAAAATGGCATTATCTGATGTCGTCAGGAATAAACGTGAAGGAAGCTGTTCAGACTGCTTGAAATAGTGCTCAAAGACTTCGGCAATCGTGTCACCATCAAGTGGCACAATGCTCTGGTAAGCCTCGCGCATGGACAACATGTCCAAGGTCAGCACTAGCTGACCATCCCCCAGTAAATCAGGTACTGGTAACATTCCTACCTGAGGTACATGTTTAGCCATCCCGCGCAAATGAAGACTTTCATCGCAGTCGATAACTAACATAGGAACCGGACCATCACCTTTTAGCTGCACGGTTAGGCGTCCAAGTTGCTTGAGATTATTACTCAGTAAAAGCGTAGTAGCACTCATATCTCCAAGTAGCTGGACGACGGATGCCGGATAATTCCGATCTTGTAGCATTTGCTGCCATACGCTATCAAGATGCACCACTGCACCCCGTATATCCAGATTCTCTAATAGAAAACGTTGTACGTAGTTGTTCATTTTAATGATTCCTTTGCAATGCTATTTAAATCTGTAAAGTTGCTAATTTACGATATCACTTAATCAGATAAATATCTGTTTATGTTTTTTGTGGATAAGTTTGTGAGTAATTTGTAAATATTGATACCAAGATAGTTATCCGTAATAATATTTACTCATTGGATTAAGATTTAAATATATGTTTTTAATAAATTAATTATAATTATATTATATGCTGAGGCGAATTTAATTGAAGTGGTGAGTATTGTTTAAAAAATTGTGAATTATTTCTTAATGTCAATATTATTTTAGAAGCCAACTAGAGAATTTCATGTGCTAAATATTAGGAATACTAATCCTGCTTTAAATAAAATTGAGTAACTGCTCATGGTTATATTGAATTATAGGACAAACTTGTAGTAAAGCTTTACCTGGCTAGCTCAATAGGGATGAAGAGAGATAACATTAATCCAACATACCAACAAATAAATAGAGGCAATATAGGCCCTCTGCTCAAGTAAGTTTGACTTGACTTTTTTTTCTTAAATTCCAAAGTTTTAATTAAATTAATGTTAACCTGTTCCGGTACACCTTGGGGCTAAATAGTATTCAACCCAAGAACTTCTTGCAGGGTATTTATTACCGTGATGCTATGCCTACTGAACTGCATGGGTAAGTGTGACAAGCTGAACGTTCTGGCAGTTCAGTTTTGTTACACTAGTTAGTTGAAGTGGTATTGGATATTTCAACCAAACTTCATTTTGCTGGCATCAAGCTAATGCGCTTGATGCTGCAAGTTCTAGTGATAACAGAAAGCAGCCATAAGTTAGCCTTTTAGCAGAACAATTTATACTTTGACAAAATAACACTACCTTGTTTTAGACAAGAAATCGCTCACCCTGAATCTCTTTTTTGTAAGATAGTATAATGGATCATCATCTGAAAAAAGCTTTCTTTGAAACTCAAGCTAAGCCCCAACAAGAGCACGTCAAGCAAACCGACCGATCTGTCCAAACCAGTCAGTCCGACAGTCAGGCGGAAATGTTTGCCAATCGTTTACGCAAAAACCTGAAAAAACTAACGAAATGGGCCAAACAGAATCAGGTCTATTGCTACCGATTATACGATGCTGATTTGCCGGAATACTCGGTAGCAATAGACCTTTATCAAGGTGAGCAAACCTGGGTCAATGTTCAGGAATACGAGCCACCGAAAACGATTGACCCTATCAAGGCCCACCAGCGACTCGTGGGAGCGATGGCAGAAGTAGCGAAGGTGTTAGAAATTCCAGCTGAGCAAATATTTTTAAAAATTCGCCGCAAGCAGAAAGGCACCGATCAGTACCAAAAGCATGGCAATTCAGGTCGCTTTTATATCGTTGAAGAAAGCGGGTGCAAATTCTGGGTGAATTTTGAGGACTATCTGGACACCGGCCTGTTTCTCGATCACCGGCCAATGCGTATGTTGATTCAACAACAAGCTAACGGCAAGCGTTTCTTAAATTTATTTGCCTATACCGGGAGCGTTACGGTACATGCCGCGGTCGGTAGAGCGACGGCCAGTGTCACGGTCGATATGTCCCAAACTTATCTGAACTGGGCGAGACGGAATTTCGACCTCAACGGCATCCGTGGCGATCACAAGCTGGTGCGTGCTGATTGTCTTGAGTGGTTGGCTAAACAGGCTGATTCAAAACAAAAGCAACACTTTGATCTGATTTTTCTTGACCCCCCAACTTTCTCCAATTCCAAGAAAATGGGTAAAGCCTTCGATATCCAGAGTGATCATGTACAATTGATCCGCAATGCTGCGGCGTTGTTGGCGCCAGGTGGAGTATTGTATTTTTCAACCAACTTCCGTCGCTTCAAAATGGATAGAGAAGCGCTGATGGATTTGACTATTGAAGATATCAGCGCAGAGATGATCCCTTTGGATTTCGCTCGTGATACTAAAATTCATTATTGCTGGAGAATTTCCCGATGAATGAGTACGTGCATATCATCAGAAAGAGTAAGATTATACTCCTAACGGATAGTCATGCCGAAATGTTTGTAAATATGACTAGACTAACAGATCACTTCTGTTAGTCTAGAGCCGAAATGAATAGGTTACGATTAACCATGTAGCGATCTATCGTCCCTTGACTTGTAGGACATTCTTAACAGATTTCACGCCTTCGACACTACGCGCCACTTCGGTCGCTTTGTCAATATCGGCTTTGGAACTGACGAAACCACTCAGTTGAACAACACCCTTAAAGGTTTCAACGCTGATTTCAGAGGATTTTAGTGTGGGCTCCTGGAAAATTGCCGTTTTGACTTTCGTGGTAATGACAGAATCATCGAAATATTCTCCAGTTCCTTCTTGTTTGGGCGTTGAGGCGCAACCCAAGAAAAAAGCCATTACAGCAATTAAAAAGAAAGTGGAGAAACGGTTATTAAGCTGTGTCATAGCAATGCTCTCCTAGAGGATTGACGGAAAAAACATCCTTCGTTATTTTTAGCGTAAAGGACGCTCGGTTTATAAATGCTCACCTACATAAATTATTGGATGTATAAACAATGCCATAAGTTCATACTCATCAGGCACCGACACAAGTATTAGACAACAGGCATCAATATTGCCTGCTGAGATTTTTATTCCCAGCAATTCCCTGACGATTAATGATCAGGTGCAGCCTGAAACGAGACAATGACGAACAAACATTGCATATTAAACTAGAGATTCTGCCATAACTAATATACAAGCATCTATTTTTACTATAATGTCCATCACATCTATAAGCTATTAAGGATAGGTGAGGATAGGTCAGCAATAGAATTTGAGAAGGAGCTTAGCAAATATCTGGTTTTATTTGACTAATCACATTATCTCTATTGCAGTACTGGAAAAACAGCTTTAATTAAATAACAATAGCTGCGCTAACCTGGTTGTGTTGACCAACAAGGCAGCAAATTGGATGTCTTGTTAGTTCTTTCGCATAGTACTCTTCATAGTTATATTACCAATAAAGGGGAGCAATAAATGGTATCGAGACGCAACTTCCTTAAAATTTCTGCAGCCTGCCTGGCCATCCCAGCGGTATTTGGAATGAGCAATACATTATGGGCGCAGCCAACCCACTTGCGGGTTCGAAAAAACTTGATGACCCTTGCAGACAATGATCCATTCTTTGAAAAATATGGCGAAGCGGTAAAGGCCATGCACGCATTGCCTGATACCGACCTGCGTAGCTGGTGGGGTCAGGCAACCATTCATGCAGACTATTGCCAGCATGGTACCCTTAACTTTGTATCGTGGCACCGCCCATATATAGCGATGTTTGAGGAAATCTGCGGAGAACTGATTGGCGACAGCAATTTTACACTGCATTACTGGGATTGGAGCAAGAAGAATGGGATTATTCCCAACCCCTTTTACGACAACCCTCTACTTAATGTCACACACTGGAATGATCCGGGGGAATATAATGGGATTAACTGGGGACGAATCGACAGTCTTCCAATAAGGGCTCTGCAAAAGGGTACAGGATTGCAAAGTGATCCAGTACGTAGTGGTAGCTTTACGGAAAGAAACTTGCAGACCATTTTGCGTCAATCTTCATTTGTAAACTTCAACAACATGCTGGAAAGGCAGCCACACAACAATGGGCATGTCATTGCTGGTTTCCCGGCAAGAGGGTTGCCCGGGCATATTGGTGATGGCTTATCTCCACTCGACCCAATTTTCTGGATGCACCACTGCATGGTGGACTACATGTGGGCAAAATGGCAAGCTGCAGGTAACACTACTCAGGACAACGACGAAACTTACAGCGACATGTTTGTAGACAAGGACGGTAATCCCATCACCTTTACTTCCCAGCAAGTGCGAGACTTTACCAAACTGGGGTATACCTATGACGACTTGATTGGCAAAGAGCGTTTTGAAGCGATGTTGAAAAACGCCGAAATTTCGAGTGCCTTTCAAGCGACGCTAGCAGAACAGCTAAAAAGCGCGAAATCTATGTCCTTAGGAACGAAAAAAGCAAGCATCACCGCAAGTGTTGGCGAAGAAACCAGTCTTTCGGCTAAAACCACGAATTTGCTCAGAAACCTCCAGAGCAGCCGCGTGTTTCGCACTACCCTTGCGGGCGAGAAGCTCCTGGCCACGGAAGGTGCGCGCGTTATAGCTGTTCTAAAAAATGTCGGCTGGCCGCAAGGCGGGAATAACGGTCTGGTAGTGAATGTTTTTGTGAATTGCCCTTATCTGACTCCAGAAACGCCTTCAACCGATCCCCATTATGCTGGAAGTTTCGGTTTTTTTGGCTCTGCAAAGACGACAAGCATGGAGCATGGCACCAGTGTGATGGTAGACATTACTGCGCCGTTGACGGCACAGGCTGGAGCAGGCAGGCTGAACGATGATATCAAGGTGCAACTGATGCCAGTTAATGCAGCCGCTGAAAGTAAGAATACTGCTTCCTTTACTGTTACAGATTTAGAAATTATACGGCTTGATTGATGCTGGATGGAGCAATAACTTCTTACCATCTCGAGCGTACTGCTGGCTATAACGGAATTTTAAGCTGGGAACTTACCTACTGCCATAGAATAGGATGAGCATGAAACCATCGAGACGTGTTGCCATCGGGAGTCTGGTCGCAGTATTGCTGATGTTTTTATGTCAAAGGTGTTATGCGGATATGGTCGTAGACAAAGACCGCATCGTGCAGATGGCTCTGAAGGGGATGATCGAAGACAAAAAAACGTCTACTATCTTAGTTGTGCGCTATAAGGTGCTTGCTGCTCCCAAGCAAGAGCATAGCGTGATCCAAATCATATTTTCTCCCGTAAAACTCAACACGGACGATAGCATAATAATTCAGAAGCAGGAAGACTGGATGAACGAGAACACCCTTGGATGGATCACTCACTACCCTCCTGCCCGTCAGGGGCAAACGGGAGAGGTTCGTTTGTCCATTCCATTACCCGTCCGTGAAACAGCAGAGCAGCATTTTGTGCTATTTCGGATGCTGCCGGTCCATCCTGAAGGAAAATTAGAAAAGAGCCGCCTCCAGATTATTTCTGTCCACCTGGAGTAAATAGCGTGAGTTCGGGATAAGAAAAGCGCAAAAGGAATAGTGTAGTGATTCTTATGTCCGAACTCGCGTTAAATAATAAACGCCAGCTTATTTAGTAATGACATGTAAAACATCATGTCGATCTGTATTAGTGACTAGACCTGGTTCATTAGTACTCGACTGAAATGAAGACAGAACCAGCTCTACCTCCAGCTACATATATCCAGCTATCCGTAACCGGTACCTACATCTTGACCTTCTTTGGGCATTGAAAACCCACCGAACATATAAATTTTACCTTCTACGGAAGTCAACGCCATATGATGCAATTTGACGGGCATGTCATTTTTACGTGTCCATTTATCGGTTTTCGGATCATATTCCATCACCATACCAAGCGGCTCCCAATTGAGCCCTAATCCACCGAACATGTAAAATTTATCTTTAGTGGAAACGCCTATCACCTCCTCAGCTCCGAGAGGTGCAGATGCCGCTGTTCTCCATTCATAAGATTGTGCTGGAATATTATCTTGAGCACTTAACTCATTACTCAACAAAAACATCAATAAAGCTCCTACAGCATGCTTGGATAGGTTCATACTGATTCCCCGCGAAGTGGTCATTATTAAGGATGATAGATAGTTACTTTATAATCAAAATAATCATTAATACTGCCATGACCAATTGAAAAATATCTCGTAAATTGGGTATTTCCGTCATCGCAGCCCATTTAACTTCTTTGTTCATCTGATAGTGGAGTTAGTGGCTTATACTTTCCGAGAGAAGCAGTCTTGCCTTAATATTAGGCACAGACTTTTCTAACTGCAGTGTTTAATCCTTATGTCAAGCTCACGTTATATGGAACATAATAAAGGCTAATCGTAGCCACCACACATGAATAGAGAAATATCTTCATCCGTAGCATTAATCAGAGCATGGAGATTGCCACCTTTCAACATAGCAAAATGTCCCGATCTTAAAGTACGGATTTCAAAACATCGCTCTCGTTGGGGCATCTTTAACCAATCTCCGATTACCATAAACCCTTGGCCTTCCATCATCAAAAACATTTCCTGATTATCTCGATGGCGGTGCAGACCAATGCCACACCTTGCTTTTAAGAGATGTAAATCCATGTAATCGACAGTAAAGAATGGCTCAAAGTTGTTGTTATGATTTTTGGTACCAAACGCATTGAAGTTCCAGGAATTTAACTGACGTCCTAATTCATTTCGGCCTGAATAATAGCCATAATTAGACATCAAATTCCGGTATTCCAAAAAGCCAACTCCTCCATGAGGGTTAGGGCTGATCCCAGCTCCCAGGAAATTGTCCCAACCTCGCAAAATCATGTTAAATTCATAGTGGTAGTTAGCTCCGTTTTGTGAGTCCCACTTTTGTTCGTAAAAATCTGCCCAAGCTAGCTCTATATGTAGTGGTAAGATTGGGTGCATGGAATTGCTGGGTGCAACATTTATCATGTAGAGATCATTCAATTTTTCCCGGTTAAAGTCATGCATATTTCCTTGCACGAGAGCGTTTTGGACGATCAATTCTCCTCGTTGTAGTGCTTCTAATCCTTTAGTATCCAGCAGTGTGGTTAGATCGCTACCAGGATAACCCCAAAATTCAACTTCATAACGATCGCTGCGTGGATTGTATGGCACTAGGACAATGATAGGCCCTACGTTAGCAACTTTAATCCAGAGTTTGATTTTTTCACCTAATTGATTATTGGTTGAAGCCGATAATTGAGAATCAGGTCCCCCGCGATAGGAAACACGCAGGAATGGACCTGTCCAGTTTCCAATAGTTACCAGGCCTCTGATGAGCACTGTGTCAGTGCTCACAAATTCTTTGACGTTCTGTTTCTGGAAGTCGGTCTTATTATCTTGCAGCGATGGGTCAAGGATACCTGCGTCCCCTCCTTGGGGACCATAGAAAGTGAGTGAGTGATAGGGGAACAGATACTGTAGATGTTCAGATAGATAAAATTCACGCTCTGCAGCCAGCTGCGATCGCTCCATTAAATTCATCAATTTCAGCAGCGGATTGCTTTGGTCATAATTGGGGGTTGTGCCGGATGGCACCTCAACAATAATATCCGAGTGAACAATAAACATAGAAAATATTTTCCCTTTTAGACCGTGTGGTATAGAAAAGCTACAAACTTGAGCGGTATAGTGCCATTATTGCGGATGCCGTGCATTCCTCCACTCTTCGTGTAGATGACACTACCTGGTTTAACAGGAAGTTCTTTGAAATCTCTGAAGCCCAAGCCCATCACCTGCCGCTCCACCGTGGGGAATGAATCAGTAGCCGGATCGTCCCCAACCCGTAGATAAGCTATCCCCTCACCTTCGGTGATGTAATACAGCTCTTCAGTGCCAATGTGCTGATGATTACCTTCAACTTTACCGGGCGGTATGGTGACTTCGTGGAAAAATATCATTGACCCACCCAACTCACGCTGAACTACCCAACGCATCTCAATAATATTGTCATCGTGCAATTCCTGATTGTCAGAATCCATCATTGCATTTTGATAACGGACAGGTTGAATATCGGGTGTTTGTAAGTACCAGCCACGCTGGAAGTTGATGAGATAATTCTGATCCAGGATAGTATTGTTGGGAGAACTCGGGCTAGATGTGCGAGGTTCCTGGTGAGATCTCAAATATCCGTTATCCCATACTGTATCATTGTCATTAATGGTGTACCCCGTGGGCAGATCGCGGTCATTTTCACGAAATGCTAGCTCTAGCTGCCTTAAAGACTTGATCTCCTGTAAAGCTGGATTAAAAGCTCGTACTCGTGTAATCGGGCAGTCTCGGCCCATCTGATCCAATACTTGGAAATCATGAAAAGAATTACCCGGTGGCTCTAATGTTTCCCAAATCTCTACTTGAAACGCATCTACCCAGGGGCAGTAGTGGAGTTTAACTCTCGACTCAGCCATTTTTGTCATATTGTCTGGCATGAGTTTGACCCAAGCAATGAGCTGATCCCTAAGGAAGCGCCGCTTTTCACGGGCCTGCTCAACCAAGCGACTGGCTCTATATTCTATTCGCAGGAAGTTGCTGAGAAACTGGCTGTCTAAGTAGACTTCTCCCTTAATAACATTGATATCGAAGTAACTGCGAACTTCCTGGACATTGTATCGGTAGCGATCACTACGAGTGGCATTTAAGTATTGGGCGTGATAAATGCGATCAGGGAAAAAAACGACTTTAAATATTTCATTCCAGGGATTTGTCTGAATGGTATTAAAAGCGGGATCCATAGTTTTTACAACCTCTTAAGCAATTCGTCAGCAACACGAAAGGAATTAGCCTGAATCGTTAAGGTTGGGTTCGCGCCACCTGAGGTAGGCATAAATGAGCCATCCGTAACGTATAGATTGTCAAAATTCCAGGCACGGCAATGAATATCCAAGACCGAATCACGGGGGTCAGTCCCGAATCGTGCTCCACCTAGAATATGGTTGGCAATGCGTGCCAGGGCGTTCTCAGCATTGAAAATACCACCCTGACCTTCAAACAGAAATTGAAATTCTCCGGTATTATTTTCTCCACCATATTTGAGAATCTTTCCACACATCCCGGCCAAAGTATCCATCAAATACTGATCATGTCTGTGCCATGTTTTGATGATATAAGCTACCGGTCGGTTCCACTTATCTGAAATGGTTGGATGCAGCTCAATTCGGTTGTTTCTTTGAGGCACCTGGTTAGCCATAAAACTTACAGATAGCCCTCTCCCTATGTTTTCATCCAAGAAATCTGCTAAACCTTGGCCTGCCAAACGAGTATCGTCAATAAAGCCTTTCCAGAGCGTATCAAGATCCTGACTTCCATGATTACGTCCTATGGAAAGAGGCAAAGCCTGGTCAGATGTATTGTTATAAATGGCACCTCCAGCCCATAAACCATTGTTTTTCAAAAAATCTTCTGTGGCACAGCAATCTGTCGCCCAGTCGGCGTCTAAGGCCATTGACTTGTCATTCCGGGTCGGCATGAGAGCGCTGGCGCCTCCAAAACAATGGGTTAAAAAATATCTTCCCAACAGGTCATTTTGGTTGATGCGTTGATCAAATTCGCTATTGAACCTTGCAGATAGCTTTAGCAATCGAATCGATTCAATTGCAGAACAAGCTACCACCACCAGGTTACCTTCGACAGATAGTTGCCTCCCTGATGGATCCCGATACATCACACGATTTATCCTGGCACCGTCACATTCTAGATGGGTGACAATACAGTTTGCACGAATCTCAAAATTCGGTTGGTCGGAGATTGGACTCAAAAGAGCTACCCAAGTATTCGATTTAGCACCAAGGGGACAGCCGTAGCGATTAACGTAGCTGGTTTTTAAGGTTTCTGGATCGGTAGGAACTTTTCGCCCACTTGGTGGGTGATCGCGAGTGATCACTGCCAGAGGAGTACGGTAAGGTAATATTGGATCGATAGGGTTAAGCTCTCGCCCTAACTGCTCCATTCCAGCTTTGGCGTAACGACTTATAGGGTTCGGTTCCAGGGGAGGCTGGTAGTTGTCCTTACTAAAGCGTTTAAGCTGATTATCAACCGTTCCGTTGAAACCAATTAATTCTTCAGCCTGGGTATAATAGGGCTCAAGTTCATCGTAGCTAATTGGCCAGTCCCTTGCTTCCCGCTGTACATCCCCATCAGGATCATTTTTGAGATCAGTGCGACCCGCATTGAAGCTTTGCAATTGAAAATCAGTGGGAGTAAAACGCAAAGATACTCCCCCATATAGCTGGGTGCCACCCCCTACAACTTGAGCGGTATAGCCTTCAATTGTAGCGCGATCTTGTCCGTCTGCCCCACGGTAGACATGGGGCTCATCATTAATATCTGGCTCTACGTGACTGGAGTAAAAACCTTCTCCATAGTTAGCTACTCCAGGGACCTGGACTCGCTTTTCCGTTCCATCGGAGATTAACTCATCGCGTTTAAAGTCACTCAATCCATTCGTATTTTGATATTGCGGCTTAAATAACGGGCCTTTTTCTAAAATCAGAACTGATTTGCCTGCTTTGACCAATGTGTAGGCTATCGGTGCTCCTCCCGCTCCACTACCAATAATTATTACATCAAATCTGGTTTGCATAATAACTCCTACTCACAAATGCCGGACTGTTCAAACCGTGGTAGTCATTTTTAGCCGTGATAGTCCTTATTGATCCCTAACGGGGATTCAATTGCACGTTGCCAGTTGAATAAAGTGGTTTTTGTCGCTGTGTCAAAATACCGTTCCGCAAGGTATGCCCATCCTGCTGCTCCAATATTTCCACCATATTTAGGATGGGAAAAAGCGCCTGTAAAGGTGTGGCGTCGTAAAAGCTCCCAAAAGTAGCGTGGTCTACCATACTTACTGTAATCCCAACCTGGAACAGTATTTGCCGCCATCTCGTTATAGAGCTGGGCATACATTTCTACTGATATGTCCTGCGGGTCGATAAAAGGATTCCGTTGCCTCAACACTTGATTAATTTCGCTAATGCAGATTTTGTAATCAATCAAATGATGGTTTTCTTCTCGTGCCAGAATACAGTCAATATAATTGGTTGCGCCCACTGATTCATCAAGACGGTAAGCAGATGGGAAAAGAGCAGCTTTGTCTTGCTTATCAAGAATATTATAGTAGCGATCGATGAAATTCTGTCCTTCTCGAGTACGAAATGGCAAGATGTGGGCCACAAGCCGCTGCAAGATAGCATATTCCCAATCTTCAAAACTGAGGGGCTGAGTACAGAATTGGGTGAAAAATCGTGACCAGGTCTTATTGTTATCGAGAGTAACTCGCTGTGGGTTAATCGGATCTATAATATATTGATTATTAACCAAGTACTTATAGAAATGGACTTCAGCTTTCGGTACAATGACGGTCAAGGCAAAATACCCAGTATTTTCCCCTAAAAACTGAATAGGTCGAAGGGGAATGGGTTCATAAAGTGTGGCAAAAGTGCCAATTACGCCAACGCTTATAGGAGAAACAACACCCCGATTCTGATAGACAAAAGTTACTTGGTTAACTGCATAATTAGATTTAGAACTTGTCCCATCGCTATAAGTAGCGATGAGAGGAAATCGCCATGATTCAGCGATGCTAGCCCTGGTGTCATCACTGCCAAATTGTCCAAAATTATGTCGTGGATCTGTATTATCCCTCGCTAAATATTTAGTACAATGGTTCAATACATACTCAGGATCAGGGTCCAGAACTTGAACTGCCATTTATTTCTCCTTGTTCTTGACTACTAATGCTCAACCAGACAATTTAAGTTTCCTTATCAAATAATGCACATTAACAGCTTGTTGTAATGGGAAAGTGCATAAATAAATGCCCCCGAATTAAAGCTCAGCAAGAACGATGGCTCAAATTTCCTTATGTAATTAAAATAAGTGATAACTAATATTTAAACAATAATACGTTTGCATGCATTTTTAACCATAATAGCAAGAATGTTGAAAAAGAATGGGCATGAAATATCACTACTTTTATTCTTAAATAGAAGACTTGAGGCATTCCAATTTCTGTAGCATTTCCGCATGAGATATGAGCTCTCAGCCGCATCTCAAGTATAAGATCCAGCAGCTATCTCGCAAAAACTAAGAGGCTATTTGCTGGTAGCACGAGCGATGCGGAAAAATTGAACTCGTGCAGCGGCTGCGTATCCGCCCACACCTGACCACCATTACCGGCAACTTGAGGATTTACCCAATGATCGTATACGTCACTGTTGAAGACCTCGCGCCAATTTCCGCCTCCGGGAAAACCAATACGATAGCCAAAGCGATGAGCGTTGCCTAGATGAACGACTACGAGCACATCGTGGCCTTCGCCCTCCACCCACCGGTGAAAGATCAATATTCGATTTTGATCATGCGTATGCACTATGCGGAATCCCTGCCCTTTTAGACCTGGGCGGCTATTGCGCAGATGGATCAACTCCCTTGTGAAGCGGAGATGGTCAATCATGTCCCTGTCTCCTTGCTCAAGTCCGGCCCAGTATAACAGCAAGTTATGGTCATTAACGAAATCGTCGGACCACTGCTTATCTTCGAGGAACTCCTGTCCCATGAAGAGCATGGGGATACCAGGTGCAGTCAGGCTCAACCCAGTAGCGACCCGCGCACGACTTCGGGCAAACCATGAACGCGCGTTCGAAGGATCACCTAAATTGCTGATGCGTAGTTCCCGTCCCTTATAAACCATATCATGGTTCTCTGGCCCTTGTACAAAATGCCAGTGTTCGTAAAACCCGTCTGGCCAGAGGTTACGCGCAAGCACCGTCATATCGAGTGGTCGCTCGTCTGGCACGCTTGCATTTGCTATGACATTACGAATAGCGATCCGAAATCCGTCTGTCAGAGTCGTATCAAACCCCGCACCTTCTGGTAGTCTCTTCACGATGTAGGGGTTGACATTCCAATACTCGGCGAGATCCATGGCACTTGGGTTGTTTGCAAGGAGCGTTGTCGTGAGATCCTGGCAAAAACTCCAGCCATATGGCGCCCCGTCATGATCGATTACCTCAACACGATCATAGCGAAAGCCATCCACACGATATTCGTTCAGGAAGAATTTGGCATTCTGAATAAGGAAATCGCGTACTTCCGGCTTGGCAAAGTCGAAAACAAGCCCGCCCGCGTGGCCCTTATCCGTAAAATAGAGCGAATTACGGTTCCCGTCGGTAGTCGCTTGTCGATCAAAGAAATATATACTCTCATCACCGAAACTTCCGCCGGCATGGTTATAGACTACGTCAAGCAGTACGGCCACCCCGTACAGATGGCAGATATCCACAAGCGCTTTCAGTTGATTCATTTCGCCATATAACTCGGCCACTTCATATTTCTGCTGGCCCTTCGACTCCAATAGCTCATTCACCTTGGCGACGTAAGATGTCAAATCTGCATCTGCCACAGCGTAATCCATTTCAGGAGAGTAATAGTCAGTTCCGTTGTATCCAAGACTAAACTGCGTCTGAAACTCTTGGATAGGCATAAGTTGTAGCGCAGTGATGCCCAACTCAGTCAAATAGGGGATTTTGAGCGCGACGTCAAGAAATGTGCCGGCTTTGTTTGGAAGGTTCGGAGTGAAGAACGTCCCTACATGAAGTTGATAAATCACAAACTCATGAAAAAGCGGCGTGACGAAGCCGAGTTCGTGCCAAGGAAAATCCGGTTTTCGGATAATGCATTTGCTGGGGAAGGGTGTTTCTAACTCGCGCGCGTAAGGGTCACGTTTGGGCCCCTCACTCCCGTCACCAACTATATAAAACAAGTACCGCTGCCTATCACGCACACCTGGAATAAAACCGAGCCAATGACCGTGGTTGTCGCGCGTAAGTAAACCGGTATCGGTACGTAGATGCCCGTTGAAATCACCCACAACATGAACGGAATGGGCATATGGTGCCCACACACGAAATGTAGCACCATCAGCGATGAGGTTTGCTCCCATTGGTGTCCCGGAGTGAGTGTGCTCAAGCGATGCCGGCATAAGATTAGGTCCTTAGATAAGGTTTATAAAAAAAAGAAGCTCTCTTTTTAAAAATACCTATTCTTCAATAGCTTATCTAATATGCAGGCTAATGCAATACGTGCAAACACGTAGGAATTAGTAAATTTGTACTATTACTTGGTTTAAGAGGTAGCTTCTTCAACAGATAAAGTCTGAATCATTATTTCCGTGAAGTGGTCCTCAAAACTATTCACATTATTAAAGTGAGGTATGCTGAGTTTTATCGAGTCCAAAGTTTCCTAAAATAGTTATGAAACAGCGAGACAACCACCTTTACCTGAGGAAACCTCTAAAAACTAGGTTTATGCTGACCGGCAAGGCGAACTCACAACTGTAGGTATTTTACGAAGCAGAATAAATAATTTATGATTTTATATATCTGTATTTATAAGATATTTAATATTTGATTTTCAAAAATTATTTTTTATACAATTATGTAGCTTTATCCATAAAAAATAAAAATTGTATACATTTGCATTATTGCTTTGTTTTTTGCTACTCACTTATATTGATAAGTAATAAAGTTGGATTGCCTTGATTAATTGTCTACACATCGCTTAGGGTATTTGTCTACTTTGTTGATAATTTCTTCTATATTGATCATTTCTTCCATTTTGATGATTTCTTGTTTATTTAATTGATTACAAGAGAATTAGCTAATGTAACTTTTCATGCATTAAGCTTATTTCTATACTTCTCGCTATAAGTTAAGGAGACAAAGCTATGTATAAATCAACTTTAACATTGGTAGGAACAATAATGCTAACTGGTACATTGATATTCACCAGCATAGTATTTTCTCAGAATGCTTCGAATGACCAGATGCCTGCTGGTAGTACTAATACTCCTGGTACTTCTGATAACCCTGATAGCCTTGGTACTCCGAGTACCTCTAATAATTCTGATACATCTAATATTCCCGATACCTCTGGTAGTTCTGTTAGCCCTAGTACTCCGGGAAGCTCTGTTACTCCTTATATCCCGGATAGCTCAGTTACACCTTATACCCCGGGAAGCTCCGTAACTCCTTATACCCCAGATAGCTCTGTTAATCCTGGTAACCAGGGTAAGTAATCACTAAGTCACTCGTTATTAAAGATATTATTCGTGTTGTTTTACAGTTTATTTTGAAGCCACCTATTTTGAGTAGGTAGCCGAGATCTCAAAACCAACTATAGACGGATAGCGTATTCCCTGCCTAAGCAGTAGTTTTTTATTAGCTCAACACTCGGTTATAAGAATTTATTATGAAGTAAAAAACACGACTTTCTGGCTTGGGGCTATCCGCTACAGCAAGTGTTTGAGTACCAGCACAAAAGGATAAACCCTTAGAGTTAATGGGGCTAAAATTGAACAAGTTTTCAGCTTTTCTATGATTTGGATATCATACCGTCTAACCTCAATTCCTTGACCAGCATAGCACTGGAGCTCAACTCGACAAAATGTTGAGAGACGTGCTGGATGATTCTGGCTTCATACTCGTTGGGTACCTGCCTGCGATTTTCGACATCATAGCCAAGTGGCGGTATGCCACCCATCCATCCCCCCTTTTTCTTGCTAGCAGTAATTTTGCCACGAATGCACTCACTGGTAACTTCCATTCGAACAGGACAAATGATAGCAAGATGTTCAGTATCAGCCGGGCCACCGACATCGTGGTATTGAAATTGAACTATTGATCACATAGAGAGAAGGTATCTGTATCGCTCAAGGATTTCCACTATCATGGAAGAATCTTCCCGGCAGTTCGTGAAACAAACGATTCTGCTAACCTCGATGTTGTTCATCAAGTGCCTCCGAGCCAAGCAAGCGACATTCCCACCGCAATAACCGTGATAGTCACGGTCGTCAGGGAATAGTATTCAGTCTTCAGAAGAGAGTCTGATGACAAAATTGTTTTCAGCAGAATGCAGATAACTACTGAAGATCAGATTAACAAAGAAGTTAACTGGACTGCGATGATGGGAATGCTCGATTTATGAGATATTCTTCAATTGGTCATTGACACCCTCAATGATCGAGCGTTTACGTAACAGGATTTTGTCAAATAGCGGCAACAGTTTGTTTTTCATGTTCTTGCGTACCCTGGTAACAAGCTGCACGCCTTGTTCCCAAAGTTGCTCAAAGAGCGTTTGCGAGATGTAACCCCGATCACCAAAGAGTTTCCCAGACAAGGAGCGCGCCAGTTCCGGTACCGGATCACGGTCATCCCCATTGCCCGCTGTTATTTTTACCCCTGGCAATTACTCCCTGGTCATTGATGACCAGGTGCAGCTTGAATCCATAAAACCAACCCACGCTGGTCTTTTCCCGGGCAGCAAACTCTGCCATTACTTTATGCGACCAAATACGCTGATTGTGGCACACACTGATCTTGATCGAATCAATGAAGCTGATGCCACTACATTGCCCAAAGCGGCTGGTCAGAAAACAGCACAAAGGCACCAGGCTACCTTGCATCAACTCCACAAAGGGTGGTAGCTCACCAACCCTGGAAAATGGGGCCGCTGATACTTCAACAGGTCATTCAGGTAATAGTGTTTAAACGTCCGGTAACCGGATAGATGAAACCCCACCATGATAGTCATGACTTCACTTAGACACAGCTCCCCCCGGCGACGACGCCGTTTCAGCGATGACCCCGACAAGCGTTGCTCCCACCTCGGCTCAAACTCTTTACAAAAATCGTCAATTGCACAAAAAATCAATAGTATAGTATCCATCGGAATCTGACTCCTCTCATGAGGAAACTCTTTTTGAAAACCATTTCATCATAAGGAATTCAGATTCCTTTTGCTGCTTTTTTATCCCGAACTCACGTTAATTAGGATTCGAATCCATTATGTGCCGTGGAGGTTGTGGTCGTAGGGCTCACCGGCGCAAACTTCCGAAAACCGCTGCTGTAACAGGCAGCGGATGGTTGGGTCTGGGATACGGCCTCTAAAGGCAGGACAATTAAGGACTAGCATGGTGTACCTCCTATGAAAATTGGATGAGAAAAAGCAAAACGCCCAGGGCCAGTTGATGACCGACGGCGCTTTGTAGGGTGCGACGCTTTCAGATTCTCGAGCCCATAGTGTCGCCGAAGGCTCTTGTGGTTGTTGGGTTAGATTATTGATTGCACTAGGGTATTTTATGGTCTCAGATATTTTGAGTTAGTACGACCAAAGTACAATTTCAATCTGACTAAGGTAATAAGAAAATCAGCCTCATCTAATTTTATTTACTGAGGTGGATGATCATGAACTGCAAAACATGCGGTAAAGATCTCGGATTAGGCCCTCGTTATGTTCTCTTAGATGAAACACAAATGTGCCTTTGGCGAGCACCCGACGCAATGCCGGAAGTCAATATCGGGGAAGCTGTCATACTCGGTTATTATTGCTGTGAGCAACATGCGATTGAGGCTGCTAGCTCATATTTAACCCTTGCAGGTGGCGAAGCTACATGGTCAAACGTTCTACCGATCGATAATTGCGGCATTTGCAAAGAAAGTTTTAATACTAATACATGGCATAAAGTGCTTACATTGAGTAAAGAGCGTGGTCATGAAAGCAAGCCTGAAATTATCAACAATCAATATGTGGCTCGATTTTGTCAGAAATGTAACCCCGTAGCTTGATGCTCTTGCTGGCAGAGGACAACAAACAGCTGATTGAATTAAAAGAAGACCAATTATAAGATGTCGCTAACTCTTCATGCTCACCAGATTGGCTATATTGCTTATTGATCAGAATATAGGTTTCATGTCATCGCCACTGAACAACTTTGACAGTGACACTTGTTCTTGGAGTCCGCGGGCGATGTACTTATCGGCCGAAGTTAGTATCCCCCTAAAATCTTCGTCTGAATAGGGGGCTATCCATAATTTCACTCGATGGCTAACGTTGCTTTAAGCAGCACTGGTTAAAATGGTTGTGTATACGAAATGTCGTAAACAACTCACAACCATTTGTATTTAAATTATTAAACATTTTAACAACATTTCAACCGTAAATAAGTATCGAGAAATTCTATAAATGTTTACATTTATTCGCCCTGAATTAGGGAGGAAGCTCTGCTGACTGCACGACAGTCTTGAAGGTTGTCCAAACGGATGAAGCGATCCCGTTAGACCTGCTCACCCACGCCTTTAAACTTCTCAACAAAAGCAACTATTTTCTGGAAGACACTCTGCTTTTTTGTCAGGTACTGCGGGTTTAACGGGCTCATTTTAGGCAGAATGGCATTGAGCTTGATGATCATTTACCAAATCTTTTCAAATTAAATCTGGCAAGAGTTTTAACTCACCAGTTGCCATGAAGTGTTAAGCAATGTTTTATCTTCATATATTGAACACTATCACGAGCCGCAATCCTGTCAGTGCAGGCAATGTGGCTGTGATCTGGTCAAAATTGGCGAAGACACCACCGAGCAGCTGGATATGGAGCCGGCAAGATTTTTTGTCCATCGCCACATTCGTGCGCAATATGCGTGCAAAACCTGTGAAATCATCACCGCAGAGCCTGTTCCACCCGCTGTAATCGATGGTGGTATGGCCGCGCCCGGCTTGCTGGCCTGGGTGATGACTAGCAAATATCTGAACCCTCTTCCCCTTTACCGTCTTGAACAAATCGCTGCGCGTGAAGAGGTGAGGTTATCCCGCTCTACCCTGGCCGAATGGGTGGGCCGTGTTGGTGTCGCCTTGCAACCGCTGGTAGATCGCCTGACCTGGCATCTTTTACAGGGCAGCACGCTTCATGCTGACGAAACCCCGGTGGCTCAACTTGATCCCGGCAATGGCAAGACTCGTAAGGCTTATTTATGGGCCTATCGCAGCAATGATCTGGAACCTGGGCCGCGCATCATCATCTTCGACTATCAAGCTGGCCGTAGTGGTCGGGCATACACAAAACTTCCTGCAAGACTGGCAAGGTCATCTGCTGGTGGATGATTACGGCGGATACAACCCCTTATTCTCATCAGCATCGTCCTGCACTGAACTAGGCTGCTGGACTGATGCGCGCCGTAAATGCTTCGAGCTGCACCAGGCCAATAACAGCTCCATGGCCATGGAAGCATTGCAACGCATCGGCATGCTGTATGCCATTGAGGCCGAAGGCAAACACCTGACGATCGAAGACCGTCAACAACTGCGTGCAGAAAAAAGCCTGCCCACACTCAATGCACTGCATGACTGGCTGATACAAACCCGCTCACAAACTGCCAACGGCGGTGGCTCTGCCAAAGCGTTGGACTATACTCTCAAACGCTGGCCAAGTCTGATTCGTTACGCACAAAGCGGTCATCTGCCCATCGACAACAACCCGGTTGAAAATGCTATCCGTCCCATTGCACTGGGTAAAAAAATTGGCTATTTACCGGCTCAGAGCGTGCCGGCCAACGCGCAGCCGCTATCCAAACTCTGTTCGGTACCGCTCAACTTAATGGACTGGACCCATCTGAATAGCTCAAAGATACGCTCATTAAACTTCCCGCCTGGCCTAAATAGACCATATCGATCAATTGTTACCCCTAACACCGGAGTTCATTAAATCACTAAGCCAGAGAGAATGACAGGTGGTGTCGTTGAACGCTTACATTTGATTAGCTTAACAATTAGGCTAATCTACTACAGCCCCTTGATTAATCTTATTCCATTTCTAAATCACACCTAACTTTGTCGATTTCACTTTGTCATATTATTTATGCTGTTTGGGCTTGCCTTTTGTCATGTTTGATTTTGAAATAAAATTATGATGTCAATCCACCTAATCTTATTTTGAAATATGCCGGGGTTATAATGAGGGCTTAGGGCTTGTTATTTGACGACCACGACCTCTATGTCGCCTTGCCGATGCATGACAATAATCCCGACATCCAGTTTATGCCGCCGGACAAGCAGATCCACTGAGGCCTTTCCTATTTGCAGATTCTTGATCTGCAACTCATGCAGGAATACCGGGAGTATCGGGTACATAAACTGCACTTTGGCCTCAGACGCATGAATCGATATACCCAGACAAGCTTGAAGACCCATGAAGGCGGAAGCCGCAGCCCAGGCCTGGGGATTACAGGCGACAGGGTAGCGGGTCAGGCCTTGGCCGGGTCGGCGGACAAACCCGCAAAACAATTCGGGCAACCGGTGGAAATCCACGACCAGGCTGGCATCAAACAAGCTAGTCATGATCTTTTCCACGTCAGCCATCAAACCATATCGGGCAAGACCGGCTGCGATGATTGCGTTGTCGTGAGGCCACACGGAGCCGTTATGATACGACATTGGGTTGTAGCGTCTCTCCCCATCCGCCAACGTGCGCACCCCCCATCCGCTGAAGTGATCATTGTTCATCAGGGTGTCGGCCAACCGAACGGCGCGGTCGGGACTAGCGATCCCAGTGTACAGACAGTGACCCGCATTGGACGTTCTCACGCGACAGGTTTTCTTATGCCCATCCAACGCCAGTGCGTAAGTGGACAAGTCTTCACACCAGAACACCTCTTCAAATTGTTGTTTCAGTTTTTCCGCCTGCTGACGGAGTTCGTTCGCTCGTTCCGGTAATCCGAGCGCCTCCGCCAATTTAGCGCCCTGCTGCTTGGCGTCATAGACATAGCCTTGTACTTCGCACAAGGCGATCGGGCCCTCCGCTAGTTCTCCGTTCTCGTGAAAAACCGAATCACTCGAATCCTTCCAGCCCTGATTATCCAGTCCTGTCTGGGACTTTCGATTGTACTCCACGAATCCATCGCCGTCCTGATCACCATACGTATCGATCCAATCAAGGGCCAGTTCGATATTCGGCCAAAGGGTGCGCATTAACGCGAGGTCGCCCGTCCGTTCATAATAGGCTCCCGCCAACATGACAAAGAGCGGTGTCGAATCTACACTGCCGTAATACAGTCCAAAGGGAATCTCTCCCAGCGCGGCCATTTCCCCCTTTCGCGTCTCGTGCAGAATCTTCCCCGGCTCGGCATCTTGCGCCATCTTCAGTTCCTTCGCCTGGGCCGACGCCAAGTAACCGAGCACTCCGCGAGCGATCTGCGGTTTGATCCATAACGCTTCGAGCGCCGTAATAATGCCGTCCCGGCCAAATGGCGTGCTGAACCAGGGAACCCCAGCGTACGGATAGGGCCCCTCGGCCGTCTCGGTGACCATCATGCGAAGGTCTACCAACGAACGGTTCCACCATTCATTGAATTGCTCGTTAGACGTATGAATCAGGCAATCCTGGCTTTGTTCGGCTTTGAGCTCCATCTCGGTCTCGGCCACTGCATGATCGTACGCAAAACAGGTCCGCAGGTTCGCGCCGATATCGCAGCAGATCGTGACGGTAACCAACGTCTCGGCCTTTGGGTCCAAGGTCATATTAAACAGCGCTTGCGTCACACTGAGTTCTGTCGGAATCGGCGAAAACATGATCCTGGTTTGACGCAGCACTCCGTCGAGTCCCTCGTAGGGCAAGACGAGAACATTCTTTTCCACCACCCCGTGCAATTGTTTCCCTTTATGTTGCCGTTTTGTGCCACGGACTTCAAAGATATCTGCAAAATCCGATTCGAACCGGAGTCCGATCTGTATCGATATGACGGCCAGACTGAAATTAGAGAAACGAAATCGTTCATATCCCACTCCGTTCCACAAAAACCGGGAGCGAAAGACATGCACGCTACCCCGCGGAATGTCGATCCGGCCTTCGTGATATAGGTCCGGATTGGTCAAATCGACCGCCAACAACGCATTGTCTTCCTTGATGGTGGAACTGAGCAGCATCGGCCGACCATTGTTCAGAAACAATTCCTCCCGGCTCAGGAACCGCGTCCCTTCGTGATACAAGCCCTGTGTTCCATGACCGACCAGTTGAATATCGCCATAGCGATCGAAGACACCGAAGGTTTCTCCATGCTTGAGCACCCGGGTCCGATTGTCCGCCATGGACGAGCTGGCAAGAATATAAAACTGATCATTGATGTTGATAATCTCTTCCACAAAAACCTCCATTACGCTTGCCGAAATGATTACACGATCTCATCCGCGAATATCCAATGGACAGACCCGGACGAATGATCACGCGGCAGTCCAATTCCTCTTATCACCTTATACTCTTCTTACCGACCATGCTCAATATACCATTCAATCTTCGTCCCAGCACTATTGGTCAATGCGTGGAGAGCTGCGTCGCAAGCTTAATCGCCTCAGGCTCTTCGGCAGCATAATTATTCCGTCCAATTTGTTCTCATCCAGCGGATGACATAAGCCGAGACGATGGCGGTCAAAAAGAATCCAGTTCCGATTCCTACGACACTCGGGAGTCCCCCGATCTCTTGCGTCATCCAGCCGAACAACGTCATCCCTGCGATGGCTGCTCCCATCGCGCCAAGATTGTAAATGGCCAGGACACGTCCCAGCATTGCCCGCGGCGCGATCTCCTGCAGGATGCCCCAGGCAATCGGAGTCACCGCGCCAGCTCCTATACCGATCACGAACAAGAGCAGCGCGGCGGGAAGACGATTGGAAGTCAAGACCAATCCCCATATGGCGAACCCACTGACCAGACTGGACACCATTATCATTTGAATGCGCCGGTAAAGTGGCCAACCGGACAGAGAGACCAACCCCAGCGACATCACCAAAAGCCCTACACCGTAGATAGACCAGAAATAGCCGACCTCGATCGGACCTAAATCCAGCATCTCCTTCCCGAACACTGGGAACAAAGTGCTGAAGGCGCTTGCTGAAAATGTGTAGGCTATAGCAACACCAATTAACAGTAGGATCATCCGCTGATCGAACAACACGTACCGAAATCCGTTCCGCACATCCTGAAACATATTGGTCAGCGAAGTTACCACCGCCGAGGCCGATTCGGCTGCCGGAAAGCGAATAATCAGGAAACAAACGGCCGAGACGAGATAACTGACAGAATTGATACAGAGCACCTCTTGTGAACTCATCGTTGCGATTCCTATGCCGCTCAGTGCGGGGCCAATGATGATGCCAATGCTCGTCGTTGTCTGTAAAAGCGCATTGGCCGCCGTAAATTCATGCCGGGCGACCAAGAGCGGAATCGAGGCAGTCAGCGCCGGTCCGAACACGGCCGTCGCAACCGCATGAACGAAAACCAGGATATAAAGAAGCTCAATGCTGAAGGATTCGACCGAGATCAAACAGGGTATGAAACCAAGTACCACGGCACGGATGAGATCGCTACCGATCAGCAGTAATTTCTTGGGCAGCCGGTCGACGATGACCCCGATGAAAGGCCCGAACAGAATCGGCGGGACCGTCTGCAGCAAGCCGATGATCGTGGTCTTAAGCGGAGAACCGGTAATAGCATAGACGAACCACAGTAGCGCCAGCTTGGACACCCCATCACCGACCTGCGAGACCATCTGACCCCACCATACGAGGGTAAAGTCTCGTGTGAGGAATTGCGGCGACCAGCTAACTGTCGGGCTCAGCCCGGATTCATTCATGTTGCATCGTTTCATAGTGAGTTAGAATTCGTGGAATGAAACCAGCTTGGGCACTATGGATATGGAACCGTTTACTCAGCTGTAATGAGCCGGACGGTACTGGTGTTCACCGCCTTGACACCGGGCACCTGGCGAGCCGCCTGAGCCGCCTCCAGAATAATGACCTGAAATCGCGTAGATCCAGTCAACGTAACGACTCCTCCTTCCGTTTTTACCTCGAATTTCACCGCTTGCAATGTTCCACTCTTTTCGAATCGTTCTTTTATCAGTTGAGTGATGATTTTGTCTCGCTCGACGACGAGCCCATGAGAGGCATTTGGATTCACTTTCAGACGATTCTCGACCGCATGCACTCCGTCGAGACAACGGATAATATCTGCCGCCGTCTGCTTTTCGCTGTCACTGGTGACCTTGCCGAGAAGGACCAGATCCTTGCCTTTTGCGTCAATTTCAATGTCATAGGGAAAAAGTCGGGAATCAGCCATGAGCGCTAGCTTGGCCGTGATTATCAGCGAGTGTATCGATTTTTTCCCTTCGGCTTCCTCGAACTTGGTTTTGTCCGTTGGCGTCTGATCTGTGGACGACTGGCCGTTTGCCGCCGGTTTGTTGTCTGCTGGCGGATTGACTTGGGGGCATGGCCGTTCGTCGGCAACCCTTTCCACTTCTTTTTGGTGCGATTCCATATCCTTTGGTTTCGCTTCCGACTCCTCCGACTCCTGTTCCAGTTCCTTGAGTTTATGTTCAAACTCATGGATCGTCGGTTCGGTCTCCTTAAGCTTCGGCACCACCTCAGGGTTGATTTTGAGAGATTCGGCGCCGAGCAGGATTCGTCCATCTACCAACGCCATGCTGCATATCAGAGCGATCAATGCAGCAAATCTGAATGAACGGAAGAAAAAGATCATGGCATCACGTCTTCATGCTGAATCACGTCCGAATCCTCTCCACGGATTTGTCCTGCTGTACGCGCCGCACTGTAAGGCATTCGATTCACCGCTGCGAAAGAAACCGGAAATACACGATAAACTGGGTAAGCACGAGAACCACATGCGCGAGAAGATGAAACAAGGCAATCATACGGAGGCCACGGGCTCTGTAAACCCGTGGTCCAGAGAAATTCCGGATAACTAGGTCGTGGCTGGAGCATAATCTCGACGACTCACATGAATCGTCACCATTGCAGTGAGCAACAGGGCCAATCCGATACCGACCAGGCTTGCAGCCGGACCGATTTCATCCGAAGCCCATCCAAACCCCGCCATGCCAACCATAGCAGAAGCCATTCCTCCAGTACTAAACGTGGTGAAAACACGTCCTAAGAGGTGTTCGGGCGTGACTTCCTGGAGCGTGGCTGACACGACTGGGTAATACACCGATGTGGTGCCGCCGATGACGCTGATCAGCAACATTGTGCTCGCTAACAACGGCGTCTCTATCAATCCAAGACTGCAGACCGCCAGACCTCCCACTGCCAGGAACTTAGCGATTCGACCGATGCGATTGCGAAAATCGCCTTGTGGTACCCACGCCAACCAGAGGGAAGCCGCCAGCATTCCGATCCCCAATGCCGACCAGATCCATCCCAACTCGAGCGGTCCGACCTGCAACACTTCTTTCGCGACGACAGGCAGCATGAACACAAAACCACTGATAGCCAAATTATAGAGCACGGCTGTAATCATCAAAGCGAATACAATTCGGTGTTGGATAAAGACGAACCGGAACCCCACGGCCAGATCCTGGATGATGGGGGTAGACAAGACTTCCAGCCGTTTGACCACGTGACTATCGCGTACGGCGATCGGAATGATGCACAACGCGGAAATAAAGTATGCCGCGGCGTTGAAATACAGAACGTTCTGCACTCCGACCACTGCAATGCCCAGGCCGCCCAAGGCCGGACCCAGCAGAACTCCGACGTTCGTCGTGCTTTGAATAAGCGCATTGGCCGAGGTCAATTGTGATCGATCGACAATCAAGGGAACGGCCGATGATAGCGCCGGCCCAAAAATCGTGGAGACAATCGAATTCAAGAACACGAGCACATAGAGACGTTCGAGCGTCAATACGTCAAAGGCATAACATACGGGAATGAGCAGTACGGTCAGCGTACGCACCAAGTCAACGACAATCATTACCATTTTTTTCGGCAGACGATCCAGATAGACGCCGATCAAAGGACCAAAGACCAACGGTGGAATGGTCTGCAGAAGACCGATCACGGTCATCTTGAGTGCGGACCCGGTAAGTTCATAGACGAACCAGAGGAGCGCCACTTTGCTCAGGCCATCCCCGATCTGGGAAATGGCCTGTCCGGCCCAGAGCATCCCAAAATCTTTGGTCCAGAGTAATCTCCAACCACTCGTGGCAGACTGCACCGTAACATCCTTCTCTTTCATAGCCATTTCGCAGACATCCCTTCTGCAATCGTGTTTCGCTTTCCGGGAAACACTTGCGGCCCGCTCAGTATTTGTTGGTACGCCTGGACATAATTCCGCACCATCTGCTCGACGGTAAACCGTTCTTCAAATACCTGGCGGCATCGCCGCCGATCGATCAAGGAGATGCCTTCGACATGTTTGGTCATCTCATCAAGGTCTTCACTAATCAGACCGGTCACCCCATGTTCGATGATTTCGGGGATAGAGCCGCGGCGGTATCCGAGCACGGGCGTACCACAAGCCAACGCCTCGATCAAAACCAATCCGAACGGTTCGGGCCAATCATAAGGACAAACCATAGCAAGAGCATTGCCGATGAAATCATTCTTTTGCACATCGGTCACTTCACCGACAAACTCAATCAACGGATGATCCAGTAACGGTTCAACCACACGTTCGAAATAAGCTCGATCGGCCTGATCGACTTTTGCCGCAATTCGCAATGGTATGCCGACCCGCTTGGCCAATTCGATGGCGTGGTCTGGACACTTCTCCGGGGCAATACGCCCAAGGAATGCCAAATATTGACCCGGTTCAGGATGAGCACTGTATAAGTCGCTGGGCAATCCGTGATACACAGTAGCCAACCAATTACACCAAGGTAATGGACTTCGCTGCGAATTTGAAATGGAAATCAAGGGTAATTCGGAGAACTCACGGAATACTGGCGCCAGTTCCGGCAAGTCCAACCGCCCGTGCAATGTGGTAACCACCGGCACGGGGGAACGCCGCGAAAGAGAAAAGGCCAAAAAATCGAGATGCGAATGGATCACATCAAACTGGTCAGCCACGCTGAAGACCTGTTCCATCATCGAAATTAGCGGGGCCTCCCGGCTACAGATGCCAGTGTAGAGACGAAGTGCTTGATTGCAAGGAGCTTCCAGTTTCGCTTTCGTTAAGGAATCGCCACTCGCGAATAATGTTACGTCATGCCCTTGGCGAACGAGTTCTTCGGTTATGTAAGAGACTACCCGTTCTGTCCCTCCATACATCTTTGGTGGCACACTTTCCCATAGGGGTGACACTTGCGCAATTTTCATTGGAACGACTCCTTTGTATGTGTATAAGAAAATAAGTACTCTTATTCATAATTACATTACAGGCATTAGGAAATATAGGTAACTTTTCTTTCAGAGTTGTCTTTCTTTTTTAATCTGACTCTTCCTCTCTATAAAGCAAATGTTAGTGCAATATACTGCCTTTTTTCCTACTTATGATTTGTACCTTATCTGCTGAGTAACGTAACAAAAAATTTTTGGTTGACACGCAAATGAAAAGATTTGCAGGATAACCCGCTCCACTAATAATCTGGCTGCCTGGCATCCCCTTCTTTAGCTTTGCTTACCATCTGACTAATAATCTCGGGCATATGTTCTGCAATATTCTCTCGCAGCTTTGCTATTTTGCCTGTACCAGGCTTGCGTCCATTAGGATTTTCGGACTCTCCTGATTTCCAGCGACCTTACTTCTTTTCTATCGTTTCATTGTTGCTTTTCTCCTGTTTTAACAAGACAAGAAATTTAAATTTGATCGAGCATTTTCAATCTAAATAAAAAAATCACACGTACTATTTTTGATAAAAACGAGGGGAAAAAACCGACCAAACCGACGAAACCGACTCAACTTTCCATTTTGCCGCATTCCGCGTTGTATCATCTTTTACAAATCGCAAGCCATTGACTACACGTCCAGCACGACGTTTTATCTATCATCCTAGATGTCTAGGGTTAATAGTTCCATCCCGCTCGCCTGCAATATCGGTGACAGTTTCATTAAGCATTTCATTAAATGGTTTGCCGTTAAAATAATCTTGCGCTGCAGATACTACTTCTTTAACCAGCGTAGCTGTTTACCAAATTTGTTATGCCAAGCCTGCAAGAAATCCCCCAGTAATTCCCGGTCGGGGTCATCATTTATGTATTCAAAAATACAGGCCGCTGGATCTGGCAAACCCAACCATAGCAATGATTGCCGGCAGTAGTCTGACCACTCAGCATAACTGGCGATAGTTTTACATTCAGTTTTTGGCATACCAGCACATATCCAAGCGCGAATAATGGTCAAAACAAGTGATACATATCGACCTCGATTTCTTTTGACCTCAATAACCGGTTGCTTGCGGAAGTCACGGGCTGCTGGTAACTCGCAAGTAGGGTCTAAGATACATAGTGACTGTTCGCCGTGTCATATCGCGTATCGGATCAACATTGTTTCCGCTCGATAAGAACAAAGTACGGGTGCCAACTTCAACAGTCTTGCTTTGCCCCAATATCCGCCCAAATATGAATTTACTGGTAAGCGCAGTACATAACGATTTATGTGGTATTAAATCCCCAGTCAGATTATCAAATTCGATAACAGCAGGAGCAGTTAATAACTCTGCCAGCAATAACTTCCGACATTCTTCATCATCAGCGGGAAACGCAAGGGGCTTTCCTTTTTGGGGTGTCGCAAAAGCAGTTAACAATTCACAAAAATAGCTTTTACCGCTTCCAATGCTAGTGAATCATCGAAGCTAGTGATAATGAGGGTCTTATGACAGCAGTCAAAATACCGGCAATTGCTGCGGCCCGATCATGTTCAGTTTTAAATGCAAATTCATTAAGTAATTCAGATAATTCCATCAGAGCTTGTTCCGCCTGATTGAAAGTTGGATGATTTGGAACATTGAATTGCCTCTCATCAAAAGCACCAAACATGCCTGTTGCTTTATCATAACCAGCATTCATTACTAAACTTCTATCATGCCTTAAATGCGGTTGACAAGCGATGCCATTCAGTAATGACAGATACTCAGCTAATCCAACCGCAGAGCATTACCGCAGGTAATCCAGTTCTGGGCATCCAACGGCAGGAACTCCATCAAAGCAAGTTTTTGTCCGCGATAAAGCACATCACATTGATACTCAGCAATGATTAAGGCAAGACGGGCAATTTCAGCTGGAAAATCGCGCAATTCAATTCCAAAAAAGTTTGTCAGTGGGATTTCGGAGGGTCAATCTGCTTCACCACGCCGTTTATTAACTTCTGCTTCAATGGCGCGCATCTCTTTATAGGCGATCACTAGGAAATTTCCTGAACCGCAGGCGGGGTCAAATACCCGAATCCTTGCCATGCGTTTGCGGAGGTTCAAGTGTCCGGTGCTAGAAGAAGATTAGCGTTTAATAACACTGGTTTACAATTGTATATTCAATGATGAATATCAGAAAGATAGCATATGTTGAAATATGTTTTTATCCTTCATACATAATTGAATTGCATGATTAGGTATTGTAAGCACTACCCCACTGATCGAAATGGTAATATAGCTGCACCTGTCTTTAACGCTTCCAGATAGTCAGCCCAGTCCTGCATCATGTGTGCCCGTGGTTCCAAATACAAGGCATGGTTATATAGCATAACCAGATAATTTTGATTATAATGTAAAGATGGCATATTCATTAGATTACCGCCGTAAAGTCCTGTCTGTCCGAGAGAAAGAAGGACCTACGATAGCCGGGGTGGCGGCCCGGTTTGATGTTGGCGTGGCCAGTGTGACGCGCTGGGTTAAGAACATCCATCGTAAACCTCAAGGGTTTCGTCAACGCAAGATTGATCTTGAGGTATTGCGGCAGGATATTCGAGATTATCCTGATGCTTATCAGTATGAGCGGGCAAAACGTTTGGGTGTAGCGCAGAACGTTATTTTTCTGGCGCTCAAAAAGCTTGGCATCACCTATAAAAAAACTCTGAAGCATCCCAAAGCAATTGATCACGCACGGCGCATCTTCCAGGAGAAGATGGCTGCCTATGAAGCTGCAGGCCGGGCCATTGTTTACATTGATGAAAGTGGCTTTGCACAGGATGCACCGCGCGCACACGGTTATGCACCTGCTGGCCAGAGATGCCATGGCACCCATGACTGGCATGCGCCAGGTCGTACCCACGCGATCGGCGCCCTGATCGGAAAGCTATTGCTCACCGTCAGCCTGTTTTCAGTCAATATCAATGCCGATGTGTTTCACGGATGGGCGATGCAGGACCTGCTGCCTAAATTGCCGTCACATGCCGTCGTTGTGATGGATAATGCCACCTTCCATAAGAGGCAGGATACGCAAGAGGCCATACAAAACGCTGAGCACACCCTTGAATACTTACCCGCTTATTCTCCTGATCTTAATCCCATTGAACATACATGGGCACAGGCCAAAGCACTGCGTAAACAACAAAACCAGACCGTTGAGATGCTCTTCAAATCCTATACATTCTGAATCATTCTTAACTGGTTAGGCTATAGCTTGCTGATACTGTATCACGTTTCTGCGTGCCAGTTGCAATTCAATATGGTCATGGTTATAGCCACGTTCATGAAGGATTGTTGAAGCGATACCCCTGAAGCCGTGGCCAGTCATACGAGAGTGATATCCCATAAGGTAGAGTGCATACAATATGGTGTTGTTGCTCATCGTTTTGCCGTCTCTGCGTTCACTAGGAAATAGTAGAGTTTCATCAGAAGATAGATTTTTGATTTCCTCTAATACAGTGAAAGCCTGATCGGATAATGGCACTATATGCGGTGCTCTCATTTTCATGTGCTGTGCTGGAATACGCCATATTTTCTTGTCCAGTTCTATTTCATCCCATCTTGCGCCAATCAATTCACTAGTTCGAACAAACGTTAATGCCATTAATTGTAGAGCTAGCTTAGCCAATGGCTGCCCGTCGTATTCATCTATTTTGCGAAGTAAGTCGGGCAAATCCTTCTGATCCAACCGTGCATAATTAGTTTTCTTGGTGGGTTTCAGTACATCAGAAGGTTTGATATCTGCTGCTGGGTTGGGTTCTGCCAATCCGTGGCCTATTGCATAGCGGAATACCTGTCCACATGCAGTTAATGCACGCCCAGCAATATCCAAGGCTCCCCTTGCTTCAATCCTTTTAATCATCATTACTAGTGCTGGTGCAGTAACTTCATTGATGGGTTTGCTGCCGATAATAAGGAATACGTCCGTTTCCAGTCGCCTGATCGTATAACCTGCATGTCGCTCCGTTCTGCCATGTTTCCAATGATTCCACCATTGGCGTGCCACCGATTCAAAACTGTTTTTTACTGCGATGGCTTCTTTCTGTTTTTGTTCTTGACGGTATAGTGAAGGGTCAATCCCTTTTGCGAGTAATTCTTTAAAGCGTACATGCTGATTACGTGCTTCTTTCAATGTCACATCAGGATATATGCCGAGAGAAAGCATTTTTGCCGTGGCATTGATACGATAACGATATCGCCACCATTTGGCGCCGGAAGGTTGAATATATAAAACCAATCCTTGACCATCAGTTAGCGAGTAAGGCTTATCTTTGGGCTTAGCTGCTTTAATGATTGAATCTGTCAGCTTCATGCGAACCCCTGCAGCATATGTTTATATGAGAATGTGAGTAACTTTTTTGTGAGTATTATAATTACTCACAAATTTATAATGTTACTCACATTTCACAAGATTGGCTAAGGTTAGCTATAATCTAATGAAGTTATTTATTTATAAGGATAAATTTGGTATTGGTGGCGACGTTTTGAAGATAATTGTCGGAGAGAGAGTCAGCCTTTATTCGATCTTAATCAATTGATATTTAATATTATTATAATCAGTATGCTAAATTGTTCTTCCCTTTAGTCTTTCCTTTCAATTTAGAACGAGATATATAATCTTAGAGTAATTTTCTCTATTCGGATGCACTATTATTATTCTACACATGAATTTTCCTTTGTGAGAATCACCACCTTGAAGATAGATATTCAATCTAATGAGATTCGAATTCATTGTGTGCCGTGCAGGTAGCAGTCCTATAACTCATCGGCGCATACTTATGAAAACAACTGTTGCATTATACGGCGTATGGTGGAATCAGGGGCGCGATTGATTAATCGGGATCATTGAGAACTATCATGATGTTCCTCGTTGAAAGATGTATGAGAAAAAGCAAAGCGCCCAAGGCCAATTGATGACCGTGGGCGCTTTGTAGGACACGACGCTTTCAGATTATCGAGCCCATAGCGTCGCCAAAGGCTCTTGTACTGAGGAGGATGATCATGGACTGCGAAACATGCGGTAAAGATCTCGGATTAGGCCCTCGATATGTTCTCTTAGATGAAATACACAAATGTGCCTTTGGCAAGCGCCCGACGCGATGCCGGAAGTCAATATCTGGGAAGCAGCCATACTCGGTTATTATTGCTATGAGCAATATGCGATTGAGGCTGCTAGCTCATATTTAACCCTTGCAGGTGGCGAAGCCACATGGTCAGACGTTCTACCGATTGAAGATTGCGGCATTTGCAGAAAAAGTTTTAATACCAATACATGGCATAAAGTGCTTACATTGAGTAAAGAGCGTGGTCATGAAAGCAAGCTTGAAATTATCAACAATAAATATGTGGCTCGATTTTGTCAGAAATGTAATCCTGTAGTTTGATGCTCTTGCGGCATAGGGCAGCAAACAACGCCTGGAAATCAAATATAAGCATTCGCTAACTCTTCATACTCAACCAGATTGGCCATAATATTCATTGATTGGAATTTAGAAGAAGTTTAGGAGAAGCTGAGCATCTTTTTAGAGCACTCTAAATAACCATTACCCTTCCTAGACATAAAGCAGTTACCCACAGCCTTATCCACGAAAATTGTGGATAGAAGTTTAGCGAAATATATATTGTTGTTTTGAAGATCTGGTTTTTAGTTAGTACAATTCATGACAAGTAGGAATTACGTATAAGCATAAACCTTAAAGAGTGAGCTAGAGCAAGTTACTGCTTACTTTAATTTGCTGATTATAGAAACACAATCCAATTTGAAGCTAATATGGCAGAACTTAAAGATGTCGTTTAACTAGTTTGTCACAAAACACTTGACCAAGTCATGAGCAACAAGACTGCCTGGGAGAAAGCAGCTGAGTCATAGAGCACGAGCTACTTATGCTTGCTTGAATGCTTTCATCAAAGTCCTGCCATTGGCCATTATGACTTTAATCACGTGTGATAGATTCACGGTCTGCTCAGGTTTGAACCGCTTTCCTACTGATACCATTTACTGCCTCCTAGAGTGAGTTATTCCATTTCTAAATCAAAAGTTAATTATTAATTCCGGCAAGTAATTGAAAATTACATCGGGTGAATTCGTATCATAAGTTAATACCTCTCTCAATTTTTGGCACTAAAAATGACCTCAGTTCAGGATCTTTTAAAGCATTCTAGATATGGATGGAGAGAATGCAATGCTCAGTTTTGGATTGGCTGAGTTTGATAGTAGGCTGAAAATACGATCATTGATAACTTGGCTGCAATGATTGATGACATCGTGATGAACAAATTGTACCCGCCAGCAGATGTGGATCTGATTGGGGTCGTTAATGGACCAGCCGGAGAAAACTTGGCGCACACCTGGCACAGAGCTTAATTGTTCCTGGCCATGTTCAATTAATGTATTGATCTGTAGTAAATGACACTTTTCAACCTGAAAGATGACAATTTGTTCCGCTAGTTGCCAAGTACGGCATTGCATGAGTACTTCCGCTGCTCGGCCAGAGGAACCCCATAGGTGCATGAAGATTTTGATGCGCTCAATGAGTTTATCTTTAATACCCTGTAGCACCTCGATATAACCTTTTTTAGCATGCCCCTGCACATTGCAACGAATAACTGCTGCAGCTGTATCTGAAAGTTCGGTATAGCAATTGATTTTTGCAACGCCATTCAAAATTAATTTGTGGTACTGGTCTTCAGCCAAACCGCTGCCGCCGTGAAGTACGAGTGGAATTCCGATTTCTTGATTGATATGCTTCAGGCGTTTGAGATCAAGCTTGGTGTGGTGGTGCTGGCGGCCATGCCGCGTGCCAATGGAAACGGACAAGAAATCTACACCGCTACGATTAACATATGCTTTTGCTTCTGCAACCGGTGTAAAACAAGCTTCGCCCAAATGGTTTACTGCATTTTCTCCTTCTGCGCCGCCAACAAAACCGAGTGCGCCTTCGATTGCAGCGCCGCATGCGTGTACCGTTTCTGCAACGCGGCTAGTTTGGGCGATATTGACGGTAAACGTTTCAGCGGAAACATCCAGCATGACGCTATTGCATCCCAGGCTAATTGCTTGAGAGATTGATTCAGGTGTTTGGGCGTGATCAAAATGGATTGCGACCGGCACCTTGGCTTGCTGTGCCGCCCGCTCGACAGCTGGCATGATCAATTTAAAATCATGTCGATCGAAGAGTGGTTCAGATAGATTAAGAATGGCAGGAGAACGGCAAGACTCGGCAGCTATGATGATAGCTTCCAGAAAATCCAGGCTTACCAGCCCAAAACCACCAATTGCGTAGTTGTTTTGATAAGCATGTTTTAACATATCGCGCATATCAACTAACGGCATATTGTCCTCGGGAATCGGTTAGTATTTTATCTTTAATAAATTAGATTTTTTCGAGAGCTTGTTCCAGATCATCCAGCGCGGATCCCATGATAAGCCCCGCACAGCTATGGTATAATTGCAATTCACATGCGATCGGTAAGTGCAAATTGTTTCTTCCGCGAATTTTGAATTCCCGCCACGCCATGACCGGCTGATCGTCAGCATTACTATCGACGCATAACCACATCTCCTTATCCAGAATGACTTCCAAGCCGCGATGCTGAAGTAATGCAACACGCAATGGGCCGCCTACTCGCAACAAAGCTAAACGGACCTGGTTATAGCAAACAGCGTTGATCTGTTTGGGAAAAATGCGTAATGGATGCATTAAGGTATCATCCATCTCGTCACGATTCCATGGTGTGTGATTACATGATATTTAAGCAGGACCGGTTGCAGTATCCGGTTTTCCTTCAAGGAAAACTCGGCTGGCTCTAATGTCTTCTGCTTCAATGGTCATCAGGTCAATATTAGTGAGTGTTTTTTTGCCTCCTGTAAACAATCGATTAGCTTGGCGTAGACGAGCCCGATCCAGTGCATTTCTTACCGAGCGGGCATTGGCAAAAAATTCCTGGGCCATCCGCAACCGGATATATTCGATAAATGCTTTTTCTCCATCTGGACTAAAGCGGTAGTTTTGGGCCGCTAGCATCAACTTGGCTATTGCGACTAATTCATCGACGCCATAGTCAGGAAAATCAATGTGATGCGCGATCCGTGATCGCATACCTGGGTTGCTTTGGAAAAATTTATCCATCCGATCTTTATAACCCGCCAAAATAACCACTAAGTCATCACGATTGTTTTCCATTGTTTGCAACAGGATTTCAATAGATTCGGCTCCATAATCGCGCTCATTCTCTGGTTTGTAGAGATAGTAGGCTTCATCAATAAATAATACCCCACCCATGGCCCGTTTAATCACTTCTTTGGTTTTCGGAGCGGTATGTCCGATGTACTGACCAACCAGATCATCTCGTGTTACCGAAACCAAATGTCCTTCCCGCACATAATCCAAGCGATGCAGAATTTCAGACATGCGCGATGCTACAGTCGTTTTGCCGGTACCAGGATTACCAGTAAAGCACATATGCAAGCTTGGAGCGCCCGCTGATAATCCGAGTCGCTTGCGGACGCGATCCACGAGTAACAACGCTGCAATCTCATGAATACGAGCCTTGACTGGTTTTAATCCAATCAATTCGCGGTCCAGTTTGTCCAGTACTTCACGTATGTTGGATTCTCGAAATTCTGCATCTAAATCGACGAACTGTTCATCCGCTTTTAGAATTTTAGATTGCTCAGCCATGATAAGTCCTTTAAGCAAGATAATTAGATTCTGAGTATTTTCTTAAGTAATAAACGCAAATGTAACTTGCTTTTTCAATCGACTTATAGAATTCAGCATCCAAATCAACCGAAAGATTTTCAGCAGTTCTGAGGTGTTTAGATTCTCGTTTCATGCTGCCTCTCCCACGAAAAGTAATCGAACACGCGTTCATTTCTATATGCGATACGAAAGTATCATTATTCTCCTCCTCCCTTTACATGTTCGAAGTAAAGAGAGGATTGAAGCAATTTTAGTAACGCTCTCCTTCCGGTTTATCTGTTGCATAAGAATGGATGGAATATTGAATATTTCTACCCGCCGTCTCTCGACGAATCAGACCGAAACCAGGTTCTTTTTCAGGTCGATTGACAATGTAAGACATGGTCGGGCTTTCAAAACCACGTGTAGAGTTGAAAGCAGTTACCCGGATATAGTGATTGGGAAATGTTTTACGACAATTGTTGATTTCCATCAGTATTCCCGCAGGATCCTTCAAATCAAACATTGGATTACCGTACATTTCCCAGTAGGTATCGCGCGGATGAGGGTCATCCGTGTACTCAACACCGATTGCCCATCCATTGTTCAACGCATATTTGATTTGCGCTGAGATTTGTTTATCCGTTAACGGCGGCAGAAAAGAAAACTGCCCTTGTGTGAGACGATTGCCTGGATTTGTCATCATGATATTTTCTCCTTTAACCCATTAAACACTGGCAGTGGCTGAAGGTACAAAATCTGCGGTGTCGGTGGATTCATAGTTGAACGTGACATCCTTCCAAGTATCCAATGCCAGTTTCAATGGCGTACACCATTTCGCTGCTTCGGCGAGAATTTCAGGTCCTTCTTTGACATAATCGCGGCCTTCATTACGCGCCATGATCATGGCTTCGAGTGCTACGCGGTTAGCGGTTGCGCCTGCTTGAATGCCTTGTGGATGTCCTATAGTACCACCACCGAATTGCAACACCACGTCTTCACCCAAGTAATCGAGCAATTGGTGCATTTGGCCGGCATGAATCCCACCGGATGCCACTGGCATCACTTTTCTCAAGGATGCCCATTCTTGATCAAAGAACAGGCCATGTTCAAGATTTTTCTCGGTTCTGGCTTCACGCAAGGTATCGTAGAAACCTTTGATCATGAGTGGGTCTCCTTCCAGTTTTCCAACAACGGTTCCGGCATGAATATGGTCAACTCCGGCCATGCGCATCCACTTACAAATGACCCGAAAGTTCATGCCATGATTTTTTTGCCGGGAATAAGTCGAATTACCAGCACGATGTAAATGCAAGATCATATCGTTCTTGCGAGCCCATTTCGCCATCGATTGAATGGCCGTGTAACCAACCACCAAGTCGATCATGATAATGGCCGAGCCCAGCGATTTGGCAAATTCAGCACGTTCGTACATGTCTTCCATGGTAGCTGCCGTGACATTCAGATAATGCCCTTTGACTTCACCGGTAGCGGCTGATGCTTTATTAACTGCCTCCATACAGAATAAGAAGCGATCGCGCCAGTGCATGAAAGGTTGCGAATTGATATTTTCATCGTCTTTCATGAAATCGAGGCCGCCTTTGAGTCCCTCGTAGACCACTCGACCATAGTTGCGACCGGATAACCCTAACTTCGGTTTGGTTGTGGCACCGAGTAATGGTCGGCCAAATTTATCTAAGCGTTCACGTTCGACCACAATACCAGTTGCTGGTCCTTGGAAAGTTTTGAGATAGGCAACCGGAATACGCATGTCCTCCAGCCGCAATGCTTTCACAGCTTTGAAGCCGAATACGTTACCGATGATGGAAGCGGTTAAGTTGGCAATCGATCCTTCCTCGAACAGATCCAAGTCATAGGCGATATATGCAAAATATTGCTGTTCGGTTTTGGTACCTGGCCCAGTATTAGGAACTGGATCAACTTGATATGCTTTGGCGCGATATAACTCGCACGCTGTTAGACGGTCGGTCCAAACCACAGTCCAAGTTGCAGTTGATGATTCGCCAGCGACGGCTGCGGCCGCTTCTTCCGGTTCCACACCCTCTTGTGGTGTGACACGAAACAACGCAATCACATCGGTGTCTTTGGGAATATAGTCCGGTTCCCAGTAGCCCATTTTTTTGTAGGGGATTACGCCGGATTTATACCGTTCTTTTCCTTCTTTAATAGTTTCTGAAGTCATGGTTATCTCCAAGTTATTTAAATGAACCCGCGCGGTAGATTGCTAGAGTCAGGAGGATTTTTTACCTGCGGTTCAAAAAAAGTATACAATTAGGGAATCATAAATAATAATCAATTATTTTGATAGTCTCAATAGATAATAATCTATTGAAATATGGAAAGGAGAATTCAAATTCCATGCGCCACAGCACCATTCGACAATTGGAGGTTTTTGAAGCTATTGCACGCTTGAATAGTTTCACTCGTGCGGCTGAAGAATTATTTTTGACGCAACCGACTGTGTCGATGCAAATCAAAAAGCTGACTGATGATATTGGCTTACCGCTTTTTGAGCAGATAGGTAAAAAAATTTATCTGACCGATGCGGGGAAAGAGCTGTATCAGACTTGCCAGAGTATTTTTGAGCATTTTTCCCGATTCGAGATGATTGTGTCGGACATGAAAGGCCTTAAATCCGGGAAATTGCGGCTTGCAGTTGTAACGACCGCCAAATACTTCACGCCGCGATTATTAGGCATGTTTTGCCAGAAATACTCTGGCATTGATGTAGCGTTAAAAGTGACCAACCGCGAGCGTGTTCTGGAGCGATTAACCAACAATCAGGATGATCTTTACATCTTGGGTCAAGTTCCGGAAGGGATTGATGCCGTGGCAGAGATTTTCTTGGATAATCAGTTAGTCGTGCTAGCGGCTGCGGATCATCCGCTAGTCAATCACAAGAACATCAGTATTGACCGCATTTGTGATGAGCTTTTCATAATGCGCGAGCCTGGTTCGGGTACACGTATGGCGACCGAACGTTTTTTTTCGGAACGCAACAAAAAACTAAAGGTTCGCATGGAATTGGGTAGCAATGAAGCCATCAAGCAAGCGATTGTCGGACATTTGGGAATCGCGGTAATATCCAGCCATACCCTGGCATTGGATGCGCCGATGGGGCAGCTCGCAGTATTAGATGTCGAAGGTTTTCCAATTGAACGGCATTGGTATTTTGCATATCCATCTGGCAAGAAGTTATCGATTGTGGCGCAAACTTTCCTGGACTATTTGCGCCAGGCACATCATTCTCTGGGAGACTTATCCTGCCGCCATGCCATCACGGGCCATTGTCCGCTGCTAATAAATGGGACCGGTATAAAATCCGGTGGATAACGTCGTTTTTTCCAGGAATTACTCAATCATACATTTATAGGAATTTTCCAATAACTCATGGTTTGATCAGTTGAGTATACAGGATATCGGTCTAGTGATTAGTAAAAAACGCCTCGCTGGGAAAGATGATCAGTCACCTGACACAGGCAGGTGTAAATGTGCTGATGGGCTTTTGCGGCCTTGTGGTCGGTGACTTGGCCGCGGATGTGTGTGAATCATTACGCATAACGTACGGACGCCCTTTGCCGATAGTCACGAGATGTATTTTTGTTGTTCGTCCACCTTTGCTGCGATTAGTAGCATGTACGAAAGCCCCATTTTCCGCTCCGGAACAGCGATGGTTCTTGATAAACTTGCTTTCGATCATCAGCCGACCGGCTCTCCTTCCCTTTCGGCCGACGTAGAATTATATAAGAGTCAATTCATTACAGGTGATCTGTATTCATGAGGCTTTAATGTACCTTAGCCACCATGGAAGCAGCCGCAGCCACCCACCCCACACCCCAGACCATCCTTGGCAGTTTTCACCGTCATAGCTACCTCAATTTTTATGCGCGATCGCGTTGACTTCTGAATAACGATTGCGTAGATCCAAGTAATCAGCTATCAACTCGTTCTGCGAAATATCTGACAAACTAAAATTATCGGTCTCGGCTTTCCACTTGCTTTTAAAGTTATTGAATTACTCACAGCATACTGAACGATTTGATGGTCAACATCTATCATGTTCACATTGGTGGCTGTTGCCATGACCTGACCGATATCCACCTCATGCTTGATATAGGTCGCTTCATTATTCATGGTGGGAAATCCGTTCACGCAGAGACCATTCCTGTAAGTGCAATCATTATTACTATGTGAAATGATGAAAACATATTTTTTCTCGTCATTCTTCTCTTTTTTAATGATAATAAACAATTCTTTCTTCTATATCATTTCACAATTAATGAAGTAGCAAATTTGATGAAAAAATCCAGCCCCGTCATGAAATTAACGGTCACCAGCAATACAAATATGATGGCTGCGTAACCGATCAACGTTGCTGTCGTATGCATGGTTTTGATGAAACCACCCCTTCTCGCTTTGTCTTGTAAAAGAAAATCAGCATTTTCCCTAGCAATCTCAGCCAAATGACTTATCTGTTTCCCAAGCTCCAGTATCTTGCTGTTCTGAGAAGCTTTGAGAGTTTCTATCTCTTTCTCAAGACTCTCGGTCTTGGTTTTGTGAGCACATAACTCCATTGAATGAGGAAATTGATCTTGCATTTTGATAGCCCCTACTTGATGAGTCCGTGGCGTGTATTACTTCCCCTGATAGTTAATAGGCTCATGCAGTTACACCTTTTTTGTAGGAGCGATATACCAAGCCACTCACGAACAGGCTCTAATATGTAATTACAGATAAGAACCAAACCAGCAATCACTTCTGCTGATGGCGCGTTATCAATATTTATTTTGCGCCGCACAGGAAAATGGATCATGAATCCCTACCCTTTCGTTTATTTGAATGGTAAGAACTCTAAAGGCAAGGGGATGTTATATCCGGGGCTTTTTCCGTCGTAGAATATAAATTCTTTTCAATCCATTCAGCAATAGGCCTCAAAAAAATGTTTCATTTTCTCCTACAAAAGTTTTAAACCGGTAGTGCGAAACCGAAAAACAGCGAAAGGCTAAGGTTAGAGCCATCTTGTTGTGGTGTTGAAGATCCTGGTCGCCACATATAGAATTAATAACTAAGGACCAGAAACAAAAGCTTTATCTATAATCGCACTCATCTTTTCAGCTTTATCACCCTTCATCCACGCGCAAACTAGTATTGAGTTTTCGTGTGCAGTTTTTCCATAGTCTTCAGCATTTTTTCAGCCAAACAAAAGCCCGCTCGACCATCCAGCGTTGCGGCATGACGGCGAAAGTCAGGCCTTGGTATCCGCCATCAGCCAGAATGCATTGCAATTGCTGCAATTCTCCAACACATCGTCCGAGCGCAAGGAGAGCACCCTTGCGATCCATCACATCAGTGGTCGTAATGACAATCGCATGAGGAAGTCCTTGGCCATCGATTTTTGGGAGCTGATTTTAGCCGATTGTATCGAAAGAATCCTTCCTTGGATAATGTCTATGAGAGTAAAACACGCTTGGCACTTGCTTAATCATGAGGTGAGGCCATAATGAGGAACAATCAGAGGAGCTGTTTTTCTGATTAATCTCTTCTGAACAACTTTAATAGGTTCCCATAAAATCACCTTTGCCGACTTCCAAACCATTGTGCCGCAAAATCGCATAGGCAGTGGTTACATGGAAGAAGAATTGAGGAATGCCGTAGTTGTACAGGTAGTTGTGGCCAACCAGTTTTTTCTCTTTCGGCGTGCCCGGGCGTAACACGATTTCACGCGTTTCGCTGCCTTCAAATTGCGCGGGCGTCAGGCTTTCGATGAACGATAAGGTCTTGCTAATTCGTGCCTGCAAATCAGCGAAGGTCTGTTCGTTGTCTTCATACACCGGAACCTCAACTCCTGCCAGCCGCGCTGATACACTCTTGGCGAAATCGGCTGCGACTTGCACTTGGCGGATCAAGGGGAACATATCAGGGAACAATCGCGCATCCAGCAATACTTTTGGTTCAAATTTCTTCTCGATAGCATATGCCTCAGCCTTGGTCAAAATAGCACTGAGGCTCTTCAGTAGCTGTTTGAAAACAGGTACGGACGTAGTGTACATATAAGTAGTCATATATTTATATCAGTTAATTGAATTCAGTGCTTGTTATACGTTGACATTGAGTATCTCATGAATGGGCATGATGTTGTGCATTCAACACTTGAAGTAAGCAATCAAAAACGGAATCCAAGAAGGCAAGCTACAAGTAGGCCCAGCATAGTAACGCCGGATAAATAAACTTTTGACATGTAGAACCCAGATTGCGGGCACACTGTGAGAAGCAGGCATTACCAATTATCTCCTTGGATAAGTCGAAAACCGTAGTCATCTTTCTCTATAAAGTTATCAGTAGGAATCAAAACTTTTCGGGAATGCCAAGGCGTCCATTTGTCTGTCAAATTGAATCAACTCGCGCCCAGCTGTTCCATCTATGCCGTCTGATTGATAGCGCTTCAACCAATTGTAGAAAGTGGATCCGCGAATGCCAAGTTGAAGTAATGTCTGACGTACTGATAAACTGGATTGTTCAACCAAACGAATGATCTCGAATTTCTCAGAAGCGCTATATCTCATATACCGCTCTCCCCATCCCCGATCATGCTTTTTTTAAGCAGGCGGTTTTCCATTAACAATTCCGCCACGGTTTCTTTCAGTGCACGGGTCTCGCCTCGTAGATTCCTGACTTCACGGACGTCGCCTCGCGAGCAGTATCTCCGGCTAACCGTTTCTTCCCGACTTCCAAAAATTCTTTTGACCAGCGGTAATAGACATTGGCATTGATGCCTTCCTGACGGCATGGCTCTGCAATACTGTCTTCGCCTCGTAGATCTTCCAGCACGATCCGGTCTTTTCTTCTACTGAATAATTACGGCCGGTAGCACGGCGTATATCGCGTACGGTTTTCTCAACACTGCGGTTTTGATTGGTCTTCTCTGTCATCATCGTTTCCTTTTAAGTAACGATGAACCAAAACCCTCTCTTATGCAATCACGCTATTTTGTCCAATTTATGCTGACGGGAAACATTGAATAGCACTGTAAACTGAGACCCTAGCCCTTGCTTGCTTTCAAAAAATACCTTCCACCCATAACACTCACAGATACGTTGCACGATGGGTAAACCAAAGCCGCCAATTTTATTCATATCGCCTAGATTGGTCCTTGCTCGATGATTAAATACTCCAGCCTGTGTTGAGGGATCCATTCCGATGCCAGTATCGATAATTTTTAATTTACTGGATGTTATCACCACTATAGTAGTACCTTGCTCAGTATATAAAAATGCGTTGCGAACAAGATTGGCAACCAGAACACTGATAGCCCCTGATGGAGCAGAGACAATTAATTGCTCTTTTTCCTTGACGACGACGTCGACTGGTTTGCTGCCTAACCATATCCGTTGCTGTTCGATTACTCTGTGAACAATTGGGCCTACCTCGCAATCAACGAAATTATATTTTTTAGTTGGTTTACTGGAATTATGTGCCAGCAGGAGAAATGTTTCAATTAATTCTGACATTTCATCTACAGCTCTTTGAATTCTCTGAATTCGATTGCGTTCTTCCACAGACAGATTCTTTTTCATCGCTAATATTTGTGCAGCCAGACTTATGCTTGTAACCGGCGTTCGTAATTCGTGACTTACGTTTCTTGCAAATTCCTTTTCCCGAAGGAGAGTTTGCTGCAGTTGATCATGATAGTGCTGTATCTCACGTGCCAGAATACCTATCTCGTCATTATTGAATTGCGATAAGTCTAGATAGGCATCGGGTTTGTTCTTAAATGAAGTAATCTGATTAGCGAGTTGTTTGATTTGGCGAATAATTTGATGCGATGCTTTCAAACCGATAACGAGAGCAACGATCAGGACGGTAATCGAATATATCCAAGTCAAGTTGATAAACTCCTGCTCACGCTCACGGATACTTGTATCGTCAAATTTTACAATGTAACGATTGCTATCAATGTCTTTAACCAGGACTCGATAGTTTCTATTTTTATATACCAAATCATGTTTGCCTTGGGAAAGATGGCGCACATGCTCTGGCAGACGAGATATTGCGTCAAGAGGTGCAACGTAAATGCTCGTTGTACGTGAATGAAAAAAGCTGTGTGCGTGCGCATTCTCAATCTCGGATCGAAAATGCTGGAGTTCAGCAGCCAAAATATCGTCGAGCATGGTTTTCTCGACTGATTTGAATGCAGCGACCAAGCCCAGCCCAAGCATAAGGGTTAACACAACCCCAAATATTAAAAACGCAATGGTAATACGACGAGTGATGCGATTAGTCGTCTTTTGCATGCTTATGCTTATCGGTTAGTTTGTACCCAAATCCGCGCACGGTGTGCAATAGCGGTTGATCAAATGGTTTGTCGATAGCCTGACGCAGATACGAAAGGTGGGTTCGCAAGGAATCGCTATCAGGCGAATCGTCCTGCCAAATTGCATATTCGATTTCTTTACGCTTGATCACCCGGTGGGGATTTTGCATCAAAAACACCATTAACCGGAATAATATCGGATTGAGATGGATAGACCTACCCGCACGAGTCACTTTATGCGTATCCACATCAAGCAAAAGATCTCCGACTTGAAATTTCGAGGCCGGCATGCGGCTGATACGTTCAGACAATACCTTAACTCGGGCTGCAAGCTCTTTTAGATCGAATGGCTTCGGCAAATAATCATCCGCGCCTGCTTTGAATCCGTCTAGTTTATTTTCCAGTGTATTTCTAGCAGTCAACATGAGCACTGGTATAAGCCGCAATGCATCTTGACGAAGCCGACGACAAAGGTCAAGACCATCGATTCCTGGCAGACCTAGATCCAAGATTACGACATCGTAATTCTTTGTGACAGCAAGATGTAAGCCCGTAACCCCATCGCCTGCGGCATCTATTGTATAACCTAAAGTTTCCAGGTAATCACAGATACTTGCGGCAATTTCTTTAGAATCTTCTATAATAAGCACATTCATGAATGTGTTCCTATAATGTGAATTAGGAGCTGACTCGTAAAAAATTCCAGAAAAACAGAGCCGCAGCCAGCTCTCCAAATACATGTACCATAAGCCCGTTATAGGAACGAACTTTGCTGGCACATTCAATGCCTGTTTTTTCTTCTATCCAGGCAAATAATGCTTCAATTGGTTGCCGCACGCGAGAAACTGCGGTAGCCAACCATTGATCCTGTGGCTTCAGATGGGGCTGCCCTTTTTGTTTTTTAACCGGTGTCAGGACGGTCAGATTCTGAGCTCGCCTGATATATTCAGCGTCAGGCCCGTTGATAAGCTTTATCACCGTACAGCTCATTGTTGTGCAATTGTGGCCGAATCTGATCAAATATCTTGCCGTCATGGTCGCTCGCGCCAGTCACACCGATGTACTCAGGGATCGGCAATGAGCTTGGTTGGCGGCGGCCTATGATATGAACCCGTACACCATGATAGTACAACTTCTTGGTTGAGCAGTAGCCTGAATCCGCCAACTGTTTCGCTACACACGCGTTAAACCGGCGACCTTGCCTCGCAAGGATGACCGGAAATGAATCAGTCAACCAAACCTGCCCGGCATTCCTGGTTTCCTGTTCTTGCTGAATCAGTGCTAACAAGGGGGCAAACACATCGGCTACCCGATTCAGGCGCTGAACATAAGCCACATAACTTGGAAGTCGTGGAAACCAATCGCGTAAGTGGCGATCCGCATACTCATAAATACCTTTGATCTCTCGATGCTTGTCCATTACACCGAACAGGAAGAGAGTAATGACTTCTTCGTCGCTAAAGCTTAAATCCGCGTGGTTGCTCATTCTTTGACTATAAACCCAAAGAGTTTGCTGATAATGCTTGCAAACATAGAGATAAATCGTTATTAATCGGTTTTGCCAGTTCATTCGTTACCTTGATTGATTGAGGTTGGGTGATGTTTTCCTAATAGTTTAACGTTATTGATGGACTGGCTTCTATTTCAGCTCTTAATTCGCATTTAGTTATCATATTTTTTAAGACTACTATTGAATGAATGGCTCAGTATAGTTAAAACAATGTCAAGAAAATGTTAATTTTTAAAGTCAGGAACAAAACTGCCGTCTACTGGAAGCAGGTGGGTTAGCGCAGCTTGGGTGCAGACGACTAAAATCGTCTACCCGCGCACCAAGCTAAACGCGCATGAATCCACACATTTAAAGTCAAGGCCACCGTCTAAAGGCGGTGGCCTTGACCAAATTTATGGAAATAAAATCAGTTTTAACGGATAAAACGTAGAGTGGCTGCTTGCTCCTGGTTCCTGTTTATGAGGAGGCCGTTGGGAAACTCAAGAGCTCCCACTAATAACTTTTCTGCAAGATTGATCTGAGTCGGCACACTTTCTTCAACCACTTTTCGTAGTAATCTTGACCTCGATCGATATATTCCTCACCGTTGATGAGCATCGTGTAAATTAGCCGCGCAAGCTTGTGTGCAGCCGCAGTCACGGCTTTGGGCTTGTCCATGCATGCACACATTCTGCGGAAGTACGCGCCAAGCGCAGATTGACTGCTACGCAATGCCGATGCGGCCAATTTTAAGGCTTGGGCCGCGCGGCTCGTTACCCGTTTAGTCTTGTCGCTCATCACTTTGCCGCCGGTAATCCGGGTACCCGGGCACAGCCCCAACCAACTCATAAAATGGCCGACCGTAGCAAAGCATGACATGTCCGTCCCGGTCTCGGAAACACCGCGAGTGCGGTGGTGGCATCGATACCATCAATGCGCATGAGATCGACTCCACACATCCTGTACAGCTGTGTACGTAGATCAAACTTCGGTGCGTTGCGGGGACGGCTTCGCTTCTTACCTTTGGCTGGCTCACCGTCATGCACTTGCAGGCTTTGCAATTGGGCCTCGATTTCCCGGTCACACTCGACCAGCTGCAAGCCGATGAAGTCGAACATGGCAAGCGCCTGCTTAAGTGCAAACAGGTGTTCGGTGCGCCAGTTGCCTTGCAGGCTTTTGGCAATCTCATCCTCACTGGCGCGGATGCGCACATTCTTCATCGCAGCCAATATCTGTCCATCTCGCTCGCCAGCAACGATGGCGCGCAGAATTTTCTGCCTTGTTTCCCCCACTATGTCGGAGATGACGTTGGTGAGCTGGATATTCATCTGCGTAAGTGCTTTCTGCATGTGCTGCACATGACGTCCTTGGGTTTGCTGGAGTATTCCTTGCTGACGCCACCGCGAACGCAATGCTCATACCTCATCAGAAGGACGAAATGCGCCACGAAGCAAGCCATAGGTCATGAGTTGTTGCAGCCATTGGCAGTCGAGCACATCGGATTTACGACCCGAGACGTTCTTGACGTGGCGTGCGTTGATTAACAGCACAGTGAAGCCGCGCGATTCCAGCAACTCGAACAAGGGAATCCAATACACTCCAGTAGACTCCATGGCAACCGTATCTACGCCGCAGGCGTCGAGCCAGTCGGCCAAAGCATTAAGGTCATGCGTAAAACTCGGAAACTCCCGTACCGGTTCATCATCCCGTTCAGGTGGCACAGCAACAAAGTGAGAGGCGCTGCCAATGTCAATGCCAGCTGCGTTGGGGTGGGTGATGGTCAGGGCGGCCCGGGATTTGCCCGGTTTAAGGTTGATCGTGCGATTGCGTCTGGACATGGTTTGCTCCATTATTCATGGTGAAATGTGGCGCTGCATCGGGTACGTTGTCTTGCTCACTCTCTCAAACGGGATATTGTCTCTACGGCTATGAACCGCCGAGTCGTTTCACTTATGTCGATGACGTCACCCATGACCACGCTATTCTACGGGCAATAGGCACCATTGCTCTATCGGTCTTTGCAGCGCCACACTCCACTTTGCCATAATCCAGCCGCTTTGTGTTTCTTCGGCGCGATTTGCGGTGTCGGGTCGATTATTTCGCTATTCTGTTGTTCCTGTCGCTGTCGGTACACTTATAGTCGCTCTGCAGCATTTTTCCTCAACACATGACCTATTTAGCTCCGAAGGTAGGAATTGTCCCCCGTCAAGGTATTTCGAAAGTCCGTAGGAACAAAACTATTTGCTCAGTCTTTTGTAACCGATTAACAAAGAACTAGATCGTGAAATACAAAGAGTGTTTGTCTTAACATTCTTTTAGCATTTTCTTGATCCCTTTCTAACATTTATTAGCCTAATCTAGCTGTGAGAGAAAGGCAGCTAAGGAATTCTGGTTTCAAGAGATCCAATAGGAATACCTAACACGACCTGCGGACGGGAGGGAAAGGCTTGACCAGATCAAATAGTATCGTTGTGCGAAAGTTCTGTCCTATCTATGCGTCTGTTAGGAAAGATATATCCGCACTCGTTAAGCTGCACCATGCAGACTTTTTGGTTCTCATTAAAATAGAAAATAGACTTGGTCTTGCTTCCCCTAACAAAATACTTTGCTCCCTGACAACCTAAATGATAGAAAAATGATTACTAAATTATCCGTAGTTCTAAGCTTAATCGCCGCTCTGTTTTTGAATGGGTGTAACACAGAAACTGAAACGCATCATGAGCTGCCAAAATTTGAGGCAACGACACCGTTCCGTAAAGACATTTCTTTACCTTCGCCCTATGTCGGTCTGATTAAAGCCATTATGCATATTGAACTCCGCGCTTTGGAAAAGGGCTACTTAGAGAGTATTTTTGTGGATGAAGGGCAGTGGATAAAAGCAGGACAGCCCATGTTTAAAATTATGCCCAAAGTTTATGAGGCAGAATACCAAAAAGCGAAAGCCGAAGCGCAATCTGCAAAGATCGAATACCTTAATACCAAAGGTTTGGCTGATGAGAATATCGTATCGCCCAATGAGCTTGCTTTGGGAAAAGCAAAACTAGATAAGGCTAATGCAAGGGTGAGGTTAGCGCAAACCCGTTTGGGTTTTACCGATATCAGAGCGCCTTTTGATGGAATTATGGGTCCTTTTTATGCCAGGATCGGCAGTCTTCTCGATGAAGGCGAGTTGCTGACGGAGCTATCTGATATCAGACAATTGTGGGTCTATTTCAACGTTCCAGAAGCAGACTACCTGAATTTTAAAATGCAAGAAGGCGACAAAATTGGTGAAACCGTACAACTAAAAATGGCAAACGGCAAGATTTATGATCACAAGGGTGTCATTGAGACGATTATAGGTGATTTTGATAGCACTTTCGGCACTATTCAATTTCGTGCCTTATTTCCTAACCCGGACAAACTTCTAAGACATGAGGAGACAGGAACCATCCTATTGACCAAGCATTACCCAAATGCCCTGATTATTCCGCAAAAAGCGGTGTTCGAAATCATGGATAAAAACTATGTCTACGTCATCAATGAAGAAGAAAAGCTGGAGCAAAGGCTTATCCATATAGCGGCCGAGATGACAAAACTGTTTCTTATTAAAGACGGCCTTAATGAAAGCGACAGGGTGTTGCTTGAAGGTATACGAAGAGTTAGTCCTGGAGACAAAGTGAGTATCAATTTAAGACCGCCCGAAGAGATTGTCCCGGAGTTAGAGTTGTATACCGAATAACTGTTTAGTTTAAGGATTAAGCCATGTTTAGTGTCTTTCTTAAAAGGCCAGTGATGGCGATTGTGTTATCACTGATGTTCTTATTTATGGGTTTATTGGCGATGAAATCATTGCCAGTTGCCCAGTTTCCAGATATTGCACCGCCTCGGGTCACGGTTTCGGTATCATTTCCCGGTGCCAGTGCCGATGTATTGGTGAAATCGTCTTTGATCCTCTTAGAGCGTGCTATCAATGGCGTGCCCGGCATGAGGTACATCACTTCGGATGCAACCAGCGCCGGCGAAGCAACCATTCAAGTGTATTTCGATCAAGGCGTTGATCCCAATATTGCGATGGTCAACGTGAAGGCGCGTGTGGATCAGATGACGAGCCGACTGCCAGTGCTGACAAACTTGGAAGGCGTGATCGTGAACTTCGTCCAGCCCAGCATGCTTATGTATGTCAATATCTTCAGCACGGACAAAAACGCTGATCAGAAACTTTTATATAATTACGCCTTCGTCAATGTCATTCCAGAGATTCAGCGCATTAGGGGAATCGCCCAAGCGAACATACTGGGTGCTCGCCAATATGCGATGCGCATTTGGCTGAACCCGGAACGGATGCGAGTCTATCATGTCTCGATAGACGATGTGATGAAAGCCCTGGGAGAACAAAGCATCATTGGGCGTCCCGGTCGTCTCGGGCAAAGCACAGGCAAAGCCGCCGAGTCCAAGGAGTATGTGCTGGTCTATAAAGGGCGTTTCAATAAGCCGGAAGAATACGGAGACGTTATTATTCGAGCTTCTTCGGAAGGCAAGATTCTACGCCTAAAAGATATAGCTGAGGTCGACCTGAATAGTTCGTCTTACAATATTTACTCTGACAAAGACGGATACCCTTCGGCGTCTATCGTGCTTAAGCAAAATTACAACACTAACGCGCAAACAGTTATAGCGGAAACGAAGGCAAAACTGGAAGAATTGAAAAAATCCTTCCCAGAGGGTATGGACTACGCAATCAACTATGATGTGTCGCGTTTCGTCGAGGCGTCCATCGAACAAGTGTTACACACCTTGTTAGAAGCCTTCGTACTGGTTTCTCTGGTGGTTTTTATTTTTCTTGGCGACTGGCGTTCTACTTTGATCCCCATCCTCGCGGTACCGGTTTCGCTGGTTGGAGCATTCGCCGTTATGTCCGCGTTCGGGCTTTCTATCAACCTTATCACCTTGTTTGCTTTAGTGCTGGCTATTGGTATTGTGGTCGATGATGCCATTGTGGTAGTGGAAGCTGTGCATGCAAAAATGGCCGATGAGCATTGCAGCCCTTATGAAGCTTCTCGAAAAGTATTGGGAGAAATCGGCGGCGCCATTGTAGCGATTACGCTGGTCATGGTATCGGTGTTCATCCCTATTGCATTTATGCCAGGACCGGTTGGGGTGTTTTATCGAGAATTCTCTATCACTATGGCATCGTCGATCATTATTTCAGCAATTGTGGCGCTATCGCTTGCTCCGGTATTGTGTGCCATGATTCTTAAAAATACTCATGGTCAGCCGAAACGAAAAGATCCCATCAGCCTTTTCATCAATGGTTTTAATTTTGTTTTTGAAAAAGTCACCGGGCGTTACATCCGATTGATGAACATCATGGTCACCCGGCGCATTGTCACGCTTTTGATATTGGCCGTGTTTTCCTTCGGTATTTTCATGGTCAGTAGATTCTTGCCTTCCGGCTTTATTCCCGGCGAAGACCAAGGCATGATTTATGCGATTATCCAAACGCCGCCCGGCTCAACCATCGAAGTAACCAACAAAGTGGCACGAGAACTGGAAATGCTAGCTGAAAAAATCGACGGTGTTCAATCAATTTCTTCTCTAGCTGGGTATGAAGTACTCACTGAAGGTCGCGGGTCAAATGCAGGGACCGTTGTTATCAATTTGAAAGATTGGTCGGAGCGTAAACATTCTGTAACGGAGATTATCGAAGAGTTGGAAGAAAAAAGCCATGACATGGGTGCGGTCATTGAGTATTTTCAACCTCCGGCGGTGCCGGGGTACGGCGCGGCATCGGGTTTGGCATTTCGCTTGGTAGATAAGACACTAGATACAGACTACTATGAATTCGATGAGCTTACCAAAAGTTACATGAAAGGATTGCGTGAACGTAAAGAGCTGACCGGTTTGTTTACCTTTTATGCGGCCAATTATCCACAATACGAGCTGATCATCGACAATCAGCTTGCCATGCAAAAAGGGGTTAACATCAATGATGTGATGAATCACCTGGACATCATGATCGGCAGTACCTATGAACAGGGCTTTATCCGTTTCAATAACTTTTTTAAAGTATACGTTCAGGCCTTGCCGCAATTTCGGCGTGCCCCCGAGGATGTGCTGAAATTATTTGTGAAAAATGATGAAGGTGAAATGGTACCGTTATCCGCCTTCATGACCATGAAGAAAATGCAGGGACCCAACGAGCTCACGCGTTTTAACCTCTATAACACGGCAGCAATTCGCGCTGAACCCGCAAAAGGTTATACCACCGGCGACGCCATCAATGCAGTCCTGGAAGTCGCAAAAGACACCCTGCCAAAAGGTTTTGACATTGCCTGGGAAGGCTTAACATATGACGAAGCCGGCCGGGGCAACGAAGCACTGGCGATTTTCTTTGTCGTTATCTTGTTTGTCTACTTGGTGCTGGCCGCGCAATACGAAAGTTTTCTTTTACCCTTGGCTGTAATACTTTCTCTGCCCCCCGGTATTTTTGGTGCTTTCCTTTTATTAAAAGAATTAGGGCTCGCCAATGATGTGTATTCACAACTGGGAATGGTGATGTTAGTTGGTTTACTCGGGAAAAATGCAGTATTGATTGTCGAATTTGCATCCCAGAAGCAAGCCCAAGGCATGACGGTTATGCAGGCAGCGATTGCGGGTGCACAAACGCGTTTCCGACCGATTTTGATGACGTCATTTGCTTTCATAGCTGGGTTGGTACCCTTGGCGATGGCCACGGGAGCGGGGGCAGTCGGCAACAGGACAATTGGTACCTCAGCGCTGGGCGGGATGATTTTCGGTACCGTGTTTGGTGTCATCATTATTCCAGGGCTTTATTATATATTTGCCAAATTAGCCGAAGGTAGAAAATTAATTAAAGATGAAGACCTTGACCCCTTAACCGAGACTTATAAATATGGCCCTTCAGATGAGATTAAAAATGAAGACATTGGCCCCTTAACCGAGACTTATGACTATGGCCCTCCAAAAAATGAGATCAAAGACTAAATTACTTCAGATTATGGCTTCAAGCGCGTTGGTACTTATGCTGCAAGCCTGCATACCTGATGCACTCATCAAAAAAGAAGACACACATCTTCCTACTGTTTTTAAAGAAGGTGTTTCGGATGAGGACAATGCGGCAAATATTAAATGGGAAGATTTTTTTAGTGACCCTAATTTAGTAAGTTTGCTGGATATAGCTGTTGAAAATAATAAAGAAATTAATATCGTGATGCAGCGTATCAATCTTGCACAGAATGAAATTCAAGCACGCCGAGCCCAATACTTGCCATTTGTAGGTATTGGTGCTGGTGCAGGTAAGGAAAGAGTCGGCGAGTTTACACAAATTGGCGCTGTTGAAGAAAATCTGCCAGTAAAGGAAGGCCGGCATTTTCCTAGGTACGTGGGGGATTATCGCTTTGGGCTGTTTTCAACCTGGGAGATAGATATATGGAAAAAGTTGAGGAATGCGAAGCAGGTCGCTGTTTTCGAGTATATGGCGTCACAAGAAGGTAGAAATTTTTTAGTGACTAACCTGGTCGCTGAAATTGCCCATTCGTATTATGAACTGCTTTCCTTGGACAACCAGCTTAACAATGTAGAGTTAAATATTAGTATTCAGCAAAATGCTCTGACGATGGTCAGGCGTCTGCAAGAGTACGCAAGAGCAAGTACACTTGCCATCAAACGCTATGAAGCAGAAGTGGCAAAAAACAAAAGTAGACTATACCAAATTAATCAGAGCATTACTGTTGTTGAAAATCGGATAAATTTTTTGCTAGGGAGGACGCCGCAACCTATCCAGCGTGCTTCTGGTAGTTTTATGGAGTTCAAACCCTTCATGCTTAAGACAGGCATTCCGTCACAATTGCTGCAAAATAGGCCTGATATTAGGCAAGCAGAGCTTGAGCTATCGGCGGCGGCATTAAATATAGAGGTGGCCAGGGCTAACTTCTATCCCTCCTTTGGCATAAGGGCTGGAATAGGATTTGAAGCTTTTGCAGTTAAGTATCTGATCAATACCCCAGAGTCATTGGCGGCCATGATCGCGGGAGAATTAGTGGCTCCATTGGTCAATAGGAATGCCATCGAGGCGGAATATAAAAATGCCAATGCCAGGCAGATTCAGGCAGCTTATGAGTATGAGCAAAGAATTATCAGAGCTTATACTGAAGTAGCGAATCAAGTTTCAAATATCAATAACCTCGACAAAAGCTATCAGCTTAAGTCAGAGCAAGTTGAAGCGCTCAGCAAATCAATTGATATCGCTAACAATCTATTCAAATCTGCTCGTACGGACTACCTGGATGTGCTGTTGGCACAAAGGGAGACCTTGGATGCCAAAGCGGATCTAATTGAAATGAAACAAAAGCAAATTGACGCAATGGTGGATCTTTATAGATCACTTGGTGGAGGGTGGCAGTGAGCCTCAGGTATCTCGATTTCATCCATCCATGGCTGGGTAGGGTTTAGTTTCGGCGGCAACTATACCTACCTGGTCCATATCCAATGTAACCTTGGCAGAGGAGAACCTTCGGGTGCAAATCTCTGCCAGCCTGCCGCTGCAAAACCATTCCAAACATATTATCAACGCCAGCCTGAATCATGACAATATTGATACCGGCACCCAGACCACTTTGCTTGATTGGTCGTGACTTGTTTCAAAATTTATCGGTGAGCGCACCCATGAATATTCTTATTATAGAAGACAACCAGGATATTGCCTCCAACATCTATGATTATCTAGAAACTTTTGGTTATACGATTGATGCGGTAGGTGACGGAACGACGGGTTTACATTTGGCGATTACGAAAGATTATGACGCTATTATTCTAGACCTGGAGTTGCCGGATATAGATGGTGTCGATCTCTGCAGAAGACTTCGTCAAGACGCACAGCGGACCATGCCAGTGCTCATGCTGACAGCCAGAAACTCGCTTGAAAATGTATTAGAAGCGTTTAATGCAGGGGCTGACGACTATTTGACTAAGCCTTTTTCTTTGCGAGAACTGGCAGCACGTGTGAAAGTCCTGACGAAACCCTTATAGTCCGCGGTTTGGCCTGCCCAGCGATTTCCATCAAGGCCGGGGCAATGCTCCAAACAGGCCGTATGTAGAGCTGCAGTCTATTTTCTTGATCATTACCCCAAACCTTGCTTTCTTTGATAGAAAAGTCCATGTAGGCCAGCTTGAAGTGGTACCCAAAAACTGTACAGGTTGTTAAGCTCTGGCAGAATTAAAAAGGAGCTTAATGACGATGAGTAAAAAGCGCATACACTATTCGAGTGAATTCAAAGCAAAACTAGTGCTGGCAGCGATACGCGGTGATGAAACTGTCCCCAATTAGCCGCGCGTTATCATGTCCATCCCACGCAGATCAATAGCTGGAAACGGCAACTCATTGAGCAAGCTGCCGAGCTATTTTCTAAAAATAATACTGCCGCCAATAAGGAGCAACCTACAACAGATGACCTGCAGCGGGTTATTGGTCAATTGACGGTAGAACGCGATTTTTTAGTGAGAAAGCTCAATCATTAAGTCTTGTAGAACGCAAAGAGATGATTTAGCCCCATGGGAGTCTTAGTCAGGTTCGTCAATGCCAGTTGTTGAATCTGGCACGTTCGACCTATTACTCTCAACCGCAACCAATCAGTAATACT
>NZ_FORD01000102.1 GCF_900113925.1 Nitrosomonas sp. Nm34
CAATAAGGCAAGGCTGAAACGATGGGGATTATGGGTTCCATCAGATTTTGTGACAGCTTAAGTTACTGGGTTCAACCGCCGGATGCGGAAAACCGCACGTCCGGTGGTGTGGGAGAGGTAACGGATACAATCCGTTACCCCGACCCGATCGTCAACTGTTCATTACTGCCTGCATTTTGTTATTGAATTCATCAGACGATGAGATATTGGATCCGGATTTCTTTGTTATGTTAGTACAAAATTAAATTTAAATATAAAACTTATGCCGTGAAAGAGCCGTACAGTTAACGTCTAGTAAATTTAATCGTTATGGTTTCCTAGGAAGTAAGTTTGAGCTGGACATAAAACGTGGCGGCGTTTCCCCTTAGCATCAGATGTAGTGCAATTGATCCGATTGAATCGGCGAAGCCCATCGGAATCAAGAAGATCGATACTGCTCTCGCTGATTTTCTTAACAACAGTCCAATGGTCGTAAAATCCAGATATACCTAGAAGGACAGCTCTATTTGCGCCGTTGTTCTTGTTCAGAAATGAAGCGACTTCAGTCCAGAAAGTGTTTAGATCTGGAGTCTCGACTCCCGCAAAATGCCGTTTCTTATAAGCTACGCGATCACCAACAACATCATCAAGAACTGTTGTGATGTGCTTAAGGAGCATACCTTTAGTCAATATAGTCGCTAGAGAGCGCTGACTCTCAAGGTATTGAACTATTTTATTAAACAAGTCCTGAGAATCTTGACTAACGGTATTATTAATTATCCTTTCTGCATTTACAATGCTGTAAATACCGCATAGCGAATCCAATCCACCCTGTTCAAATGGTAACATTTCATTCCTCGACACTTTTTATTTTTCGTATGAATCATTTCGCTATGCATAAGGTATTAGCTCAGCGAACCGTGAAAAGAAAAGCCCATTTCAGAAGTTTTCCAGCTCGCCTATTTTACCCGCATCCCCGGCTGCGCACCTTCATCAGGTGAAAGAATATACAACCCTCCTCCACTGCTTCCATCGCTTGCTGCCAATACCATGCCTTCCGATAGGCCAAATTTCATTTTACGCGGCGCAAGGTTAGCGACCATGACAGTGAAACGCCCTTTGAGCTTTTCTGGATCATAAGCGGACTTAATACCGGCAAACACAGTGCGTTGCTCTGAGCCGATATCCAGCGTGAGTTTAAGTAATTTCTCCGCACCTTCCACATGTTCGGCATTAACAATACGTGCAATGCGTAAATCGATCTTGCTGAAATCATCGATTGAAATGGTTTCCGCGATCGGCGTAATTGCACGTTGCTGGATATGCTGTTGCGCTTCTGAGTGGCGCACGCGGGAATGGGAATCAGAGCTTGGCGCGATGGTCTGTTTATTGGCTTCAATCAATGCATCGATTTGTTTAGCATCAATGCGCGTCATCAGATGCTGGTAGGGATTGATCACGTGTCCTGCAGGCAAGAGTACGGTAGATAACGCTTGGCCGGTTTTTTGTTTCGGCCAGGGAAGTGATGCGCAATTGAGGAAATGCTCGATTCTTGCTGCTGTGGCAGGCAGAATCGGTTTCAGGTAACACGAAAGCAAATAGAACAGTTGAATGCCCAGGCTACAGGCAAGATGTAATTCGTTGTTGCGCGCAGTCTCCTTGGCGATTTCCCAGGGCGCCAGCTCTTGAATAAGTTCGTTTACTTCATCTGCCCGCTTCATGATTTGCCGCACGGCGGCAGAAAAATCCCTCTCTTCATAGGCTTGTTCGATAACGCCAGACTGCCAGGAAGCGAAGCGCTCATCGATCATTTGCTGTAACGTGCGATATTCTTCGCCCGCCACCAGTTTACCGTCAAACCGTTTAGTAATGAATCCTGCGCAACGGCTGGCGATATTGATGTACTTGCCTACCAGATCCGAATTCACGCGTGCGGTGAAATCTTCCAGATTGAGATCGATATCTTCCAGTGTACCGTTCAGTTTAGCAGCATAGTAATAACGCAGCCATTCCGGATTAAGCTGTTGCTGTAAATAGCTTTCCGCAGTAATAAAGGTACCGCGTGATTTGCTCATCTTTTCACCGTTCACAGTAAGAAAACCATGCGCAAAAATCTGGGTGGGTGTGCGATAGCCTGAATTCTCCAGCATGGCCGGCCAGAAGAGCGCATGAAAATACAGGATGTCTTTGCCGATGAAATGATACAGCTCGGTAGTGCTATCTTTCTGCCAGAATTCATCAAAATCGATGCCACGCTGCGCACACAAATTTTTGAAACTGCCCATGTAACCAATGGGCGCATCAAGCCAGACGTAGAAATATTTGCCGGATTCACCAGGTATTTCAAAGCCAAAATACGGCGCGTCACGTGAGATATCCCAGTCAGACAGTTTGTTTTCTCCAGCCTCCCCTAACCATTCGTGCATTTTGTTGGCCGCTTCTGCTTGCAGGTGGTTGTCTTCCCGTGTCCAACGGCGCAGGAAATCTGCACAGCGGCTATCGGATAAACTGAAAAAGAAATGCTCGGAGGCTTTTTTCACGGGGACCGCACCCGAAACCGCAGAGTAAGGATTTTTTAATTCTGTCGGTGCATAGGCTGCGCCACAGGCTTCGCAGGAATCGCCATACTGATCTTGTGCACCGCACTTTGGGCATTCCCCTTTGACGAAGCGATCCGGCAGAAACATATTCTTAACTGGATCATAAAGCTGCTCAATGGCGCGCACTTTGATGAGTCCCATGGCTTTCAGTTTCTGGTAAATGTCTTCCGAATACTGACGGGTCTCTGGTGAATGCGTACTGTAGTAGTTATCAAACTGGATATGAAAGCCGGTAAAATCACGCAAATGCTCACCATGCACCCGGGCGATCAGTGCTTCCGGCGTCATGCCTTCTTTCTCGGCCCGCAGCATGATAGGCGTACCATGAGTATCATCAGCGCACACGTAATAAACAGTGTGCCCTTGCATTTTCTGGAAGCGAACCCAGATATCGGTTTGAATATATTCCACCAGGTGGCCAAGGTGAATGCTGCCGTTGGCATAAGGCAGCGCGGAAGTAATCAGCATCTTGCGTGTATTCATCGATCGTCGGTATGTTGAATGTTCGGGAAGGTGAATTGTAACAAACTGGATACTTTCCCCCGATATTTGTTAACATCAATCATTTCAATAAATCATGCTCTGCATAAAGGAGTAGCATCGTGGCGATTACAGAACAACAAATAGAAACCGCCCTCAAGGAAACCATCGACCCTACCACGGGTAAAGACTACGTCACCAGCAAGGAAGTACACAACATCAAAATTGATGGCGACAATGTTTCGCTTGATATCGAGCTGGGCTATCCGGCCAAAAGCGTGATCGAATCGATCCGCCAGCAAGTCAGCAATACTTTGAAAACTATTCCGGTTATCGGCAATGTTACCGTCAATGTCAGTAGCAAGATTATCCCGCATAGCGTGCAACGCGGCGTCAAACTGATTCCCGGGGTGAAAAACGTGATTGCCGTCGCTTCCGGCAAAGGGGGTGTTGGCAAATCGGCGACTGCGGTCAATCTTGCGCTTGCACTCGCTGCCGAAGGCGCCAATGTCGGCATCCTAGATGCGGATATCTATGGCCCGTCACAACCCCAGATGCTTGGCATCAGCGGTCAACCTGAATCACCGGATGGCAAGACGATCGAACCGATGCGTGCGCACGGTATTCAAGCCATGTCGATCGGGTTATTGATCGATGTCGAAACCCCGATGGTATGGCGCGGTCCGATGGTGACGCAGGCCTTGCAGCAACTATTGAATGATACCCGTTGGTATGATCTCGATTACCTTGTAATTGACCTACCGCCCGGTACTGGCGATATTCAATTGACGCTCGCGCAGAAAGTACCCGTGACCGGAGCGGTCATCGTGACTACTCCCCAGGACATCGCCTTACTGGATGCCCGCAAGGGACTGAAAATGTTTGAAAAAGTCGGTGTTCCGATTCTGGGTATCGTGGAAAACATGGGCATGCACACCTGCTCAAAATGCGGCCATACCGAGCCGATTTTTGGCACAGGAGGTGGAGAAAAGATGTGTAAAGACTATGAGGTCGAGCTGTTAGGCGCCTTGCCGCTGGATATTAAAATCCGCGAGCACACCGATTCAGGCAAACCGACAGTAATCGCTGAACCAGACGGACAGATTGCCAAAATTTATCGTACCGTTGCACGGCGGGTAGCAGTCAAAATCGCCAACCTGTCAAAGGACTATTCTGAGGTGTTTACTAAAATAATTATGGAGAATGACTAATTCCTGATATGACCATTAAATCAGACAAATGGATCCGCAAGATGGCCATCGAGTACGGTATGATCGAGCCATTTGAGCCTGCACAAATCAAGCACAAAGATGGCAACAGCATCGTTTCCTATGGCACTTCGAGTTATGGCTACGATATTCGCTGCTCAGATGAATTCAAACTCTTTACCAACCTGAATTCGACGATTGTCGACCCCAAGCAGTTTGATTCGAATTCCTTCGTAGATGTTAAAAGTGAGGTCTGCATCATCCCCCCCAACTCCTTTGCCCTTGCGCGCACCGTTGAGTATTTCCGCATTCCGCGCAGTATTCTCACCATCTGCCTCGGAAAATCCACTTATGCCCGCTGCGGAATCATTGTCAATGTCACCCCTTTTGAGCCAGAATGGGAAGGTTACGTCACCCTCGAATTCTCCAACACTACCCCGCTACCCGCCAAAATTTACGCTAATGAAGGTGTTGCCCAAGTGATCTTCTTTGAAGCGGACGAAATCTGTGAAACCTCTTACAAGGATAGAAACGGTAAATACCAATTTCAGCAAGGTGTGACGCTGCCTAAGATATAATTTCAGACTAAAGGACACCTCCTCTAAAAATCCAGAGATGCCCTAAAATAACTGCTTATCTTACACAATACAGAAATGATAGATAGCTTAACCAGTTAAGCATGATTCAGAATATATAGGATTAAAAAACATATTGACGGTTTGGTTGTTTACGCAGTGCTGTGGACAGCACCTATTTGTGTTCGATAAGGCAACCCGCGCAAGGCGCAATCACCATCGGGCATTGCGCCGTATGTGCTACCTTACCATCTGTTGCAATGCGTTACACTTATTGCACCCTAGTGTGCCCGGCATGGGTTAAAACTTGTTATCTGAGAGGAGATAACCGGAGTTAGTAACGACAACCGTAGTGAAACGCAAGGGGGAAACCG
>NZ_FORD01000004.1 GCF_900113925.1 Nitrosomonas sp. Nm34
GGAAACATTTTTTTAACCAGACCAAAACAGAATCAAGTTCGAATACTCAAATTCAACAACCTTCTTTCAGACTCATTTCTGTATTGGAAAATACTCATTCCCTTTCTCAATCAAACATGGCGCGAAAGCGAGCCACAGACAATATCATTAATACGGCAGCCGACACAGTCAGTCTTGATTTAGAAATGGAATAACAGCAGTGATTAGAAGAGCTTGAGTAAACTTAGTATGAAATGGTATTTTTCCCGCATAACACTAAGCCATCAGTACAGCTACCTGATTAACAAAATCGGCTGTGATAGCGGGAATATTGGATGGGGGAGAGTTTTCGGTTTAAACCCATAAAAATTAATAAACGCGACTCCTGTACCGCAACTCCAAACCCTCTACAAAAGTCGTCAGTCCTACAAAAAATCGCTATAGTATCCATCGGAATCTGGCTCCTCTAGTGATGAAATCCCTTTCCCAAATTACACCATCATAAAGAATTCAGGTTTATTTTACAGTTTTTCTTATCTCGAACTCACGTTTCTTAACAAGGGGTAAATAGCATGGCAAAATCGGTGGGCGAGCTGCTTGTTCATGAAGGTTTAATGACTACAGAGCAACTAGATCAGACAATTGCATTCCAGCGGCGTAACAATGTGCGTTTAGTTGACGCCATTGCATCATTGGGTTTTCTTACTGCGGAACAGTTAGATCAATTCTTATATCCTGCTCCACCCGTACCCCTAAAAATAATTGACACCGGTTTGAGCGAAGTTTATCTGGTCGATTTATTGCTTAAGGCGGCGTATCTGGAAGCAGGAACATTTACCCTGCCGCGCATGGCAAACATGCTTTCGCTACCCTTCAGTGTGATAGAGGAATTGATTGAGCAAATGAGAGCGGATCATTTGGTGGCTATTCGGACTTCTTCCACTTATACCAGCAGCACTCAGGTACTTGAATTAACTCAGCGTGGACGAGAAAGAGCAGAGGCAGCATTTAAGATTAGCTTATATGTCGGGGCTGCGCCTGTTCCATTGGAAGATTATACCTTTATGCTTGAAAGGCAAAGTGTTCGTCAGATTGAACTGGATAATGAGTGGATTAATGCTTCTTTAAAACACTTAGTGATTGGCGATAAATTACTGAGTCAATTAGGCCCTGCATTTTCTTCAGGACGTTCCATCTTTTTATATGGTCCGCCAGGGACTGGGAAAACCAGTATTGCAGAAGCGTTAGGGCATGGAATACCCGGAGAAGTTTACCTTCCACAGGCGATAGAGGTGGGAGGACAAATTATACGTTTCTTTGATCCGGCTATTCATATGCCTGTCGATAGCCAGAAAACATTAGAACATTCATCGCTCGATCTTAAAATGAACCTGGCCTATGATCCACGCTGGAAAAAATGCCGTCGTCCAGTCGTGATGGTGGGAGGTGAGCTCACGCTTGACATGCTGGAATTACGTTATGACTATTCGAGCAAATTCTATGAAGCACCTATCCATATGAAGGCAGGGAATGGTGTTTTTATCCTGGATGATTTTGGCCGGCAACGAATAGAGCCACGCCAGCTACTTAATCGTTGGATTATCCCATTAGAGCGTGGTGTGGATTTTCCTTCGCTGCATACCGGTATGAAATTTGAGATACCTTTTGATCAGATTACTGTGTTTAGTACCAATTTAAATCCTCTCGATTTGGTTGACGATGCGTTTTTACGGCGAATTCGCCATAAAATACATGTGCAATACCAGACCGAAGATGAATTCAAGGAGATTCTGCGGCGTATCTGCCATAAACAAAGCGTTCAGTATGATAGTGAAGTAACCGAATATCTATTAAACAATTACTATCGTAAACAAAATAGACCATTGGTAGGTAGCCATCCACGCGATCTGATGGAGCACATTATCGATCATGCCAAATTCCTGAAGCGGACTCCAGAATTTACCCCAAAGACGGTAGATTCGGCTGCAGCCAATTATTTTGTCGAGCTATGACATTATGTTGAGGATAAAGCAGCTGGTACGGTGCAATAAGTGTAACGCATTGCACCAGATGGTAAGGTAGCACATACGGCGCAATGCCGGGTGGTTATTGCGCCTTACGCGGATTACGCGTGTTGGTAGCGCATTTACAGCCTCTTCCCATTCCCATTGCGCGCCAATAGTCGCGGGATACGTCAAGCTGCTCGCCCCTCCCCTCACCATCACCCCGTGTCCTGGCATAAGATGCCGGACTAATCAAACCGGTTATACTTTCTCCCCCCAATACCAAGATCAGCAAGGTAGCTACCTACCCTTACCCGCAACATCTGGAATTATCCTTTCACACAATGCGGATTTTTGCCTGTAGCTTTGGCTTGCTGTTGCAATTGCTGTGCTTTGGGTACGTGGGCTTGCAGATCCTTGATACGCGTAGTATGGGAAGGATGTGTCGAGAGAAATTCGACAGGACGAGGGCCATGACTTGCCTGCTCCATTTTTAACCATAATGCAACGCTTTCGGCAGGGTTGAAGCCTGCTTTGGCCATGAGATCCAACCCGATCGTATCGGCTTCACTTTCATGCAACCGACTAAAAGGCAAGATGATCCCGTACTCTGCGCCGATCCCCAGTAAACTGACTGCAGTCTGACCCATCGCCGTCTGCGGCGCTGCTATCGCTTGAACCAAGGTGATTCCAGCCTGAGCGCCTAATTGTTGAGACAGGCGTTCATTGCTATGTCTGGCCAAAACATGACCGACTTCATGCCCGATCACCGTAGCCAATTGATCTTGATTATCAACCAGATTAATTAAACCGGTATATACACCAATTTTTCCACCGGGTAGGGCAAATGCGTTGAGTGCGGGGTCATCAAAAACCACAACTTCCCACTCTCCCCCGACTTCTCGTGCAATGGCACTGGCGACACAATGCACAAACTGATTGTCCTGCACGTTGCGACTGATCGGTTTTTCATGTTTTAAATTCTCAAATGCCTGCAATCCCATGCTATTCACCTCTGCATCTGGCATAAAAGCCAGTTGCGTTCTACCCGTTGGAGTGGTGGCGCATGCAGTCAGAAATAAAACAGATAACAACAGTAAACACAATTTTAAGCATAGTTGAATGAGCATTTGAAAATCTCTCCAATAAATATTCAGTTTTGAGATGAGAGCTTATGAAGGAATCATTACGACAGCTCAATGGCAAGGCAGACAGCACGCAGAGACAGGAAAACGAGTTCAAGCAGTTTCGGCGCTATTACCTATCAAAGTGATAGGCAAGAAGCGCGTATCTGTCCAACATAGCTATTTAGAGCGCATAGTTGATTAATTCACACGCTCTGAGGCTATCATGAGCAGTTGAAGCATATCAAGCGTATTATTCACGTTATAATTATGGTTTTTGTCTAGTGCCGGGAAATTCGTTATATGCAAGAAAAATATCATCCTCAGGAAATCGAACAAGATGCGCAGCAATACTGGGAAAAGACCGCCGCCTTCAATGTGACGGAAAACCCTGGCATACCTAAATATTATTGTTTATCGATGTTTCCCTACCCCTCGGGTAAGCTGCACATGGGACATGTTCGTAATTACACCATAGGAGATGTATTGTCTCGTTATCGCCGGATGCAGGGATATAACGTTTTACAACCTATGGGCTGGGATGCATTTGGGCTACCCGCTGAGAACGCTGCCATGCAGCATGGCGTCCCCCCAGCCACATGGACATACGATAATATTGCCTACATGCGCAAGCAACTGAAAAGCCTGGGCCTGGCTATCGACTGGAATCGTGAAATTACCACCTGTGATCCTCATTATTACCGATGGAATCAGTGGCTATTCCTGCGCATGCTGGAGAAAGGAATCGCCTACAAGAAAACTCAGGTAGTGAACTGGGATCCCATCGATCAAACCGTACTTGCCAATGAACAAGTCATTGACGGGCGCGGCTGGCGTACCGGCGCACTGGTAGAAAAGCGCGAGATACCCGGTTACTACCTGGCGATCACCCAATATGCCGATGAACTGCTCAACGATCTGGACAAATTACCCGGCTGGCCTGAGCGCGTAAAAACTATGCAAGCCAACTGGATTGGTAAAAGCTACGGCGTCGATATTATTTTTCCTGCTGATAAACAATCTGGCACCCCCCAGGATTTGAAAGTATTCACTACGCGTGCAGATACTTTGATGGGAGCGACTTATGTCGCAGTGGCGGCAGAGCATCCCCTTGCACTCTATGCAGCAAAGAAGAATGCAAAACTGACTGAATTCATTGAAGCATGCAAACACGGCGTCACGATGGAAGCTGACCTTGCCACCCAGGAAAAAAAAGGGATGGATACCGGCTTGTGTGTGCTTCATCCCCTCACAGGAGAGCCTCTGCCGGTATGGATTGCCAATTACGTACTCATGAGCTATGGTGAAGGCGCTGTCATGGCCGTGCCAGCGCATGACGAGCGTGATTTCGAATTTGCCACCCAATATGCTTTACCCATTAAGAGGGTAATCGAACCCAAAGAGGGTGAAATCGATCCAGAGCTTAGTCAGGCTTATGTCGAATATGGCGTTACCATTAACTCGGGAGAGTTCTCCGGACTCGAATCTCAAGCTGCAGTCGGTGCGATTGCAACTGCCCTGAAACAAAAAGGATTAGGAAAAACACGCGTGCGTTATCGCCTGCGTGATTGGGGCATTTCCCGCCAGCGCTACTGGGGCTGTCCGATTCCATTGATTCATTGTGATCATTGCGGCGTCGTTCCTGTGCCCGATGATCAGTTGCCTGTGGTATTGCCAGAAGATATGGTACCCGATGGGTCAGGTAATCCACTGGTAAAATCGCCCTCATTTTATGAATGCGCCTGTCCCCGCTGTGGCCAGGCTGCCCACCGTGAAACCGATACCATGGACACATTCGTTGATTCATCCTGGTATTACATTCGTTATGCCTGCCCGGATCAGGGCTCCACCATGGCGGACTTGCGGGTAAACTATTGGTTACCGGTCGATCAGTATATCGGCGGAATTGAACATGCCATTTTGCATCTGCTCTATTCGCGATTCTGGAGTAAAGTCATGCGTGATCTGGGATTGGTCTCCTTTGATGAGCCTTTCTCAAATCTGCTGACGCAGGGGATGGTATTGAACGAGATTTTCTTTCGGAAAACGGCGACAGGCCGCATCAGCTATTTCAATCCATCGGAAATTGATATTCATTTTGACGAGCAAGGCAAACGATTTAGCGCTGTGCTGCGTGCGGATAATCAACCCGTTGAATCAGGTGGCATTGGCACTATGTCAAAATCGAAGAATAATGGGGTTGATCCACAGGAATTAGTGGCGTCCTATGGTGCAGATACGGCGCGATTGTTCATGATGTTTGCCAGCCCTCCCACCCAGACACTGGAATGGTCCGATACGGGCGTAGAAGGGTCCTTCCGTTTCTTAAGACGCCTGTGGCGGCTGGTCTATAGCCACTTACAGCAAGGCGAGGTAGCTGATGGACAGACCCTTACCGAAACACTGCCACCGGAACTCAAATCGTTGCGTTGCCAGCTTCACCAGACCATAGCCAAAGTAACGGATGACCTCGATCGTCGTCACACTTTCAATACGGCCATTGCCGCGGTAATGGAATTAATGAACGAGCTGGCTAAACTACAGGATAGCGATTTAACTGCACGACAACTCATGCAAGAAGCACTGGAAAGTATTGTGCTGCTGTTGTCACCGATCGTCCCGCACATCTGTCACGCACTTTGGCGGGAACTTAGGCCAGACACGGAATTGCTCGATCAACCGTGGCCCAAAGTTGATCCTCTGGCGCTGGTGCAGGATGATATCGAGTTAGTCGTACAGGTCAATGGCAAATTACGTGCGCAAATACGTGTCCCCAAAGAGGCAGATCGTACCACGATCGAACACATGGCATTGGATCATGCGCATATTCAGAAAACCATTACAGGACAGTCAGTGAAAAAAATAATTGTCGTTCCAGGGAGATTAGTCAATATTGTGGTCTAACGAGCTATTGAACAATCTATTCGAAGCAGTCGCTGACAGGCAAAAACAGGCAAAAAAGTTGATACCTGATAGATGAGCTATGTTGCGCCTGTCTTTAACCCTGCAACGGTAGTTAGAGCGCGTCGCTGAGAAGACGGTGTCACGCTTTGAACAATTGATGACCTGATAGACTCCAACGATGGCTTTATACCAGAAACAAACAGTATCCCTATGATGAAACCCATCCGTATCTTGCTTGTTATTCTTACTATCAGTCTTATTCTCGCCATCACCGCCTGCGGCTTCCGTTTACGTGGACAGATCTCTACTCTCCCGTTTGAAACTATTTACGTCGCTGCCCCACCCGGCCACCCCATCGGGCTGGATATGGAACGGGCCATTCGTGTCAGTACCACGACCAAAGTGGTCAAAAAACCAGCAAAGGCTCAGGCGGTACTTCAGATTCTCAGCGCAGTCAACGAGAAGAAAATATTATCTCTCTCGACCGGTGGGCGTGTGAGGGAATTCCAGTTGATCTATCGCGTTTCTGCGCGCCTGCTCGATGCTCAAGGCGCAGCACTTACACCTGTAGATGAAATCATTCTGACACGCGTCCTCCCTTTCCTCGATGCGCAGATACTAGCTAAAGCGGCAGAAGAGGAAATGCTATTCAAAGATATGCAGGTAGATGCCGTGCAACAGCTCATTCGGCGAATGGCTGCAGTCAAGCTTTGAGGATTTTTTTTGAAAATGCCGATTTTTACGCCCCTTGCATTCGTTTAATTTATGCGCATTAACTCCGATCAATTGTTTCGTCAGCTGCCAAAACAGCTCATGCCACTGTATACCATCACTGGCGATGAGTTGTTGCTCGCGCTGGAAGCAGCGGATGCGATTCGCCATCAGGCTCGACAACACGGTTACACCGAACGCGATATCTTTACAGCAGATCACCGCTTCGACTGGTCAAAGATACAGTGCTGGCAAAGCCAATCGTCCTTGTTTGGAGAACGGCGCATACTTGACCTACGGATTCCTACCGGCAAACCGGGTAAAGAAGGCGGTAACGCTATCGAGGCACTTTGTCAGAACCCATCTGCTGATACCATTACGCTCATTATGCTCCCTAAAATTGATAAGCAAACACAGACAAGCAAATGGTTCAAGGCGCTGGATCATGCCAGTGTGATGGTCACAGTTGATCCGATAGAACACGCCCGGTTAGCCAACTGGATACAACAACGTCTCGATAACCAGGGGCAGCAAATGGCACCCGATAGCCTGCAATTTCTCGCAAATAAGGTAGAAGGCAATCTTCTGGCGGCTCAGCAGGAGATCAAGAAGCTGGCTTTACTTTATCCCTCCGGGATGCTTTCTTTTGAGCAAGTCAAGAATGCGGTACTCAATGTCGCACGCTATGATGTATTTAGTCTGCCCGAGGCCATGCTGACAGCCGATACTGTGCGCTATACGCGTATCCTCGAAGGGCTGCAAGGCGAAGGGACCCCCCCTCCCCTCATTCTGAGCACACTTACTGAACCCATACGTACGCTGCTGCTCATTCATCAGGCCCTGGCTGCAGGCAAGCTACTTGCCCAGGCGTTAAAAGATAGCCGCGTCTGGCATCAGCAGCAAAAAATCATGACAGCTGCTGTCAAACGCCTGCCCCCGCGATTATTGTTACAAGCCTTGTTACACGCAGCCAGCATCGATAGAATCATCAAGGGTGTGGCCCAGGGTGATATTTGGGATGAATTGCTGCAGTTTGGCTTGCGCCTCACAACGCGCCAGACTTCTATGCATTAAGCCTATTTCTAAATCTAACATGACACGAAGGCGAGCCGCTGACAGTATCCATCATACGGCAAGACAAAGGCGGCAAAGTCAATTTGGATTTAGATATGGCATCACAACGCAATTAAACGGTAGATTCGCCTCATCATAAAAATACAGGAAAAATATGAAAGCACGGATTAAATGGCTGGATGGGATTAGCTTCAGAGGTGAAACAGAAAGTGGGCATTCCATATCAATAGATGGCGCACCGGATATAGGTGGGAAAAATCTGGGGCCACGCCCGATGGAATTGATGTTACTGGGACTCGGCGGCTGCTCTTCGATTGACGTCATCCTGATTCTGCAGAAAAGCCGCCAGCAAGTGGCCGATTGCGTCGTGGAAATCGATAGCACCCGCGCTTCTGAAGATCCGAAGGTCTTCACCGACATCCATCTGCACTTTATCGTTACCGGAAAAAACCTGAATCCTCAACAAGTAGAACGTGCGATCCATCTCTCCGCAGAAAAATATTGTTCAGCCTCTATCATGCTCAGGAGTACTGTCAATATCACGCATGATTTTGAAATCATTGAAGGCTAGGGTTGCGGGTTAGCATAAAATGAGAAAATAGGCCTATTATTCCATTTCTAAATCCAAATTGATTTTGTCGGCCTGACTTTGGCGTGTCTTTACCTTGCCATATGATGGATACTGCCTGCGGCTCGCCTTCGCGTCATTTTTGATTTGGAATGGGAATTAGCAGCCAGCCTGAATTATCCTGAAAAACTACTGTTAGGGTAATTCATGGCCCGGTAATAAAAAACCGAAAATCAAACTTACCGTAAGGAAGTGATATGACTAAAATAATCGCCATCTGTCCCGTCTGACAATCCAGGCGGCAAAGGTCCAGCCCCTTGGAAGAAAAAATCTCCACTGTTTCCAAAATTGTCTGTCCAAGTGCCATTCAGTGACTCGGTATTGAGCGACACAAAAAATTGGCCGTGAAACCCGTTAGGAAAATGAGAGGTAAATCCTAGATGATATCGATTAGTTGAACGGTTCAAGTTAGCTGCGCCATGTGATGAAGTTTGAAAAGTGGCGATCCCTTGGGTTCCTGTCAGTTCAAAAACAAACCCTTTATCTTCAATATCGAAACATAAAATATCGACAAAAGGATTCAGTCTCCAGCAAAACACCCCCAGGCTTTGGGCGTGGAGAATAATAGGTAACAGTAATCCAAGGAAATTAGCTAAGACGATTAACCTTTTCATCTTTACCCCTCCCGGCTAGCTGCCGCTTAAACTCATTCATAAAGGACGCGAGAAAAATAACTTATTCTTCTCAGAAAGGTTCTTCAGACGTCATCCACCCCAGCTTGGCTTCTCTATCTCATGCCTACCACTCATATGGATAAAACGTATTTGAATTTGGTACACGTCGATAAACATAGCAGGCCCGGCCTACTGAAACATCTATCGCTGTAGTTGCCTGCTTTCTTGAGCATCAAACTCTAAAGGTAGTACTACAACCAGCGCATGGGCGCCATGACAACATCTCCTTTTATAAACCAATTGCATTATTTCACTGATTCCATTTCAAATCAAACATCGCGAAGCCGAGCCGCAGACAGTGCAAATAATATAACAAGAAAAAGCTGACAAAATCAGGTTTAATTTAACAATAAAACCAAGAAATAGAATGGAATAATGCGAAATATTTACTAAGCATTATTCGCTATGTGGTTAATTTATAATGATTTAATCTAAATAAAAATGTCTCTATTTAGAGACATTTTTATTGCCTCATACAAACAGAAACAGTATGATGTATGCAAATGCTATACCCATTTAAGTAAATGACTGTATTCTAGAATTGATTGTGATAACGCAAAATATCTAGAGACAAATGAAATTATTGAGAAAATATAGCTTGGATTAAGCAAGATAGCTCAAACCACTCGAAAGCCAGGGATGAAGTTGATTTATCTACCCATGAATCGAGAATAAAGAACATAACAAAACGTAAAATAAAGGAATTTTCTATCATGTAATTAGCATGTGAGCACAACATACCAGATTTAATTGGAGATTCACTGAAATGGCAGTGTTGATTTTACACTGCCCTTGATAACACGACCTTAATCAAGTCAGACAGGAGTAATTATCTTGATTTTATTTGCCAGCTCAACTGAAGACAAATTTTCTCATTGGAAGCAAGGATTATCAGATATCTCTTCTTTATATTGCCTGTCAAATCTGGATATCCTCAGAAATGAGCTGATAAGAAGAACCCCTCCCATCCTTTTACTTGATTATGACTTACTGGATATCAATAGCTTCCAGATAATTGAAAACCTGCTGACGCTAAGCCCCAGAACTCGCATTATATTGTTTAGCACCGGAATTTCTGATGAAAATGAATGGAAGTTATTAAAAGCAGGAATTAGAGGCTTTTGCCTGAATACGTTCTCATCCGATCAAATCAGGCGCGCAGTTGAAGCCGTCTGGCGAGGTGAATTATGGATCCGGCGCCAACTGGCCCAGCGTATGCAGAATGAGCTGGTCATGGCTATGCAGGAAAAAAAACAAATTGAGCGTGCGGTAAATAGTCTGCTGGAAAATTTAACAAGACGTGAATATGAAATCGCCATCCTGGTAGGTCGCGGCGAAAGCAACAAACAGATTGCCAGACGATTGGATATTACCGAACGAACCGTCAAGGCGCACTTGACTGAAATATTCCGCAAGCTGGCGATTTCAGACCGAATCAAGCTGGCCTTGCTCGTTAAAGATACCGCTACGGCAACGAATCAGGTATTTGATAGTAATGACGGAAATTATCCCACTATTTCTGCCTGAGATTGCATTGGCACGCTCGTAAAAAATACTTGCCGTCACTAATTCTCCTGTTAAGCAAAACTACGCAACCGCAGGATGTAATAAGCGTAGCGCATTGCACCAGTTTTGTACCCATATAACATATGGCGCAATGCCTGATGGGTATTGCGCCATACTTGCTGTATCGTTGGTTCCTTTTGTATGGGAGTGGAAAGCATGCTCCCATTTAACAAAATTCCCATCGATGCAGGGGTTACAGCTCAAATTCACCGGCTCACAAACTAAAACACAAAAGGAACCAACCGATAACGCACGTCAAACATATAGGTGCGGTAGGTTTGATCCTGAGCAAGATGCTTTTCTTCGCAAAAAATTCGGATGCAGAGAAATGCCATGAGAACTGCATAAACCAGCAGATTCATAGGCGTGGTATGCATCAGCACATAACCCCCAAATAACAGAGAATAACTCGCATAAAGCGGATGCCGTACGATACGGTACATCCAGGCTGTTTTGATTTCACGTTTAGCCGCAACAAGTGCAAAGCTTCGATTGAGGGAAATCAAACTGATGATCTGAAGTGTGGTACCTACAACTACCAAAATGCTGGCCATTGGAAGAATCCCCCACTCTGCTGGGCGAAAAAAGAGTGGCGCAAAGGTGCCAATAATTGCCACCACCCAATCTGATAGCGTAGTGGAAACAGTTTTTGGATGGCTACGGCAAATAAAGAAAATTGCAGCCAGGGTTTCAGCAATGACAACCAACACTAATGCCCAATCATTGGTTTCCTGAAACTTGCTGAAATGTGCATAAGCAAATAATCCATAGAGCATTGCCAATAGAGCACCGCTGTAAACATTATATCTCGGCGATTGTATGATTCTTGATAATCCATTCATATTTCTAGGTCCATGAGAAAGAAGAAAGAACAGCAACGTGCGCTCCGTTTTGCCGTCTGCAGTTTTGATAATACAAAACAGATAAATCACACTCACCGATTGAACAGTTTCGTTAGAGATTAGGGCACGCAAGATTGCTACCCATTCTTTATATAGTATGAGCGCCTGTTCGTGGATCGTATTTTAGGACAATGTACTAGAGGACGATGTACCACAGTACGATAGGCAAGGAATATCAGTAAAGTCACAATTACGCCGTGGCTTAAGACATTGTCACCTTAAGAAAGTTCTTTTTATTTACTTAATAGGAGTATTTCCATGAACAAATTGATCCAATCTGCAAAACAATTCATGAGCAACGAAGAAGGCGTATCTGCCATTGAATATGGCCTGATCGCTGCGCTGATTGGCGTTGCAATTGTTACCACAGTAACAGATGTCGGAACAGCTTTAAACACTACGTTCACTACTGTTAAAAATAAGCTTGGCGGAGCTGGCTAGTCCTCATTTGCTATGTCAATGCAGCAGCCTTGCTGCATTGACACATAAAAGAACTATGTAAGGAAATCAAATGTATTCTCTGATCATTGGAACTCTAATAATATTTCTGCTGATCGCTGCATGGCAAGATATTCATCATTACCGTATTCCCAATGTGCTAGTTTTTCCGGGCGCTATTATCGGATTGTTACTCAATACGCTACTCCCACAGGAAATGGGTGCCTTTGGTTTCTTGACTTCGCTGGCAGGTTTGGGACTCGGCCTCATGGTGTTATTTCCACTCTATCTGCTACGCGCCATGGGTGCAGGCGATATCAAACTCATGGCCATGATCGGAGCTTTTGTTGGGCCAATCAACATGTTAAGCATTACCTTATATATCTTACTGGCAGGCGGCGTTTTAGCGCTTAGTGTTGTACTGCTACGAAGGAACCTATCCAAATTGCTGGAGAATTTAAAGATCGTGCTGCTCATGCGCCTCGCTGGGTTATCGATGGTCAATATGTACGCAAACGGAATGTTCCCTGAATCCGCTGGCAAACTACCTTATGGTGTAGCCATTGCAGCCGGCACGCTGTTCTACCTTGCAGCAACTAATTAAACAACGGTTTCACGACAAGAAAAAATAGGGTTTATCCGTTCTTTTTAATCTTCACAAAAGAGAGTTTCCAATAGATTCAATTTATTAAATGTTCAGATAGTTAAACCAAAATATTTGTGAAGAAATCGTAGTGATCATCCGTAATGATAAGCAGAAGGAACTCTGCGATAAATATATTAATTAGATAAATAAGGGGGAAAAGAGCACTACCCAACGTAACGATCGATGCATTCAGCAAATTCATCTACAAGCTAAATAGCCAGATTAATAGACAAGAGGTATACCAATGAGAAATGCACGAGGAATAGGGATGATCATAGTTTCATTATTGTTAGGGGTTGCTGCAATGATTGTGGCAGGAAAATGGATCAATCAGCAAGTAAACATCGATGCATCTCGGATCGTGGTAGCTGCGCAGGATATCAATGTGGGCACGCGGCTCACACCCGATTTGCTGACAACAATCGATTGGCCAAGTGGCAGCATCCCGGCTGGATCATTCCATGATATTAAGTTACTCGACAGTCGTGTTAATAAGGTTAATTTACATCGAGGCGAACCACTGCTAGAAGCCAAACTTGCACCAGAAGGTACTGCTGGCGGATTGTCAGGTGTTATTGCCGATGGCAAACGCGCTATTACCGTCCGCGTGAATGATGTGGTGGGTGTAGCCGGATTTGCTCTGCCCGGTAATCTGGTCGATATCCTGGTTAATGTTAAAGAAGACAATTATAAAAACCCCATCTCCAAGATTGTTCTCGAGCAGATTCTGGTGCTGGCTGTGGCGCAGGATCTCGGTCGTGATGAAACCAAGCCCAAAGTTGTCAATGCGGTTACGCTGGAAGTGACACCCGAAGAAGCAGAGAAACTCGATCTGGCGCGTAGTGTTGGCACATTATCGCTGGTATTGCGCAACCAGATTGATAGTAGTCAGGGTGCCACCAATGGCGTACGCACGCATGATCTGCTTGGAGGAAAAATGGTAACAGCAGACACCAAACCAGAAACCAGAATCGTCTACAAATCTGCTGGCACGCCTAAACCCTCGGTTGAGATTATCCGGGGCATCGAAAAAACCAATGCGCATCATTAAAAAAGGGGAATTAAATGACATTGCAACAACAATCTGATTTCACCATGACCATACTTTGGGGGGTCACATTGTGGATAATCAGTATTTCAACGGCACTGGCACAGAATGTCGCATCGATTCCACCCAATCTCAGAGTGGCCGACATGTCTGAGATGGCATCCACCATGGATGTGACGCTAGGCAAATCTACCCTGCTCAGACTGCCCTCCCCGATTTCACGCATCTCGGTAGGTAATCCAGGCGTAGCTGACGTCACCCTGATCAATCCGAGTGAGGTGTATATCCTGGGGAAGATGATCGGCACTACCAACATTATTCTGTGGGCAAAGGGCGGACAAACTAGAGTAATCGATGTGACTGTGTTGATGGATGCGGTTGCGTTGCAAAACAAATTGCAGGAGATCATGCCTGAAGAAAAAGATATTCATATCAGAGCTGCCGGCGATTCACTGATTCTTTCCGGCTCGGTAGCCAACACTATCAAGGCTGATCGCGCCGTCGCCCTGGCAGATACTTATATGCGAACATCGGTATTGGGCATGATGATGAGTCTGGGAGGAGGGACTCAAGGTAGTCAGGGAGGAAACGCTCAAGGTGGTCAAGGAGGAATGTTGGGCATGCAGGTTCTGCGGGAAGGATTACAAACTGACGAGAATTCAGCAGGTGCCGGCGCAGGATTGGGCAGCATAAAAATCGTTAACCTGCTACGCGTGCGCGATAACCAGCAAGTCATGCTGGAAGTCAAGGTAGCCGAGGTTAACCGTACCATAGCAGAGAAGCTGGGCTTTGATTTTGCGCGGGCAGCCAGAAAAGCTGGCAGTGCCTGGACACAGGTCATGGCAGGAGTGATTGGTGGCGGGGCTGCGAATCTGCTGACGGCTAAGGGTCTGAATGCCAATGTCGATTTGGGTTTACCCAGAGTCTCGAATGCCACTTTTGAAGAAGCCACCGCTTTCCTCGTGGATGCCGAGAAAAAGGATGAGATGATCAAAATCCTAGCCGAACCCAACATCGTTGCAATCAGCGGACAGGAGGCCAGTTTCCTCGTTGGTGGCGAAATCATGATCCCTATTCCTAGTACAAACCAGGTAAGACTCCTGCCCAAGGAATTCGGGATAGGTGTACATTTTACGCCGACCGTATTGGAAGAAGGTCGCATCAATCTGAAGGTCAGCCCGGAGGTATCGGAACTGGTGGACATTACTAATGTAGCTTCCACCGGATTGGGGCAGGTTCTGGCTATCCCTACCTTTACCACGCGGCGCGTCTCGACTACGGTACAACTGAGCGATGGTCAGTCACTTGCTATCGGAGGTCTGCTACAGGATAACTTTACAGAACAGGTCAAACGCTTCCCCATACTCGGCGAAGTACCCGTACTGGGTACGCTATTCCGCAGCAGTAATTACCAGTCGAAGAAAACAGAGCTTATGATCGTGATTACACCGCGTTTGATTAAACCATTGCAACCCGATTATCCCATACCGACCGATGCATTCAGCACACCCGACCGCGGTGAATTCCTGATTCATGGGAGGATGGAAAGCAGATCCGATCAAGCTCTATCCACAAGGGTCAGCTCTCCACAAATCGAGCATGGCGGATTTCAGATGAAATAAGGAGAAGAATGACATGAAAGCACCCATATTCAAAAATGTTGCAGGTTCACTTTTAGGTCCATTGTTAACCATTGCTGCCCTGATAGCCGGCTGCGCCCCTTTCTCTCCGCGCTGGGATGCACGCTTTGGCGAAGCAGTCGATATTGCCAAAGCCCAGCAAACCATCAACCCCGAAGCCTCACTCAATACAGAACCTGTGAAGGGTGTCGATGGGCAGGCCGGCGATGCCATGTTTGATAGTTACCGTAATTCGTTCAGAACTCCACAACTGCTACCACGAGGTATCCCGTCATCTTTAAGCTCCGGCGGGAATGGCAGTAATCAGGTGCGGTAATGGCAGTCAGGTCTAGAATCATAATCCGCAAGAAATTTATGAGGAGAACAGCTGGTGAATAACTGTTCAAATGAATTACCCATTAGCATGAGTGATCATTTTCCACAAAAAGAAGCGGGAGCGGTGACCATAATCGTGGCACTGTCACTGGTCGCCTTGATGGGCTTTGTCGGCCTAGCGCTAGACCTGGGCAAACTGTTTGTCGCCAAGACCGAACTGCAAAACAGTGCAGATGCTTGTGCTTTGGCTGCAGCACGTGAATTGACAGGTGCTAATGACAAGCAACTGATTCTGGCAAAAGCAGCTGGCATTTTAACTGGCAGCATGCATCACCCTCGTAAAGAAAATTGGGAGCGTGATACTTCGGACGGTATTGTTAATAACGTTATGTTCAGCGAAACGCTAACAGGGAGTTATCAGGATGCGTTTGAAGGCTCAGGCGCAACCAGTAAGCGTTATGCACGCTGCGAAGCTAGCTCTCCATCTTTCTTGAACTGGCTCATTCAAGTGCTAAATCTCCTGCCTGGTGTTGACATTAGCGAACAGACAGTTACTGCCAGTGCAGTAGCTACCCTCGCGCCAAGCCAAACTAATTGCGCAATACCAATAGCAGTCTGTGAATCAGAACTGTCGAAAAAAAGCCCTGGTGATTGGCTGGAATCCGTAATAAAAAATAATGAGCTTACTGGAGATTTTTTATGGGTACGGTATTCAGGTCAAGGTGCTAGAGATATTAAGGAAATTCTGACAGGCCCAGGGCAATGCAACGTTCCAGCAGTAAATGAGACAATTTATTCAGAGCCTGGCGCAAATGCGGGGGCTTTTGATGCGTGGAATACCCGTTTCGGTGCCTACAAAGGCGCATACAATGAAAACAATGCTCCACCTGATTATAGTGGTTATGCCTACACTGCAAAGAATTGGAGTGAACCGGGAAAAGACTGCAAAAATGCAGCCAGTGATTTCTTTCTAAAACGTGGTAATAATATACCAATCCAGGACCCGACCATCAATACAACCGGGCTCAAAGTTATTCCCCCCGCGCAATCATCCAGCCAATCTGCTCATAGTAGTAAAGGCAGTGATCGTAGATTAGCTGCTGTTCCAGTGATTGACTGCCCTGAGCTCCAAGGCGGTAGCCATAAGTCTACAGTCAAGGCGTGGGCTTGCGTACTAATGCTAAATCCTTTGGATCAAAATGCTGAACTTGAGTCCTATAGCGCATGCACTAAATATCCTGATAAAGAAGGGCGTGCATTTCTCGAATACCTTGGCTTTGCGAATGACCCTAATAGCCAGTGTGCATCGGCTGGAGTGGTTGGGGGCCCTGGTAGTATTGGCCCATTAGTACCATCACTGGTGAGGTAATGATCATGTCCATAAAACAATATAAGCATTATAAACTTCAAAGAGCGGCACGCGGTGCAGTTGCAGTAGAGTTCGCGTTGGTATTGATCCCCCTGCTTATACTTGCACTGGGAGCTGCAGAATTCGGCCGCGCAATCTATCAGTACAACGCACTCGTCAAGGCAACGCGTGATTCGGTACGTCATCTTTCTCAATTCAAACCAACAGGTATAGGCAACTATGATTCAGTAAAGGATGAGGCTAAATGCCTTGCAGTACACGGTAATATCGACTGTGCTGGAGAAGTATTAGTGCTCGGCTTGAATCGAAGCATGGTAGAAATTAATCAAAAAACAGCAGGAGACCCGCAGATTACGTTGGTTGAAGTCGTGATTAAAGGCTACACCTTCAATTTTTTATTAGATCCTCGCAAATTTCTACCAGGAGTTAGCAGTGAGGATTTGATTAAATTTGATGACATTTCTGCAACGATGAGGCAATTATGAAAATTATCGAGCGGTTTAATCCAAAACTCATATCAATTAATCGGTTTAATCAACGTGGTGCAGCCGCTGTTCAGTTTGCACTGATCGCTTCCGTTCTATTTACGGCAATGATTGGCGCTATGGAAATGAGCCGAGTGCTGTTTTATTGGAATACGGCCACGGAAGCAACGCGACTGGGCGCACGCCTAGCTGTGGTGTGTGATCAAAATGCTGCCGCCATCAAAACAAAAATGCAGTCAATGCTGGGAGTACTGAATACTAGCAACATTACTGTTAAGTATGTTGATCAGGATGGGAATAGTTGTAGCCGAGAAACCTGTAGATTTGTAACAGTCAGCATCACTGGCTTAACAGTATCCACAGTAATCCCACTAGTGCCACTCAATATCACTATGCCCCCATTCACCACAACACTGCCGCGTGAAAGTTTAACTAATATTTTGAAGGATGGCAGTGTCAATCCAGATTGCAAATAATTCATTATGAGTCAATCAATTTCCAAATTATCGCTAGACCACTCCGGCAGAATTCTTACCGTGCGCATTAAGCTTACCGAATCACCTGATCGAATTAAGAGAGGCTTTGACAAGCCCAAACCGAGCAGCGCTGCGATGCAACCGACAAGCACGACAAGGTGAAGCTGGGATAGAAATTTGGAAAGCAAAACATCTATATCGGCAAGCAGAGAACATACAAGGAGTCAGCAAATGAAAATCGCAACCATCTCACAGGATCAACAATGTTTGAATGATATCCAGAAATATCTGGCGCAATCCAACATGCCGCAGCCACTGGTAGCGATAACGGGAGGGGCTCAACAAATTCCGGCTGTGATCGAGCAGGTACACCCGGATCTACTGCTGCTGGAGGGCATTCGTCTTGACTCTGGCGAGCAGCAGATTCTGAGCCAGGTCACTTCGCGCTTCCCTGATTTGGGTGTCATTGTGCTATGCCCTCCCCAGCCGCAGGAATTCCTGCTGGACGCCATGCGGGTCGGGGTACGTGAGGTTGTGCCCACTCCTATTAATCAAAATGTGCTGATCAATGCTGTTGAGCGCTTTCAACAAAGAATGATGCTCGCCAGAGCGCCCATGCATGAAAGCAAAATAGTGGCCTTTATCCCTTGTAAGGGAGGAAGTGGCACGACCTTTCTAGCAAGCAATATCGCCTATAACTTGGCATCAGAGGAGCACAAGCGAGTCATATTGCTCGATCTCAATTTGCAGTTTGGTGATGCCTTTCTATTCGTACACGAAGCGACAGCCACCACGAGCATTGCTGACGTGACCCGGCAAATTCAGCGGCTGGATGGCTCATTTCTCTCTTCCAGTTCGATTCAGGTGCTGCCTAATTTTGATGTGCTGCCCGCACCAGATGAGCCCGAGAAAGCGGCAGAAATAAAACCGGAACATATTAAACCTTTGCTTGAGGTCGCCAAAAAACACTATGATTTTGTGATTCTGGATATCGGACGTTCGTTCGATGCCATTTCCATTCAATGCCTGGATCAGGCTGATCTGATTTTTCCGGTCTTGCAGCAGACATTACCTTTCGTGCGTGACGCCAAGCGCATCATCGGCACCTTCCGCTCGTTAGGCTATTCTCCTGACAAAATCCGATTGATCCTGAATCGCTATGGCAAAAAAGACGATATTACCCTGGATGATGTGGCCAGCACATTACAGCAGGAAATATATAAAGTCATTCCTAACGACTATCAAGTGGTCGCCGAATCGGTCAATCAAGGCATACCGGTCAGCCAACTGGCGCGGCGCAGTGCGGTTGCGAAATCGTTACGGGAAATCACGCAGGAGCTTACCAAAAGCAATGCTCATAGCGGACTGCTGAAAAAACTCTTTTCTTTTTAGCACAAAAACCACCCCTCCCATGGCAAATCATTGACCACTTTTTAGGGCACACACATCATGTCAATACGAGATCGTCTTCAAGGCATAGTAACTAACCGCAATGCAGTATCCAATCAGCCTGTGGCTATGGCTGTCAATCATCACCGTGCGGCTTCGCACGAGAACATGGCCTATCATGAATTAAAATCCCGCATTCATGAAGAACTGCTCAACCGCATGGATCTGGCCGTTATGGAAAGTTTGCCGCAAGAGCGCTTATTGGCGGAAATCAAGAGCCTGGTGGAACGACTATTGGTCGAGGAACGTACGCCGATCAATGACGTCGAGCGTCAGCGTATCATTCAGGATATTCAGCACGAAGTGCTGGGGCTGGGCCCGCTCGAACCGCTGCTAGCTGATCCCACTATTTCCGATATTCTGGTCAACACGCATCGCCAGGTTTATGTCGAACGCCGCGGGAAACTGGAAATCACCGACACGCATTTTGCCAACGAAAACCACTTGAGGAAAATTATCGACCGCATTGTATCGCGGGTTGGGCGCAGAGTGGATGAGTCGAGCCCTATGGTCGATGCACGGCTGCCTGATGGCTCGCGCGTCAACGCGATTATTCCGCCACTCGCTCTCGATGGCTCTTTGGTTTCGATCCGGCGCTTTGCCGTGGTCCCGCTCAAGGTGGATGACCTGATAAACTACAAATCAATGACACCAGAGGTGGCTGAGATCATCAGCGGCCTGGTTAAGGCGAAATGCAGCATTCTGATTTCAGGGGGGACCGGTAGCGGGAAAACGACCCTGCTCAATATCATGTCCAGTTTTATTCCTCCCTCCGAACGCATCATCACGATCGAGGATGCCGCTGAGCTACAATTACAGCAGCCGCATGTGGTTCGTCTGGAAACACGCCCACCTAATGTGGAGGGCAAGGGCGAAGTCACCCAACGTTCATTGGTCAGGAACAGTCTGCGGATGCGTCCTGACCGGGTTATCATCGGTGAAGTGCGGGGGGCAGAAGCAGTCGATATGCTGCAGGCCATGAATACTGGTCATGAAGGCTCCATGGCCACAGTGCATGCTAACACCCCGCGCGATGCACTGAGCCGTATCGAGAATATGGTCGGTATGGCTGGACTCAATTTACCGCCCAAGGCCGTCCGTCAGCAAATTAGTTCTGCGATTGTTGCCGTCATTCAGGTCTCCCGCCTACCGGATGGTAAACGCAAAATACTAAGCATTCAGGAGATTACCGGCATGGAAGGCGATGTTATCACCATGCAGGAAATTTATACTTTCGAGCAAACAGGTGTAGCGGCAGATGGAACCGTGCTGGGGCATTTCCGTGCAACGGGTATCCGTCCCAAGTTTGCTGATCGATTACGTGTATATGGTATACCTTTGCGGGAAGATCTGTTTGATCCTACAAAAAGATACGAATAAGGAGCAGCCATGGACTACCTTTATTATCTATTCATAGCATTTGCTTTTCTTGCAGTCGTGCTGCTGCTGGAAGGGAGTTACCTGACCTGGCACTCCAAACAGGGGCCGGAGCTAAAGCGCATTCAGAAGCGGTTGCATCAGATTTCTGTCGGCTGGAGTAAAGAAGCCAATGCAACCCTGCTCAAACAACGCTTATTGAGCAACTCCCCTCCCCTGCATAGACTGCTGCTGAAAATCCCACGCATCCATAGCCTAGACAAGCTCTTGCTGCAATCCGGTCTACCGCTGATGATATCACAATTCCTGAGCCACAGCGTCATGAGCAGTTTAGGAATCCTGGCAATTGCTGCATTGTTAAACTGGCCATTCCTAGTTATGTTGCTATGTGCAACCGGGGGAGCCCTGATTCCCTACTTCTTTATAGTCAGAACTAAAAAAAAGCGTCTGAAAATAATCGAAGAGCAATTGCCGGAAACCATCGATCTTATGTCCCGTGCCTTGAAAGCAGGACATGCCTTTCCTGGTGCATTACAAATGGCCGGGGCTGAAGGTGTTGAGCCCTCTGCTACTGAATTTCGTCTAGCATTTGATGAAGTCAATTTTGGTGTTCCTTTACAAAATGCGCTGATGAACCTAGCCGCACGCGTCCCCCTTACTGATTTGCGTTACTTCGTCATTGCTGTACTTATTCAGCGAGAAAGTGGTGGTAACTTGGCGGAACTGCTCGACAAAATCAGTGAATTAATTCGCGCCAGACTAACATTATTTGGCAAAATTCGCGTACTGTCCGCGGAAGGACGGTTATCTGCCTGGATTCTCTGCAGTCTGCCATTTGCAGTGGCACTATTAATCAATATCGCCAATCCAGATTTTTTGACACCGTTATGGACAGATCCAGCTGGGAATAAGCTCGTCGCAACTGCAGGAGTAATGATGCTACTTGGTATTTATGCCATGTCCCGCATCATCAAGATTCGCGTATAGGTCGTGTTGTGATGATAAATAAAACCGAATAAAAACTAATATGATTCAACTAATCTTTCATTTCCATTAGTTCTAGAGGTAATCAATTATGATTTCTGCACAAACTTCTTTTCTAATCATGATTTTTCTCGCAGTTGCCGGCATTGCTTACGCCATAATGCTTGTATTTTCACCCCGTGCAACCAGTACACGTCTGAAACAGATCACTGAAAAGGATAGCTCGGATGGAAATAAAGCAGATGAAGCATGGAAAGAAAAGATTATTAAGCTATCGAAACCGTTAGCAAAACTTGCATTGCCCGAGGAAGATTCGGAAAAATCGGCTTTACGGATACGCTTTATGCATGCTGGCTTTCGGACTAGTGAGGCACTTTACATTTATTTTGGCGCTAAAGCGTCACTCGCTCTGGTATTTCCAGGAATCTTTCTACTTACAGCAGGTATTGGTAAGTTACAGTTGAGCACAGAAATGGCCGCCATGGTGCTGCTAATGCTTGCAACAATTGGCTATTATTTACCCAATGTAATACTGACACGCAGAATTTTTGTGCGCCAACGCGAACTGTTCGAAAGTTTTCCCGATGCGATAGATCTCATGACCGTATCCGTAGAAGCTGGATTAGGGCTAGATGCAGCATTGGCTAAAGTGGGAGATGAAGTTCAACTTAGCAGTAAGATTCTGGCCGAAGAAATTCATCTGGTGGGACTAGAGTTGCGCGCAGGGGCATCGAGAGAAAAAGCGCTACGTAATCTTGCGTTACGTACTGGGGTGGAGGAAATCGAAGGCTTAGTCGCCATGCTCGTTCAGGCAGACCGCTTTGGAACCAGTACCGCAGATTCCTTGCGTGTATACTCAGATACCCTGCGCACCAAGCGTCGCTTGCGCGCAGAAGAAGCAGCGGCCAAAATTGCACTAAAACTACTGTTCCCGCTTATTTTCTTTATTTTTCCTTCTCTGCTAGTCGTGCTCATGGGACCCGCTATGATCAATATCTATCGTATTTTGCTACCTACATTTGCTGGTACAGCCCAATAAAGGAGTGTATGCCTTGATCCATTTAAAACAACTAATATGTACCCTGGTTTGCCTCTTCGCCGTTGCAGGATGTGCCACCCAGTTAGGTAAAAATAAACCCGGCTTAACCGGCGAGGATAAGAAAGAAAGTACTCAGACCGCTCGTGATCTTGAAACAATGTATCAATCAGGACGCAAATACCAGGAAGAGGCCCGTTTCACGGAAGCCATCACTACCTATGAAAATATTCTGGCAATCGACCCTCATTATTCTGAAGCCCATAATGGGCTTGGTGTCATTTATTCCATCCAGGGAAAATTTGAGCCAGCGTTACAACATCTGCAGAGAGCAGTTGCTTTAGCGCCACTGGCCTCTCATTTACGTAATAATCTGGGCTATACCTATTTTTTGCTGGGGCGCAAACCCGAAGCCATCAGTGAGTTTGAGCAAGCGTTGCGATTAGATCCCGGAAACGAGAAGGCACGTGCCAATATAGCTACCATCCGTAACAAGGTGGATACGGCGGAGACCATAGGAGAATAAATGATGAGCATGAACAAACAAAGACTTGTATGGGCATTCAGCTGTCTGTCTATTTTGACTGGTTGCGCATCCTTCTATTCAAACAAAGAGTACTCAGCACTGCAAATCAAGCCCGTGATGAATGTGCGGCATGCAGATACGAGTGCAGAGAATCTCTATCAAATGGCACGGTATCATCATAGAAAAACCAGCTATGCAACGGCGATTGAATTTTATAAGAAAGTACTGGCTGTTACTCCTGATTACGTGGAAGCTCACAATGGCTTAGGGGTTATCTACTCCACACAAGGGGAGTATCAATCAGCCTTGGAGCACTTCCATAAAGCAATCAGTATTGCACCTTCGGCGACCTATCTCTATAACAATCTTGGCTATGCTCATCTTATCCAAGGGCGAAATAGCGAAGCAGTGGCGGCATTCCAGGAAGCGCTTAATTTTGATCCAGATAATCATAAAGCACGTCAGAATCTGGCTATGGCACAGAAACGTATGGGAATGGTAGAGGGAATGGCAGTGTTTTCACCTGTAATAAAAAAACCTGAAGAAATTAGCGCGAGTGTCCCGCAAAATCTACCCGCAAAACAAAATTCCAGGCAGCGGCAGCTCGTGCAAGTTGCCCCCAACGTTTATGAATTCAAAGTCGAACAGGAGAAACTCCAGCCAACACCAATGGCAGCACCCGTTTCAAAGGCTGCACCCAGGCCAGCTTCAACACCCGTTACCTCCTCACCTTCAACCTCACCTATTTATCTGACGCCTCTCACTCATGATCAAGCAGAAAAATCCGTTCCAGAGAATTCAAATTCAGTTGCTGTTAAGCAAAATAAACGGATCGAAATCTCAAACGGTAATGGCATAACAGGCATGGCGAAAGGTATGGCGACCTTTTTGAAATCATATGGGTTTGACAACGCGCGCATTACCAATCACCCCACATTTCAGCAGTCCCAAACCGAGATACATTACCGCACGGATGCGCATACGCATGCTGAGCGAATCAGCCAACTCATGCCGGGCCAAGTTAAAATGGTTGAAAACAACGAGCTACGTCAAGATACCCAACTAAAAATAGTGCTAGGTAAAGATATTGCGAATGAGATGGCTTATTTTATCAAGCAAGGGAATATCCGGTTTACACAGAATATGCTGGCATCTGCACCAGAGGATTAACAGGTAATTTAAGCGCATATCCTTATTCCATTTCTAAATCAAAACTGACTTTGTCGGCTTCACCTTGCCGTATTATTGATACTGTCTGCGGCTCGCCTTCGCGTCATTTTTGATTTGGAAATGGAATGAGTACTAGCCATGAAAAACTATATCCAGCGCTTCTTCTTAAAGTAGACAAGCATGACCGCCGCCAGCCCGATCATAATCATCCATATCAGCAGGTAGCCATATTCCCATTCAAGCTCTGGCATATATTTAAAATTCATACCATAAACACCGGCGAGAAACGTTAATGGCATAAAAATGGTAGCAATGATCGTCAGCACTTTCATGATCTCGTTCGTCCGGTAGCTCACATTCGAGATATACAAATCGAGCAAGCTCGTGAGCATATCCCGGTAAATCTCGACGCTGTCAATGGCCTGCACGACATGATCATAGACATCAAGCAAATAGGGAACCGTGACTTCATGAATCAATGGCGACTCGCGCCGTGCCAGCGATGAAATCACTTCGCGCAACGGCCACACCACTTTATGTAAAAACAGAAGTTCCCGCTTCAACTGGTAAAGCTGCTCTATAACCATTTTATCAGGCCGGATCATCAACGACTCTTCCAGCAGATCAATCTTATCGCCAAGTTTTTCGAGAACGATGAAATAGTTATCTACCAATGTGTCCAGCAGCGAGTAAGCAAGATAGTCGGTATCCATCTTCCTTAATTTGCCTTTGCCATGACGCAGATGGTCACGAATTAATTGGAAATCATCCCTTTTACTCTCCTCCTGAAAAGACAGCAGGAATTTCTGCCCAAGAATAATGCTGATCTGCTCCGGATGGATTTTGTTCTCCTGCTCGTCAAAGGTAAGCATCTTGGCAACGATAAAGAGGTAATCACCAAAATCATCACATTTTGGCCGCTGCACGATGTTCATCACATCTTCAGTCACAAGCCGGTGAATACCAAAATCTTCACTCAATTTCTCAAGTATAACGGGGTCATGTACGCCATCGACATTGATCCATGTGATGGTGGGCTTAAGTTTATAAGGCAAACACTCATCTACTTGTTTGAGTGCATGCTCCTCAAAGTTCTGTGCATCATAGTCAGTAAGCGTGATATGGATACTGTTGTTCTTCCGTTCTCCTGTATATAGCAAGGTCTCAGCGGGTAAACCCACCTTTTTTGCTCTGCGTCTAGTTGCCTTTGATTTATGCATGAAAATATTTTTCAGAAGAATCAATCATCCATTGACGATTGCATCTTATAAGGAACGATACTGGCCTTACTGGCGAATAAGCTTCGCTATCTACCAATACTCATCTTGCCGCATGAAGAACAAACAGTACTCTCACCCTGATGACAGGTGAAAAAATCAGGAATGTGCGATAAAGGGCGAATAACTTCTTACTTATCTCCCCATTTCTAATAAAGGCGCCTCTAAAATTAATCTAATCCCAGAGAATCAAGCGTGATTTCAATTTCCTCATCATCCTCATTGAGGAATTCATTTTCATCAATTATCTTCGCCACTCGGCTAACGGGCATGATGTCATCGACTACATCCTCAACATCAATATTATCAAAAGAAAGTTCTTTGTCCATTGCAACAAACCTCCTTACAACAAATGAAGATGGTAAATCAGCTTTGCTTAGACGACTTATAGCATAAAGAATAAAAATAATGAGCGAATTACATTTTCACAATTTGAAGGTTTATAAAAAGAAAGTCAATACTTAATTGCTTTTTTTATAAAATTATTAAAATTGCAATTGGACAACGGCACGTAGAACGGTACAGCAGTACATTAAGCCCGGCCAGTGCTTCTTAGCCTAACGTGAGTTCGATATAACGGTCATGCCACTGCAACTGGAAGGGCTTAAGGGAGACTGATATTAAGCAAGCGTTTCTTCTCATGAATAACGATGACATTCTTTTCAAAAAGGAATTTATCATGATTAATTCAGATTCCGTTTGCTGTTTTCTTTTTTATCCCGAGCCTGCAATATTTAAAAAATGGTGGGATGCGTTAAGCTCAACAATGCTTCGGCATGAACTTATAATATTGTCGATACCTCTAAAAAATGTCGATGAGCATGTGTAAACGTGTTCTTTTAATCTAAACACATCAATGGATGTGTTTTAGTTCCACCAAACCTTTAGGAGGGCTTTACCATGAAACAACTAAATCACCGTTTTTTTAATTTCTTGTTAATTGCTCTGATGGTTTTTCTCCTGGGCGGCACATCAACGTCAATGGCAGAGACAGCTGGAGAATATATTGATGATTCAGTTATTACTGCGAAAGTCAAAAAGGATATTTTCGATGAGCCTACGCTGAAATCTTCTGAAATTAAGGTAGAAACTTCAAAAGGTGTCGTGCAACTGAGTGGCTTTGTCAGTACCCGCGCCGAAATTGATCGAGCGGGCGAAGTTGCGCGTATGGTTGAGGGCGTGAAGTCTGTCAAAAATGATTTACAGGTTAAGTGACAGTAGATTCGAGCATTAATCTTGAGTAGTGCTAAAGATTATGTAGATGGTCTCAAAATCTGCTAAAGCCTGTTTAAATCTAGCGAATAGGCTATTTGTATTAATATTGGTCATTAATACATGTTCTAAGCTATCACAACCCGGCGAATTTTTCTGCAATTCCTCGCCGGGTTACTCTCTGCCAAGCACTACCTATTATTAATTTTTATTTGAATTTCTTTAAAAAGAATTCTCACCTAAACCAAACATGACGCGAGGGCAAGCTATAGACAGTATCAATAATACGGCAAGCAGAGCCGACAAAGTCATGTTTGATTTAGCTGGCAGGGTGCAATAAGTGTAACGCATTGCACCAGATGCTAAAGTAGCACATACGGCGCAATGCCCGATGGTTATTGCGCCTTACGCGGGTTGATTTGGAAATGGAATTAGATTCCTTTTACTACTTTTAGTGTTTCTATTATCCCGAACTCACGCTAACCTAATAAAGAATTTCATTAACATTCATGGCTCATCAAGAAGATCATCGCTCTCACCGTACTGGGTGGTTACGTGCTGCCGTTCTAGGGGCTAATGATGGAATTGTTTCTACAGCCAGCCTTATTATCGGCGTAGCGGCTGCCCATACAAGCCGGGAAGATATTCTTTTGGCAGGCATAGCAGGTCTAGTCGCCGGAGCGATGTCAATGGCGGCCGGGGAATATGTCTCTGTCAGCTCGCAGGCCGATACAGAAGAAGCCGATATTGCGCTTGAACAACGTCATCTTCAGGAAGATCATGAATTTGAATTCCAGGAATTAGTAGAGATCTATATCAAAAGAGGAATTCAACCTGAACTCGCAAAACAAGTAGCTATGCAATTAATGGCTCATGATGCATTAGATGCTCATCTCAGAGATGAATTGGGCATTAATGAACGCATTACCGCAAAACCCATTCAAGCAGCTTTTACCTCCGCAACGATGTTTACCCTAGGGGCTGCCATGCCGCTTATCGCAACTTTTGTGGCACCCACAGCCCAAATTATTCCTATTGTCGCTAGCTTTTCCCTTTTTGCTTTGGCTATGTTGGGTACCTTGGCTGCTTATTTGGGAGGAGCAAATATCTGGAAAGGCGCCATCCGGGTAACTTTCTGGGGAATACTCGCCATGGGGCTTACTGCTACCGCAGGAAAACTGTTCGGTATCGCTGCCTGACCATTATCAATTAATCGAGTGCGGCCGCATTGAAAGCATCACAGGAAGCAAGATCAGATTCGCTGACTGCTGGCAATTTGGCAGCCACTTTACGTAATGCTGTACGCAATCCCTCTTCCAGAACCGGATGATAAAAAGGCATACCTAACAGGCCCCCCACCGTTAGCGATTGATCAATTGCCAGCGCCAGTAAATGAGCCATATGCTCGCCTGCTGGGGCACACATCTCGGCACCGAGTAGTTCGCCACTTGCTGATTTTGCATAAACGCGTAACATTCCTTTATTAGATTGTGCAGCCCTGGCACGTCCTTGATGATCAAAACGCACTTCACCGATTACGGTTTCATTATGATTCAGCGACCGAAAAGGGTTGCCAACAACGGCAATACCTGGATCAGAAAACACGATGCCAAGCGGAGTACGACGTGTAAAACATATCATTTCTTCTCGTACTGCGTTTAACCCTGCGATATGCCCTTCGTCTGCAGCTTCATGCAGCAATGGCTTATAATCACTCGCATCGCCAGCCAGGAATACCGGCAGATCAGCTATCTGCATCGTAGTCGGATTAACCGGGGGTAATCCTTGTTCATTGAGCGGAACGCCTAGCGTTTCGAGCCCAAGATGATCAATATTGGGGCGACGGCCAAGTGCTGCCAGTACCCCATCAACCGCGATGTCTACTTCACTCGTTCGAATGCGCACGCAATTTTCTCCTGGCTCCCAAACCACTTTGGCTCTTTCACCCAAATAGAGCGGGAATTCCTGTGACAGTAAATCTAACGCCACCTCATTAACGTGTGGATCAGTTAAACCGCCAATCTGCTTATTGCTGCCGAATGCAGTGACCTTGACCCCTAAGCGGGACAGTGCTTGTGCCATCTCCACCCCAATAGGCCCCATTCCAATGACCGCTAACCTGGCTGGTAATGTTTCCTGCTCAAATAACGTGTCTGTCGTCAACAAACGATTTTCCGGTAAATGCCACTCTGCGGGGACAATCGGGTGTGAGCCGGTAGCGATAATAATTTTTTTGGCCGTTAACTTTTTTTCATTGATCAGCACCTGATTTGGATTAAGCAAGCGCGCACGACCTGAAATCGCCCTCGTTCCAAGCACTTCAGTTGCTTTTAAGGTACTGGCTACAAAATCGTCACGAAGCTCACGAACACGCTGCATAACACGCGCCATATCGACCATCAGCTGGTCTGCCCCCCGTATACCAAACGTCTCAAAGGTAGTCCGTCGATGAAAGGCATTCGCCGCTTCAATCAACAGTTTAGAGGGCATACATCCAACCCGTGCGCATGTCGTTCCCCAGGGGCCACCATTGATAATGACAAATTGTTCGGTGCGCTTCCTTACTTCGCGCAGCGCAGACAAGCCCGCACTTCCTGCCCCAATGATAATGACATCAAGGGTTTCATTTACAACATTAGAATTCGCCACATTGCACCTATTTAGCTAAGAGCAGTTTTTCAATTGCGTTATTTTATTTCATTTCCAAATCAAAACTAACGTTGTCGGCTCTACCTTGCCGTATTCTTTATCCGGTCTATGGCTCACCTTCACATCATGTTTGATTTGAAAATGAAATAAGCTCAATTAACGATTGACTTGAACTTTATTGTATTTATCAAACCATAATAACTTCATGAAGGCAAAATTTTAAAATTATTTAACGATAAAATTAATCAACTTGTAAAATGATATAAAGTTATCTGCTCATTAAATATCAGATTTCATCATCAATCAGCTGATTCAATCACTGCATAAATAATCAGCTTCCTGAAATATACATATTGTTATCAAATTACTTACAGGATTTTTTAAAAAATCTTCCTGAAAATGGGTATGGATACTGAGACGATCATTGTTACTATTATGGGACGAGAATTCCGCATTAATTGCTCTGAAAAAGAACGCGAGGGTTTATTGCTGGCGGTTTCTTATTTGAATAAAAAAATGCTGCAAATAAAAAATGAACGCAAAATAGTGGGGAGCGAACAGATTGCGATTGTAGCAGCGCTTCATATGACTCATGAGCTGCTTACCATGCGTCCAGCCAAAAGTTTTGACATGAGTGAATTTAAGCGTAAAATTAAATTCATAGAAGATAAATTAGATGAGTTGCTGCCCAAAAAAGAAAAAGAAGACCAATAAAGAATAAGTTAATGATTTTTTTCATTAAATTTTGTTTGAGTATGACAGAATTTCCCTGCGGTGTTTGTTAAGGCTAATACTCTTTGAACCAATTGTTATCGCAGGTTGCGAACTAAACTGATGCTGTTGTGCGCTCCTCACAGAAGGAGCACCTGATGCATCAAGTTTGCGACCACCTTGAACCTCAAGGTTCAAGATGACAGCCTGACGGCATTGGCGGGGAAACCCATTTTCTTTCTATCGGCATTTTAAATAGGCCATTCACCAGGCTTGAGCTGATCATGATGTTCCTCCCCCTTCGCTCTCATTGCGTGCCGGATGGATATATTTTGACCATTTCTTCATCTCATGCTACCGCCGCCACAAAATAATCATCTGCCTAAAAACTTTCCCCCATAAAATTTCTTGCTTTCTGCATGAATGCAGATTTTCCATTAGAAAATTTTTCTTATAAAAATCAGGGTTAGACTGAAACGTGAATTAAGCGCTAACTCGTAAAAAATTCCAGTAAAACAGAACCGCAACCAGCTTTCCAAATATAGGCACCATAAGCCCTTTATAAGAACGAACTTGAATCACACATTTAATGTCTGTCTTTTCTTCAATCCAGACAAATAATGCTTCAATCGGTTGCCGAACGCGAGCAATCACTGAACCATTGCTCCTTTTGTTTTTTTAACGGGTAGTAAGACGGCCAGATTCCGGGTTTGTCTGACGTCTTCAGCGTTGGGCCGTTGCCACCGGCAATGAATCAATCAGCCAAACTTGCCCTGGCTTCCTGTTCTTATTGAAGCAGCGCTAATAAAGGCGCAACACATCAGCTACTCGATTCAGGTGCTGAACATAAGCCACATCACCTGGAAGACGTGGAAACCAATCATGTAAATGACGACCCGCATACTCATATTGCACCCTGCCAGCTAAATCAAACATGATTTTGTCGGCTCTTCTTGCCATATTATCGATACTGTCTACAGCTTGTTTTCGCGTCATGTCTGGTTAGATGAGAATCCTTTTTGAATCATTTTTAACCGGCTAAGCTTTAGCGATGAACTTCTTCACCGCTAAAGCTTAAATCAGTGTAATGGCTTATTCTTTGACTATAAATTCAAAGCTTTTCCTGAGAATGCTTGCAAACATAGAGATAAACCGTTATTAATCAGTTTGGCCAGTTCATTGGTTACTTTGATTGATTGAAGTTGGGTGATGTCTTCCTCAATAGTTTAATGTTATTGATCAACTGGCTTCTATTTCATCGCTTAATTCGCATTAGGCTTTTGTTAACCAGGATAATAATTTCTAATTGAATGGTTACCGGTGAACGTTCTAAGCTATCACCTCCAGCTCTCATTTTGATGACGCCTATCTCATGAAAAAACCAATCAGCCGTATTCTGCTTATCAATGATGAAAAACTGATCCTCAAAGCATTCATCAAGGGATTAAACGACGCAGCCAAGTCAATGGAAAATTCATTGGGGATCACTTTTATTGGCGTCACCACTGCACGCGAGGCATTGCAGGCACTTGAAGAAGATGGCGACATTCAGGCAGTGGTGGTCGACGATAAACTCTATACCCTCCAAAGTGAACGGAAAGGTACACGTAATCTGCAAATGACGGCATTGGAGCTTGTCCAGAAAATTTCCCGTTTTCGTCCTGAATTAAATATTTATATACTGATCGCACAAGAACAGCAGGATGACGTCGTCGATGCCCTCTTTTCAGAAACGGTAGATGGTTATTTCTACCGAGAAGAACGTGACTATCGCGGTATGTATCGCATCCTTAATGCTCAGTTGCAAGAAAAGGCGCGCACTCCTTTCTATGATCAACTCAAGAGTTATGTGCTGATGGCAAAGGATGCCTGGCATACACCGGGGCACTCTTCTGGTGATTCCCTGCGCGATAGCCCTTGGGTAAGCGATTTTTATGAATTTATCGGTGAGCATGTTTTCCGGGCTGATCTGTCGGTATCCGTGCCCATGCTTGATTCATTAATGGAACCTACTGGAGTCATTGCGGAAGCGCAAAAAATCGCCGCGAAAGCATTTGGCGCACGCCGTACCTTTTTCGCTACTAATGGCACGTCTACTGCCAACAAGGTCATTTTCCAGACCTTACTCGCCCCGGGTGAGAAATTACTATTGGATCGGAATTGTCACAAATCGGTACATCATGGCGTGGTGCTATCAGGCGCTCATCCGGTTTATCTTGACTCATCGGTCAATAAGAAATTCAGTATTTATGGGCCGGTACCTAAACACACCCTATTTAATGCCCTTGAACAACATGCTGATGCAGAAGCATTGATATTAACCAGCTGCACCTATGATGGCCTACGCTATGATCTTTCCCCGATCATTGAAGCCGCACATGCGAAGGGGATCAAAGTGATTATTGATGAAGCCTGGTACGGCTTTGCCCGCTTTCATCCCGCTTTTCGTCCTACTGCTTTAGAAGCAGGCGCTGACTATGCCACCCAAAGCACGCACAAAGTACTGTCCGCTTTTTCCCAATCCAGCATGATTCATGTGAATGATCCCGATTTCAACGAGCATCTTTTCCGTGAAAATTTCAACATGCATACCTCCACCAGTCCCCAATACAGCATGATTGCAAGCCTTGATGTCGCCCGCAAACAGGCCACGCTGGAAGGATACAAACTGCTTTCGCGCACACTGGAGCTTGCCAGGGAACTCCGTCTACAAATCAATGCTACAGGTGTATTTCAAGTGCTGGAACTGCCCGAACTCCTGCCTGATGAAGTCAAGCATGACAATATTCAGCTTGATCCTACTAAAGTAACAGTAGACATTTCACGCTGCGGCTTTACTGTGGAAGAGCTGATCCGGGAATTATTCGAGCACTACAATATTCAAGTGGAGAAATCCACTTTTAATACGCTTACCCTGCTGCTTACCATCGGTACTACCCGCAGCAAAGTCTCGCGTCTTTATGATGCCCTGATGCGCATTGCACGCGAAGGCCGGGCTCCTCGCCGTCTTTACCAGACATCCGAAGTCCCTCATTTTACTGAGTTAAGATATCTGCCGCGTGATGCATTTTACTGCGAGGGTGAATTAATACCTTTATTGGACGAAGAAGATAAAGTCAATAAGTACTTGGAAGGAAGAGTATCTGCCGATCAGATCACACCTTATCCGCCCGGTATCCCTGTGCTGGTACCAGGACAAACGATTACCAACAGCATCGTACATTATCTGGTCAGTATATTGCGCTCACAAAAACGTGTGGAAGTACATGGTATTGTCTTTGACGGCTACTTGCCTTGTTTAAGGCTGCTTACCGCTACTGAGGAAGGAAGTTTGAGAAAGCTGTCTTAGCCCTGTTTTTATTCCATTTCTAAAGCAAAATTGACTTTGTCGGCTTCACCTTGCCATATGATTGATCCTGTCTGCGGCTCGCCTTCGCGTTATGTTTGATTTGAAAATGGGATAAGAAAGACTAAATTAGCGGTGGAATGGTTTTATTGGAAGGCATAGCATAGGTATCATGGATAGTAAGGTGGCTTACCTTGTTTTTTATCAACCGTTTTGCCGGGAACCAGACTTTGAAAATACTTCCTTTTTCTATTTCACTGATAATTTCCATGCGAGCCTGATGGCGATTTAACACATGTTTGACGATAGCAAGCCCTAATCCTGTTCCCCCGGTTTCACGGGAGCGACTGCGATCAACTCGATAAAACCGCTCTGCCAGGCGAGGAATATGCTCAGGCCCGATACCGATCCCACTATCCTGCACATAAAATAAGCCCTGGCCCTGCTCTTCTGTCCAGCTCAATGAAATATTGCCGCCATCGGGTGTATAGCGAACGGCATTAATGATCAGATTACTGAAGGCGCTCCGTAACTCGTCCACACTTCCCAGCAAGTGAGCATCACTCACCAGGTTCAAATGAATGTGATGGCGTCCTGCACTGAGCGATTGCGCTTCTTGATACAAGCTTTGCAGCAATTCAGCAATGTTAATCTCTTCCTCATGCAAAATATTCTGCGCATTCTCGAGTTTCGATAAGGTCAGTAAGTCCTCGACCAGATGCTGCATGCGTTTAGCCTGATCATTCATTAAAATCAAGGCGCGCTTTTCCATTTCGCTGTCTTTAATCTCTTCATCTAACAATGTTTCTAGAAACCCACCTATAACCGTCAAGGGGGTGCGCAACTCATGTGAAACATTCGCGATGAAATCACGACGCATGATTTCCATTTTCTCAAAACGTGTAATATCTCGACTGATCAGCAGCTTTTCCCTATCGCCATAAGGCACCAGCTGAAGTAAAAGCACCAGCTCCTCATATCGTGATTGCTTGATAATCAGGGGCTTGCTGTAATCGCCGGCAGTTAAGTACGCTACAAACTGCACCTGCCGTACCAGATGGGTCACATGCTGTCCAATATCCAGCTTCAGATCCAATCCCAAATGCTGCTCAGCAGAAGGGTTACACCATTCAATTCGATCCGCTTCATCCAGGATAACGATCCCTTCCGGCATTGCTGAAGTAGCGCGCTGCAAGCGCTCCAGCGCTTTGCTCAGACTTTGCCGGCTTCGGTAATAACGTCGGATAAAGCGCGCCAGTCGAATGAACACATCCCCCCACACACCAAAGCTTTTAGGGACATTCGGCATGGTGGAGGGATCAAGAGCGCTATGATTAAAACGTTGAAACCATAGATCAAGCGAAGCCAAGTAATAGGTATGATATATCGTTAATCCTAACAATACCAGGCTGAATAAAGTCAATGCTGCCACAGCATCTACCACAACCCATATTATAGCTGTAACCACTATCAGCAAAATAATAGCAGCAAAGCGTCGCCAGAAATCAAACACTTCAATAGTCCGCAGGTAAGAAATTCTTTTGGATATTCCAGAAATGATTCCATTTTTAAATCAAAACTGACTTTGTCGGCTTCACCTTGCCCTATTATGGGTACTGTCTGCGGCTCGCCTTGGCGTCATGTTTAATCTGGAATGGAATTAACCTCTTCCCATTTAACTGCCTTTGGAAAAATTAATTTGCCACGTATTATGCGCGAAAAAGCAAACAGGTACAGAAAAAAATACTGATAATTAAAGATAGCAAAGAGGAATGCTCAAAATCAATGCAACCCAACTTTTATTCAGCGCCAGCTTCACAGCGGGTGGAAAAACGGTAACCTGCTCCCCTCACAGTCTGCACCAATTCATCTTTGCCTGCGTCTTCAAGCGCTTTACGCAGCCTTCGTATATGAACATCTACTGTACGATCTTCCACAAAAACATGGTCTCCCCAGATACGATCAAGTAACTGCTCCCGTGTATGCACGCGTTCAGTATGCGTCATCAGAAAGTGCAATAGACGAAATTCAGTCGGTCCCAAGACAATTTCTGCTGACTTTGCACCCTTTTCGAGATCATTAGCAGTTACTCGATGTGAGGCTGGATCTAATTTTAACCCGCCTACTTCAACCACTTCATCTGACACTTCTGGTAAGCGCCGGCGTAGCACGGCCTTGATGCGCGCCACAAGTTCACGCGGCGAAAAAGGTTTAATAATATAATCATCTGCACCGATTTCCAGTCCGGTTATCTTGTCACTTTCCTCCACTCTGGCCGTTAACATGATAATAGGAATTATCTTGGTGCGCGCTTCTCGCCGCAGCATGCGAGCAAACTCGATGCCGCTCATATTGGGTAGCATCCAATCCAGCAGCACCAGATCCGGCAACGCATCGTTAACTATTTCCTTTGCCTCTTCTGCACTTTTGGCGCACAAAACGCCATACCCTGCAGTGCGCAAATGGTATGAAATCAGCTCCTGGATTGCAGGCTCATCTTCCACGATCAGTATGGTTGCAGCCATTATACTCATGACTCCATTCAAAAAAATTATTTAGAAATTTCTGAGATAATATAGTGGCAATATTGCATTTTTGTGACAAGCATTCTAGCTGCTATTTATTAATAATTTCAATTTTAAAAAACGTCTATGGCAGGCCTTAGTAAACATACCCCAATTCCCACTGAAATAAAACTTCATCAGAAATCCAGAGTACTGGAAATTTCCTTCAGCGATGGTAAAACTTTTCGGTTGCCTTGTGAGTTTCTTCGCGTCTATTCTCCGTCAGCGGAAGTACGAGGTCACGAGCCCGGGCAAGAAATTCTGCAGACTGGCAAACAGGATGTGTCCATCACGCATATCGAGCCAGTGGGCAATTATGCCATCCAGTTAAATTTTTCTGATGGCCACAATACGGGACTTTATTCATGGGATTTACTTTATAATTACGGATTGAATCAAGATACAATGTGGCAACATTACCTGCAACGGCTAAATGATGCTGGTATCAACCGTGAAAATAATACATGAGGGATATATCAAACTCATCATTATATGTTGCACTCATTTTCTTAATACTCAATTAATCATTCGAAATGACAAAAACCACCCATTTTGGCTTCAAAACTATTTCAGAAGCTGAGAAAGCACACAAAGTTGCAGATGTTTTTGACTCGGTAGCTGCACGCTACAATCTGATGAATGATGTCATGTCGCTCGGTTTGCACCGGCTCTGGAAACGATTTGCTGTCGAAACCAGTGGCGCAAAAACGGGCGATCGGATTCTTGATATCGCAGGCGGCACGGCAGATTTGACGGCGTTGTTTGTTGAGCAAGTAGGTGAAACGGGCCAGGTTTGGTTAACTGATATTAACAATGCCATGTTGACCATCGGGCGGGATCGCATGCTGAATGAAGGAATAGCGGTCCCAGTAGCCCAATGTGATGCTGAGAAACTACCTTTCCCAGATAATTTCTTTGATCATGTCAATGTCGCCTTTGGCCTGAGAAACATGACTCACAAAGACATTGCACTCAAGGAAATGTTGCGTGTGCTTAGTCCAGGCGGATCACTTACCGTGCTGGAATTCTCAAAGGTATGGAAACCACTCCAACCTTTTTATGATACTTACTCTTTCAAGGTGCTCCCTCTCATGGGTAAATTAATTGCTCGGGATGAAGGAAGTTATCGTTATCTTGCCGAATCGATTCGGATGCATCCATCGCAGGATGAGTTGAAACAACTCATGCAGCAAGCTGGATTTGAACGGGTAGAATATTTTAATCTGGCTGCTGGCGTGGTAGCGCTGCACCGTGGTTATAAATTTTAGGATATTTTTAAAGGCGTCCTGAAGTATTTGTGCAAAGGAATCGTTGCGTATGATTCCCTTATGCTTTATCTATTAAAATCCCTTTCTGGATTCTCATCCCATTTTCATCCCATTTCCAGATCAAACATGACGCCAGACGAGCCGCAAACGGGGCCAATCATACAGCAAGGAGCAGCCGGCAAACTCAGATTTGGTTGAGAAATAGTATAATCTCTTTGATTTATCATCATTCTTCTTCCGTGAGTGAGCCTCCCACTTGCCCATCCACATCTATCCACAAATGGGGTAAACCCAGGTCAGCAAGCCAGTCTTTGCCCTGCTGCTCTTTTAGCATCCCGATCGTTGAAGCGCTGCCCGCTATAACACAAAAATCACTCACTACACTCACTGCAGCCATTCGGCTTACAGGCCAGCCTGTCTTTGGGTTGAGCACATGGCCATAACGGATACCATTTATGGTCATACAGCGCTCATAGTCCCCACTGCTGGCAACTGCACCCGAATAAAGTTCCAGTGTTTGTAATAAGGCATCAGGACGACGCGGGTGTCGTATCCCGACTCGCCAGGGACTACCGTCCGCATGCGGACCAATAATCTTGATATCCCCTCCCAAATTGACCATGCCATGCTGAATACCCCTATCCCAACATATCGTAGCAACACGATCTACTGCATATTCTTTAACGACACCACCCAGGTCAATCTCCATACCGGCAATCGGGAATTCAAGCACAGGCGAGGCCCACTTTAATTTATGCCAGCCAATTTTATCCAGCAAGGCTTGAGTAACCGCTTCATCCGGTAACTGATTTGACTTAAAATCCCAGGCACGGCGCAAAATACCCGAGGTAATATCAAAAAGCTCATCACTCTCCCGATAACAGGTGTCTGCATAATCCAACAAACCGGCTGTTTCGTTATCAACAATAATACTTCCTCCTTTCGCTGCGATACGATTAATCTCAGACAAAAAGCTATTTTCACGGTAGCGGGAATAAATGGATTCTAATCGCTGAATATCAGAAATGGCTGCTTCCATAGCACGCCCGGCTTTAGTCTCGGTTAAGGCATAAATCTGTATTTCACAAGGCGTGCCCATTGCTTTAAAGGGAAAACGGTACAGTTTCATTAAAAAGAAATTACTGAAATAGTCATTCAGATAATTCCAGAACCGCTATTATCATTTAAATGCCTACTGAGATGAGTTATATGCATCCAGGTTTCTTTCAAATAAATTAAAATGAGTAAATAATAAACTATTTATCTTGTCATCTTTTAACGACAAATCTCTTGGAATCTTAACTAAGATTGAAAATTTCTGCAGCAGATTATCTATAAACTCACTCCGATTATTGAAGAATGTGTGGTTGATTGCGAGAAAATATTATCATTTGATTGCTGCGGCTCGCCTTCGTGCCATATTTGATCTGGAAATGGAATAATTCCAAGGAACAGATCATTCCATCCAAAACAAACTAAAAGCTATAATGCCAAGTAGCGGATAACCCACCCTTACGCTCAAGTTGAAAACCATTCACATCCTGATGCACTGGTTGTACCCACTCAAAAGCAAAGTGATTGCCAGCAAACTTGCCGTTTGGTACCGAAGCATTTACACCAATGCCTATATCCCAGTAATGTCCTCCTTGATTCGCTGGGAAATCCATTGGTCCAATACGTGCATTAAACTGGTTGAAATCTCCATGTATTCTATCGCGGTAAGTATAACCGCCTCGCACTGAAGCTCCCAGCCAATGGGTTAACTGATATCCTCCCCAGGTAGATGCCTGAAAAATATCACCCAGTCGATAACCCGATTCATTACTGCTTTCCATTCGCTTGACGCCATAAAGCTGAGATCCCCAGTACCAGCGATTATTTTCTCCGGTATAAGTTATATTAGGCATGAAATCCCAGGTGCCGCTTCCTAGTTGCATGTCAAAGTGAATGAGCCCTCCATTAGCCTGGAACATACGCCTGAGCTCCAAATCTACTTTCCCGGTCGGTGCGCTGACACCTAAACCCGCATGGACTCGGTGTCCAGGTAAATCCAGCAGTTTGTAAAGCGACATCAGAATGGTGTCGCCAACACCGCCGGTTGTATGTCCGCCGATGCCGGTATGCTCGTGGACACCCGGAGTAGGTGGCGGGCGCCCGGTAAGCGCACGCAAATTCATGTCCATATCCATGAATTGCGGCATAATCATTAGATTCAACCAGCGGGTGGGCGCATACATGATATCGAGCATGTGCATTCTCATGCTCATATCTTTCGGGGCAAAGCGACACAACGTGACATCGCCACATCCCTCATTGACAATGGCCTGGTCACTGGCATGATGTGTTCCGTGCAACATATCACCCGTCTGACGAGAGTACATAAATCGATATCCCACCATGAGTTCGCCTGGCTTATCCAGCATGTGGCCAAACATGATGCTGGCCGGAACATAATGTTGAGCATGGTGATGCTGTTCGCTATGATCATGATCAGTATGATTACGCCTGGCCTCTTTCGCCATACGGGTGCCGATGGCGTCCATATCGACCTTGATCGCAGCATTGGCAACGTAAAAGTCAAAATCAGCAAAACTGCTATGACCATTTCCACCCAATTTCAGTGCGCTGGCTCGCGTGTAATATTCAAAGGCGGCTTCTAGTTCGATTCCTTTGGTAAATTGCTTATTAACGACAACGCCACCGCTCAACGAACCAAAACCAGACAAACGGTGATCACTGGAAAAGCTTTTAGGCAGCTTGGCAGCATCAAATGAAACCAGCTGAGGTTGTAAATTAAGTTCAGTTGCATCAATGGGATTGCCATTCGCATCGAAAAAATTGCCATTGCCATTACGAAAAAATTGTTGATTGGGGTTATCTGAATTTACCCATACTTGACGTCCCGATGCATCGATGGCAGGGCTACGAAACGCCTGATTGGAAATGAGAAAAGGGTTATAAAAATCAGCTGAATCTTGTGAGTAATAGCGAATGCGAGGCGTAACAGTCCAGCCATAACCCAGTGGTTGTACCCAATCCGCTTCAAAAGTATGTGCATGGATCCCCCAATCATCGAATGAGAATTGGTAATTCAGATGAAGCGCCGCATCCAATGGGCTAATATGCTGCACGAATTTACTCCCTAGAGCCAGTTGATTGCGGATATTGGGCCGCTGCTCCAACAAGGCACGCGCATCACCAACGATGGGTATATTGGGATCGGGACTGATCGCATTGGGGTTAACAAAAATAACCGTCATGACTTTGTACGGATTTTCCATAAACCCGCTGCTATGGGTATAACCGATATTGGTATCGATCAGCGAATTCTTACCAAGCACCTGAGTCAAGCCCAAATTAGCTGTCCAATCCTGGCGATCGCCTCGTAATATATCCGAGCCACTGCGCCGTTCTATTTGATTGGCATAAGCGGTGGTAGTCAAATAAGGCACGAGATCCGGGTCGAGAATGGCAGATGTTTCACTGCTGGTATAAGCTGCTCCATATTTCAAGCTGGTTAACTTCTGATTGAAATCGAGACGGCCGCTGATATTGCCATAACTCGATTTATAATCCCTTTCTAATGAAAATCCCCCTCCCACATTAAGCGCTGCCTCATTCCATTCATAACCCAGTTTAAAATTCGCCTGATTACGTGTTTCAGGCGAGGCGGAAGACAGCACCAGCACATTACGTGAATCAACGGCTTGTCCAGCATCAGGTGTCAGTCTGAGTGGATTTAAATTATGATCGAGCAAAACTCGGGTATTGACGAAAGGAGAGGCCCCAACGGTAACCACCCCATTGGGTGAGTTTTGCAGAATCGGCCGATTGCCATTGGCCACTAAAGGCGCTGTGGTAACAGGGGTAGCGCCCGACCAGGTATCTTGAGTATAGTTAAATGAAAATTTAACTCGATCATAGAAGGTAAAATTGCCGCTTCCATGTACGACATCAACCGTAATGGGTTTCAGGTTGCTATGTATATTGTAAAGATTGCGTTTACCTTCTTCATAGCGGATATATTGAAAACTGACGTTGTCACTGCTGGGATTGGCACCGTGTGCGGAAGACAGTAACAAACCCGGCAAAACAAGCGCGGCAGACGTCAATGCCTGCAGCGCTGGTTTACTGGAAGAAGAAGCTGAATGGGCTTTTAAATCGCTAGTTTCAAGTTCCTCAGCTGAATATTGAGTTGAACCAGCTAAGCATGGATCGTTCAAACCTATTTTCATGGTATGGCTTAGAAACAGCCACAGCCGCCGCCTCCCCCCGAAGAATTAATGCTGGCAGCAGCTTCACGACTACCATAAACGTGCGCCTGAATAGCACTTTGTAATGGAGTAGGCTCCAGCGCCATTTGCGGTTTGGCAAGATTACCACGCTCCCAGGCCGCTACCTGGACACAGCCGGATAATCCCGATACGCTGAGCAAAATAGCGAAAATGACAACAAAGTGAGTGACTTTCATCAATGAAGTCAAGCTAAGAATGTCTATACCGGCACAATGAATATAAACTCGCTCTATAGTTCTTCTTGCAGCAATTGCTCAATCAAGCCACGCAGCTCTTCAGTTTCACCGGACCGGAAACCACGATGAATATGTCGGACCAAACCTCTTTTGTCAATGATATAAGTGGACGGCATGGCCATCACGTTGAAGTCTTGAGCGCAGCGTTTACTGGTATCGACCATAATAGAGAAATTAACAGGACGCTTGGCAAGAAATTTCTTGGCATCTTCAAGATTTTCATCCAGATTTATGCCGATCACTTTCAGACCTTTGTCTTTATATTCATGCATTAATTGGCTCATGAAGGGAAATGATTTAACACAAGGAGGACACCAGGAAGCCCAGAAATCAACATAAATCACTTCGCCTTTCATTGCCTCCCAATCTTCAGCAGATTTTCCATCCAAAAAAGTCAGCTGACAATGTGGCGGCGGCGTATTTCCTTCCAGGTGCGCCCTGACAGGTGCCACCATAGAAAGGAAAAACATCAGGCCAACTGAAATTAATAAACTGATTTGCTTAATCATTTTATAAACGATATTTAAAGAACGTGAACAGGCCATAAATAGAACTGCCATTATTCAAATTGATCGACTACTATGTCTGTACCAGTATGCACTTGATTGGCGGTCATGCAATGCCATTCGACTTCAAAATCCCGCGCACCTGCTATCGTTTTGTCCACCATCATAAAGTAAACACCGCTGCCACCCTGCAGGCTTACTTGTTCACTAAATTGTGCATCCCCTGGCGTAGTATCGGTAACACTGATTGCCTTGCTGCCTTTAAGCAGCTGAAGACTGACAAACATTCCTGGTATAGGAGCAGAATTATCCCTAATCTTGGCCACGATATGTGCAGCTGGTCCATTGCCATCATCAAAGCAGGTCACACGTGCCAGCGCAGTGAATGCTGCCTTGTTACCGGCAGGATCAAGCGTAGCACCACCGCCATGCGCACTGACAGTTGCAGCATAACAAGCCGTGATGATGCTACCAGCAGTCACCAATATTTTTGGTAGATTTGATAGATTCTTTGTCATACCTTCTCCTCGCTCTTTTGAGCATTCAACATAATCTTTAAATATTATATTGATAAAAATATTATGAAACTACTTCTCTGTTTGTTCTCTTAGTCTGTTAGCCAAATTTCTGTACATACCTGTTTCTACCACCGAAGATAGCAACTCTTTCTGATAATGCAAACGGGATTCACAATCCCATTTGCAAATGCCAGGTATAGCGTTTATTGAGGCCAAACTTGCTGACCGTTGAACTTGATTGGCATATCACGGTTAATCTGTGCAGCAGAAGGTTTTACCTCAATATCGACACCTGCGCCACATGATCCAGGCAGTGGGTTCTTCGTTAAATCACGCGTGATCGTTAATGAAGCAGGACCATCATCTTCAGCACTCACACGATCATAGGGCGTTCCCAAGTTATTATGTGTCCACAGGTTAACAGGACCTCCAGATTCTCCACTTCCGCTGCGTAATGCATCGATTCCAGTAATTTCACAAATATCGACAATAGAAACAAAAAATTTCACGCTATTGGCGCATGAAGTTGGCTCAATGTTGGTTGCGCTAACTCTGAAAGGGACAAATGCATTCATGTGAGCCGGCATACCTGATCCTCCACCAGACCAAAACCCGACGACATTACCTGTTGACCCTTGTTTTTCATCCACAAAATCAAATACTGCACGAGTCTGGAGAGGTTGAACATTAGGCCCCCAGTTTGATACAAAATCGGTCAATGTCCCTGCATGAGGTTGACCGCCTACGGTGATGACTGAATCCTTACCATCCGGAAAAACCACTGATGTACCAATAATCGCTTTCTCGCCACATCCATGGCCGATGGCAACATTGTTGGTCACTCTGACGCCTTCTACAGCTATTGGTACTTCCAATCGGGTATGCGCCGATACACTTTGCCCCATGCCTATCAGCGTGGACGTAGCCAAAACTAGTGTTAATATTTTAAGCTTATTTTTTTTCATATATCCCTTTACTAATTTTTTATATGTTCATGGTTTAATCAAGGGAACAGCCCGTAAGACCCATCCCAATTACCCGATTAATTGACTCATCAAAAATGAAAATCAGAGTACCAGTGGCCAACCATCTTATTGCAAAGGAAAGATGGATAGCCACAAACATTATCTGGTCTGCTCACATAAATGACAATGCGACAAATTGTCGCAGTTATTATTTCAAATGTGCCTTTGAAATCTATGGTAATTACGGAACTGCCTGAAAATGAATGCAATCTGAGCAAAGTTTATTTATATAATTACTGGAATAGATGATAGGGTTGCGACAATTTGTCGCATGGCATAGCGTTTCTTCGCTCTTGAAATTCCATTTCCAAATCAAAAATGACGTGAAGGCGAGCCGCAGGCAGCATCAGTAATATGGCAAGGTGAAGCCGACAAAGTCAGTTTTGATTTAGAAATGGATTAATTATTTTCACTGAAATAATTATTTGATCAAGTGAACATAACGCAAAGTATGGGGTGGCATACGCATAAACCAGCTTGTACTGTTTCTGATCTTAGCAATATAGTCTATGGTTTATGGTGAATTAGACCGGCCGGCACTGACTGCGCCAAGCGAAATACCCCATGCCGCGCAACAAACAATATACTCGGTTTGTGCAATTCGACTGGAGTTTATGCCGTTGCAACAGAAAATCGCACCGTACAAAACCACTTTGTGAAAGCTGGATGAGCCCCAGAGCAACATCCTTGCTGCTCTGGGTATTTCTTGTCAAACCCGATAAAAAATCAACAAGCTTGCTGCATAGACAGCAGTAATCCTCGTAGATCAAATATTCCTCAATATAAAAACATCTTCTATTCACTGAATGTACTTAGTGATTGGGGAAAATATCTCAGATTGTAAAGACAACCATATCTGCCGTAATATCGTTTAAATTGATACCGACAAGGTCAATCGATGCTTCTGACCCGAATTCCACTTTAACGCCATCCGTTCTTTGGTTAATATTTGTGATAAAGGGAATAAGTTGTTCTAGACTATTAATTCCAAGCTTCTCAGAATCAAAAAATAGGCGATCTTGGCCAATCGTAAAATCAGTTACCCGAAAATGCCCCAAGGCATAAAAACCAAACGTATCGCTGCCGCTACCTCCAGTCAATTGATCACGACCATGGCCAGCACGAAGAATATCATCACCTGCGCCACCAAAGAGCTTATCGGTTCCTAACCCACCATCCAGGTCATCATTGCCAGCATCGCCATCCAATGTATCGTTACCATCTCCACCTGTTAATGTGTCGTTTCCCGCCTCTCCTTCTATTTCGTCATGACCAGATCTGCCTTCAAGAACATTATCCAATTCATCGCCGATAATCAGCAAATCATTTTCGTTAAATCCCCCCGAACCGAAACCGATAAATTGGATGCCATCGATTATCTCAAAAATATTCCCGGAATTGCTGAGATTGGGGCGAGGTTGTGTACTTACAGCCATTATGTTATCTCCATATATATTAAAGAAATTTCCTAGCACATTATTATTTAGTCATGCAAATAATAATGAGATTAATTCTCAATATTAACAAATAATCAGTAGAATACAAGAATAATGTGAATTAAATCGTGCTAATTATTAATGACTATGACTGAAAAACTTAAGCGTGCTTTACAACGTGCGCAGGAGCTGATGGCTACCGGCAATCTAAATGAGGCAGCCAAAATTCTTGATCCGTTAAAACATGAGCATCCCTTATCACCCGAGGTGGCTAAATTATGGTGCGCCATGGCGATGCGATCTGAACGAACAAAAGAGGTTCCCGCCTATGCCGCTAGTATTTATGACCATGTACAAGGTGATTTCCCGAAAGCACGTTGGGCGCAGATTAGGGGAGCAGCAAGTTTTTTATTACTGGATTTGACAACGGCTCATGCTCACTTCACCAGCACAATTCATCATTTAACGTTACTCGCCAAATCGGGAAAAGCTCCAGCCAAAAAAAAACAAGCGGAAGAACAAGCCGGCACCGAAAATATTTTTACCTCTGGCAAGGCTGAACAGTTGTTATGGGTAACCTGCGCAGCATTGGCTTCACAAGGCATACCTGCCTTTCCTTTTGCAGGCACGTTGCTCGGTTTAGTCCGTAATGGTCATCTGCTGGAGTTTGATAAGGATCTGGACATTGCAGTATGGATGGAATCCTGGGAAGCATGCTGCCAGGCGCTGGAGAAAATGGGATGGTCCAGGGTATCCATGGGTTTCAACTACAGCAATTACCGTGATTATGTGCATTCAGAAATTGGAGTCACCCTTGATTTATGCGGCCTGGAGCACAGGAGTGATCACAAAATCGTAGGCGGCTTTTCTTTGCCGGATTACCCGGGAGAATATCAGCGGGTTTCTGTCTTTCCTGAGTTCGATTTAATCAAACGCAATACAGAGTATGGAAATGCATGGTTCCCACACCCTCCTGAGAAAATTTTAACCGCCTTCTATGGTGATTGGCGTACCCCCAATCCCTATTGGGATACGGTGGTATCTGCCTTAAACCTGGAAAAATTTACTTTGCTGGTACGATGTTATGCTTATTATCGCCTCACCCAGCGCTGGCTATCGGGTGATCTGATCAAAGCGTGGTCGTATGCTCACCAAATAGCTCTGAAAGATCCTGATGATGTAACCGTGTTACGCAGTCGCCAATGGCTAGAAAGAGCCATATCGTATTTAAGGCAGGATATTCCATCATGGCCTAGAAATCGACCTCAGAAGCGTGTGTATACACGGATGGTGGCCGATCTGTTTCATGAAGGTCACGTCAATTTCTTACGGGAAGCGCGCGCACTGGGCACCCATTTAACGGTTTGTGTTGTTCCAGATACGCGGGTTCTTGAAAATAAAGGCAAACTCCCCGTTATGCCTCAGGCTGAACGCGCTGCAGTCGTTTCTGCTTGTAAATACGTTGACGCCGTTATCACTGAGAGCCCCGTTCATACAACGCCAAAGTTTATGGAGAAACATGGTTTTGCAATTTATACATTTGCCTGCGCTTCTGAGAAGGAACGCATTGAAAAATACAAATTATGCGCGACGCTACCATCGCATATGATCAAAGAAATCGACTATACACCTGGCATTTCCACTTCCGATCTTGTGCGGCGTATTTTAGATGGTGCAGGGAGTACGAACCTGGAATCTATCGACTAAACCGATCATTTACATGGCAACAGTATTCGTTTGCATTTTGTACAAAAACAAATATAATTACGAATCATTCTCATTAGTAATATTGTTTGCTTTGTTCCTATCAGAATAAACCACTTTTAAATCAATCGACAAAAGGCGTGTTTCATGTATATTTGTGTCTGCAAGGGGGTTACTGATCGTGCCATTCGCGAAGCTGTCAGTCAAGGAGCTGAACGGATGCGCGATCTGAAAGCTAATCTCGGTATTACCGAGCAGTGTGGCATTTGTGCCTGCCACGCAAAAAGGATACTTGATCAAGCGTTAATGCGAGAAACCCCGGCCCAGCCTCCTGTCACCTGAACCTACCAGTTCCTACGAATCAACCGTCTAAGGAGACAACTATGAAAGGGAACGCAGACATTATTAATTGGTTAAATCGTCAGTTATTGCATGAACTAACTGCGATCAATCAGTATTTCCTTCATGCCCGGATGTACAAAAACTGGGGATTCAATCAACTCGGCGAGCATGAATATAACGAATCGATCGAAGAGATGAAGCATGCTGACAAACTCATTGAGCGTATTTTGTTTCTGGATGGGCTACCTAATTTACAGGACCTGGAGAAGCTTTTGATCGGTGAATCACCCCAGGAATGTGTGATGTGTGATCTCACGTTGGAAAATACCTCACGGCAAACGCTGCTCGCTGCGATTGCTGCCTGTGAAACTGCTCAGGATTATGTTTCGCGGGAAATTTTTGAACATATTCTTGAAGATACTGAAGAACATATCGATTGGCTGGAAACACAATTAGATGTCATGCAAAAGGTGGGTAGTCAGAACTGGCTACAAAGTCAAATGTAAATTTTGTTCTGTCGCTGGTATAAAACACCAGCGACCTTCCAGCCAGCCAGCCTCTCCTCCTCCCAGGCAAGCCAGCCAATCCTCTTGACTGACTCGAACAGAAAATTAAGCTGTAAAGACTCCAATGGATATCCTGTAGAGCAAGGATCAATTCGTGGCTTAACCGCCCGTCCCATATGCACTGGTTCATAAGAAAATCTGAGAACGATCTCAGGCAATGGCGAGGGGTTTGACGAAAATCCCTGATTTTACGCTAATCACTTCTAATTTCACTCAACCTTAGCAAAATCAACCACCACCCAAAATTGAGTGACTCAAGCATTTTCCAGTTCACTTTGATATTGGTGCATGGAAAAATTCGCATTGTGGGAGCAGGCAAGCTCTTCCTTTTTCACAAAAACGAGAAAAACACTGCATAAGATCTCATTCCATTTCCAAATCAAACATGGCGCAAAGGTGAGCCGCAGACAGTATCCATAATACGGCAAGGTGAAGCCGACAAAATCAGTTTTGATTTAGTGGAATAATGGAAAAAATGCGACAATAGTTTAAAGATAACCCGACTTCATTCCCCATGATGAATGCACGTTGCAGTGATTCATCATCCATATCGATTGTCTCACACCATGAGCCTATTAGAGGGAGATGGTAAATGAAAGGAATTCTGAAACTTGCCTTTAAGCTTCTTGTAAATGACAAGGGTAAATATGCCGCCTTATTGGTGGGAATTACTTTTGCCGTATTTCTCATGGTCCAGATGACATCCATTTTTTCTGGAATTCTTGCCAAGGCTTCCTCAACGGTTATTAATCTGGGAGCTAAAGTATGGGTACTGGATCCCGCCGTCAATAATGTTGCCAACAGCATCCCGATGCCGGATTATGTGCTTAATGCCGTTCGCAGCATTGATGGCGTCGAATATGCTGTCCCGATGTATTCTGGCGGCGCGTTAGTCAAGCTTAAAAGTGGAGTCTTTCAATCGGTCACTATTTTAGGGTTGGATGATAACAGTCTAGTCGGCCGCCCCGAGCTTATCGAGGGGGGGATTGAGGATATCTATGCTGAGAATGCCTTTATCGTTGTTGATGATGCAGAAATTGCCAAACTGGAACATCCCCGTATAGGCACAGAATTTGAGCTGAACGATCATCGCGGCGTTATCGTGGGCATCGCTAAGGTAGCCAGCAGCGGATTGTTCGGAATTCCAACTCTTTATACCACATACAGTAAAGCGATTCAGTATATCCCATCAACACGATTCACCATTGCCTTTATTCTCGTAGAACCGAAAAGTAGAGACGCAATTCCCCATATTCAGCATCAAGTGAAACAGCTGGGATATGAGGCACTCACTGAAGAAGACTTCATGCAAAAAATTTCCAATTACTACAAATATAAAACAGGGCTCGGAACCAATATTTTCATCATGACGATTGTGAGCTTCCTGGTCGGTTTGTCAATCTCAGGGCAAACATTTTATACCTTCATCCTCGAAAACCTCGAAAAATTTGGTGCATTAAAAGCGATCGGTATCAAGGGAAAGGAACTCGTTTATATGATTCTTTTTCAAGCTGGACTGGCAGCGGTAATTGGATATGGATTAGGAGTGGGCTTTTGTACACTTATTATCACAATCGCCAAACTCAAAGTCCCCGATTATTCCGCCAATATCACCTTTACCACCTTGGGTTTTGCGTTTGTAATGGTTCTCATCATCGCAATAATTTCAAGTTATATTGGGATAAGAAAGGTATTAAAGATTGAGCCTTTCGATATTTTTAGAGGTTGAATCAAACTGACTTCAAAATCGGATAGTCAAACTATAGCCCGTAGAATGAATAGATGTAATGATGGAAATGCTATCTTGTCAGATGGCGCGGCCATAAGCATTACCTGACTTCATCATTGCAATTTAATCAACCAGATAATGACGTGATGCCCGCGATCTCTGCTAATGAATTAACGAAATGGTTTGGTGAAGGTGATCTCAGAACCTTTGCGGTAAAAGAAGTCAGTTTCGAAGCTTATTTCGGTGAAATATTATTTATTGTAGGCCCATCAGGAAGTGGAAAGACGACATTATTGAGTATGATCTCTGGTATTTTGCGTCCAAACTCCGGAACGGTAGCGATCGAGGGTGTGGATATCTGGAAACTCAGTGCTGATCAGATTGCCGAATTCCGGTTAAATAAAGTGGGTTTCGTTTTTCAGGATTATCATCTCTTTCCACGACTCACTACCGCTGAAAATGTGGCTATTCCTCTCATTCTTAAGAAACAGGACTGGGATGAATCCCTCAAAAAAGCAGCCCATTACTTAGAGATTGTAGGACTTAAAAATAAGGCGGAGCTTCCGCCGGTCAAGTTGAGTGGAGGGGAGCAGCAACGTGTTGCCTTAGCCAGAGCGTTGGTCAGTCAACCGGATCTAATGATCTTTGATGAGCCCACTGCTTCGCTGGATGGGGATACGGGGCGGCGCATCATGGATTTTGTAAAAAATAACATCCTCACGGACAAGCGGTGTATTTTGATTGTTACTCACGATAGTCGTATTTTTGAGTATGCCGATAGGATGATGAGGATGGAGGATGGCAAACTTGTCGGTATCGAGAAAGGGAGAAATGATTGAAAAACCAGATCATTATCGTCATTGCATTATGTGGGGTAATTGCTGGTTGGGTGAGCGCCTATTTATTCGGTATCCAAAAGAAACCGCAACCACCCGTTTTCAATCCAGCACCGAATCCTTATGCCAAGGGGATTTACTCGACAGGCATTATCGAAAGCTATCAATCAGCAGGTGAAAATATCAATCTTTATCCAGAGGTTGCTGGCGTTATTACTCAAATTCTGGTGGCTGAAGGACAAACTGTCAAACAAGGAGAGCCTTTGCTGCAAATAGATGATTCCATTCAACGCGCCACAGTGGAGCAACAACATGCACAAGCTGAAGCAGCCTTGGCGCTACTGGAGGCATTAAAAGCGCAACCGAGAAAGGAAGTTCTAGCAGTTTCTAAAGCACAGCTTGATTTTGCGAGAGCAAACCTGAAAACTACCGAAGCACAATTAGAAAAACTGCGAAACTCTTATGAGCTGGATCCGAGATCAGTCAGCAAGGATAGCCTGGATAATGCCATCAATGCAACCAAGGTTGCCAAAACCAGTCTCGAGATTGCTCAAAAAAACTACAATCTGACCAAAGCAGGCGCATGGAGTTACGACATTCAGAATCAGGAGCGTCAGTACATCGCGTTAACCAAAACTTATCAAGCTGGCGGCGCCCTGCTGGCAAAATATACGATCAGAGCACCGGTCAATGGTGTCATTATGTCAATACGAGCAACAATAGGTAACTTTATTTCACCCCAGGGCGTCTATGATACCTATACAGAAAGTTTCAAACCGGTTGTGGTGATGGGTAATTCAGAAAACAGCCTGGCCGTAAGATGCTATGTCGATGAGATTCTGATTCACCGACTGCCAGATGTTTCGGGGATGGATGCGCAAATGTTCATTCGCGGCACTGATATTCGTATTCCGTTACAATTCAGCCGTTTGCAGCCTTATGTTTCGCCAAAGATCCAGTTATCGAACCAACGAACTGAGCGGGTTGACGTCAGGGTATTACCGGTACTTTTTCGTTTTGAAAGACCAAAAGATATTCAATTGTACCCAGGTCAGCTAGTGGATGTTTATATTCGGGCAAGTAAGTAGTGCTATACAAAGAGGTAGCGCTTTTTCACTAATGCATGCTGATAGCCCTATTTTGATTACACGAGCTACAGTAGAAGAAATACCACTAAATCATCTGCAATGTACAAGAAAGAATAAAACGTGAAAAATCACGATAATGAGTGATAGTTTTTGATAAAAAGTACATACGCCGGAGAAACAAGGAGCTGTGAATGGATGAACATCTCTTTCATGCCAATGCAAAATATATATTGGCCAGATTGTCAGCAGTCTGGTTACTGACAGCTACCGGTTGTGCTGTTGGCCCGGACTTTGTCCGCCCGCAACCACCAGAGACCGAGCGCTATGTTCCAGGTAAACCACTACAAGAAACTGTTTCAGCAGATGGGCAGATACAGTATTTTGAACAAGGCGCTGAAATTGCAGCCGATTGGTGGCAGTTATTCCATTCCCCCAAATTAGACGCGCTGGTAAAAGAAGCCATCGCCAACAACCCAACTCTAGAATCAGCACAGGCCAGCTTGCAGCAAAGTCAAGATAATTTACAAGCAGGGTATGGTGTTTTTTTTCCTCAGATTGATCTCGGAGGAACGGCAAGTCGCCAGAAATTCTCGGCTGCTCGCTTCGGGAGCCCTGTTAGCAGTACTTTTAACCTCTTCACACTATCAGCCAGCGTCAGTTACGCGCTAGACGTATTTGGCGCTCAGCGGCGTACTGTCGAGGCCCTCGGTGCCAGCAGGGATATGCAGCATTATACGGTTATCGCTACTTATTTGACGCTGATTGGCAATATTGTAAATACTGTGATTGCCCGGGCTGGTTACGAAGCTCAGATTCAAACAACTCAGCAATTGATTGAATCACAGCGAGAGCAAGTTAAGCTGACCGAATCCCAGACGCAAGCTGGTATCATTGAGTATGAAAAGCTGGTCAACTTGAGATTACAGCTTGAGGTGCTCGAGTCCTCTCTCCCCCGGCTCGTGCAAAAGCGCAGCCAGGCCGAGCACCTGCTTGCTACATTGATCGGCCAGTTTCCAGGAGAACATGAATTTGAGGAGATTGATTTGGCTGACCTCTCGTTACCAACCAATCTGCCCATATCGCTTCCTTCGAGCTTAGTACGGCAACGCCCTGACATTCTATTGGCTGAGGCTCAATTACATCAGAGCAGTGCCAATATTGGTATCGCTACCGCAGCGATGTTTCCTTCTTTTACAATAAATGGTACTTATGGACAAAACAATAGAAATCTGCTGGATATTTTTTTAAGTAGCGGTAACTTCTGGAGTATTGGCACCAACTTTGTTGCCCCATTATTTCATGGCGGTACTTTATGGTTTCAGCGTAAAGCAGCTATCGATGCCTTTCAGCAATCGCGTGCGCAATACCGCCAAACGACACTGGACGCTTTAGCGCAAGTAGCTGATGTTTTACTGGCATTGAAATATGATGCTGAAGCGCTGCAGCATCAGTCACAAGAGCTTCATTTAGCGCAAGAAAGAATGCATCTGATGCAGGCTAATTATCAGGCCGGTCTCGTTAATTACCAACAAGTATCCATTGCAGAGAGTCAGTACTTTCAGAGCAAGTTAAATTACCTACAAACATTAGCACTTCGTTTCCAAGATACGGCTGCCTTATTTGTCGCATTAGGTGGCGGTTGGTGGAACATAGAAGAAAAAACACGATCACCACGAGATGATGAAATATTATTTGATGTTAAGTTATCAGAAGAAGAAACTGATAAAGTAAAAACCGATTAAAGACGGTGGAGAAGATAGATAAAAGAGTAATGGGTATTTCTTTTATTTTTTAAAAAAATCCATTCAAGCTTAAAAAGACTTATAGGCTCAACAGTTTCCAGGAAACATTTTCACCTGCTCGCAACGGAACCAGCTTTCCTTCCCCAAATTCCAGGCATTGAGGTATTTTCCAGCTTTCCTTGATCAAGGTAATATGATTGGTATTACGCGGCAAACCATAAAAATCCGCACCATGAAAGCTGGTAAATGCTTCCAGCTTATCGAGCGCACCTGCTTGCTCAAAAGCCTCTGCGTAAAATTCAATCGCTGCATGGGCAGTATAAATGCCCGCACAACCACAAGCACTTTCCTTACTCGATATGGGATGCGGCGCGCTATCAGTACCCAGAAAAAATTTTGCATCGCCGCTGGTCGCAGCCCCAATCAAGGCAAGGCGGTGAGTTTCTCGTTTCAGAACGGGCAAACAATAATGATGGGGGTGGAGACCGCCTGCAAGCAGGACATTACGATTAAGCAGCAAATGATGTGCAGTAATTGTGGCAGCAAGGTTGTTTGGAGCTGCACGCACAAACTCGACTGCTTCACGCGTCGTGATATGCTCAAATACGATGCGCAGCCCTGGAAAACGTTGTATCAGCGGCTGCAGTACCTGATCGATAAAAACGCTTTCTCGATCAAACACATCGATATCAGGGTCAGTCACCTCGCCATGCACCAACAGGGGCATGCCAAGCTGCTCCATGCTTTCTAAAGTTTTAGAGCACCTGGCAAGATCCGTCACACCGGCATCGGAATTAGTCGTCGCACCAGCAGGATAGAGTTTGACTGCATGCACTATGCCGCTCTCTTTAGCCCGTCTGATTTCAGCTGGAGGCGTATTGTCAGTCAGATAAAGCGTCATAAGCGGTTCGAAACGTCCCTGCAGCGTTTTCGGCAAAGCTGCCAGAATACGCGCCCGATAGGCTGCTGCCATCTCAACAGTCACAATCGGTGGTCTGAGATTCGGCATGATGATCGCTCGGGCAAACTGTCGAGCAGTATCAGCTAACACATCCTGCATTGGTTTGCCATCACGCACATGCAAATGCCAATCATCAGGGCGGGTAAATATTAGAGTAGTTTGCATAAAAGTCTCATGAATCCTTTGATTGCTTGGTTAACGCTTCTTTCTTAGACAAAGCAAACGCATACAGTTTTTTCTTATTGCCACCGGTAATCTCGGCTGCCAGCTGCACAGCCTGCTTCAGGGGTAAATTTTCCATCAGGATATGCAGTGTATGTTCTGCCTGTTCGGTGATCTGGTTGTCCTTTTCCGTGGCGGCTGGAGAAAGTAACAATACGAATTCACCTTTTTGCTGATTTTCATCAGATTGCAGCCATGTCAGGGCATGACTCAAATCAGAAGTATAAATGGTTTCAAATAATTTAGTCAGTTCCCTGACAATGGTTATCTGACGCCGTTCCCCAAACACTGCAATCATATCCATCATACATTCCAGCACGCGATGCGGAGCTTCATGAAAAATCAGGGTACAGGAGGTTAAGGATGTCAGTGATGCTAATTTGCGTTTGCGCTCACCGGACTTAGTCGGGAGAAAACCATAAAATAAAAAATGAGGCGCGATAATGCCCGAGGCCGATAGCGCACACACAGCTGCATTTGCCCCAGGAATCGGTACCACCCGATAGCCCTGCTCTCTGACATAGTGAATCAACAGCGCACCGGGATCTGATATGCCGGGGGTGCCGGCATCGGTTACTAAGGCCACCGACTTTTGTGCCGCCAGCATGTTAATGATCTTCTCGGTAGCAGCCCGTTCGTTGTGTTGATGTAGTGTAATCAGACGGGTATGAATCGTATGAAGCGCCAGTAAGCGTTGGGTGAGATGAATATGCTCAGCTGCAATAACATCCACTGCAGCCAGCACATCCAGGGCGCGCAAACTGATATCGCGTAAATTTCCAATCGGTGTGGCAACTACATATAATGTGCTTTTAGTCAGCATTCTTGATTCTGGTCGGTTTATTAACCCATTTCCCAATCATGCATGGCATGAAGGCGAGCTACAGACAGTATAAATATTATGGCAAGGAGAAGCCGAAAAAATTGGGTTTGATGTAGAAATGGAATGATATTTTCCAATACGAATTGTCGCACATCCTCAACATATAGAGGCTATAAAAACAAGTTATTATGAAAGGATCTGACGCTGAACACTTGGCTGCCCTGTTTCTGCAGCGCCAACACCTAGTTCTGCTCGAAAAAAACTACCGTTGCCGTTTTGGTGAAATTGATCTCATCATGCAAGAGGGGGCCACCTTAGTCTTCGTCGAAGTCAGAATGCGATCAAATAATTATTTTGGCGGTGCTGCCGCTAGCATTACGACCAGCAAGCAAAACAAGCTTATCCGTGCTGCCCGGCATTATCTATCCCGATTGTACACTACCCCTCCATGTCGATTTGATGCTGTGCTACTGACAGGTCATCATGACCCGGAAATCGAGTGGATCAGGGACGCGTTTGGCGAATAACTCATTATCCTAAGGGCCGTTTTTAGACCTTTTTCCTTGCCATAGGATTTATCCTGTCTGCAGCTTGCCCGCACGCCATGTTGGACTGGGAAACAGAATAATTCGAATTTTGAATAAAAATTCAATAATTTTTCATATGAAAATATTTATTTACAAGAATTACGTAATTCTGTAATTATTATTTCTATTGAAAATTAGAATAAGCCATTACAGATTGATACTGCGTCCGCCATCCACTGCAATGATCTGACCGGTAATAAACGATGCATGCGCGATTAAGAAATAGACTGTGTTGGCAATATCCTCCGGTTCTCCCATGCGCTTGAGGAGTGTCCTGTCTATGATCTCTTCGCGTAACGATGGGTCAACCCATTCTTCTTCATACTCTGGCCACAAAATAGGACCCGGTGCGACACCATTGACGCGAATAAGCGGAGCTAGCTCCAAGGCAAGCGATCGGGTAAGCGCAGCTAATCCACCCTTCGCCGCGTTATAAATCACATAGTTTTTCAAAGGCTGTTCCACATGGATATCCACGATATTAACAATACAACCATACCGTTTTTCTAAATAAGGTACGGCTGCCTGGGATAAAAACAAGGGAGCTTTCAGGTTGCTACCGATTAAATCTATCCAGGCTTGTTCAGTAAATTGACCAACAGGTGTAGAAAAGAAACTGGAAGCATTGTTCACCAATGCATCCAGCTTACCGAATCGCCGTACAGTTTCCTTGATCAAATCTGGCAGGCACTCAATATCCAGTAGATCAGCCTGAATTAACTCAACCGAGCCCGGGCGCATTTGTTCGAGAGTTTGTCGCAACATTTGCGCCTCATTCTGAGAAGAACGATAATGCACCATCAGATTGGCACCCTGTGCATGCAGCTTGCAACAAATGGCCGCTCCTACTCGCTTGGCTCCACCCGTAACCAGAATCACTTTATTTTTCAAAGTCATTCATTATTCCCCTTTTGCACGCGCTACATTTATAATCCCTTTTTCACAATCTACCATAAACAAGGCCGTTCTACTCATATGCCTTCTATTACTTTACCTCCCTCCAGCGAAGCCGGGCTTCAGCATAGTAAAGCGTTACAAAACACTATCCAGGCAAAAATTAATGCCGCAGGTGGTTGGATTTCATTTGCTGATTTTATGGAAGCAACCCTCTACACACCTGGCATGGGCTATTACAGCGCTGGCGCTACCAAATTGGGCTATGCCGGCGACTTTGTCACAGCACCGGAAATCTCTTCATTATTTGGTAAAACCATGGCACGGCAAGCTGCTCAGATATTCGAACTGATCGGTTATAGCGATATTCTGGAGTTTGGCGCAGGCTCTGGCAAACTGGCACTCGATCTACTGCTTGAACTGGAGCAATTGAACCATCTACCACGACAATACTTTATTTTGGAAGTTAGCGCTGATTTACAGCAGCGACAACGCGAACTATTCAAAAAATGTGCGCCGCATCTTATTTCATTAGTACAATGGTTTACCAGCTTACCACATGAATTTAACGGACTTATACTGGCCAACGAAGTGCTCGATGCGATGCCGGTTCATTTGGTAATATGGCAAGACCATCATCTCTACGAACGCGGTGTTACCTGGGACCAACAAAATTTTGAATGGCAGGATCGCCCTTTGATTGCTGGAGAGTTATTTGAAATTGCACAAGCGTTACCTCCATTTAAAGAGGCAATGAATCACGGTTCCTTCCGCTACCTCAGTGAAATCAGTCTAGCTAATCGACACTTCATGCGCAGCCTGGCACAGATACTTCACCGAGGCGTGATTCTGCTGATTGACTATGGCTTCGGACAAAGCGAATATTATCATCCGCAGCGCAACCAGGGCACCCTGATGTGCCATTATCGCCACCATGTTCACGATGACCCCTTTTACTTACCTGGATTGCAGGATATTACCAGCCACGTTAATTTTAGCGCGATCAATGAGGTTGCATTAGCGAGCGATCTGCAGTTACTTGGCTATACCACTCAAGCAAACTGGTTAATCAATTGCGGTATTACTGAGGTGCTATCTCGAACACCCGCTGACATTCCCCATCAATATTTGCCATTGGCCAATCAATTACAAAGATTAGTCAGTCCAGCTGAAATGGGTGAATTATTCAAGGCGATCGCTTATGGCAGAGGAATCAACCAACCGCTAATAGGATTCACCCGAGGGGACAAAAGACGACTGTTGTGAAATAAATCAACCAAAAACCCGCCGTTGATCGCGGTGGAGTGTACGGTAATCGAAGTGCGGCTACGGTACATTTGGTAGCGACCGCATCTCATTCTAGTGAATGAGAAAATCTTGAAGAGACCGCTATATCCTGAGCCAACTTTCCAATCAAGCAATCAACAGCGGGTTTTTAGTTCAATATTGAGGTGAAAATGTACCCCCTAATTCGATATCCGCATGTTTCACTACCGACAGCAGCGTAGCACAAGCTGCACGCATACTCGGCGCAAGACGCAGCAAAGTACCCACATTAACGGAGCGGCGCAAAATCAACTCTAGCAAGTAGAGCATGTTGACACTGCCATCAGGATAGACTGCACTCATTAAGATGGGTGGAGGCGAAAATTCGAGAGGATCAGTAATAGCACGTACTGCTACAAAGGGTATTCCAGCATTGATCGCGATCTCGGCAATAGCGCCACTTTCCATATCGACCGCACAGGCGCCATTTTTTGCAGAAAATCTCCGTTTCTCGTCTTTCGAAGTCAATACCTGCTGACTGGTAGCTAAGGTGCCTCCCGCGACTTTCACGTGCTTGGGTAGATGCTGTATGATGCGATTACGCCATTCCAAGGCGACAGGGTGAGCATACTCCGTATGGACACGTTCAGGAAGAACCAGATCACCAGGGCGCAAAGTCTCATCCAATGCGCCTGCTACGCCAAAACTCACAAGAGCTGATACTCCTCTGTCACGCAATCCCGCTGCAGCCTGCCGGGCAGCCTCACTTCCTATACCACATACCCAGATTGCCGTTCCTTCTCTGAGCCGAACCATTTCATTGAAAGGAAGCCGGCGTGGCGTGATGCATTTCGCTTCTGCGCGCATTGCGGTGACAATGCCTACTAAGCTCACGAAGGATTTCTCCCAGTCAGCGCACGATATCGTATCAACGCCCACAAGGGAAAATACTTTGAATAACCATGATATTTCAAATAAAACACACGCGGAAAGCCTGGTGCCGTAAACCATGGTTCGTACCATAATCCATCAGTATTCTGCGTCTTAAGCAAATATTTAATTCCTTTCTCAACTGTCTTGCTGTGTATTTCTCCAGCAGCCATCAGACCAAGTAATGCCCAAGCTGTCTGAAATGAGGTACTCTGCTCAAATTGTCCAGCGCGCTGAGGATCAAAATACGTATCATTGGTTTCGCCCCAGCCACCATCATCCCGCTGAACAGATTTTAACCACTCTACCGCACGACGGATAGCCGGATGCTCCTTGTCAACATTTGCCAGCCGCATGGCTTCTAATACCGACCAAGTACCGTAAATATAATTGCTGCCCCATCGACCAAACCAAGCACCACTGGCTTCTTGTTCGCTAAATAGATAGGCCAGACCACGTTCCACTGCCTGCGTATGTTGCTGATCACCATACATTGCCAGGAAACCGGTACATCGAGCGGTCACGTCGCTAGAGGGTGGGTCAAGCAAAGCACCGTGATCTGCAAAAGGCACCTCATTGAGATAATAATAAGTATTATCAATATCGAAAGCGGCAAAGCCACCATTACTAGATTGCATACCAGCAAGCCAGTTGGCTGCACGCTGTATATTTTCCTGATAATCAGCGTAGCCAGCTTGATGCAACGCCCAGGCGGCCGCAGCGGTATCATCCAGATCCGGATAATGCGGATTAGCATATTGAAATGCCCAGCCACCGCCCGGTAAATCTGGCCGTCGCTCACGCCAATCACCCGGGGCATCCAGTATCTGATGAGTAATGAGCCAGTCAAGGGCTCGTCGAACTGGTCGTTGATCAGCATTGGGATCCTCCTGTAAGGCAAGACAGGCCAAAACAGTATCCCAAACTGGAGAGGTACAAGGCTGACACCATGCACGCTCACCTTCATCAACCAGCAATCCCTGAAGTGCTAGGCGGCATTGCTGGCGATAGGGATGATCATAGGCATAGCCGAGCAACGCCATAGCCTCATAAGCATTGATCATAGCTGGAAAAATAGCTCCTAACCCACATTCCCCATTAAGACGCTCGATCACCCATTGCTCTGCGCGATGTAATGCTTTTTTCCGTACAAAGGTTGGAATCAGCGGTTCAAGTTTTGAGCCCAAGCGCTCCATATACAAAAAAAATCGATTAAGCGGAGTACGGACTGGGAAATAATCCTGTTCTTCTTCGGGTGGAACCGTGAATAACTCCCTCACATCGATATTTCTTGGATTAGCCGCCCTGGCTTTTAAAGAGCAGAGAATAGAAAGTGGAATCATGACAGTACGCGACCAGTACGCCACTTTACTAAGATGGAAAAGAAACCAGCGCGGGAACAAAATAATCTCTGCAGGAACAAACGGAACACCCCGCCACGGTATCTGGCCATACATGGCAAGCAATAGTCGAGTAAACACATTGGCGCGCGCTGCCCCACCATGCGCCAGAATAGCAGAGCGGGCACGTACCATGTGCGGGGCATCGGGAAAATCTCCCACGAGCTTCAGTGCATAATAAGCCTTGACACTACAGCTTTGATCAAATGCACCGCCATAATAAAGCGCCCAGCCACCATGAGTCATATCTTGTTGCTCACGAATAAAGCGAGCCAACTTGTGTTCGAGAACGGTATCTACTTCATCCATAAAATGCATCATCAGGATGTATTCGGCAGGAATCGTGCAATCTGCTTCTAATGGAAAACACCAGTGACCATTTTTTTCTTGTACAGAATATAATGCGTTGCGTGCTGAAGAAATGGCGTTATTCAGCTTGGATGTATTCATTTCGTCTATAGTCAAATTGCCTGATTTCAGCCATTGACCCATCAGGGCTGTCCTTTTTATGTTTATAAAGGCAAAGACCTGTTGTGACATTCTAGACATAAACATTAGAAACCTCTATTCAACATATTGAAATATAATTATTTTATGAACCTCTCTTTTTTGTTATTCAACTTAAATACAAAATTCTGATATCCAGTTGCTACCTCACAACAAAAAAGTACTACTATAAAGATCTACCACACCTGAAACTGATTTATTCAGTAACCTCATTCCTCTTTTTATCATTCTCGCCATCACTCTTTTCATCATTCTCATCATCATCCACTTCTTCTATATCGATATAAAGATGATTATAACGATCGGTGGGAGGGTTACCATCATGGATCAGGAATTCCCGTTGCTGTGTATAGGCTTCGCGTACAAACAGGTACGGATCCAAAGCCGATTGATCACGAATTTTCATTGGTCCTGAAAGTCTTGCGCGCTTATCTACTACTCTTAGAAATACAAGGGGAATCATTATGGGCCCACTGATGGCATAACTCGCATAAAACAAAGCATCAGTAAATAAACTGACAGGTAAATCCGCTATATCTCGCTGACTGCTTGGTCCATATACGGGAACAAATATATAAGAGCCACTATTTAACCCCCATACGCCCAATATCTGCCCAAAATCCTCATCATGTTCCTTGAAACCCATATGGCCCGCCATATCAGCGAGCCCGAATATACCAATGGTTGAATTAATTGCGAAACGTAGACTGTCCTCAAATCCCTGACGTATTTTCCCCTGCAGGAAAGCATTCAAGGCAACATTCGGATAAGCGAGGTTGCGATAAAAATTCCCAATAGGACGCTGTATAGCAACAGGCACATGCTCTATATAAACATCTGCCACTGGCTCCAAAATATTCCGATCAATCACGTCCGTAAACCAATAAGATTTACGGTTAAAGGATTCATGAGGATCGGCCATATCCATCTCATTTTCATTTTTTGGTGTAGATGTACAACCTGTACAGACCATCACCAGAAAAGACAACAAGATAATAACTAAATGATTTTGTCTCATATCCAAAGCCAGCCTTTTATCTTGTTAAAATGATTAGCCTCTATAGCCACTAAAATACTGGATAGAAAAGGCTAAACAGAATTTTATAAACATGATGCATCACATATTCTTATGTAGTGTTAAAGTACCCGTCACGTACCCTTCTTTAACCAGCCATTCAATCTGGTCAATCAGGGCCTGTCGTATTGAGCTTTGCTGGAAACCCAATTCTTTCACGGCTTTATTACTCTCGAAAAACATGGAACGGGCTGCGAGTCTGACCCCTGTCAATGGAGCCTTGGGAGGTTTATGCGTAATATAATCCGCTGACAACTCAGATAGCGCTCCCACAATGAAAGCGACCCAGTGAGGAATGCGAAATTTTGGCATAGCCAATCCAGTAATCTTTTCAATCATTAGCAATAACTCCCCCAAAGTCAGATTCTCATTACCCAGAATATAACGCTCCCCTGGACGGCCATACTGAGCTGCCAGAATATGCCCTTTCGCCACATCCCGCACATCAACCATATTAAACTTACAATCAAGATAAGCAGGTATTTTATAATTTAAAAAATTCAGAATCATACGCGTGGGAGGTGTAATCCTTCGATCGCCAGGTCCTATGGGTAATGTCGGAGAAACAATCACTACTGGCAATCCTTTTCTTGCAGCGTCAAAAGCTAGTTGTTCTGCAAGAAATTTTGAACGACAATAAGGCCCAGGCATTTCATGCAGTTCTCGCTGGGTTGATGAATCAATAGGGCGATCTCCTTGTTTCTTGCCAGTCAATATTGACTCAGTAGAAGTATATACCACAACTTCAAGATCCGCTTGCGCTGCCTCTGATAATACAGTACGTGTCCCCTCGTAATTCGCTTGCTTGAACACGCGCTTGTCTTGCGCCCATAAATCCGGGTTACCCGCCAGATGATAAAGACGTTGCACACCTTTTAAAGCACGTCGCACCGTATCAGCATCAGTTACAGAACCTCTTATTGCTTGTACGTCATTCGGCAGGGAGACATCTTCAAGCTCCAATACTTTTACTGTCTCACCTTGTTCCAGAAGCTGACTTACTAGATGTGTCCCAATAAACCCCCCTCCCCCAGTAACAAGAGAACAACCATAATTTGACAAAACAACTCCTTTAAATCACACATTAGACAGGAAAGCGCAACTTATATAAACAGAAATAGTAAAATACACAATAAGATATTGTGATAAAGGATCATCCAAAAAAGCTGACAAAATTTAGCTTATGTCAGGCACTACTATTGTTTATCTTGTTTAAATTTGACGTTCCCCATGGATAACTTCAACCAGCTTCAAAGCCTGCAATTCCATTTCCATGACAAGAGTATCTACTTTCGCACGAAAATGCCGATAAAAAATCATGCTGGGTATCGCTACAAGTATGCCAAAGGCAGCATTATACAATGCTACCGATATACCATGGGCGAGTTGTGCCGGATTGCTCCCTGTAGGCGCATTGGAACCAAAAATTTCGATCATACCAATTAATGTGCCGAATAATCCCATTAACGGACTCAAGGAAGCAATGGTTCCCAATGTAGTCAGATAGCGTTCAAGCTCATGTGCCACGCTACGCCCTGCTTCTTCAATGGACTCTTTCATAACTTCACGTGAATTACCGACATTTCTGAGCCCTACTACAAAAATGCGCCCCAAGGGTGAGTTGTTCTCTAAGCGCGACAACATCTCTGCGTTTGTTCCTGTTCTATTGTATTCCTCTAATATGCTTGGCAGTAAATCTCTTGGAGCGACCTTACTCAGACGAAGACTCCATAAACGCTCGACGATAATGGCAATTGCGACAATGGAAGCAAAGATGATTGGCCATATCGGCCAACCGGCAGCTTGAATAATTGAAAACACGCGTTAATCTCCCAGATAGTGGCATTTCATATATTTTACAATTGCTGAATACTTTGTTGAGTCAATCAGATAGATTGTGAAGAACACTCGCGTACTGAACGTTTAATCCGAGATGCCCGCTATAATAAAAAATCAAGAGTAAAAAAGATATAGCGAATCATAATTTACCGTGACAAGGTGTTTTCAGCAAGAAAATATCAATATTCTTTCTTACTCCATTTCTAAATCAAAACTGACTTTGCCGGCTTCACCTTGCCGTATGATTGATACTGTCTACGGCTCGCCTTCGCGTCATGTTTGATTTAGAAATGGAATTATCTATAACTTCTGTGGATAAGTTTGTTTATAGCCTATGAATAATGTAAAAAATTAGTCTTATAAAGGATTATTTTTAAATCTGTTTAATTTCTGAACTTAATAAAAATTATTTAATAACAATATGTTGCATTATCATACTTTTTTCCAAAAGATATTTCACTTTCTAAAGAATAATTAGGATAAATATGAATTATTGTAAAATAGTAAAATGAATCTTTCCTTTCAGCCTATTGGCTTTCAATCCATATTAAGTGTCACCGAATTAAATCGGAGTGCAAGGGAGCTACTAGAACATGCCCTGCCGCTCTTATGGGTAAGTGGTGAAATTTCCAATCTGAAGCAATACCATTCTGGTCATTGGTATTTTTCTCTCAAAGATACCAACGCTCAAGTACGCTGTGTCATGTTTCATCATAAAAATCAGTATCTGAACTGGCAACCTAAAGAAGGTATGCAAGTAGAGGTTCACGCTTTAGTAACACTTTATGAAGCACGGGGTGAATTCCAACTTAATGTTGAAAACATTCGCCGTGCCGGACTAGGATTATTATATGAAGCGTTTGAACGGCTTAAAGCTAAGCTGGAACAAGCAGGATTATTCCATCCAACTCACAAAAAAGCACTGCCTACTTTCCCGAGGCAAATCGGCATTATTACTTCGCTCAATACTGCTGCATTACATGATGTGTTAACGACATTGCAGCGCCGAATGCCGGCATTGCCCGTAATTATTTATCCTGCACCGGTGCAGGGAGAAGGCGCCGCTGCCAAGATAGCCGCTGCCATCCACTTAGCCATGGAACGGATGGAATGTGATGTATTGATCCTCTGCCGTGGGGGCGGGTCGATTGAAGATTTATGGGCATTCAATGAAGAAATTGTCGCACGAGCCATTTATGCTTGCTCTATTCCCATTGTAACGGGTATTGGCCATGAAACTGACTTTACTATTGCTGATTTTGTCGCAGATGTGCGCGCCCCTACCCCGACAGGCGCCGCACAAATTGCTGCTCCAAACGCTCAAGAGATTTCCAATCACCTCGGTCATTTAGGTCAGCGCATGCGGCATGCAATACAACGTAGCATTGAGCGACGCATGCAAATGATGGATTTGCTGACGCACCGTCTGCAACATCCCGGCGATCGTATTTACCATCAAGCAAAGCATCTTCATCACTTGCAGGAAAGGTTGTTAAATGCTTACTTAAGATATAGGGAAACACTTTGCTGGAAGCTAAATGAGCTTAATCGGCGCATGCACACAAGCTCACCAGATATTCCTTTTCTGTTCAAACAGCAACATGATATGGCGCTTCGGTTACGCCGTGCCGGCATACATCAAATCCAAATGTTGGAAAATAATCTTCAGCATCAACAGGCCTACCTGGTACATCTCAATCCGCAAGCGGTCCTAGCGCGTGGTTATAGCATTACTTATACAACTGATGGTCATATTGTACATAATTGGCAACAAATTCACGCGATGGATGATATCCGAATCACTTTTGCTAAAGGATGGGCGCAGGCTAAGGTAACTGAGACAGGAAAATAAGTGTTGATAGACAATTGGATCAGAGTGATGCAGACTTTGGCAACGTTACCCCTTTTCTAAATCAAAATTGACTTTGTCGGCTTCACTTGCCGTATGATTGATCCTGTCTGCGGCTCGTCTTCGCGTCATGTTTGATCTGGAAATGGAATGACTTCGTGGATAAATTTTTATCTCACTCTTATTCATAAATAATTTAAAAGGAATTTAACTGATAATGCCCAGAATCTTTCTTACACTTGGTGCGATTAATGCTTTTTTATGCGTACTTTTCGGTGCTTTAGGCGCGCATGGCTTAAAGCATGCATTGACGACCGATATGCTCGTTATCTTTCAAACCGGCGTGCAATATCATTTTTACCATGCGCTAGGGCTTATCTTAGTTGGGTTGGGATTATTAACCAATTTATCACAATCGCGATTATTGAAATTATCAGGCTGGCTAATGTTTATTGGCATTGTATTGTTTTCCGGCACACTTTATATCATAAGTGTCACCGGAATACGTGGACTGGGCGTAATCGCGCCGTTCGGAGGTCTTTCTTACATGAGTGCATGGCTGTTGTTTGCCTATGCAGCATGGACAGGAAAATAAAAAATAGCGTCAACTGACTGATTTACTCCATGAAATTTCAGCATTTTTTTGCACCCTGCCCGCGCGGCCTTGAATCCGTGCTCGCCAGTGAGTTGGCACAACTTGGTGCAGCAGCGATTCAAACATTACACGGTGGTGTTGCGTTTCAAGGTGATTGGCGTATTTGTTATCGTGCTAATCTAGAAAGCCGTATCGCCAGTCGAATTCTATGGCAAATTGCCAGTCAGCCCTACCACAATGAGGCAGATATTTATGACATCACTCATGCGCTACCTTGGCATAAATGGTTTGGCCCGGAACTGTCTATACGAGTCAATTTAGCCGCCATAAAATGTCCATTGCGCAGCCTGGATTTCGTCACACTTAGAATCAAAGATGCTATTTGTGACAAATTCCGTAACGTTTGTGATCAGCGCCCGAATGTCGATACCGTCAACCCTGCCATTCGTATTCACGCTTTTCTTGATGCCCAGATATTGACCCTTTATCTGGATACTTCAGGTGAAGCGCTGTTTAAACGCGGTTTAAGACAACATGCTGGAGAAGCGCCCTTACGTGAAAATTTAGCGGCAGGTATTTTATATCTTGCTGGCTGGCAACCTGGTATACCGTTACTTGATCCGATGTGTGGTAGTGGTACCTTTTTAATGGAAGCAGCTCAGATGGCCTGTCGCATTGCACCGGGATCAGGGCGGGATTTCGCGTTTGAAAAATTCAAATTACTGGATGCGACATTATGGCAACAGCTCAAACAATCAGCTCAGGCTCAACAACTCCCTCACACTCCTCAGCCCATTTTTGGCAGTGACTTATACGGCTATGCACTCGCTCATGCTCGCAATAATCTGACTGCCGCTGGATTGATCGATATCGTCGGCTTAAAGCAAGCCAATGTGCTCGAAATCGCTGCGCCAGCTGCAAATGGAATCATCGTCACTAATCCTCCTTATGGCGTACGTATTGGCGAGCAACAAGCGCTTGCACAACTTTACCCCAAGCTAGGAGATGTGCTGAAAAAGAAATTCCCGGGCTGGAATGCTTATATTTTTACCGCCGATCCGCTCTTGCCCAAATTGATACGGTTAACTGCCTCACACCGTATTCCCTTGTTTAATGGCGCATTGGAATGCCGCCTACTTGAATATAAAATAATCAGTGGCAGTATGCGTAAGAAAACTAAAAACATTGACTGTCAGCAATCTGATACCACCTTATCTTGAAATATTATTTATATAAAATTATCTATTACTCCAATACCCTTAATCATCTTCAACTAAAGTGTCTTAGAGAAGCCAATCGATGCGAATTATCTTCTTATTAATTTTTTTAAGTTGCGCCGGCTTGATTGGTTATGCGCTCTTTCTGCAAAGGGTAGAAGGCTTACTGCCATGCCCGCTTTGTGTAGCACAACGCATCGCTTATTGGTGCGTCGGGCTGACTGCACTAGTAGCTTTCCTGCATAACCCCCCAAAAATCGGGCGCAGAGTATATGGCAGTCTGATACTTATCTTTGCTCTGCTGGGTGCCATCATTGCGGGTCGCCATGCCTGGCTGATACGTTATCCTGAATCCTTTGAGTGCGGTATCAGCCCAGAGGAGGCTTTTCTGAATGCATTACCTATTGCAGAGTGGTGGCCTGGTATGTTTGAAGCGAATGGCGATTGCGCAGATGTCAGCTGGCAGCTGCTGTCTCTTACTATTCCAGATTGGTCACTTTTGGCTTTTTTGCTACTGATAAGTGCGACTATTTTTCTGTTGCTGACTAAAAGAAGTTGATATTGAGTATTTATTCTATTTCGACATCAAAACCGGCTTGTCGGCTTCACCTTCCGCATCCGTATGATTGATACTATCTGTGGCTCGACTTTCGTCATGTTTAATTTCGAAATGGAATTAAGCACAGACTAACCTCGGGGATGATGTTTAGCATGGAGTTGCTTTAATCTTTCTCTGGCTACATGGGTATAAATCTGTGTAGTAGAAATATCTGCATGCCCCAGTAATAGCTGGACAACACGCAGATCAGCACCGTGATTGAGAAGATGGGTGGCAAACGCATGGCGCAAGGTATGGGGTGATAGGGATTTAACAATACCAGCCTGTTGTGCATGACGCTTAATGAGATGCCAGAAAGTTTGACGGGTCATGGTATCACTGCGGGCTGTCACAAATAATTTGTCGGTCACTTTGTTATCCAACAAACATGGGCGAGCCTTTTCGACATACTCATTCACCCAGTAAAGCGCTTCTTCACCAAGAGGAACCAAACGTTCCTTGCTACCTTTACCCATGACACGCACTATGCCCATATCCGAGCTGACTTGAGCAACTCTAAGGCCCACAAGCTCAGATACACGTAGTCCTGTCGCATAAAGCACCTCCAGCATCGCACGGTCACGCAGGCCCAATGGCTGCGTGATATCTGGTGCGCTGAGCAATGCTTCAACTTCTGCCTCAGCCAGGCTCTCAGGTAGAGAGCGTGGTAATCTGGGGCTTTCAATGTTGAGAGAGGGATCAATTCTGATTTTTCCCTGGCGCAGCAAGAAACGATAAAACCGCTTCATGCTTGACAATTCGCGACTTGTGGTACTGGCTTTGACCATAGAGGAAACTCTGCTGGCTAAAAATGCCAATAAATCAGCATGGGTTGCGTCGATGAACGATTGTGTTTGTTGGCTTTGTTTAATTAACCATGCGCCTAATTGCTCCAAATCACTGCGATAGCTTGCCAGGGTGTTCCGGGATAAACCATCTTCAAGCCATAGTGCATCAGTGAATTCATCTAATAACTTTGCATTTATCTCAGATGAATTCATACGCGTTCATGGTTAAGGAGCCAGCGTTTGATATTAAGTGGCATACCATCGCTTGCGTGCATGAAGCCTCCGAGACCACCGTTTTTAGCGATGACACGATGACAGGGCACAATGATAGGAAGACGATTGGCACCACATGCTTGTCCCACTGCACGGGGTGCAGAATGTAATTGACGAGCAATATCGGCATAACTTCGAGTTGATCCACATGGAATCTGCTGAATAACTTCCCATACCCGCTTTTGATGAGGAGTCCCCGCGATATGAAGCGAAAGATCAAAAACAAAAGCCGGATCATCCTGATAAGCTAGCAGTTGACGACAAACTTCTTCTGCCAGCGGATCGTCTGGGGCGAGTGGAGGAACATCCAACGGGAGATAATCGATGTCGGTCAACCAATCTTGTTCTGTACTGATACCTAATACAGCAAAGGGTGTGATCAATCTTGCCTGGTAATCCTTCAATGGTCCGGCTTCCGTTGTATCACTCATTGTCTCTCCTCCCCTTCAATCTACAGGCCTAGTGGGGGCAAACAACAAGATCGCGCCCCCATCAGCCGTTTTATTATTGACCACTCAGCACATTTTGCAAAAGTAAATCATTCAACCTCTTAACAAAGGTTGCCGGATCCTCAAGTTGGCCGCCTTCAGCAAGCAAGGCCTGATCGAACAGTATATTGCTCCAATCAGAAAATTTTGCTTCTTCGTATTTCAGGCGTTGTACCATGGGATGATGTGGATTAATTTCTAAAATAGGTTTGGTATTGGGCACTTTCTGCCCTGCGGATTTAAGCATACGTTCCAGATTACCGCTCATATCATAGGCATCCACGACTAGACACGCAGGTGATTCGGTCAAACGGAATGTCACCCGTACATCCTTGATACGCTCACCTAATACTTCTTTCATTTTTGTGGTGAGCTCCTTATATTCATCGGCTTCTTTTTCTTGCTCTTTTTTTTCTGCTTCGTCTTCTAATTTACCGAGATCAAGGCTGCCTTTGGCTACTGATTGTAGAGATTTACCGCCATATTCGGATAAGTTGGCTACTAACCATTCATCTACACGCTCGGATAGGAGTAAAACTTCAATTCCCTTTTTGCGGAATATCTCCAGATGCGGGCTGTTTCGAGCAGCTTTTAGGCTATCGGCAGTCACGTAATAGATTTTTTCTTGTCCCTCTTTCACGCGTGCAACATAATCATCAAGCGATACCGTTTGCTCGTCATTATCACTGTGAGTTGAAACAAAACGTAGTAACTTAGCGATACGCTCGCGATTAGCATAATCTTCACCTACACCTTCCTTCAATACTTGCCCAAATTCCTTCCAGAAGGTTTTGAACTTATCGCGATCCTCTTCTTTATCACTACTAGCAAAGTCTTCAATCAATCCAAGAATTTTCTTAACTGAGCCAGCTCGAATATTGTCAATATCCTTCGATTCTTGCAGAATTTCGCGCGAAACATTGAGTGGTAAATCATTAGAATCAATGATCCCACGCACAAAACGTAAGTAATTCGGCAATAATTTTTCTGCGTCATCCATGATAAAAACGCGCTTAACATACAATTTGATACCGTGACGACGTTCACGATCAAATAAGTCAAAGGGTGCACGCGATGGGATGTAAAGTAACTGCGTGTATTCTTGCTTACCTTCTACCCTGGCATGAATATAAGCCAGTGGGGGTTCAAAATCATGAGCGACATGTTTGTAGAATTCTTCATATTGCTCCTTTGTAATCTCACTTTTTGGTCGCGCCCACAAAGCACTCGCTTGATTAATGGTTTCATCTTCTTCAGTAATTTTATAGTCATTACTCTCTTGCGACCATTCTTCTTTCTTCATCACAATAGGCAAGGTAATGTGATCTGAATATCGGCGAATGATTGATTTTAACCGGAAACCACTCAATAGCTCGTCTTCATCTTCCCGTAAATGCAAAATTATTTGGGTACCACGATCTTTCTTTTCCACTGTTTCTAGCGTGTAATCTCCCTCTCCAGTCGATTCCCACTGCACCCCATGTTCGGGTGTCAGGCCGGCACGCCGTGTAATCAGTGTTACTTTATCCGCTATGATAAATGCAGAATAGAAACCTACCCCAAACTGCCCGATCAAATGGGCATCTTTGGCTTCATCACCTGTTAATGAATTAAAAAAATCTCGTGTACCTGACTTGGCAATCGTGCCAATGTTATCAATGACCTCCTGGCGGGACATGCCAATACCATTATCTGAAATAGTAATAGTACGCGCCTCTTTGTCATAACTTACACGAATTTTTAGATCAGAGTCTGACTCATATAAAGCAGCATCTGTTAACCCTTCGAAACGTAACTTATCAGCCGCGTCTGAAGCATTTGAGATCAACTCGCGTAAAAATATTTCTTTATTGCTGTATAAAGAATGAATCATTAACTTTAAAAGCTGTTTGGCCTCAGCCTGAAAACTCATATGTTCTTTGTTTATTGCAGCCTGCATAGTTTTCTCCTTAAAAAATGCGGTAACATTGTGGGGATGAATTAATAAATTTCAAGTTGAAAATTAAAAAATTAACTATGAATACCAATATTTTTTAATTTTCTCCCTTTAACTAAGAAATATCTAATCAAAATAACAATCATCCTAATAAACGCATGCTATGAAATTGTCCCTATTTTTAACTCTTTCTATTCTTATTTTTGGCAATTGCACACAAGCTGCTGCCCAAGACGTAGATTTGCCTCTTGAAAAAATCAAATTACCACCCGGTTTTTCCATCAGCTTATGGGCGAAAGTACCTGATGCTCGCGCGCTTGCAATAGGTGACAAAGGAACGGTATTTGTTGGATCAAAATCTGCAGGCAATGTTTATGCTATCACGGATCATCATGGTAAACGGCAGATTAGAACCATTGCCAGCAATCTTAAATTACCTTCTGGTGTTGCATTTCATCAAGGAGCATTATATGTGGTAGCAATCAACCGGATCCTTCGTTATGATCAGATTGAAGAAAATCTTGATCAGCCACCTCAGCCTACGGTTGTAATCGATAGTTTTCCTAAGGAATCCTATCATGCAGAGCGTTTTATTGCTTTTGGTCCTGACGATTTGCTCTACACCTCAGTAGGCGCTCCTTGCGATGCTTGTGAAGCAGATCAGTCTCGATATGCACTCATTTCACGCCTCATGCCTGATGGAAGCAATTATGAAATTTTTGCTCAAGGTGTACGCAATTCGGTTGGATTTGACTGGCACCCTGAAACAAAAGAATTATGGTTTACGGATATCGGAAGGGACTGGATGAGTGGCAGTTTGCCTCCGAATGAGCTTAATCATGCGCCTAGTAAAGGTATGCACTTTGGTTTCCCCTATTGTCATGGGAAAAACATTCTTGACCCCAAATTTGGAGCAAAGCGCGGCTGTGAACGATCCACCCCACCTGCCGTTGAGTTAGACGCAAATGTGTCTCCAATGGGAATGCGATTTTATACAGGCGACATGTTCCCAGCCGAATACAAAAATCAGATTATCATTGCTGAGCATGGTTCTTTGAATCAGCGCACACATAACGGTTATCGACTGGAATGGGTGTATCTGGAAAATAACAAAGTACTCAGAAAAGAAATATTCGCAGAGGGTTGGCTAGAAAACGGAAAGGCGTGGGGAAGACCAGTGGATGTACTCATCATGCCAGACGGTGCTTTGCTTGTATCTGACGATGAAGCAGGTGCTGTTTACCGGATTAGCTATACTAAATCATAAAGTAAGACTGCACCATACAGGGAAGCAGCAAATTATTAAAGGGCACCGCTAACATGTTCCGCTACATTTTCTGGCGGAGTATTTTATACCATTTTTAATTTAAACCCGACTTTGTCTGCTTTCCTTACCGTATTATGTATGCTGCCTGCGACTCTCTTTGTACTATCTTAATGTGCAAATGGAATGCATCCGTTAAATTATTTGTATTCAATCAAATATTCACTCTGCTAGAACATGGTGGGTTGGTTCTGGATAAATGATTGCTCGGATGTGATAACAGCTTCAAGTTGACTATTTGCCATAGAAAAAAATACCTCCACCAGTTATAAAAGGTTAGGTTATTTATATTTTAGATTGATAGCTGGTTTAGTCTATATCTCTACTGCTGGATAGCATAAAGACTCAGTCCCATGAGCGTTTGTGGAAAAATACCCAACATGATCACCGCCAAACCATTAATGCTGATCAAAACCTTGATATCCATTCCAGTCGAAATAGGCTTGTCGATTTCAGGTGCATCGAAATACATCAACTTAATAATACGTAAATAATAAAATGCACCTATCAATGACAGCATCACGGCTACTACAGTCAGCCATATATAGCCTACTCCTAATACAGCTTGCAGAACAGCCAGTTTGGCATAAAAACCAATCATCGGCGGTATCCCTGCCATGGAAAGCATCAATAACATCATGATCAAAGCCAACCATGGGCTACGCTGATTCAGTCCTTTAAAATCACTGATATTCTCAGACTCAAAGCCTTCTCGTGAAAGCATCATAATGATGCCAAAAGCACCTAACGTCATTAACACATAGGCCGCAACATAAAATAATGATGAGCTATAACCATTTTCTCCAGCAGCAATAAAGCCAAATAACACAAAACCCATATGTGATATGGTCGAATAGGCCAACATCCGTTTAATGTTAGTTTGCGCAATAGCGACGAGATTACCAATGACCATCGATGCCACCGCCAGAATGACTAACATACCTTGCCAGTCAGCTACCAACTCTCCTAATCCGTCAATGAGCAATCGCATCACAAAACCAAAACTCGCTAGATTGGGAGCGGAACCCACAAAGAGTGTCACCGCAGTAGGTGCCCCCTGATAAACATCTGGAGCCCACATATGAAAAGGAGCTGCGTAGAGCTTAAAGCCAATGCCTGCCACAATAAACACCAGGCCAATTATTAATACTGCATGATCAATTGTGCCTGATTGGATAATCTCTGCTACCTTTGAAGTATGCAAACTACCTGTTGCACCATACACCATGGACATGCCATATAGTAAGAAGCCTGAAGCCAGCGCACCTAATATAAAAAATTTCATAGCTGCTTCGGTGGCAACAGTTGAATCTCGCTGTAAAGCAACCATTGCATAAAGCGAAAGTGAAAGCAGTTCTAACCCCAAATAGAGCGTCAAAAAATGGCTGGCCGAAATCATGACCATCATCCCAAGTGTCGCAAACAAGGCAAGGCTAAAAAACTCACCTCGAAACATTCCCCTTACACCGATGTAAATGCGCGAATAGATCAATACGGCCGCTACTGTTGCATAAACCATCAATTTAAGGATATCTGACATTGCGTCATCGATAAACATACCTGAAAAGGTATAGTTGGCTTCTGAAGAGAAAGTAGTTAACGTGAGTATTGCACAGCCGATTAATGTGAGCTGTGCCAGAAAAAAAGCTAAATAACGTCTCCTTTCTCCCACGATTAGATCAGTAAGCATCACCACGCATACCATTACCAGCAAAAATATCTCTGGATAAGCAGGAGTCAAATCAGGCGTCAGAAAATCCATTAATTGTCCTTCAAATTCTGGGGAATTATCTAATAGGTTATTAAAGTTGTTATAGCTTGCTATGTGTCATATGTTCCAGCAAATTACCAACAGTAGCCTGCATTATTTCTGTCAAAGGGAACGGATATATCCCTAACCATAACACTGCGAAGGCCAGAATTGCTAATAACATAAATTCACGTTTGGAAATATCTTCTAGTGTTTCTACATTTACATTTGCCACAGCACCAAATACGACACGCTTATACATCCATAATGTATAAGAAGCTCCTAGGATAAGCGTCATTGCAGCAAAAAATGCATACCAGAAATTAACTTTTATGGTTCCCATAATGACCATGAATTCTCCTACAAAACCACTCGTACCAGGTAAACCTGCATTAGCCATAGCGAATACCATGAAGAAAGCAGCAAATATAGGCATTTTGTTAATCACACCACCATAATCAGCAATCTGACGTGAGTGTAATCTGTCATATAGTACACCTACGCATAAAAACATTGCTCCGGAAATGAATCCATGCGAAATCATCTGTACCATGGCTCCTTCTATTCCCAAATCGTTCAATAGAAAAAAACCAAGTGTCACAAAACCCATATGGGATACCGAAGAATAAGCAATAAGCTTTTTCATATCTTGCTGCATCAATGCGACTAATCCAATATAGACTACCGCAATCAACGATAATAAGATCATTAAATCAGCAAGATATAAACTCGCATCAGGTGCAATTGGCAATGAGAATCGCAAAAAGCCGTAACCACCCAGCTTCAGTAATATAGCAGCTAACACGACCGACCCGCCCGTAGGGGCTTCAACGTGGGCATCCGGTAACCAGGTGTGCACCGGCCACATCGGTACTTTGACAGCAAATGCGAGTAGGAACGCAACAAATATTAATATTTGCGGTGTCATGGCCAGTGGTAGTTGGTGATAATCCAGTATTGAGAAACTACCATTAGAGGCGTAATACAAATAAATGAGGGCAATGAGCATCAACAATGAACCAAGCAAGGTATATAAAAAGAATTTGATCGCTGCATATACTCTGTTGGGGCCGCCCCAGACACCAATAATAATGAACATGGGAATCAGTGAAGCTTCCCAAAAAGTATAGAAAAGTACTGCATCCAATGAAGCAAAAACACCATTGACTATGCCTGACATAATCAAAAAAGCACCTAAATACTGGGAAACACGTTGACGAATGACTTCCCATCCGGCTATTACGATTAACGGTGTAATAAAGCAATTCAGTAAAATTAGTGGCATAGATATGCCATCAATACCTAAATGATAATGCACATTCAGTCGCTCAAACCAAACATGATTTTCTATAAATTGCATCGTGCTCAATGAAGGATCAAAACGCATATAGAGCGGTAGCGCTACAATAAACCCAAAGATTGATCCGACGAGAGAGAGCCAGCGTGCTAATAAAGGATTACGATCACTGCCAATTGCCAAAACAATCAGGCCAACAATAATAGGCAGCCAGATAACTAAACTTAATAGCGGGAATCCAAACAGCATGATTATTCCATTTCGTTTACATGTAAATGCGTTTTTGTTTTTTTAGAGCACCATGAAAACTACATCCGGTACTTTGTCTTCTTTTCTCACACTACTTCTTTTCAGAAATAGTAAAGCCACAAGCTCATTAAAATGAAGATGCCCCCAATCATGGTAAATGCATAATGATATATGTAACCTGATTGGAAACGCCGTGCCACAGAAGCTGTCAAAGCAACTACACGTGCTGTTCCATTGACAAAAAATCCATCTATGATTTTGACATCACCGATTTTCCACAAAGCAGATCCCAATGCGCGCGTTCCACCTGCAAATACCCATGAATAAATCTCATCGATAAAATATTTGCGGTCGAGCAATGTATAGATTGGCCCTGATAATCTCCTGATTCTGCCAGGCCATTCTGTTTTATATAAATATAGAAACCAGGCAGTGAAGATCCCACCAACGGAAAGCCAGAAAGGTGCCGTTGAGAATGCATGCAGCATCATTCCGATGACACCGGTAAATTCTGCTTCTAATTTTGCAACCGCTCCATGTTCCGGAAGTATCTGAATAGCTCCAGCAAAATAATCACCAAATACCATTGTTCCTATCAGCCAACCAGCAGCAACAGTCGGCACAGCCAATACGATAAGCGGAACGGTCACAACCCATGGAGACTCATGCAAATGCTCACGCGTATGGTCATCCATTCGTGGTTCGCTATGAAACGTCAGGAACATTAAACGGAAAGTATAAAGTGCGGTAACAAATACTGTAGCGAGTACGCAAAAATAAGCAAATTCTGCACCTGGAATATTGGCATATTTCGCTGCTTCGATAATGGCATCTTTAGAGAAAAACCCAGAAAAGCCGGGTACACCTGCACTGGCTAGCGCAGCAACAAACATCGTCCAGTAAGTGATGGGCATGTATTTCTTTAATCCTCCCATCTGACGCATATCTTGCTCATGATGCATGGCGATAATTACTGAGCCTGCACCAAGAAATAGTACTGCCTTGAAAAAGGCATGAGTCATAAGATGAAAAATAGCAATCGAATAAGCCGAAGCCCCTAATGCAACTGTCATGTAACCAAGCTGCGATAAGGTAGAAAATGCAATTACACGTTTAATGTCATTTTGTACGACGGCAACCAACGCCATAAATAGGGTCGTAATAGCGCCTATTATCAGGATGACTGATAACGCTGTTTCAGACAATTCAAATAGAGGCGACATCCGGGCAACCATAAAGATACCGGCCGTTACCATAGTAGCTGCATGAATTAAAGCGGATATCGGGGTAGGGCCTTCCATAGAATCAGGTAGCCACACATGTAATGGGAACTGAGCAGATTTCCCCATAGCACCAACAAATAACAAAAGACATATCGCTGTCATCAACATCCAGGGTTGTCCCGGTATGATTTCTATGAAATGCGAAGCCATATGATTTGCGTGAGCGAAAACGATTTCGTAATCAAGCGTTCCAAAATACATCAGGACTAATGCAATGCCCAGCAAAAAACCAAAATCTCCCACGCGATTAACCAGAAAGGCTTTCAAGTTGGCGTATATCGCAGTGGGGCGTGTATACCAGAAACCGATAAGTAAATAAGAAACCAGCCCTACCGCTTCCCAGCCAAAGAAAAGCTGTAAGAAGTTATTAGACATCACTAGCATCAGCATGGAAAAAGTAAACAGCGAAATATAACTAAAAAACCGCTGATACCCAGGATCACCATGCATATAACCAATGGTGTAGATATGTACCATCAACGACACTAGCGTCACCACCACCATCATGGTAGCAGTCAGTAAATCGATTAAGAATCCGATCTCTAAATGAATATCTCCCAATACCATCCAAGTATATACACTACCATTATAGGTATTTCCTTGGTAAGCATCGAAAAAAATGATTAAAGAAGCGACTAGGGATATGAAAACCAAGAAGATTGTTGTTCGATGACTCCAAATTGTGTCTATGAAACGACCGAATAGCCCAGCTATGATTGCACCCATCAGTGGTGCCAGCGGGACCAGCAAATAAAGTTTTTCCATCTATGTTATGAAATATTAATTGTTAATTATCAAACAGTTCTGTATTTGTAAAGAAGCAAAAACTTACCTTCTCAGCCTTTCAGCTCATCCAGGTCATCCACATTAATGGTACGCAAATTACGAAAGAGCACTACCAGTATGGCCAGCCCAATAGCCGCTTCTGCAGCTGCCACAGTAAGGATAAAGAAAACAAAAATCTGCCCGGCTACATCCTGGAGAAAATGAGAAAAAGCAATAAAATTGATATTGACCGCCAATAGCATTAATTCGATTGACATCAACAGAATAATCACATTTTTTCTATTGAGGAAAATACCAACGACACCTATCGCAAACAATATTGCACCAAGGACAAGATAATGAGATAACGATATCAACTAACCACCTTTTAATCTGAATGTATATAATGAATGGTTTATTTTTATATCAACGTACGATTTTTATTCTTTGCTCTCGGAAGGGATAGAAATTATTCTTAACCGGTCTTCTCGTTTAACAGTCACTTGCTTTGAAGGGTCCGGTGATCTTTTATCGGTACGATAGCGTAAAGTAAGCGCAATCGCTGCCACCATTGCCACCAGTAAAATAACTGCTGCTAATTCAAACGCATAGACATACTCGGTATATATCAAGCGCCCTAATTCTTTGGTATTACTATAGTCCGCCCCATGGGGTTGTGGAGCGGGCATATTATCTAGATTGAACTGCTTTCCCATCAAGACCATGCCTATTTCAATCGCTAAAACTAACGATAATAACGCGCCAAATGGAAACCATTTCCAAAAACCTTCACGCAATTGCTCAAGATTAATATCCAGCATCATGACGACGAATAGGAATAAAACCATGACAGCGCCCACATAAACCAACACCAATGTAATAGCAAGAAACTCAGCTTCCAGAAGTAACCATATTCCAGCAGAACTAAAAAAAGCAAGCACTAACAGCAAAGCTGCATAGACTGGATTACGCAAGGTAATGACCCCTAGCGCAGACAAAACCAATATCCCGGAAAAAAAATAAAATAAAAAATCCTGAAAGTTCATGTGTGTTAATTTATATGTTTATCGATAAGGTGCATCTGCTTCTCTGTCTTTTGCGATCTGCGCTTCATAACGATCTCCAAAAGCAAGTAGCATTTCTTTTGTATACATCAGATCACCTTGCTTTTCGCCATGGTATTCAAAAATACGAGTTTCAACGATCGCATCAACCGGACAAGCTTCCTCACAAAAACCACAATATATACACTTAATCCCGTCAATATCATAACGAGTCGTACGCCGAGTTCCATCTTCTCGCTCTTCTGACTCAATGGTAATGGCTAATGCGGGACATACCGCCTCACACAATTTACAAGCGATACAACGTTCTTCTCCATTAGGATAACGACGTAACGCATGCAATCCACGGAACCGTGGTGATAGGGGTGTTTTCTCCTCAGGATAATGTACTGTTATCTTGGGCGCAAAAAGATAGCGTCCAGTTACTTTCATTCCTTTTAATAATTCAAACAGGAAAAAGGATTTAAAAAAATGCTTAATACGTTCCATTTCTCTTCCTCCCTTTATTTAAACCATAAATTCAGTGGGAACAACTCCTTACTCGATTCAGGGAGCTGTAATAGTATGCCTAATAGAACAATCCATATCAAAGTAATCGGTATAAATATCTTCCAGCCAAGACGCATAATTTGGTCATAGCGATACCGCGGGAAAGTAGCTCGGAACCACAGGAAGAAAAATAACATAAACGCTATTTTCATTAACAGCCATACAATCCCTGGTATTAAGTTAAACGGTGCAATATTCAATGGAGGAAGCCAGCCACCTAAAAACATGATACTGGTAAGTGTCGCAACCAAAATCATATTGGCATATTCTGCCAAGAAAAAGACAGTAAATGCCATTCCTGAATAATCAACATGGAATCCAGCTACAATTTCTGATTCACCCTCGGCGACATCGAATGGAGCACGGTTTGTCTCGGCCACACCAGAGATAAAATAGACCAGGAACATGGGAAATAGAGGGATTAAATACCAATTCAGTAAACTATCACCTTGTTGCCCTTTAACGATATCTCCCAAATTCAAACTTTCAGCCATCATTAATACACAAACGAGCGCAAAACCCATCGCTAATTCATATGAAACCAACTGTGCCGCTGATCGCATCGATCCCAGAAACGCATATTTAGAATTAGAAGCCCATCCTGCTATGATCACACCATACACACCCAAAGAAGTCATCGCTAAAATATAGAGCAGGCCTGCATTGATATCAGCAAGCACGAGTTCGGGCGAAAAAGGTACCACCGCCCATGCTGCAAGGGCCGGTGCGATCGTAAGAATAGGTGCGAGCAGAAACAAAAACTTGTTAGCACCAGTGGGAATGATGATTTCTTTCATGATCGCTTTTACCGCATCTGCGATAGGCTGACCCCAACCACGCAACCATGGAATGCCGAAAAAAGTGACTCGATTAGGCCCTACCCTAATCTGCATGTAAGCAATGATCTTACGCTCAGCAAATGTGAGATAGGCAACTGCCAAAAGTAACGGCACAACAATCACAAAGATATAGAAAAGGTTCTTTGCCAGAATAAAAACTGTCATGCCCCATTCAGAACCAAATATCTGTTCAAACAGTTGTTGTGTATAGTCCATCAACGAATCTCACTCGTATATTATTATAATTTTTCTACAGAAATTTCCCCAAACATTGCACCCAGGGCTATAGAATTGGGATACGCACAAGCTACCCGCACACAATTGGCAGGAAGCCCATCATCACAAGCTACTTCAAGCTGCGCTTCACCCTCTCCCTGTTTTAACCTAACTATCTCGCCTTCGCTCATATTAAACTGTTTAAGCAATGCAGAAGACAGCCACACTTTCGGCGGCATCGCATCACGAGTCAACTGTAAAGGTTCAGCGCGCCGCACAATGGGATCTGCCTGATAAATGGGCATCTCTCCAATGCGTTGCAAGCCAGTCATCTCCTCGGAAGATATATTCACCTCATAATCTTTTAACTCATTACTAAGATATCTTGTAATGGCATCTTCAGCCGGAATGACCTGTGCTCGAATTTGCTCTGATGTTTCGTAGTCAAAACCCTCTAATTGCAGCAAATTACCCAACACCCGCAATATTTTCCAGCCAGGACGAGTATCTCCCAAAGGTGAAACCACACCGTTGAAGCTTTGCACCCGCCCCTCTGTATTCACAAATGTGCCAGAGGTTTCTGTAAAAGGAGCAATAGGTAAAATTACATTTGCATAATTCGCCACATTGCCCTTAAAAGAGCTCAGAGAAACAACGAATTCAGCATTGCTCATTGCTTTCATCGCTTGCTGCGGATTATATGCATCAAATTCCGGCTCCAGATTCATGAGTATGTAGGCCTGACAAGGAGACGCAACATTATTCAAACTATCACCCAGCATTTGTGCTGCATTCAATTGAGAGTCATGCTCAGCATGCTTAATTTCAGTTCCCAATACACCCTGATTTGGAATCGCTCTTGCAAGATAGGCACCTACACTATTTGCTGCTTCCCCAAGAAATCCAAATTTTGCTCCTGTTAATTTGGCAATTACTTGCGCGATTGCATGGATATCTGCATAGGATGGATGATGCTGAGCAATATTCCCTAAAAAAACAGCAGCTGGACTATTAGCCAGTATACTATTTGCAATCGCACGTGCCTCATCGGTAACTTTTACTGCTTTCAGCGACTGCATGATGTGCTCAGATACTCCTGCACCGGGTTTATCTTCAATTATCGCTTTAAGCACTTGCGCCAGCATATGCATCATTTCAGAAGGTGCAACAATGGCACGATTTGCGATCTTCATTAATAGATCATCGTCTATCGGATTAATAATACTGAGCTGTGCTCCATTTTTCACGGCCTGCCGAAAACGATGAGCCAGAAGAGGATGGTCCTTACGTAAGGTACTGCCAACGATTAAAACTGATTTCAATTGTGGAATATCAGCAATGCTCATTCCTAGCCATGGCACACCTTGCAGGTGGCTATCAGCCCGGAAATCCGATTGGCGTACACGATGATCTATATTTCCACCGCCGAGTGCTCGTATTAATCTCTGTAATAAAAAGAGCTCTTCCAGCGTGCTATGAGCCGATCCTAAAGCTCCGATAGCTTTTGCACCATGTCTTTCCATCACTGATTTTAAGCTCTCGACGGTAAATATCAGTGCCTCCTGCCAATCACACGCATGCCACTGACCATTATGCTTGATCATGGGGGTAGTCAAACGGTCTTCCGAATTTAATCCTTCGTAGGAGAAACGATCTTTATCCGATAGCCAACATTCATTAATTTCTTCATTGTCACGCGGTAAAACTCGCATCACGCGATCTAGCTTTACTTGCACAACTAAATTACTGCCTAGACCACAATGAGGACTGATCGATTTTCTCCGGGAAAGCTCCCAAGGACGCGCAGTATAACGAAATGGTTTACTCACCAATGCGCCCACTGGACAGAGATCTATCACGTTTCCTGATAATTCTGAATCAACCGTTTTACCAACAAACGATAAAATTTCTGAATGCTCACCACGACCCGCCATACCTAATTCCATGATTCCCGCAATTTCCTGACCAAAACGTACACAGCGGGTGCAATGTATGCAGCGTGTCATATCAGTTGAAATAAGAGGGCCCAGGTTTTTATTGGTAACTACCCGTTTTTCTTCCTCATAACGTGATTCACTGGCGCCATAACCCACCGCCAGATCTTGTAGCTGACATTCACCACCTTGATCGCAAATGGGGCAATCCAGCGGGTGGTTGATAAGCAAAAACTCCATTACTCCTTTTTGCGCCGTTACTGCCTGCTGCGAGTGTGTATAAACTTTCATCCCTTCTGTTGCAGGTGTCGCACAAGCAGGTAAGGGTTTAGGTGCTTTCTCTACTTGTACCAGACACATGCGGCAATTGGCCGCGATCGACAACTTTTTGTGATAGCAAAAATGAGGAATATAAATCCCGAGTTGTCTGGCACCGTCCATTACGGTGCCACCTTTGGGTACAGTTACTTCCTTACCATTGATTTCGATATTGATCATCGATTACAAACTCTCGGATTAATCACACATAAAAAAAATCACATCGACAAAGTGCTCATCACACCATGCATTTCTTATGCTCAATGTGATACACAAACTCATCTCGAAAATGCTGCAACATTGCGCGTACGGGCATCGCCGCTGCATCGCCTAACGCACAAATGGTGCGTCCTTGAATATTGTCAGCCAGATTATCGAGTAAATCCAGATCTTCCGGTTTACCTTTCCCGTGCTCTATGCGATTGATAATACGGTAAAGCCAGCCCGTTCCTTCCCTACACGGCGTACACTGACCACAGGATTCTTCATAATAAAAGTAAGATAAGCGTTCCAGTGCTTTCACCATACAGGTTGTGTCGTCCATGATAATGACTGCTCCCGAACCGAGCATTGAGCCGGCTTTAGCAATGGAATCATAGTCCATATCTGTTTGCATCATCACATCACCCGGTAGAACAGGCATAGAAGACCCGCCAGGAATACATCCTTTTAGTTTTCTGCCACCACGCATTCCTCCTGCCATTTCTAGCAGTTTTGCAAAAGGGGTTCCTAGCGGTACTTCATAATTTCCTGGCTTATTAACATGACCTGATACTGAAAAAATCTTGGTGCCACCATTGTTGGGTTTCCCTAGCTGCAGGTATTTCTCTCCACCATGACGTATGATCCAAGGCACTGATGCAAATGTTTCTGTATTGTTGATAGTCGTCGGTTTACCGTAAAGACCATAACTTGCAGGAAAAGGCGGCTTGAAACGGGGCTGCCCTTTCTTACCTTCTATCGATTCCAGTAGTGCTGTTTCCTCTCCACAAATATACGCACCATAGCCATGATGATTGTTAAGCTGGAAGCTAAATTCTGAACCCAGAATATTGTTCCCTAAAAGACCGGCTTGGCGCGCTTCTTCGACAGCTTCTTCCATACGCTCATAGGTTTCCCAGATCTCACCATGAATATAGTTGTAACCTGCTTTAACTCCTATGGCATAAGCAGCAATCGCCATACCCTCAATCAAGATATGCGGATTGTATCGCATGATGTCGCGATCTTTAAATGTCCCCGGCTCACCTTCATCAGAATTACATACCAGGTACTTATCTCCCTCGTATTGACGGGGCATGAAACTCCATTTCAAGCCTGTGGGAAATCCTGCCCCACCACGACCACGTAATGCGGATTTTTTGACCTCTTCAATAACATTTTCAGGCGAGATCTTATTGGTAATTATTTTTCTGAGAGCAGTATAGCCATCGCGCTTAAGATAGCTTTTTAACCTCCAGTTATCAGGATCAGTTGGATCGACACCAGCTAAAATCACCTGGACAGACTGAGTCATTTGCGCAATTCCTCCAGCAGTTGATCTATTTGCTCATTAGACATAAAACTACACATACGCTTGTTATTAACCAATAAAACTGGAGCATCTCCACACGCTCCCATACATTCGCCTTCCTTAAGCGTGAAGAGCCCGTCAGCTGTCGTTTCATTAAACCCTATTCCAAGCTTTTGCTTTAAATAATTCGCCGCATCATTTCCGCCCGATAAGGCACATGGCAGGTTGGTACATACTGTAAGCTTATATTTCCCTACCGGCTTCAAATTGTACATGCCATAAAATGTCGCAACTTCATATACTGCAATAGCCGGCATGCCTAAATATTGGGCAATGAAATCCATGGTTTCGGTAGCGAGCCAGCCTTTTTCATCCTGCGCAATAGCAAGTGCAGACATCACTGCCGATTGTTTTTGGTCAGCTGGGTATTTTGCAATCTCTCGATTTATTTTTTCCAAGGATTCAGCGCTTAACATTTCTTTTTTATTTATCTGTCTATTTCACCAAAAACAATATCTTGTGTACCTATGATGGCAACTAAATCAGCAATCATGTGACCACGTGCCATTTCATCTATAGAGGCCAAATGAGCAAATCCTGGTGCGCGAATTTTTAAACGGTAGGGTTTGTTGCCACTGTCAGAGATAATATAGATACCAAATTCCCCCTTGGGATGTTCAACGGCTGCATATACTTCACCAGGTGGAACATGAATACCTTCAGTGAAAAGCTTGAAGTGATGAATCAACTCTTCCATGTTCTGTTTCATGGCTACACGTGAAGGAGGCGCAACTTTATGGTTGTCAATTATAACTGGACCAGGATTGTGACGTAACCATTCAATACACTGCTTAATAATCCGGGTAGACTGCCGCATTTCTTCTATACGCACTAAATAACGATCATAGCAATCGCCATTAACTCCTACTGGTATATCAAAATCAACCTTATCATAGACCTCATAGGGCTGTTTTTTGCGTAAATCCCATTCCACTCCGGAACCTCGCAACATTGGCCCGGTAAAACCCAACGCTTTGGCGCGCTCGGGCGAAACCACACCAATATCTACTAACCTTTGTTTCCAGATACGATTATCAGTCAGAAGCGTTTCATATTCATCGATGTATTTCGGAAAACGATTAGTAAAATCTTCTATAAAATCAAGCAGAGATCCTTGACGATTTTCATTTCTTTTTTGTGTTTTCTTTTCGTCATGAATTTGTGAGGCTTGATACTGAGGCATTGTGTCAGGCAGATCTCGATAGACACCACCAGGTCGATAATAGGCTGCATGCATTCTCGCTCCCGACACGGCTTCATAGCAGTCCATCAAATCTTCTCTGTCACGGAATGCATAGAGAAACACTGTCATGGCGCCCACATCGAGCGCGTGTGCTCCCAGCCAGAGCAAATGATTCAATATTCTCGTTATCTCATCAAACATGACGCGTATATACTGGGCTCGTAAAGGCACCTCAATTTGCAATAACCGTTCAATTGCCATTACATACGCATGCTCATTCGCCATCATTGAAACATAATCCAACCGGTCCATATAAGGCACTGACTGAATATAAGTCTTGTTTTCGGCCAGTTTTTCTGTGGCACGATGTAACAATCCAATATGCGGATCTAATCGCCTGATTACTTCACCATCTAATTCCATTACCAACCGTAAAACACCGTGTGCGGCAGGGTGTTGTGGTCCAAAATTCATGGTGTAATTACGTATTTCAGCCATATCCTAAGCTATCCCAGCATCAAAAAAGATATGTTTTAATTTCATGTTTAGTCGACCTTTTTTCCTTCACCGTAAAATTCCTCACGGATGACATAAGGTGTTATCTCTCGAGGCTCTATTGTGACAGGTTGATAAATAACTCGTTTCTGATCAGCATCATAGCGCATCTCTACATATCCGGATAACGGAAAATCTTTACGGAATGGATTACCAATAAAACCATAATCAGTAAGAATCCTTCGTAAATCAGGATGATTGAAAAAAATGATACCGTAAAGATCGAATGCTTCGCGCTCAAACCAATTAGCTGCTGGCCAAATGCCCATTACCGAATCCACTATCGGCAATTCATTATCATCGGCAAATACTCTTACTCGCACTCGATGATTGAGATTGACTGAAAGCAAGTGATAAACAACGGCAAATCGTCTGTTCTGGCGCCCTTCTCCCGCAAAGGAATCATGCGTATGGGCTGAATAATCGACACCACACAAATCAATAAGCGTATCAAAATTCAGATCAGGATGGTCGCGCAATGCTTCCGCTACATCCAACAAATCTTGTGACCTTATCAGAATGGTTATTTCATGTAAGTGTTGACTCAAACTTACTAGCTTACTATCAAGTACACTCTGCAAAGATGATGCGAGCTTTTCCAAACGACTAATCGACATGTTAGAACCTAACGAGCAATGGTATTTGTTCTTTTAATTTTATTTTGGAGCTGAATGATTCCATAAAGGAGAGCTTCAGCAGTCGGCGGGCATCCCGGAACATAAATATCAACGGGTACAATTCGATCACAGCCACGAACGACAGAATATGAATAATGGTAATAACCCCCACCATTTGCACAGGAACCCATGGAAATAACCCAGCGTGGCTCAGCCATTTGATCATAAACTTTACGTAATGCGGGAGCCATCTTGTTACATAATGTTCCTGCTACAATCATTACGTCTGATTGTCGCGGACTAGGTCGGAAAACTATTCCAAATCGATCCAGATCATATCGTGATGCTCCAGTCTGCATCATTTCTACTGCACAACAGGCAAGCCCAAATGTCATGGGCCACATTGACCCGGTACGACCCCAATTAATTACGGAATCCAGACTAGTGGTTATAAAACCTTTATCTACTGTACTGTCCATCATATCAATCCCACTCTAGGGCACCTTTCATCCACTCGTAAGCAAAACCTACCACAAGTATGCCAAGAAATACCAGCATCGCAATAAAGCCAAACATACCAATTTCATTTAATACCACTGCCCAAGGAAAAAGGAAGGCAATTTCCAGATCAAACAGAATAAATAATATCGCTATCAAATAATAGCGCACATCAAACTTCATACGTGCATCTTCAAAGGCTTCAAAACCACATTCATAGGGCGATAATTTCTCACTATCAGGTCGATTGGGTGCAAACAACCAGCCAGCCAACATGGATAATATACCCACTGCCAACCCAACCAAAATGAATAGGAGAATTGGAAAATAATTACCAAGCATTGTTTCTAGCATGATTGTTGTTATTCTCGTTATTGATTTACTTGCGTAGTCGCTATTTTTTAATATGCAATGGTGCCGATGGCGAGACTCGAACTCGCACAGCTTTCGCCACCGCCCCCTCAAGACGGCGTGTCTACCAATTCCACCACATCGGCCGATTATTTCCGAGTCAATAAAAAATTCACTTGATACAGAAATTAAATCTAATCATAAACAATCTTTTAATTATTCAGGTATTTCCCCAGCCTTAGAAGCAGCATCATCAACTGGCTCTTCTGCAGAAGGCTTCATATCTGTTGTTGTTTCTGCCTCTTTTACCCCAGCAGATTCCACTTCAAAACGCTTCATTATACTGGTGCTCTCAGTCCCGCCACCAGAGAAATAAGCGAGCGACAGACTAGTAATAAAAAATACCGTAGCGGCCAAAGCAGTTGTTCGACTCAGAAAATTAGCTGAACCACTTGCGCCAAACAGACTTCCGGCTGAGCCACTGCCAAATGCAGCACCCATATCTGCGCCTTTTCCATGTTGCAATAAAACTAAAATTACCACCACCAACGCTGCTATCAGATGTATCGACCAAACTATTGTTTCCATTTTTTACTCTTAAAAAATCATTGCTGTGCAGCTGAACAGATTGAAATAAACTCGTTAGCATTCAATGAAGCACCTCCTATCAATCCTCCATCGATATCAGGCATTGCAAATAAATCGCTGGCATTACCAGCTTTTACGCTTCCTCCATATAGGATCTGCACGTTAGCCGCCACTTCTGTGTTTTGCTTAGCAATCCTGCTGCGTATAAAGGCATGCACACTCTGAGCCTGTGCGGGAGTCGCCGTTCTGCCCGTACCAATTGCCCATACAGGCTCATAAGCAATAACTGACTGCGTTAACGAATTAGCTCCGGTTAACTTGATCACAGCATCAAGCTGCTCTTCTATTATTCGCTCCGTTTCACCAATTTCACGTTGTGCCAATGTCTCACCGACACATAGAATGGGTATCAAACCAGCGCTCTGGGCTTTCTTAAACTTCTCGGCTACGGTATGGTTATCCTCACCAAACAGAGATCGTCTCTCGGAATGCCCGACAATCACATAACGACAAGCAAAATCCAGCAACATCTCTACCGCCACTTCGCCAGTATAGGCACCCAGATCAAATTGACTGACATTTTGTGCGCCCCAGAATATATGAGTATCTTTCAGAGCAAGCTGCACCGCTGGCAAATAAGGATAAGGCACACAAACTGCACATATGACATCCCGTAATCCCTTGCTACCGGAAATGATTGCAGTGAGCAGCTCCTGGTTCTGTACCAGATTGCCATTCATTTTCCAGTTACCGACAACCAGCTTTGCGCGCATCCTATTATCCTTACATATCAGAATCGGGAATGCTACCCGTGAATTAGCACTGCGTCAATCTCTTGACAAATTATGCGTTAAGCAATTTGACCAGTTAAAATGGAATGGTTTTTTCACTACATACATAATTTATAAATATAAATCTTTGAAGAAAGAAGATATTTTTTACAACGCAATTTATCCATCTTATGCGGTTGCCAACATGGCTGGGAAACAATGTTGCCCTTCTGTTAATTTTTTCAACAATCAAAATTTATCCAAATCAAGCGCAAATCACATCATCATTGTCATTCACCTAAGATGGCTTCTTTTGCCATTGCCTCAAGAATCGCTCATCACCCAGAGCTGGATTCCGATTAGTTAGATCGCGCCACCGCTCTCGAGCCATTCACGGCAGTCGAAAGTGAGTGCTCGATCACAAGCAGCCTCATACAGCGTTATTTCCTCGTCAGAAAGCACCTCACGCCAACGACCGTTTGTACCTTTATGAAGAAAAGTTTGTGCTCCCCCTTTCCAGAAATGGCCACCTCCCGGTGCGTATCGATCTCCCTGACGTTTCATTTCCGCAAAGGAAACTGCCTGGATGATGTCAGCCCAAGTATTCTCGGACACATCAATTTCCAGAAATGCAGCCATGCGACGCACTTCCCGCTCAGTATCTTCGAGCATATCGTTGTAGTGAAATAGTTGAATATTAGGCAGGTGACGAAAATTCCACCAAGACTGCACATTGGAAAGATGCGACCAGTAGGGCCAACCATCCGTTTCCCACGCGAACGAACCACGCGTTATCCAATTCCGCCAAAAGGTATGGATATCATCGGGTGGTCGCGGCAACTCATCACCCACTCGGCCCGGCAGCAAATTCATCAGTGTAAAAAACTCATCCTTCATACTCTTATAATGATTCCATAACGACATGAAGACATCCCGCGGATCGCGGGCAATATAAAGGTACTTGATTTTCTCACTATACAACATTCCATCAAGCGGCAAATGCGTCTTGATGAAGCGACGGTGCGTCTGAGCTTTCAATTTGTTCAACACTACTTCAAGCGGCATAATGCGCATATCCAGCCACGGTGACATTTCCGCAGGAGCAGCCGGGAAATTTCCATCTGGAAAAAGCAGATGCGCCACAATAGCCTGAGTCCAGGTCGTACCCGCCTTGTATGATGTGGCCACGACGATATCATTCTCGCGCGGCTCGAAATAATCCCAACGGGTACTATCGAAATGATGATTCTGGTAGATATGGGTACGCTTCGGTAAAGTTGGCATGCTGGAAATCTATTTTGAAATGAATTATGGGTAGCTTATAGAGAAACACTCTCAATTTGGCAAGCATATATCAATGGCAGAAATAAGATTGGCGGCAATCTTACTCTGGTTCAGTTATAAATCTCTGGAATAATTTGCCAGTTTCATTCCACTCTTTTTGCAATCACTATTACACCAGGATATTTTCTTTGCCAATACTTATTTTTATAACTAAGCGCATCCTGACATACACTTTGACTTTACCTCTGATTCTCGTTATTGATTTATTGATGAGAGTGATGAGTGCGCTGCACTATTCCTGCGGTACTACCCTTGGCCGCCGGTCTGCATCAATCGCCACGTAAGTTAGTACCGCTTCGGTTACTTTGATACAAATCTCTTGTCCACCTTCCCGTGTACCACGTTGCGCATAGACCGATACATCAACAGTAATAGAGGTGCGCCCTATTTTGATAATATTGGCGTAGAAACTAACGATATCGCCTACAAACACAGGTTGCTTAAATACAAAGGAATTGACAGCCACCGTTGCGACGCGTCCTCGTGCTCGCCGGATGGCGGGAATGCTGCCCGCAATATCGACTTGCGACATGATCCAGCCACCGAAAATATCACCAGCGTAATTGGTATCCGATGGCATCGGTACCGTGCGCAAGATGGGCTGACTTTCTGGCAAGGAAACGTGTCGTGCGGGATCATACGGAATGTTTGGCATTACTGACTCATAACAAGTTAGAGGTAGTTTAAAGAGAATTCATTTTGGTCAGTGCCCCGCGTATAAGCGCTCGATCTCAGTCTTGTAGCGCTCCAGAATTTTTGACCGCTTCAATTTCAGAGTAGGTGTCAGCATTTCATTTGCCACTGTCCACGGCTCATGGATTAAAGCTACACGATATACTTGGGCATACCCTGGAAATTCATGGATTTGCTGGCCAATCATCTCCAATACAATTTCTTCTGCTTGCTCATTTTTCGCCAGTTGCTGCGGGTCGGTTGACACTTGGCACTGGGCAGCAACACTTTCCAAGCCACGCCTGCTCAGTACCACCAATGCACTCAAATAAGAGCGTCCTTCACCAATGATCATAACTTGCTCGAACAGAGGATTTCGCAAAATAGCCGCTTCCATATCGGCTGGGGGCACCTTTTCACCCGTGGAGGTCACGATAATATCTTTTATACGTCCAGTAATTGTGATGTACCCTTGTTCATCGATACTGGCAATATCCCCCGAATTCAGCCAACCATCATCAGAAATGATTGCTCGGGTCGCTTCCGGATTATTCCAGTAGCCAAGCATGACATTAGGGCCGCGAATCAGCAGGTCACCGTGCTCTCCGAGCTTGACTTCCACCCCCGGGATAGGCAAACCCACACTGGAGGGCAAGTTATTAGCCAGGCGATTAGCACAAACCACTGGACTTGTTTCTGTCATCCCATACCCTTGCAATATCGGTAATCCTAAGCCAATGAAGACACGTGAAATCTCAGGCGAGAGCGCTGCTCCCCCACTTAGCGCCAACTGTAGCCGCCCACCCAGCTTATCCATCAGTTTACGTGCTACCAGCTTATCCAGCAATGGCCATAGCAAATGAGACCAGTGCCAGGAATCACGCCCTTGCTGATGCTCAAATCGGCTGTAACCGACTTCTACCGCCAGATTGAACAGTTTTTTAGCTAGCGCTGGCCCCTCATCCAATTTGGCGCGTATGCCTGCATATACTCGCTCATAGATACGTGGCACCGAAACCAGGACAGATGGACGAATTGTGAGCAAATCCTCCTGCAACTGTTGAATCGAGCGAGCATAAGCGATGGTGGCGCCACACATCATGGGCACATAATAGCCAGCTGTGCGCTCAAATGTATGAGACAGGGGCAAAAACGAAAGCAGCAGATCATCGGATGTCACGTTCACGACCTGAGCAGAAGCGTATGCATTGGTCAGGATATTATGATGGCTGAGCATCACGCCTTTGGGATGCCCCGTTGTGCCCGAAGTATAGATGATCGTTACCAGTGCATGCGGGTCGTTAGTCTGATGAGGGATATCGCCCGCTTGCTCCGGCAACCACTTGCTCATCGCGATCACCCGATCGTCTACCTGAATTGCCTCCTGCTCGGACAAAGTAATGATTACGATACGCAACAATTTGCTGAGGTGCTCCTGTTTTACCAGAGAAAATGCTTCCCATTGCGCCAATTCCTCTACTAACAGCAGCTTAACACCAGCATTCTGCAGGCAGTAAGCTGCATTTTCAGCACGATCCTCTGTGTAAAGCGGCACCACCACCAAACCCAATCCAATCGCTGCCTGTTCGAACATTATCCACTGGTGGCAATTTCGCGACATCACCGCGACCCGATCGCCAGGAGTCAAGTTTTCCCGCGACAAGGCAGTTTGCCAGCGCATGACTCCTTGTGCCATCTCAGACCAAGTGTAATCACGCCATTTCTCACTCGCCACATCAAAATCGCGATAAGCCACTGATTCGGCAGAGCGACGTACTCGTTCTTTGAATAAGCCATCCAGGGTTTTAGCCACTTCTACCGGAATGACATCTGTCTTGCTGTGCGGATGATTTGCCACGTTTTCTCCCTGTTTATATTGACCATACTGTTCGTAGAAATTCTGCCCTGTTTTATGATGTCGTATCTGTTGCTTTCCCAAAATCAGGCGGAAAATCATCGACCATAATCACGCGACGTCGCAAGACCTTCATTTTTTCGAGTAATGCCGCTTCTTCTTGATTAATAATACCGCGCTCCAGTGCCTCGGTTACTCTCCTATCTTTGGATGAAGTCAATTGGCCTGTCTTAATAGCGTTGCGCAATTTTATCTCGATGGCGTCGCATGCCACGGCACATTCCATAGCCTGCTCAAGATGCGCCAAAGGCTCTTTGTCAGCTGTAGGAACATACATTCCTGCTGTCAGACGATCACGCACTTCACCAGGCTCCAGAATCAGTCGAGCAACTGTATGCGAAAGTGCATCGGAGGGTGGTGCAAACCGCATCCCTAATGGGAACACCAGTATTCGCATCATCCAATGCATCAACCAGTTTCCCGGAAAGTTCTTCAGCAATTCATCGAAGGTTTGCTGAATACGATAGCGTGCATCCTGGATTGACCAATGCAACAGCGGCAAATCTGCAACAGGTCGTCCCTCATCTTCAAAACGCTTCAGTGTTGCAGAGCACAAATACAGCATACTGAGAATATCGCCGAGTCGTGCAGATATCCTTTCCTTCCGTTTGAGTGCTCCGCCCAGCTTTAGCATGGCAATATCGGTCACTAAAGCAAACGCAGCGGAAAAGCGCGTCAATTGCCGGTAATAATCGGCGGTATCATTCAAAACACCCTCTGGTACTCCTTTAATATATTTGCTGCCTAAACCGAAGAAAAAACTTCGCAAGATATTACGCAGACTAAAGCCAATATGTCCCATCAGTGCCCGATCAAATGCAACCGAAGCCTGTTTTTTGTCCGGATCATTCGCTGCATTGATTTCTTGTAATACATAGGGATGGCCACGTATTGCACCCTGACCGAAAATGATCATATTGCGCGTCAAAATATTGGCACCTTCGACCGTAATACCGACTGGAATCTGCTGATAAGTGCGGGCTAAATAGTTGCTTGGCCCCATACAAATGCCTTTGCCACCGTGGATATCCATGGCATCATTAATCGCCTGACGGCTACGCTCGGTCAAATGATATTTAACGATAGCTGAAATCACCGATGGTTTTTCACCGAGATCCACTGCACCAGCAGTCATGACTCTGGCCGCATCCATCATGTAGGTGTTGCCAGCAATGCGTGCCAGCACTTCTTCCACTCCTTCAAAGAACCCAATAGGGGTCTTAAATTGCACGCGCACCCGACCGTATGCACCACCTGTGCGGGCAGCCAGTTTGGCTGCCCCGGTACTGGTAGCGGGCAGGGAAATCGACCGTCCGGCAGCCAGGCAGTTCATCAACATCCGCCAGCCGTTACCCACTCCCTCATGTCCACCGATTACCCACTCCATGGGAATGAATACATCCTTGCCAGAATTTGGACCATTCTGAAACGCTCCGTTCAACGGAAAATGACGACGGCCGATATTCACACCTGGCGTTTGAGTAGGAATTAAAGCCAGGGTAATACCCAGATCTTCTTGATCGCCAAATAATTTATCTGGATCACGTAGCCTGAAGGCCAATCCCAGGATAGTGGCAACCGGCCCCAACGTAATGTAACGTTTCTCCCAGGTAACGCGCATGCCGAGCACATCTTGCTGACCGTTATACTCACCTCGACATACAATTCCCAGATCAGGGATGGATCCAGCATCAGAACCTGCTTCTGGTCCGGTCAAGGCAAAACAAGGCACTTCAATACCTTTCGCCAAACGAGGTAGATAATAGTTTTTCTGCTCCTCAGTCCCGTAATGCAATAGTAATTCAGCTGGACCCAACGAATTGGGCACCATGACCGTTACAGCTGCCGTGTTACTGCGCGAGCCGATTTTCATCACTACCTCAGAATGCGCCAATGCCGAAAAGCCATACCCTTCATATTCCTTCGGAATAATCAAACCGAAGAATCCATTATCTTTAATGAATTGCCAGACATGGGGTGGCAAATCATAGCGCTCGTGGGTAATATGCCATTCATCCAGCATCGTACAAAGTTGCTCAACGGGACCATCCAGAAATGCTTTTTCCTCCGGGCTGAGCGTAGGTTTGGGATAAGCCAGTAATTTGTGCCAATCTGGTCTACCGCTAAACAGATCTCCCTCCCACCACACTGTCCCTGCATCGAGCGCCTCCCGCTCAGTCTGTGAAATCTGAGGAAGAATTTTGCGGAAAATTTTCAATATAAAATTGGAAACAAGGTTACGACGCAAAAAGGGGATCACCAGAATGATGGCTATGATCCCTATTAACGAAAAAATTAGCAGTAAAAATGACTCAAGCATCTTTTTTCCTGTAAGAATTGAGAGTCTGATTACACTACCGCAGAAAATACTTGTGTCAAGTATTACTGCGCTGAAGTTCTCAATGGTCTATCAAAATCCCTTTGAGGTGTTGTAAAATCGACTCATTCCATTTCTAAATCAAATATGACGCGAAGGCGAGCCACAGACAGTATCAATCATACGGCAAGATGAAGCCGACAAAGTCAGTTGTCAGTTTTGATTTAAAAATGGAATCAGATCATAAACAAAATAATAAGTGTCAATATCTCACTGACCTCTTCACTTGGTGTCATAATACCTATATCTATCAGCAATCATCTCATTAGGACTGTAAATGGAAAACCGGGCCCATGCACTTGCAGCGGGTTTATTCGTCATTATCCTGGGCATGGCAGCGGCAGCCGCTATCATGTGGTTTAGCGACCAGAAGATACTGCACGACCACTATATTCTGGTATCGAAAGAAGGTTCCGTGGCAGGATTGAATCCTGAATCCTCAGTTCGTTTTCGTGGTGTCCCTGTCGGCAAGGTCGAAAACATCAGGTTCGACCCACAGAATCCGAATCTGATCTTAATACGCATCGCCGTGCGTAGCCATGTCGTTTTTCCAAAAAATATCTATGCACAATTATCTACTCTGGGAATTACTGGACTTGCCTTTATCGAAATGAATATTGAGGGGAAAGAGCCTTCGGATGAACTCCTCTCCCCTGATGAACGTATTCCTCTGCGCCCTTCTTTTGTCAAAGAACTTTCCACCTCACTAGAAGATTTAGTCAATAATTCCAACCATGCCATCAAACGCATCAATTCTTTGTTAAATGAACAGAATCAGGAGCAAATCCATACTATTCTGACTGGTCTTGTCCAGGCGATCCGCCGTTACGATAGTTTGGCAGATCAGCTACAATCAGGCATTCAATCTCTACCTGATTTAACTTCCGAGGTTGGACTTGTGTTTAAGCAGACCAATCAGCTCTTTTCAGATATCAATCAAACTCTGGGAAAAATCAACCGACAAAACGGTCTGGCAGATAACTTGACACAGAATAGCCGGGAACTTACTGATACTTTACTAAAATTACGAGAAGTCAGCACAGCCATTACAGAAAGCTCCTACCATATCAACCGTATGATACTTAAATTAGAAGAACAGCCGCAAAGCTTACTATTTGGTAGCCGTCCTACTTTACCTGGCCCCGGAGAAAACGGTTTTGTGCCGCCACGGAAGATCATGCCATGATCCAATTCGCTATTAAATTCGCTATCGTATTTTTACTGCTTGCTGGCTGTTCACTAGCACCGCAAAAAAATTCTCCGGTAACCGTCTATGATTTTGGCCTGCAACGCCCTGCAGAGCAGAGCAATCCAGCTCCCTTTAACACAAGTATTTTCGTAGCAGAGATTAAAGCTCCTGTATGGTTGGATAACTCAGCAATCCAGTATCGATTTGCCTACCATGATCCGGCACGATCCTATGCCTATGCCGACAGTCGTTGGGCTGCCTCACCAGCCAAACTGCTTACTCTGCGAATTAAAGATCACCTCATTACCCGGAATGGTATGATCAGTAGCCATGACGGCTTAAAGGCAGACTATGCTTTATACATCGAACTCGTGGAATTTACTCAGGTATTTGATAAACCAGACAATAGCCTGGCTATCATTCGCTTGCGCGCTAGCTTGATCGAACGAAATTCACGCTTATTACTCGCCCAAGAAAACTTCTCTAGCGAACAAGCCGCTCCGTCGGCTGATGCTGCTGGCGCGGTCGCTGCTTTCATTTCAGCAAGTGATGCTGTATCGGACAAATTAAGCCAATGGCTTATTCCATTTCTCAATCAAAAATGACGCGGATGCAAGCCGCAGACAGTATCAATCATACAGCAAGGCGAAGCCGACAAAATCAGTTTTGATTTAGAAATTTAATGACGATAGATTTTATAGATGCAACCAAGCAAAATAAGATGAACAAAATTTCATTTCACATCTTTCTGTGACGCACTTATGATAATATCCGTCACTTTTAACTTTATATGCATCACGTGCGCCTACTGTATATCGCTGCTTTCATATCCTTCTGGTTGACTGCTTGTGGAACAAAAGGGCCGCTCTATCTTCCCCCCAAAGAATCTCCTCCAGCATCACAACCGTCTGAGGAGACACAAAAAAATCAATGAGCAAATTTACATCCTTTACCTATCAACATGATCAACTTTTCGCCGAATCGGCGTCCTTGATCGAGATTGCCAAAGAATTTGGCACGCCCTGCTATGTTTATTCTCGTGCCGCGTTGATGGCTGCTTATCAAGAATTCGATCGCGCCTTCGCTGGGCGGGATCATCTCATTTGCTATGCAGTCAAAGCCAACTCCAATCTCGCCATCCTCAATATTCTTGCCCGTCTAGGGAGTGGGTTTGATATTGTTTCCGGCGGCGAATTGCAACGAGTATTAAAAGCGGGTGGAGATCCCCAAAAAATTGTGTTTTCAGGTGTGGGGAAAAATCAGGATGAAATGCGTGCAGCCCTTACTGCAGGTATTCTTTGTTTCAATGTCGAATCAGAAATGGAGTTACTGAATCTTAACCAGCTGGCGAAGGAAATGAACAAAATTGCGCCAGTAAGCCTTCGAGTTAACCCCGACGTTGATGCTAAAACTCATCCTTATATCTCGACGGGTCTCAAAGAAAATAAATTCGGTATTCCCATGGCGGAAGCAGAGCGGATTTATCATACTGCCGCACATGAACTGACTCACGTTCGCATCACCGGTCTGGATTGCCATATTGGCTCGCAGCTCACCGAAATCGACCCATTCATCGAAGCCATTAGCAAAATGCTGGCCCTACTGGACCGTTTGGAGAACCAAGGTATACATATTGAACATCTGGATCTGGGCGGTGGGCTGGGTATTCGTTATCACCAGGAATCGCCTCCACCCATTAAAGATTATGTCACCGCGCTATGTAGCCGTGTTGGGCAGCGTAAGCAACGCATGCTTATTGAGCCTGGCCGCTCATTAGTGGGCAATACTGGTTTACTGCTGACGCGTGTTGAATATCTTAAACATGCTCCCCATCGAAATTTTGCTATTGTGGACGCTGCAATGAATGATCTGATGCGCCCAGCACTGTATGATGCCTACCATGAGATATTGCCGGTCGTTAAAAAATCTGGTGAAGTTAACACTTATCAGGTGGTAGGGCCTGTCTGTGAGACAGGAGATTTTCTGGGGCACGATCGCCAGCTAAGCTTAACCCAAGATGATTTACTGGCTGTCATGTCAGCCGGTGCCTATGGAATGAGTATGAGCTCAAATTACAATACTCGGCCACGGGCAGCAGAAATCATGGTGGATGGTCATGCTATCCATTTGATTCGTGCACGAGAAACAATCGAACAACTTATTGCTCCTGAAAAGATACTGGACTGAAATCAGCTATGAATCAGTATAAATAAACTTATTGTTTTTTCACAGTTAGCTGCCTAGATCGATTTATGACGACTTATACCATGGCCCACCCTGCCAGCATTGAAGATAATCACTACCAGGAGCACATTCTGCAAGGGGTTTCCCGTACCTTTGCGCTAACCATTCCACAACTTCCCCCCTCACTCTATCCAGTCATCGGCAATGCTTATTTATTGTGCCGTATTGTAGATACCGTGGAAGACGATAATGGCTTATCTTCTGAGCAAACCCGCAAGTTTGCCGAAATGTTTATCCAGGTTGTCAGCGGAAAGGTCGCAGCTGAAGCATTCGCAGAAGCCTTATTTCCCCTGCTTTCTGATCACACCATTCCTGCCGAACATGATCTGATCAAAAATACGCCTGCGGTCATCCGCATTACGCATAGCTTCAACCCCACTCAACGCAAGGCATTGGAGCGTTGTGTCCGCATCATGGGACAAGGCATGGCTGATTATCAGGATACCGAGTCGCTGGCAGGATTAAAGGATCTAGCCGCCCTGAATCAGTATTGTTACCACGTTGCGGGGGTGGTAGGAGAAATGTTGACCGAACTGTTTTGTGATTATTCGGAAGAAATCAACCTCAATAAACCCGCTCTCATGAAATTGGCCGTTTCCTTCGGCCAAGGGCTGCAAATGACCAATATCCTGAAAGATATCTGGGAAGATAGAAAGCGCGGCGCATGCTGGTTACCGCAAGATATCTTCAGGGAAAAAGGGTTTGATCTTAATGAGCTGCAACCAGGATGTACGGATCCACGTTTTGATGAGGGTCTCGGCGTATTAATTGGCATTGCCAAAGCGCATTTACGTAATGCGCTGACTTATACCTGCATGATCCCGCCCAAAGAAACGGGGATACGCCGCTTCTGCCTGTGGGCATTGGGTATGGCCGTTCTGACGCTGAATAAAATCGATCAGAATCGTTCTTTCATTCAAGGTGAGCAAGTCAAGATTTCGCGCAAGAGTGTCAAAGCCACTGTGCTGATTACCAGTGCATTAGCCCGCCAGGATTGGGCATTGCAATGGATATTTGCATTGACTTCGCGACATCTGCCAGAAGTTGATCTTCTGGGTAAGAAAGTGTAGAAGAATCGCTCGCTTTTAATTCCATTTTCAAATCAAACATGACTTGGAGGCGAACCGTAGACAGTATCAATCATACGGCAGAGAAATGCCAACAAAGTGAATTTTGATTTATAAATGGAATAACAGGATGGAGAGAACGAAAATAAGCTTAACTTCATATTTTCTGTAACGGTTTAAGGTCCACTATGAAATCTCTGGTAACAGGTGCAAATGGTTTCGTTGGTTCAGCAGTGGTGAGATGCTTACTAGCAGCCGGTCATGAGGTTCGTGCATTTGTCAGGCCAGGAAGTGACCGGCGCAATGTGATGAAACTCCCCATCGAGATCGCAGAAGGCGATCTACGCGATGCCACCTCATTAAAGCGCGCGGTAACAGGCTGCAACTATCTGTTCCATGTCGCAGCAGATTACCGCTTGTGGGTCCCCAATCCGGCTATCATGTACGACATCAATGTCAATGGCACCAAAGCGCTGATTCTTGCAGGCGCAGAAGCAGGCATGGAACGCATGGTGTATACCAGTAGCGTAGCCACGTTAGGATTGAATCCAAACAGCGAACCCGCTGATGAAGAAACCTTCTCCGATTTGGCCTCTATCGCTGGACACTACAAGCGCTCCAAATTTCTGGCTGAGCAAATGGTGCAACAACTCGTGTGCGAGCATCAGTTCCCGTTAGTCATTGTCAATCCATCCACTCCTATCGGCCCGCGCGATGTCAAACCTACTCCCACAGGACGCATCGTGCTCGATACGCTGCGCGGGAAAATGCCGGCCTATGTCGATACCGGACTGAATGTCGCCCATGTTGATGACATTGCGCATGGCCACCTGCTCGCTTGTAAAAAAGGAAAATGCGGAGAGCGTTATATTCTGGGGGGCGACAACATGACGTTGCTGCAAATTCTCCAAACCATCGATACCATCACCGGTAAGCCTACCAAGCGCAGAAGCATCCCTGTCAAGCTGATGCTGCCGCTCGCGCATACTATGGAGATGGTCGCCAAACTCACCAAAACCGAACCGCGCGCGACGGTTGATAGTATTCATATGGCCAAAAAGAAAATGTTTTTCTCCAGCGCAAAGGCGGCACGTGAACTGGGTTATCAATCCCGCCCCGCTGTGGAAGGGATTCAAGACGCAATCGATTGGTTTAAAAGTGCAAATTATTGTTAAAAGCTTATTTTCTTAATATCGCCAGTGTTTCAACATGCGGGGTATGGGGAAATAGATCGACCAACTGAATCTCGCCAATCGACCAGCCTTTTTTTGAGAAAGACCAGGCATCGCGGGCAAATGTCTCAGGATCGCAGGAGATATAGTAAATTGTCTTCAACGAAACAAAATGCTCAAAAAAATCCTTCATGTTTTTAAGACCTGCGCGTGGTGGATCGAGTACGAGGGTATCGGCATCTGCAATACTTTTTCTCAAGATTTTCCAGATAAACGGCTTAAATAGATCGACCGGGCGTGCATCTACTTTGGGCAGATTCTTTGTGCGGAGTTGCTTGATGGCATCGAGCCCTACTTCATACGCAATGATTCCGCTGCATTCCGATTCAGCAATCACTTCGGTGAAATTACCTGAGCCACAAAATAACTCGATGACTTTACCGACACGGGGGTTTTCATTGAGTTTGCTACGCAACCAGGATTTGATCCATTCATTTTGCGCACTATTACCCTGCTTAAAAGGTCGTTTCTGATTGAGCTGAATATTTTCAGCTGGCAAATCATCATCAATATCGATGAAATTCCAATCATAGCCAGTGCCAGGTACCCACTCTTCGCGCGGCAAACTCCTGAGCATGCCTTGCAGAAGATTCCTACATGTGTCGTTCAGCACGATACAATCCTTTACCGGGGCAATTTTATGGGACCCTTCAGCCACAAAACCTAATTTCTCACCATCAGTTTTCACCTGAAAGCGATTGCGATAACCATATAAAAAAGGGGAAGGATGCACTGGAGGGATGTTCCATTGCTCCATAGCGAACCCGATTCTCTTCATGGCATAAATCAAACGGTTTCGTTTTTGCTCAAGCTGGCTTTCATAATTCGCAATCATCCAGGGACAGCCCGAACAAGCTTCTTCGCTAATACCAAGAAAAGCACAGGCAGGCGGCTGCCTTTGGTCAGATGGTTTAATGAGTCGAACCAGCCTGGCGTAGCCGTATTTCTTGTTATGCAACGGCCGGTCGATAACTTCAAATTCACCCAAATCTCCGGGCCAGGTGCCAAACACAAAATAGGAAATATTTTCCTCTTCGCTTTTAACTACCCCTAGCCCTTTTTGTGACAAATGGGTCACTTCCCCTGTGAATTTCATCTAATAATCAGTAGTGATAGGATTAATTTCTAAAATTTATTCTTATTCCATTTCTAAATCAAAACTGACTTTGTCAGCTTCACCTTGCGGTATGATTGATACTGTCTGCCGCTCGCCTTCCGTCATTTTCGATTTGGAAATGGAATTAGCCGCGCCCTTGGTGTCAGGGCAGGCTCTGGGATTGCACCTGTGCACGCTTACAATTTTAATGCACCAGGTTAATGTACCAGGCGCAGCCCGGGCGGCAGGGATTCACCATACATACTCCGCTCGTCGGTTTCCTGGAGTTCAGTGGGATGCTCAACCATCTCAATCCATGATGCTGGACATTTCGCTTGTTGTAAATGTTGGATAATTTGCGCACGCAGCTCTGGTGAAATATCCCGTTCCCGATCTCCACTCATGCGTGCCAGCATGGTAGCGGCAAAGGCGGCAGGGCGAATCTTTTTCCAGTCCAATTTGATCGCCCTTTGCAGCCAATTGGCGGCAATCTCTGCCGGCACAACATTATGTACACTGCCATAAAACGGTACTCTTGCCCCAATACGTCCTACCGCCCACCAAGTTTGCAGTGATTCGGATGCTTTTTGCAGGCGCTCCAACAACCATTCGCCTACTTCGATTTTACGTGCTGTGGGTAAACGTTCCAATGTTGCGACCAGGCGTACCATATCATCATAGCCTTGAGGCTTTGCTCCCGGTGACCGTTTCCGGGCGCGCTTGCTTAAAGGTTGCAGGTCATAAGCAATATCATCAAGAATCTGGCATTGAGCCGGCTCGCTTAGCCCACCACTCACGCGCCGCCACAAAATCCACCATTCCGCCCATACTGCTGCTTCGGTTATATATTGCAACCCTTGCTCATAAATGGACCATAACTGTTGCACCCGCCAATCATCAAGCGGATAACCAAACCCAGGGCGTAAACAAAAGCCAATCAAATTAAACCATAATCTTTCATGGGCAGCGGAATAACGACGGCGCTGGCCACATTCCCATAGTGTGCCGAATAATTCCCGCAATAAAGCGGTATCCCAATCCTCGCGCTTGCCTAAAATCTTTTCCAGATCAAACCGTAAGGTTTTTATGGCTTTGGGGCTGATCTTCTTTGATGGGGGCCCATAAACCAAACTGAGCAGCTCACTTGCTTCCGCAAAACGAGGGTGTAAGGTACTGGACATACTCGATATGAGCCCACCCTTGCCGCCACGCAATTGAAACTCCAGCTTCCAGCGCTGTGAAGGTTTATCCTGGGCAACACAGGCCATCTCAAGCGTACCGACTTCAGTCAAGGTAGTTTGTAGCTGCACTGGCACTTCAGCCGTTTGCGACCGTGCCACATCCTTATCCTGAGTGAGTACCGTGGCGGTGGGAGGTAGCGGCGTAAACATGATGTCATCCAGGGTAACGATATCTCCCGGCTGGAAGGTGGCATCATTAATGGATGAAACAAGATGAAAACGCACGGGCTCACCAATCCGTAAGGCAAAATTACGTTCAGTTAATTGGACCGGTTGGCCTTCTTCTGTGCCACGCGGCAAGATACACACCGCTTGCTGCGCTTCTTGTTCTGCTGCAACCTGGATAAAATAACTTCGTGCTGACCCCCCACCAATTCGGATACCCTGACCATGGCGTGCCATCGCGTAAGCCACTGCGCCAGAAGCCACTGCAAGATCGGGCTGTGTGTTTAATAGTTGTTGCAACGGTGCACCACGCCACTGCGCCAATATACCCAGTAAGCGCTGGGATAATAAGGTGCTGTTAAAAATGCCGCCATTGAGCAAAATAGCATCCGGAATCGGAATACGGTCATCGAGCGGTGCCAATTCACTCAATGCCTCGCGCGAAGCCTGAGCATGCAGTGTGAGAAACGCAGCAATATGTCGACTGATGGCCGGGTCGGACACATAAGGCAATCCAAACTCAACGATACCGCCGCGCGTACGTTGCGGAAGCTCATCCACCGGTGTGATCGGTAAGAACCCATCCAACAGCATGCGGTGTACTGCCTCACGATTTAGTTCAGTTGAGCGCGCTCCACCAATCAGCTTGGCGCCTGTACCCAGAATGGTCACCATGATTTTTTCCGGCGCATCAGCATCCAGCAAGCGCTCCTTGGCATTACGGCATTGCTGCATCAGTTGCGACAGACTGGCTGCACTCAGCGGCGCACCTGGCGTAACCAGCTGTCTTTCCGCAATATGCGCCAGGGCCAGATCCATGTTATCACCCCCTAGCATAAGATGATTACCCACACCAATACGTGTCAGATGCACCTGGCCATTTTTGAGCGTGACCTTAATCAGGGTGAGATCTGTCGTGCCGCCGCCCACGTCACACACCAGAATCAGGCGGGTATCTGCTAATAAGGTATTCAGTTCCTGTTGATAGCGCGCAAGCCAGTCATAACAGGCAGCCTGCGGCTCTTCTACTAAACGTGCACTTGTAAGACCTGCCAAATGCGCAGCCTCCACCGTCAATGTCCTTGCCCCTTCATCAAAAGAGGCCGGGATGGTAATGACGACTTCCTGCTTTTCTAATGGATACTGAGGAAATTGATGGTTCCAGGCACTGCGTACATACGCCAGATAAGAGGCGCTGGCATGGACCGGCGAAATTTTGTCTATGCCTTCAGCCCCTCCCCATGGCAAAATCGGTGCCATGCGGTCTACCGCCGCATACGACAGCCAGCTCTTCGCACTGGCAACCAAACGACCCGGCACACGCGAACCCAGTTCACGGGCCAGTTCGCCAAATACCGCCTTGGGTTCCTGCGGATCGATGCGGTTTAACTGCCATGGCAGATGAAGATCGTGCTCGGCAAGCTCCCCTGCTGCAGGATGATAACGTAAAGAAGGTAATAACGGCTGCGCAGCTACTTCACCGAGTGCGATCAATTGTTCTATGTTAAATAATTCAGGCGTAGGCTCGGGCTCGTTCAGGTCGGCATAGGCCGCAACGGTATGAGTCGTGCCCAAATCGATACCGACGATATAGCGGGCGGGATGTTTTTCTTTACTCAAGGTTTGTTTTCCACACCGCCACGCACATCAAACTCTACTTTCCAATGTTCCCCTTTCGGCGATACCGCCTCAAGGTGCAGGGTACCCATTTCTGTGATAGCTGCTTGCAAATGTACCGGAACCACTTCTCCTGGCGAGTGATTCTCAGCAGGCAGGTTGATTTCGATTTCTTCCAGCTCCTCGATTTCTTCTGGCAACCACTCATTCAGCATCATGCCTGCTTGATCTTCACGCCGCACCGATGAACCGAAAAAGCGAAACCTTACCGGCTCACCGACAACCAGCCCAAACTCCTGGCTAGGTACTTCAGTACGTGTTCCTTCCTCCATGCCAAAAGGCGCAACACACAATATCTGGATAGGAGGCTCAATACCAGGAACCGCTGGCATGGCACTTTCCACCCCGATATAATATGATTTCGCGGTACCCCCGCGAATACGTACGCCCTGACCAAGTCTGACATAACCATAATAGGCGGCACCTTTCGCCACGGCGAGGTCTAAATCCGCACCTTTTAACAAGCGTATAGCAGGAGAATTCTCCTTTTGTAGCCAGCTATTGATTACCTCACTCACGCGTTCAGTCAGCACCGGCGCCTTAAACACGCCGCCATTGAACAGCACGGCTGTCGCGTGTAAAAAACTGGCTCCCTCTGCTGATGCATTTTCAAAACCTGTTAATTCTGCAGCAGCACCCGCCTGTCGCGTCAGAAATGCTGCTAAATGCCTGGTAATAGCGGCATCCTGCGCATAGGGTAATCCGAGTTTGGTCAATGCACCGCGTGGCCGGGAAACCAATTGTGCCGTTACTTCCACTTTTGGAAAAAAACCCTCCACAATGGTTTGTGTCACCTCAGCACGAGTTAATTCAGTGCGCAAAGTGCCGCCAATTAAACGTGAGCTCCGGCTGGGAACGACCACCGGGACTGTTTCCGCATCGGGATTATTGAGCAGGATTTCCTTCGCAGTACGGCATGAGTGAGTCAAGCCATGCAATTGCCACGGCTCAAGACGAGTGCCTTGATGAGCAAGTTTGGAACTGACCACATGGGCTAACGCCAGATCCATATTATCACCGCCCAGCAAGATATGATCTCCCACCGCGATACGCTGCAGGACAAGACTACCTTCCTGTTCAGTCACCGCAATCAAGGACAAATCAGTTGTCCCCCCACCCACGTCTATCACCAGAATGATATCACCGGGTTTCACCTGTTTACGCCAATCTCCTCCGGTCGCTTGTAACCAACTGTATAATGCGGCCTGTGGTTCTTCCAGGAGAAGAAATTGATCCAATCCAATCGCCCGCGCAGCTTCAGCAGTCAGATCCCGCGCGGCAGGATCAAAGGAGGCAGGGACAGTAATTGTCACCGACTGTTGTGTTAAAGGTGACTCAGGGTGTTGGTTATTCCATGCGTCACGCAAATCTTGCAGATAATGAATGGAAGCCTGCAAAGGTGAAATTTTTTCAATTTCATCGGGTGCGTCCAGTGGCAAGAGAGCTGAGCGTCGATCCACTCCCGGATGGCACAACCAGCTTTTTGCACTAGATACGACCCGTATTGGTGTACGCATCCCTTGACTACGTGCCAATTCACCCACGACATATTGCCGTTCGCTATCCCATGGCAGCATTAAATCATTTTGTGCAAACTCATCGGGATGAGGTAAGTATATAAAAGATGGGAGTAACGCCTTCTCTTCTACATTACCTGGCGAAGTCAGTTGGGGTATTCCCATGATTGCTTGCGCCACCGTTTCTCCCTGACTTTGCGCCAGATCCACACAGGATACGGCGCAATGGGTCGTGCCTAAATCAATACCTATGCTATATTTTGCTTCTTTCACAGTTCTATCTCTGCCGGAGCTAATACTTTCACATCATGACCTTCTGCGAGTTTTGGCAAGGTGATATTGTTAACCCGCCAGCCGCGGTGAACCAAAGTACCACTAAAGGGGGGCTGACCAACCACTTTACCCGTCAAACGAATAGCTGAGGCATCAAAGCCCGCGTGCAACGTTACTCGCGCACCTTCTTGTTCCTCGCGCACAGGTCCCGTCGTCATATGGTCATGCAAGACTTTCCGACACCCCTCGTGCACTACTCTGACGGCTGCACCAATATCCGCATCGGAAAACCGCGCAACATCTTCCTCTATAAAATCAATAAAACGACCCTCTTGCTGTAATAGTCCTAACAACTGCAGCGCCGAATCGGGTGGTGCTTCCTTCAGCAGCGGCGCCACTGCCTGAGGTCTGGCTTCGATGGGAGGTGTCTCACCGGCGGAAGCGGCGATTTCACCTTTACCTATGCGCAAGACGGCACCAGCAAATTCCTTATTAAAGAGGAAGCGAAAATAAACACCGAATGCGAGAAAAAATCGAATAAAAAATCCTGGTACAGCCGGCTCACTCATTGTCCTTTCCTTTTTATTTTCAAGATGAGATTATGCTATCACGTATCGCAGGTACAGTGATCTAGCCTGTATGATAAACAATAGCGAAAAACTCAATAACTAACTATAAGATATTTCGAATGTCTGCCATCAACCAGGCAATCCAGGCTAGCTTCAATATCTCATAAATTTACGTCATGAAATCAATTCTCTCCAGAATGACTGCGCCTAATGGCGGCAGCGTTAAGCTTATGGAATACGGTCTTCCGTTCCATTCTATGGCTTCTGCCACTAGATTTACCTCACCATTGCCTACATTGCTCCCCGCATAAAAATTCGAATCCGAATTAAAAATTTCTTTATAAGCACCCGATTCTGGCACACCCATTCTGTAATTTTCATGGAGGACGGGGGTAAGATTAAGGGCAACCACCAGAAAATTCTCATCTGACTTGCGCAGATAGGTTAAAATCGAATTTCTGTTGTCATTACAATCAATCCATTCAAACCCATGCCAATCAAAATCATATTGATGAAGCGCTGTAGTGTGGTGATACAGGTGGTTCAAATCCTTCACTAGCAGTTGCACACCTTTATGGTTGGCATACTCAAGTACATACCAATCTAGAACTCCAGCACTGTTCCATTCAAGTCCCTGACCAAATTCTGTCCCCATAAAGAGCAATTTTTTACCGGGATGAGTAAACAAATAAGTATAGATGAGGCGCAAGTTGGCAAAACGTTGCTGCTCATCACCGGGCATCTTGTTCAGCATGGAACCCTTACCGTGCACGACTTCATCATGAGAAAACGGCAAAATAAAGTTCTCTGAAAAAGCATACAACATACTGAACGTAAGAATATTGTGATGGTGCTGACGATAAATGGGATCCTTGGACCAGTAGGCCAGAGAATCATTCATCCATCCCATATTCCATTTAATATCAAATCCAAGTCCACCGCTATCGGCAGGTTTTGTCACTTGTGGCCAGGAGGTCGATTCTTCTGCAAAAATCAGCACACCCGGACACTGGCCATGAACAACAGTGTTGACTTGACGCAAAAAATCAATAGCTTCCAGGTTTTCTCTGCCACCGTATTGATTAGGTATCCATTCTGTGCGTGAGTAATCAAGGTAGAGCATGGAGGCCACTGCATCTACCCGTAATCCGTCAATATGGAATTGTTCCAGCCAATAAAGCGCACTTGAGAGCAGGAAATTCTTTACTTCATGGCGGCTATAGTTAAAAATCAGGGTAGACCAATCCAAGTGCTCACCTTTACGTGGATCGCCATGCTCGTATAACGGTGTACCATCAAAACGCGCTAAGCCATGCGCGTCCTTGGGGAAATGAGCAGGCACCCAATCAAGAATAACTCCGATATGATGCTGGTGCAGATAATCGACAAAATAACGAAAATCATCTGGAGAGCCGAATCGACTGGTAGGCGCATAATATCCGGTCACTTGATAACCCCAGGAAAGATCAAAAGGATGTTCGGTTATTGGCAGCAGTTCGATGTGAGTGAACCCCATTTCAATCACATAAAGTACCAGCCGATGGGCTAATTCCCGATAGTTAAGAAATTCACCTTCCGTGCCACGTTGCCATGAACCGAGGTGAACTTCGTAAATTGACACGGGCCGATGTTGCCAATCAAACTGGCTACGTTGCTCCAGCCAATTTTGGTCACCCCACTGATAGCTGCTTTCTCTAGCAATGATCGATGCATTGCGTGGACGTAATTCAAATTCTTGTCCATACGGGTCAATTTTTGAGTGGATAGTGCCGTATTCCCGATTACGGATCTCATATTTATAGAGCATGCCGGGATGAACATCAGGAATAAAAAGCTCCCATACGCCATAATCCCGACGGACACGCATCGGATGACAACGGCCGTCCCAGCGATTGAAATCACCGATTACGCTCACACGTTCTGCGCCAGGTGCCCATACAGAGAACAGCGTACCCCTGACATTGTCAACTTCGTGTGGATGAGCACCCAAAAAACGGTAAGCATGCCAATGTTTTCCTTCAGCAAATAAGTGAAGATCAAAATCACTGAGCTGAGGCAGGTAGGTATAGGGATCATGCGCGATGTGTTCGTAGTTATCGTAATCATGCCAGATAAAGCGGTAGTGTTGCGGCAGGTTGCTACCGTCACCTTGCCATTCAAAGAGGTCAGTGTCACCCACTCGTTGCATAGTCAGTCCGTTTTCTGCAATCGTGACAGATTTCGCATGTGGTTTAAAGGCGCGCACAATTGTCATGCCTTCCTTATGATGACGGCCTAATACAGTAAAAGGATCGTGATGACGCGCAGCAATTATCTTTGCAATGTCACTGTTTGAAAACATTTTTATTCCTTATAGTTAGATCGCACTTAATAATGCGGATCACCCGCTACTCAATGTTTGGTATGTTTGCTAAAATCATTCTTAAGGATTTCATAAGTGCGGCGGCATATTTCACGCCCATAATCCGTCCATAAGCCTTGTCCCCAGTAGCGGTAACAGCTTGTTTGCGAGCAAAGCAGATGAAAGAGGGCATTCCGATAGCAATGTTCATCCGTGGCATGGCCTGATTTAAGCGCTGTGGTGTAAAACAGCTTGCTCACTTCTTCCAGGGGCTCGAGCATACTCTCATAGCCTTTCACCCAAGAAAGATCGTTAGTCCAACTCCCCCCTTCCATATGAAAATTGTGATCTTCCCGCGATAGCGCTTCAATGGCCGCATTGAGTTTGTCTGAACCATCCCCTGGCTGGATATACGCCCAAATCTTTTTATGAAACAAGGGGCGGATGATGGGAAAATCTTCTTCCTTAAGTTGAATGGAATAAAGGTATTCCAGATATTCACTGACGTTGACGCTAGGCGTATCACTATAAGCGCACTCGCGCATAACCTCTTGATATTTGGATGGGAATTCATTCATCATAACGCCACCATTTTCACCATCGGCGATTTGACTGACCACTGGCGGAATATTCTTGCCAGCCAATTCTGTCCGCGACAAGCATTTTGCTTCGTAATAAGGCTGCATTTGGCCGATGAGTTTGGTATCTGAGCCTTGGGTTTTGATAATAGCAACGATACCTGCGGTTGCGCCGTTGGAGTGAGTGCAGACCAAGCGATGCGGTAAGTGAGGTTGTCGCGGCGAGCAGCCACTTTCCAGCTCCTCGACGGAATGCTCTTGAACCAATACCCATTGATAGCCGCACTCTTTTAATGTTTTGATGAATTCATAAGCCACATCGGGATGGTTAGGCAGAGCCATTTCCGAAGGAGAAAAACCGCGCACCCGCTTAAGTGCCTCTAATCCAAAGATTGCAGCAAAATGATGTTGCCAGGCTTTCACGTGCAAGCGATAGTCCTGCACGGGAGTAGACGGTGCCACGGAGTGACCCCAAGGGCAGCCCAGCCATTCTACTGCGCAATTATATTCAGGGTTGCAGGTGATATCTTTAAGGCTGTCTATCACATCGTGCCGCCCCATTTTGCGTATGCCGTGCAGCAGGGTACCCGAGTACTCCAACATGATTTTTGGGTTTTTACCTTCATGAATCAATTGCGGAATATATTCTCCCATCCGCTTATAGCAATAGGCAAACATGGGGGCGTTGTGATTATCGCCGTTGTTCGGATGCTCCATCATGTACTGCAGATTACTGATGAGAGCAGCGGTCTGTAGATGATCACCACCCGCAGGCATAAGTGGCTGATGCATGTGCAGCGCGCAAGCAAATGCGCTTTTTATGCGGCTGAAATCTATCCTGCTATGCGGCAGGAATACAGAATCATTTTGGCATTCCTGAATGACCCTTGCCACAAGATCTTCCGATCCACAAATATTGGGCAGGCCATTGATATATTCGGGTAACTGGTTCATTGTTGTGAATTTCCTTATGCTTGGTTTTTTCTCAAACAATGCACTGTGGGTAATTTATATCGAATATATCTTCAAAAATATATCCATAAAAAAGACCTTTTGCGCAACCCTGAAAATTTTGCGATGGTAAGGAGAAGTCTCTAAATGACAGTTTTATTCCATTTCCAAATCAAACATGACGCGAGGGCGAGCCGCAAACAGTATCCATAATACGGCAAGGTGGCCGATAAAGTCAGTTTTGATTCAGAAATGGAATTAATCACTATTTCTTGGCAGAAAAGTGAAGTTTTACTGCTCTCTTAGGCCATTTTTCCTCATTATGTCCTATTTAGACAGACTGCTCCCTAATAATTCATCTGCGAGATGGTATGGACAGCTTTCCTCAGATTCATGCACTCAGTATGTATCAATCACCGCACCCATGGCACTTTTCATCATCAAAACCGTGTGATTAAATTTGTTCACTGATAGCAGCCAAAAACCTTCCAGTTTGGCTTTTACCATCAGCCGGTTATGGAACCCGCACAATATCGGTTTTATCAGGTAGCGCCTCCAACAATTCGCATGGATCGGTATCAACCGCTAAGAGTCAGCTGTCACTTCTCCCAAGCAATTAGAGCATAATTCCTATACCTTGGGTTGCCCTTTGCTGGTCAGTAAGCTAAGCCTTATCGGATTCATACCTTGTTTCTCACCGAAGTAAGCTATGTTGCAGATCAGATATAAACTCCTTTTTTTGCCTGTGCTTGCCTATATTGATTGCCTCGAATACGTTTTCAACAGTTCGCCAGGAGCAAATAGAAAATATCCTCCAAAAAAAGGATGATCTCCAGACCCAAGAAAATGATAACCCTAGCACAAAGGGAGCTATTAGGGTTAATATAGTAATCAGTTATTAACACTAGCAAATTTCAATCTATTTAGAAAAAAATATGAAAATTTGGCCAGGACAGCCTTATCCTTTGGGAGCCGTTTATGACGGATCTGGAACGAACTTTTCAGTATTTTCAGAAACCGCCGAACGGGTCGAACTGTGTCTTTTTGATGAAAAAGGAAAAGAACATCGCATTGATTTACCCGAGGTAGCAGGGTATTGCTGGCACGGCTATGTGCCCTCCATGGAGCCGGGCCAGCGTTACGGTTTCCGCATCTATGGACCCTGGGATCCTGCTAAAGGTCAGCGTTGTAATCCTGCCAAGTTGCTGCTCGACCCATACGCAAAAGCAATCGATGGGCAAATTCATTGGAATGAAGCTGTTTTTCCATACCGTTTCGGCAAGGGTAGCGAAGTTCGAAGCACCAGCAATAGTGCGCCATACATGCCACGCAGCGTAGTACATCAGCCCCATTTTGATTGGAGTGGGGATCGTAAACTGCAAATTCCCTGGCATGAGACTATCATTTATGAGACCCATGTCAAAGGTCTCACTTATCGACATCCAGACATTCCGCCTGAAATACGAGGCACTTATACTGCTTTAGCCCACCCGGCAATTATTGAGCATTTCAAGCAACTTGGGATAACAGCAGTCGAGCTCATGCCGATCCATCACTTCATCCACGACAAACATCTGATGGATCAAGGTTTGCGAAATTATTGGGGATACAATTCCATTGGTTACTTCGCACCCCATAGTCAGTATGCCTCCCAAAAACGCCCTGGTGCAGCTGTGGCTGAATTCAAACAAATGGTCAAGGCACTGCATCAGGCTGGAATCGAGGTGATTCTGGATGTGGTTTACAACCATACCGCGGAGGGAAACCACCTCGGCCCGATGCTTTCTTTCAAAGGGATCGATAATGCATATTATTACCGACTTGCGGACGATCCACGCTATTACCAAGATTACACTGGCACTGGTAACAGCCTGAACATGCGCAATCCCTTCGTGCTACAGCTCATCATGGATTCGCTACGCTACTGGGTGCTGGAGATGCATGTGGATGGATTCCGCTTTGATCTGGCTGCCACTTTAGCACGTGAACTGCATGATGTGGACCGCCTTTCCGTATTCTTCAATATCATTCAGCAAGATCCGATCATCAGTCAGGTGAAGCTTATTGCTGAACCTTGGGATGTCGGAGAAGGGGGATATCAGGTGGGTAATTTTCCGCCGGTATGGAGTGAGTGGAATGGAAAATATCGGGACTGTGCACGCGATTTCTGGCGCGGAGAGAATCAAACGCTCGGGGAGTGTGCCTCTCGCTTTACCGGCAGCTCGGATCTTTACGAAAACACGTCTCGGCTGCCCTACGCCAGCATTAACTTCATCACTGCCCATGATGGTTTTACTTTAAACGATCTCGTTTCCTACAATGAAAAGCATAATGAAGCCAACGGTGAGAATAACAATGATGGTGAAAACCACAATCGTTCGTGGAATTGTGGTGTGGAAGGCAAGACCGATGACCCCAATGTACTGCAGCTACGCAAACGTCAGCAGCGAAACTTCCTTGTCACGCTAATCCTATCGCAAGGCGTACCGATGCTGCTCGGAGGTGATGAAATCAGCCGTACGCAACAAGGCAATAATAATGCCTACTGCCAGGATAATGAGATTTCCTGGTACGATTGGGAAAATGCGGATAGAGACTTGCTCGTTTTTTGCCAGAAGCTCATCGAATATCGTAAAAACCACCCTGTTTTTCGTCGGAGGCACTGGTTTCAAGGTCAGCCCATTCATGGCAGCGAAGTAAAGGACATTGCCTGGTTTACCTTAGAAGGGGCGCAGATGTCTGAAAACGATTGGGGCCTGGGATATGCCAAGTCACTTGGCGTTTTCTTGAATGGCGTTACGATCCCGAACCCCTACCCACGCGGCGAGCCGGTAAAAGACGATAATTTTTATGTAATTTTTAATGCTCACCATGAAGCGCTAACGTTTACTCTCCCTGGAATGGAGTGGGGGGCCCTTTGGATAAAGGAGCTCGACACCAACATTGGCTGGCTGGAAAACCAAGAATCGTTTAAAGCAGAAAGCCAGATCAATGTAGAAGCCCGTTCCGTGGTAGTGCTGCGTCATTCATCCTTTCATCTTAAATCCATTACCAATCATTGATTACAATCGTTGCACGACCTTTATCCTTAAATATCATCGACACATACCCAGCATTAATGAGGGTGGTCGCCATCATGATGATGATCGTGCATTAGATCATCCCCATGCGTGTCTACCAGTGCGGAATATTGTGCCGCAGTCATTCCATGGAGTTTTTGAAGAAAAGCAGTAATTGCCCAGATTGTTTCATCATTATGCGTGGGCCCCCAAGCGGGCATACCCGTCATTTTGATACCATTTTTGACTACCCAGAAATATCGTTTGGAAAAAAATGATTTCTCACCTTCATCAGTTACGGACGCTCTTTCATAAAATAGCGGTGCTTGTGGGTAAAGGCCGATAGCCTGTGCGGTAGGTTGCTTGCCGGGCGCCAAATGGCATTCGGTACACATGGCATGGTACTGCTTGAAACCTTCTTCAAGCATAACATCCTCATCAAGCACTGGAATTTCGATTTCTTTTGCGCGTGCATTTATCGAACTATCACGAACCCAGCTGATCAGCTTTTCTGTGGGCGCCCAATGCTTATCGGTAGCGGCCATATTGTAGATGCCGAAATTCAATGCAGTCAATAAAAGCACAAGTACAGTCAGTGAAACGATGATAAATTGTTTCAATTTTATTCCTCCCAGGGTTATTCAGAACGATAAATGATGACCTATACAGTAAAGTATCACATCGGCGCAAGCTTCGCGACCCAGATTAATTTAACCTGGATTTCTCAATTGCCCACTCGTTCTGGAATTAATATTATGAAGATAATAGTCTTTCTTATAAATTTCATTCTTACTTCGAAGTATTTTTGTTCTGGAACGAATTGCACCATTTTGTAAGCACGTGGCTGTGTTGCAAACCCACTGGAATAAAATGACTATTCTAAGGAGTGGCGTCTTGCTCTGTACTCGTCAATTCACACACTCTGATGTGTTCCTGCAAAACGTACAGGTTGTTAAGCTCTAATAAAATTAAAAAGGAGCCTAATAACGATGAGTAAAAAGCGCGCGCTATTCAAGTGAATTCAAAGCAAAACTAGCGCTGGCAGCGAGACGTGAAGATGAATCCTTTCCACAGTTAGCAACGCGTCATAATATACATCCGATGCAGATCCCTAGCTGGAAACAGCGACTTATTGAACAAGCCGCCGGGTTATTTTCTAAAAAAACGTCACCTCCAATGAGGAAAGGCATACTACCGATGGCCTATACTGGCTTATCGGTCAGTTGGCGATTGAATGAGATTTTTTGCAAGAAAGCCCAATCATTGAGTCTTGCAAAACGCAAAGAGCAGATTGAGCCCCATAGGAATCTTAGTCAGGTTCGTCAATGTCAATTGTTGAATTTAGCATGTTCAACCTATGATTATTCAGCGCCAAGAAATCATACTGGAGCGCAAGAAAGCATCGTCCCTAATGAAGATCGCCGAGTATTGTCAGCATAGCCCCACAAACTCCAAAGATTAGTATCTCAAACAAACAGCATAAGATGTATACCCTATTTGCTTAAAGACCTCGTTATTAACAAACCTGATCTGGTTTGGCTGCTGACATAACCTATGTCCCCAGGGAAAAAACTTTGGCTACTTTATTGCCATCATAAACTGGTATTCGCATAAGGTATTGAGCTAGCGCTTGTCCAATACATTGAATACCGACTTTGCAATCAAGCACTAGAGACAGCCATTCAAGGTTATGGTTGTCCATAGATCATGAATACTGATCAGGGTGTCCAGTTCATTAGCGATGCACTTGCTTCGATATTAAAGAAGCATTATATCTAGATCAGCACAGAGGGTAAGGATTGCTACTATGAGAATATTTTTTTGAGCGACTATGGCTGTCAATTAAGCAATAGTTTCCATATCCAAGTGAATTCAATAACTTGCAGGAAATAAAGAAAAATTTAATTGCATGGTTTGATGGGTATGATCAAGAATGATTCCATCAAAGCCCTGACAGGCTTACGCCTGAAGAAATCTATCATAATGCTCAAAGAAACCATCTGATTGCCTGAACCTGATCAACTACACTTACCAGAGCTTGATTTTCTTTCAGGTTGCCCAATTAATAGGAACTATATCAAGGTAAAAAACCAGGCAGCAAGTTATAGAGTAAATATTAGCTCATTTCAATGTATTAAAAACTGCGGATGTCATCAGGTAGTAATAAAGACGTAATGTTGAACCGTATAATGATCAATACTAAGTTTATTCCTGTTCTTAGGCTACGGTGTCAGCTTTTATTATTTCTCCCTTTCGTACCACAGCTGGCACCTTTACAGATTTTATCTTTGCAAGAACCATAAAAATCGCATAGATGAAGGCCTTGACCAGTATATTTCTCCAGTGCTCACGCGCTCTAATATATCCTACCAAAAAGATTTTTTACAATTAATAAGAAAGATTTGATATTTCTATGAGATTCTATTTGATTTTAACCAGCTTATTACTAAGTGCATGTTCTACCCTGCCCCTCGCATTTGAAGATCCACATATAACAAAAATTTCATATGCAGAGGTAAACGCAGACATTGAAAGTAATAAAAATACTTTGGTGCGCTGGGGTGGTGTCATTGCGGATGTCAAGAATGATGAAAACTTCAGCTGGATGGAGGTCATATTTTATCCATTGGATTATTATGGTCGCCCCAAAATAAATAAACCCAGCGAAGGACGTTTTGTCATTAAAAGTCCGGAATTTTTAGATCCAAAGAACTATGCTAAAAATAGAGAAATTATTACTGTAGGCGTAATTGAAGGCAGAACTGAGCATATAACCAGTCCCGATAGTTCAGAGCTACCATTGATAACAGCCACAGCTATTCATCTCTGGCCGATAAATTACCGAGACAATTATTACGGACATTGCCGGTTCTGCTATTTTATGCAGCTATTCTGGTAGATGCGAAATTTTTCCGTAAAACGTCACACCATTTTGGGGAATACGAAATTTCTAAAATGCCACCCTATACCATGAGCCTAGCTTACTAATCAAGTATTTAATTACTAGTTTTAGATTCAAGCTTTACTTACTGAAAGGGAGGTTGAACAAAAGAGCGTCTGTGAACACCGAAGATCACCCCTTCTCACTAACATTAAATATAAATATGAGCTAAGACTCATGAAATTTCCAAAAAAGAACAGTTGCAACTAAACACCTTTCATTCCCTCCTGAAAGATGTCTATGAATAATTGGTGTTATTGACTGCGGGTTTAATGATAGGTTACGGTTTGAACAATTTTGGTTTGAGCTAAAACATCGTTAATTTACTCAACAGAAAATCGATAACCAATTCCCCTGACTGTCTGTACCAGATTTTCTTTACCGACTACTTTAAGAGTGGTTCTCAGCCTGCGAATATACACGTCGATGGTACGTTCTTCGATAAAAACATGATCACCCCATAATCGATCTTGCAGTTGGGCGCGTGTATGTACCCGCTCTTTGTTTGCCATCAAAAAATGCAAGAGGCGAAATTCAGTGGGCCCTAATGTAATTTCAGCTGGTTCTAACTGCTTATCCTTGATGTACGCATGTACTCTATGTGTAGCTGGATCAAGTTTTAATCCCCCCAACTGAATAATTTCCTCCGCCATCTCGGGTAAACGCCGACGTAACACAGCTTTGATTCTTGCAATCAGCTCATGAGGTGAAAAGGGTTTGATAATAACATCTTCCACCTCAACCACCAGATTAGCGATTATTTCACTTTCCTGATCTCGAGCAGTTAATATAATAATTGGAATGGATTGGGTACGTTCTTCAATCTTCAACCTGCGTGCAAATTCTACCCTGTCCATATTAGGCAGTACCCCACCAATTATCACAAGATCGGGTAAGACATTGATGATTATTCTGTTAGCTTGCTCCGCATTATCAGCACATAAAGCAATAAGACCTGCTCTTTTTAAATTGAGCGAAATCGTTTCCTGGAGAATAGGTTCATCTTCAACTATTAGAATTGTTATTGTCATACATTATCTCATTCTTAGTATATATAGCTAAAGGATGCTGAGATAATATAAATAAAATTTTACAAATTCGTGACAATAACATGAAAACAACCTTTCATTTGTATAGCTGATTAATTATTTGATTTATTATCAAAAATAAGCAAAGCAAATAAATAGAAAATACTCATCTTAGATTATGACCTGCTAGTTCTCTCTAGCTGACTTCGTTCCTGTTGCGCCTAAAGGTTAGTTGAATCAATCAATAGCATCGGGTGAGAAACGAATAGAAACAATACGCAGCAATGTCAGTACCGCAATCACAGCAATATGTAATCCAAATTCTATCAATGTGTATGCTTTATACCAAAGGCCGATCAACTCTCCGATCAGCACCACTAATGCAACATCGAGGATGAAGGTTACCTTTACACGCCCTACTGCCAGATAAGATTGTAATATGCGAATCAGTTCAAGCACTGCGAGGACCAACACGACATCAATAATGATATGCTCGACAACGTTTGCCCATCCATCCTTGAAAATATGAGGCAAGTTTGACATTAAATTGAGTATGCCTACGCCTATCCACAAATAGAGCGCTAACATCAGGATACCAACTATAAATTGAATGATGCGCAGATGCCAATCACTATCAGTTAACAGGACTATATTTTTTCTTTTGATTATTTCTTGGTTAATCATTGATCCACTCCATTTGATTGAATTATGTGGATTCTTATCTTATAGATTTAATATAAAAGTTTTGTGACGCTCTAATCATTTTTCTTCCGCTACATTCCATCTCACATTATCCACTTATCTTATCAAGAAAAATCAAGCGCATTCGCCTGGGCGCTCATGAATCCCGATTATTTCCACATTTATGTAACTTATTGTATATAAATGAGTTGTTTTGCAGATGACGAGTATTTAATGTTTAATGTCATCTGATCGTAACGATAATGAAATATTCAGCTAGTAGCATGCGGCAATTGCTAATAACGGATTGCAAATTCAGATTGCATGCTATCCGTCTTACCCACTTAATTCATTTTATGCATTGGGACTTATGCTGAAATATTTTCTAAAGAAAACAATTTTATTCATTGGATTGATATTTTTAACTCCTGCACCGACAGCGATGGGAAGTAGTGTGGAGAATCTGGCAAAGGCACTGGCCAAGATTCGAGGCGAAGTCGAGACATTACAAACACAACTGGATACTGAAAAGGAAAAACATGGCAGCAGAATGTCTGCACTCAATTCTCAATTGGCAGATTTAAGTGTGGAAGATAGAAGGCAGAAAATGAGTATTGAGAAACTGCAGCATTCCATAGAAAAAATGACTGCTGACACTAAGAAGGCGGAGCAATCAGGTGAGAGTCTGAAACCCGTCTTACTAGACATACTAAAAAACTATAAGCAGCACATTCAAACAGGTTTTCCATTTAAGACGGAAGATCGTATCAAGGCACTTGAAAATCTGGAGAATAATGTTGCTCAACAGTTGATTGATCCTAGTAAAGCAGCCAGCCAGGCATGGGCTCTAATAGAAGATGAAATTCGACTGAGTAAGGAAAATGGAATTTACCAGCAGACCATAGCGTTGGATGGAGAAAACGTGCTGGTGGATATTGCAAAACTGGGTACGGTACTCCTTCTTTTTCAAACCAGGGATAACAGAGGCGGGATGGCCAAACGATCGGCGGATGGTGGTTGGAAATTTGAGACCGTTGGCGACACCAAGGAATTTGAGCGTATCAAAATTTTATTTGACTCATTGAAGAAACAGATACGTCAGGGTTATTTTGAAATACCAAATCCGTTGAGAAAATGAATAAATTATTATTGATAACACTATTACTGATGGCGGTGACCTCAGCTTATGCCAAAGAAAATAAAGCCACAGATACTTCAGAAAATATAAGCGTATCAACGCCAGAAGAAAAAATCGAAGCTGCGTCACCAAAAAAGCAAGGCTCATCCAAGCAGGAAGTAGTTAATCTGGAAACTGCCTATAAACGCGAGTACGCCTTCCTGGAAGCACAGAAACGGGAGCTGTCTGAACGACTAAAAAACTATCAAGCTACTGCAAACCGCGAGGAACAGGCGCTTCTCAGCAAGATTAGCGCGCTTGAACGCAGTTCTGTTGATCGTTCGGCAAAAATAGACCAACTGACTGCACAGTTAACAGAAATTGAACGTAAAGAAGCCGCCGTTACAGAACGCAGCGATGGTTTGGAAACAACTTACCTTCAGGCGGAAGCGAGCCTCAAAAATTATGGCATTGAAATGCCTGTATCCATGAAAGAAGCTAAAGATAATGATCATGTCAGGGTAAATTTTTTGTTTAACCAAGCATTGTCTTTACTTCAGGGTCTTGGAGAAATTCAGACAAAACCAGGAAAATTTTTTCTGGAAAATGGAAAACAGGCTGCAGGGACCCTTATTTATCTAGGCAATATCGCAGCATATGGAATCAGTCCCGATGGCAACGGCAGCTTGGCTCCAGCAGGAGGCGGCGATTTTAAGATCTGGAAAAGCGCAGGTGCGGAAAGTGCAATTGCTTTGAGCAAAAACCAGCAGCCGGATACGCTAGAGTTATATTTATTTGAATCACGCACTACTGCCGTTGAGGAGATGCATGAGCAAACATTATTACAACATGTCGATTCAGGAGGGGCTATCGGCTGGGTCATCGTGGCACTGGGTGTCATAGGTGGATTTTTTATCCTGATCCGGACTTATTTGCTGCATTCAAACAGTACCGATACGAAACATTTATCTGATCATATCTTACCTCAGCTTGCCGCAGGCGACCTGGATGTGGCAAAGAAAAGCTGTGAAGATAATTCATCATCTGCCATTGGCCGTGTTTTACTGTATACATTGCATCATTTGAAAGATGATCGGGATCACATGGAAGGCATTGTTTATGAGGCGATTCTGCAAGAATCCGGACCCTTGGACCGATTTGGATCCGCTATTTTAGTGATAGCCTCGGTAGCCCCTCTGCTTGGTTTACTGGGCACAGTTACCGGAATGATTGAAACATTTGATTCGATCACCCAGTTTGGTACCAGCGATCCGAGATTGTTGTCTGAAGGTATCTCTATCGCATTAGTGACGACCGAATTAGGACTCGTCATTGCTATTCCAACCTTGTTGCTAGGCTCTTTATTGTCTACTTGGGCGAGAAATATTAAACGTGACATGGAACATTCGGCGCTCAGAATTATTAACATTTTTATGGGCGGCAGACTTGATTTGGAAGAAGCTCCTGTGCCTATTAATGTGAATGAAAAAGTCTTGCCATAAAGAATTCTTGAAATGAATCCCTCAGAATTAATTATATGGATCAAGGAGTTATTTATTATAGGGGGTGTTGTCATGCCTCCACTAGTACTTTGCATCCTGTTACTTTGGTATGGCGTAGGATATCGGTTCTGGGTTATGAAAGACCGCAAGTTGATGGGTGTACGCGATATGTTGCGCTATTACCATGAGCATGATGATAAGCCCGCCAGAAGTATTGTGGCCAGAGCGATCAAACAAGGCCTCCGTTTAAAAAAACAGCAGGGAAAGGTCAAAAACCTACGACGTCATCTGGACGCTGCCTTTTATGACTATGAAAGAGAAATTACCAAGTTTTCTTCGCTCACTCGCGTTGCTGTTCTGATTGCGCCTTTACTGGGTCTATTGGGTACCGTGACAGGAATGATTGAAACGTTCCAGTCACTATCAACTATGACGGTGCACTCTCAGTCTGGTGGTATTGCAGGCGGCATCGCCGAAGCTTTATTTACTACCCAGATGGGACTGACTGTCGCGGTTCCAGGTGTATTAGCAAACAGTATTCTGAATAGGAGACAACAGCAGATTGAACAGGATCTTTCTCAGGTCAAAGACTTGCTGTGTCATCAAACATCCACTACAAACGAGAAATAGATCATGATGAGAAGAAATAATGAACCTGCTGAAGCCGAAGCTACGATCGATATGACACCAATGATCGATATGGTTTTCATATTACTGATTTTCTTCATGGTAACGGCATCTTTTGTCAAAGACATGAAACTAGAGCTGGAGCGGCCTAAAGCGAGTAGCGCCGTTACTGCCTCGAGTAAGGCCATTCGCCTGTTTGTTGACCGCAACGGCGATACTTACTTGGATGGCGAACCGATACGTTTGTGGTTGATACAAAGTAAGTTACGTGATTTGTTGAATAATGCTTCCAGCAAAATCGTTTTGGTGGTGACAGATGAAGGTGTTCCTGCAGGAAAACTGGTTGAGGTGGTAGACCAAGCTCGCTTGGCAGGGGCAGAAAGCGTTGGGGTTGCCACTAAAAAAGAAGCGGGGTAAAGAGATCAATGGACACGATGAATCTGAAACAACATATGGCAGGAGCTGTATCTATGGTACTTGGATTGATACTGGTTTTCGGTCTGATATGGTGGATGAACCGTTATATGGGACCGGTTGAGAAGGCACCTGCACAGGAGGTCACTGATATCGCCGTGGAACGAGAAATCAAGCCGGAACCTAAAAAAGAGGTTAAGAAAGTAGAACCAAAAAAAATGTCCCGACCTCAGCAAGCAGCCCCATCTTTCAAAGGATTTGGTGCAGGACTTTCCGGCATAGATATGGGATCGCTAGGTCTGGATAATGGGGCAATAAATGATCTGGATGATTCTTTAATTGGTAAAACAGCCAATACTGTGATGACCGCTGATCTGGTTGATGTTCCGCCTAAGCCGATAGCCAGAGGAGCATTTAAATACCCGCCTACAGCAAAAAAGAATGGTATTAAAGGCTATGTTGTCTTGTCAGTACTCGTAGAGACTGATGGCTCAGTCAATCAAGTACAAGTGCTGGAATCGAATCCGTCAGGGATTTTTGACGCTGCTGCACTGCAGGGCATTCGATCCTGGCAGTTTGAGCCGGCAAAGTACAAAGGTGAAGTTGTCAAAGTGTGGGCAAAGCAAAAAATTCGATTCGATTTATCCTGATTTAAAAGCTGTGATTACAATGAAATACCTAACGGCTAGACCAATTGGCCATCTGATAATTGTTATTATACTGGGATACTACTGCAGTATGAGTTGGGCTGCCGATAACAAATCACAACCGACAGATTTCCTCGATCTTGCAGCTGTCATGCTAAAAGACGGTCATAGTGATCGCGCTTTATTAGCCTTGCAGAGTGTGGATCTGAAGGATAAAAAAACTGATCTGGCGAGGTTTTATACGCTACAAGGCTTGGCTTATATGAATCTGAATGATTTTGCAGCAGCCAAAGACAGTTTGCAGCTGGCGATTAAAAATGGGCAGACAGATTCAGTCATTTTTGTCTATCTGGCGCAAGTTCATTATGCGCTCAAAGCGTATCGAGATACGATTCAGTCCATTGACAAGGCAGGCGAACATGGCAGCAAAGCAGCCTTAATCACTCTAAAGGCACAAGCTTATTGGCATCTGAAAGAAACAGCTAACGCTATCAATGCACTGGATGAGGGCCAGAGGCTCTATCCAAAGGATTTCAGTTTTCTTAGACGTAAGGTTTTTTATTTTGTTGAGCTTGGTTTATATCATGAAGCGACCCAATTGGGCAGGCAATACCTCAAGCAATCAGAGGCGGCTGCGGAGGACTATGTCGCCATTGGTAATGCATTGCGGTTAAGCAAGCAATATCAGGAAGCACTAGACATCCTGGAAATCGCGCGTCTACGATTCCCTGAGAATGAAGTAGTCGCAAAACTGCTGGCACACACTTATCTAGATCAGGGAAAACTCAATTCGGCTGCATTCATCCTTGAGCAAGCCGCTTTATTGAATCCAGGCCTACAAGCTGAAGCAGGAGAGATTTATCGGCGTGCAGGTCGTTTTCATAAGGCATTGACGCTGAATGAAAGCATCAGTGATCAGAAAGTAAAACTTAAACAACGGCTCTCCATTCTGCTTGCATTAAAGCAATTCGAACGTGCTGCCAATATGGAATCAAGCTTGTATCGGTCCGGAGTATTGGATGATCAAGAAGTACGCTATGCGCTTGCGTATGCCTTATTCTCAAGTAAGCGCTTTCCAGAAGCTAATAAGCATTTGGACCATTTAAAAGATGCCGAGCTTTTCAGAAAAGGCACTGAGCTTCGTCGATTGATGGAAATCTGCAAGACCGAACCATGGCAATGCGTTTAATTCTTGCAATGACAGAAATCAGAGCATGTCATGGCTACCTCATTACATGTTCTGCTGACTGTGGAGCTTGCGTTCATTACGATTGCAATGCGTATTTGATGGCATTCCCCCTTATGCCGCCTTGATACCTTCCAAGTAGTAGCATTATCCCTTTTTCATTAATAAATTATCTTCTGGTGCAATTTCATTGCCGGTGAAGAGAGGGCTTTTTACACCTAATGTTTACCCCGATTAATCATGCTTGTTGGATGCTGTGTTAAGCAGACAGATTTTCATCGCAAATATTTTTCCAGAAATAAAAATTACAAAAATAAGATGAAAAAATCTTTTCTTTATCCGGTCATTTTGTGCACTGCAATTTTTTTTAACTCTCTTGCATGGGGAGAGACTGAAAAGGCAGAGTTTTCGATTCACCTCTTTCAGGATGGCCTGCCTATTGCTGATGCAGAACTCACGATCAGCAGCATGACATACGAAAGAACGGATGCACAACTCATTGAAGCTACGCCCTCCCTGCTTACCTGGCGTGTTGAAGACCAGCCTTTCCTTAAAACAAATGCCAATGGCAGCATCGCAGCAAAATTACCATCCGGTAAGTATCATTTCAAACTCAAAACAAGCGATCAGACATTTGCCTTTGATTTGCCTTTACATACCGCTGAGAATGTGCAAATTCTGGTGACTTTTTATTCCGATGGCAAAGAGCCGTTACTCAACATTGAAAGCTCCGTTGCCGGTACCATTGCAGGCTCTGAAGCGCCAGGCGAGAAGCCGCCAGTTGCAGGGGATGGCATTATGAGCGTAAAAGTTCTTTCTGTGGAAACGAAAAAACCGATCAAGGATGTGCAGATTTTTGTGAGCGGCCTGAAGCAGCAGCTCAGAACAAATGAACAGGGTCAGCTGGAAGCGAGCATCCCGGTCGGTAGCTATAGCGTTTCGTTGCTCCACCCAGCTTATAGCAGCCAAACGCAAGATGAAATAAAAATCACCAAGAATCAGACAACCGAATTATCCTTCAATTTGACTCCGGCCGGTGTTGAGTTGGCGGAATATGTCGTCTTGGAGCCATTTCTAGCGGGAACATTGACCTCGGTCATTGAAGAACAGAAAACTTCAACACAGGTAACGACCGTCCTCGGTGCCGAGCAATTCAGCCGCAGTGGGGACTCTGATGTGGCCAGCGCATTAAGAAGAGCTTCTGGTCTAACATTAGTAGGGGGTCAGTTTATCTTTATTCGTGGTCTGGGTGAGCGCTTTTCCTCAACCTTAGTCAATGGGGCGGCGATTCCGAGCCCGGATGCAACGCGCCGTGTTGTGCCACTCGACCTTTTCCCTACCAACTTTCTCGAAAGTGTTCAGGTACAAAAATCTTATTCCGCTGATCGGCCTGGTGAGTTTGCCGGCGGTACATTGGAAATGCGTACCCGTGGCATACCGGATGAGTTTTTCTTTAATTTCAGCGCCCAAACCGGCTTTAATGACCGGACCACTTTTGACAAGGGCCTTTCTTATAAAGGAGGTGACACTGATTTTCTGAGTTTTGATGACGGCGCACGTAGTTTACCTAACTCGATTGCTGAGGCTACCAAAGATGGCAGCACTCTCCAGCCACAAACCACTTTTAATCCTAATGGATTTACCTCTCAGCAAATTGAAACCTTTGGAGAGGATCTATCTGATGTTTGGGATGTATCAGAAAAAAAGAAAGGGCCGGATAGAGAATTACAACTCGCCATGGGTGATGTATTTAATATGGGTAATTTTAGAGCGGGCTATATCGCAGCAGGGGGATGGAGTCAACAGTTCAGGAATCTGCATGAAATCAATCGGGAATTCACGCCAAGAACTGATGCCAGTGATGGCAGTTTACGGCTGGCTCGGGATTTTGACGTAAGGCGAACGTTGGAAGAAGTGCAGTTAAATGGATATCTTGCTGCAGATATAGAATACAAGGACAAACATCGAATTTTCTCCAGAACGATGTTTTTGCGTCAATCAGTTGATGAAGCAAGAATAGACCAGGGCTTTACTGATGCGGAAACGACCGATGTGCGCAGAACGAAGCTTAAATTCTTTTCTAATCAACTGTTGATGCAACAGGTGGGCGGGGAGCATCATTTGGATTGGTTGAAAGATCTTTCCCTTAACTGGTTATATACCAATGCAACCGCCAAAAGAGAGGAGCCGAACACGCGGGATTACCGCTATGATGAACTTCCGGATGGCAGTTTTGCTTTTTCCCGCAGAGCGGACAGTAATCAGACCATGTTCTCTGATTTGACAGATAAGGACCAAAGCTGGCGTGTTGATGGAAAATTACCCCTTGAATTTTCCCCAAACTATAAGGCAAATCTGAATAGCGGTTTTATTCATCAGGATAAATCCAGGGATTCAAGTATTCAGCGTTTTACTTTTTTCCCTGTGGGGCCGGATGGAAGAAATCCGGCAGTTCTGGGGCAATCTTCACTGGAATCCATTCTGCAACCCCGCTTTATCGGCCCAAATGGTTTCCAATTAAGAGATACGACGCGCCCAACAGACAGCTACAACGCCACTCAGAAACTCTTTTCATATTATGGCAAGCTGGATCTGACTATGTATGAAAGATTCAATGTAACGGGTGGCGTACGCTGGGAAGATAATAACCAGTTTGTTGAAACATTTCAGAATGTTGCCAATACCAATCAATCTGTGACCAGCAGATTAAAACGGGTGGATGCGCTACCTTCAGTAACAACCACCTGGTTTATCACCGACAAGCAGCAATTACGGGCGGGTTTCAGCCAGACAATTTCAAGACCGGATTTCAGAGAATTATCACCCGCGCCCTTTACCGATCTCAACACTAACACTGAAACAATCGGCAACCCTAATTTAAAGCAGACAGATGTGACTAATTATGATGTACGTTGGGAATATTATTTATCACCCAGTGAAAATTTGATGGCCAGTTTTTTCTGGAAGGATTTAACCAAACCCATTGAACTCGTTTCTTTGCCTGGCACGGCAGGTCTACAAACTTTCCAGAATGCTGACAAAGCCACGGTTTTCGGGTTTGAGCTTGAATTATTAAAACAATTGGGTTTTCTGCACCCTTTGCTTAATAATTTTTATGCAGGCGCAAATTATACCTGGTCCGATTCCACGGTTAAATTGAATGCAGAGAACCTGCAAGCACAAACGACCAATAACCGCCAGTTGCAAGGTCACTCCAAGCATATCTTTAATTTCCAGATCGGATATGAAAATCCCGGCTGGAAAACACAGGCAACCTTGCTATATAACATCGCTAGCGAACGTATTGTCGCTGCTGGATTACTGGGTGCGCCGGATAAATATGAACAGCCTTTTCATCAACTGGATTTTGTTTTCAATCAGGCAGTCAACAAATGGCTTTCCATGCGTATGACTGCGCAAAACCTGCTGGATGACGATGTACTGGTCTTGCAGGGCAACGAGATCTCACGCCAATTCCGGCGGGGGCGTCAGTTTAATGTAGGGGTGCGTATTAATTTTTAATCCAAAACAAAATCCAGCTATTGATCCTTTTCAGCACAAGCTTAGAAGTTACAAAATAATATATCATTTTCTCTGATGCTCAGGCTATGCCAGCTGGGTGTCATGTTTATTTAACCTGACAACTGTAACTGGATGGGGTGGGTCGGGTGAATGAGAAAATTATTGAAATACCACGATTTATTGTAGATTGGATTCTCCAATCAAGCAGTCAACTACGGTTGTTAGATTGAAGGGTTATATTCAAATGCTTGCTATCAGTATTCCTGACAGTTGACTATTTGTATGACACCTTCCCCTTCCTCATTATGGTTGATTTCCATGTTAATTGGATTGCAGAAATCACCATTATATGAATTTCCTTATTAGTTCAATTACTTGTAAAAAATTTTACTTTTTACTCTTTACTGAAAAGCTAACGCTCTAAATTATGCAGGTAAGACACAATGCATTAATTTATTTTGCATGAAACACCCTTTATGTCATAGCAAAGTAACAATCTTGTCATATTAACTTGCTAAATTTGTTAAAGCAAAATGTTTAATCCTTCGGATTCACTTCCCCGTCCCCTCGGGCGTTAGAAACGGAAAGGCGGCTGCCCCGAAGGGAAAAAACGGCGTAATCCCCTGCTGCTTGCGGCGAGGATGGTCGTTTTTAGGTCGCCACAATTTTATTTTTGGAGATAATAAATGGTAAGGTTTGAGAATAAGCGGGCAGGATTGGCAATAGCCGCAGCATCTCTGTTAGGTATGGTTGCAGCAAATAGTCATGCGGCAACAGCTAGCTTTGATCCTGCGACGGGTGTGGTTGACTTTCCTGTAGTGGAAGTTTTAGATGGCGCAACATCCTCTTTTTACAGCGCGAAACTGCAAGTTACTGGTAGTGATCTACAACTGATAGCTGCTGACGTTATACCCCCTGCAAAGGGACAACAGCGTGTTGTATTTGATTCAGCAACAGCAGCTGTACATGTACCATCTGTCGTCGTAGGTGCGGAAGAGTTTTATGTTAAGCTTCAGTTAGTACCTGGATCTGATCCTTTGCGTTTTACCGTTGCGCAATTGGTCAGCAATAATTTTCAAGGCTGTCCTTCTTTTTCCACACCTGGACCTAACCAGGGATCCTGTGTTTTAAGTGGTGAAATCAAGCAAGATATCACCTTGACTAAAAATACTCAGTGGATTTTATCAGGCGGCGTTTTTATCGGTGGCAATAATACTGACAGCGCTACATTAACCATTAATCCAGGCACAAAAATTTTTGGTCAACAGGGAGCTGATTTCTTGTGGATCAGACGCGGTTCAAAGATTATGGCTGAAGGAACACCGGATAATCCTATTGTCATGAGCGGCCCGTTACAGCAGAGTGGTGGCGAATGGGGCGGTTTGGTACTTGCCGGTAATGCGCCGGTAAACGGTTGTAATGAAGGAGTCGCTGTGTGCGAAATCCCTTTTGAAGCTATCACATCCGAATCTTTTGGCGGCAATAATACTGAAGATAACAGTGGCGTAATCAAATATACACAAATTCTTTTCGCCGGCTTTGCCGTGCGCCCTAATGAAGAATTGAATGGATTAACGCTCAATGGTGTAGGTTCAGGCACAGTGATTGATTTTGTTCAGGTTCATAAAGGCCTGGATGACGGGGTTGAAATGTTTGGTGGTACAGCACAGATGAAGCATTTGGTACTGACTGAAAATGAAGATGACAGTCTGGACTGGGGGAGCGGATGGAGAGGTCGCGCCCAATTCGTACTGATAAAACAATCTGCTAATGATGGCGACCGTGGTGTCGAAGCAGATAACAATGAAGTCAATAATGATAGCTTGCCTCGCGCAAAACCGATTCTTTCGAATATGACCATGCTGGGCGCCCCTGTTGCCACCGAAGGTTTTCTATTACGCCGTGGTACGGGTGCGAATATTTGGAATACTGTTGTGACGGGCTTTCCAGTATGTATAACCATCGATGGCGGAGCCACTTTTCAAAATGCAGGAACTCCAGGCAATCTAAGTGGTGAATTAACGATGGTTAATTCTTTTGTAAATTGCGCTACTAACTTTAAAGATGGTGTAGATGCGACGTTCTCTGTCACAGACTGGTTTAATTCCCAAGCTGGAAACAAAACTGAAGATGCACTCCTGAATGGCTATTTACCCGCGACAGGATCACCGCTGACTTTGGGTGGCGCACCGGTCAATGATCCATTCTTTGATACTGTCGATTATGTAGGTGCATTCAAAGATGCCAATGATGATTGGACACAGGAATGGACTTTTAAATTTAACTAGGCTGTTCAGAAGGCTTCATTACTCAAACGTGAAGTAGAAAAGCATCCAATAAATTTAAGTGTTCTGGTTTTATGGCATAAAAATCAATCGCTGGGTTTGCCGACATCGGCACCAGCGATTGATTTTTTTACCTCCTCCCTTCCCTTTCTCAATTGCTGTTTACCCGTTTTAAACGTGGTTGATGAAATCAAGCATTATTAATCGGTACCAGCAAAACAGCTGTCAACAACACGCTGGTTTCAGTTATCTCAATCAATGCACCGGCAGTATCACCTGTTGTGCCACGGATGCGTTGCATCATCATAAGGCGCAATACTAAAAATATCAGAATAGTCATGAGGATTAGCCAGAAATAATCCAGCCCTGTCATCAGTAGCAATAAGAGAGGTGTAACAGTAATCACAAAAATACTGAGTTTGCGTGGCTGATAAGTTGCCAGCGCTGTACCCAGCCCATGGCTACGTACGTACGGTGTAGTTAAAAACAAAAGTGGAATCAGCGTTCTGGGAAGAATGGTCGCATATAATAGGACAATCCAATTATGCGCCATAAATAAACTATGCAGTGTAACAAATTTAAGCTGCAGCACTAACAGGATGGCCATCACTCCCGCTGGACCGCAGTTGGGGTCTTTCATGATGACCAGGGTTTTTTCTGTATCTCCCATGCCGCCCACCCAGGCATCGGCACTGTCAGCTATGCCATCCAGATGCAATCCACCGGTGAGCACAACCCAGCCGCTAAGCAGCAAAGCAGCCACTACCAATGGTGGCGCATCACGCAATAGCCAGCCCAATGCACTCAGCAGTGCACCAATCATCAGACCAACTAGTGGATAAAACAACAAGGAATAACCCACAGTTTTCTCACTGAGTGATGAGGAGAGAAGTACCGGCAAGCGGGTAAGAAATTGTACTGCGACCAGAAAAGGTTTGATCATGCTGGCTTATGGCTCTTGAGCGTGACCTGGCAGACATTTTCATGCCATTTCACCTCAACCGTTTGCATGGCCGCGTAAGGTACGTCAAAATTCAACAGTTGTTGCAGGGGTTGCTGGTGAAGGTGACACAGCAGAATGCGCATGACCCCGCTATGAGTAACCAGCAGGATGTTCTGACCGGCAAACTCGGTGTGAATGTCCTGCCATGCTCCTAGCACACGTGCATTAAAATTCAGTAAATGCTCTGCCTGTGGAGGTGGATGATCTAATGGATTACGCCAGAAGCGGATAAGTGCTTCAGCGTCAGCCTGCATCAACTCAACAGGAGTGTATCCCTCCCATTGACCGAAATGAATTTCCTGCAGACGTGCGTCCTGTGTGAATGGAATAGTGTAGCGTTCTGACAGCGCCTGAGCAAAATGCGCACAGCGCTTCAGGGGAGAGGTAATGATATGCTGCCAATGCCTCGGAGTTTGCTCAACACGCATCCACATCTGCTGCCAACCTGCTTCGGTCAAAGCATGATCAGTACTGCCACAAAACCGTCCACCATGGCCAGTGTCACCATGCCTGAGCAGATCAATAAACGTCATAGAAGTCATGCGATTGCTTTATTATTATGTTTTGGTTGAAACGTGAGCGGAAGAAAACGTCGCCATTTCATTGTGCAAACGACAGGCCATGCGCAGCAGATTGACCGCTACGGCCGCACCACTACCTTCTCCCAAACGCATAGTCAAATCAAGCAAAGGGGTAGCTTGGAGTGCTTTGAGCACATGAACATGGCCGGATTCGGCGGACTGATGTGCATAAATAAACCAATTTCTACTCCCCAGGCAAATCTGTTCGGCAGTAAGCGCTGCTACAGTGCTGATAAACCCATCGATCAGCAGTGGCAGACCAAGTTGAGCACCACGGATATAGGCACCCGTTAGGGCAGCAATCTCGAATCCTCCGACACGGCGTAATGCTTCCAAAGGTGAATGCGTATGGCAACGATGCAAGGTTAATGCCCGTTCTATTATATTAATTTTATGAGCAATTCCTTTGCTGTCCAGCCCGCTACCTGCTCCGGCCAGTTGGGCAGGGGATGCGTTCAGCAACAGGCAGGCAAGCGCAGTCGCACTGGTAGTATTGCCGATGCCCATCTCCCCTGCTATCAATAACTGCCGATTGTTAGCCTGTGCTTGTTCCGCGCTGGCACAGCCTGCATTAAGGGCGGCAGCCAGCTGATCCTCACTCATCGCAGCTGTGTGTACAAAATTGGCGGTACCGGCTCCGAGGTGATAGTGCTTCACATTGCTCAGCGCATCAGTTGAATGCACGGTACCAAGATTGATGATTTCCAGCTGCGCACCAAGAGTGCGTGCCAGCACATTAATCGCCGCGCCACCGGCAGCAAAATTTTTGATCATCTCAGTGGTGACGGACTGCGGAAAAGCAGAAATATTCTCAGTAGCAACGCCATGATCTGCCGCAAATATCGAGATCTGCACCTGGTCGACGCAGGGATGCAAGGTATGTTGCAACGCAGCGAGCTGGACCGCGATCTCTTCCAGACGGCCAAGCGCACCCGGTGGTTTAGTCAGCTGCATCTGATGCTGTAGCGCTGCCTGACGAATTTGTTCATTCGGCATCGCTGGCGCTATCTTGAGCCAATCGAGTGGAATATTTTTTTTCACGAGCTTCCCTTAAGATAATGCGGCAGACCGGCCACTGTCAGAATCACCTGTTCGCATTGCCGGGCAATCAGTTGATGCAGTTTACCTGCTTCATCGCAGTAGCGGCGGCTTAATTCACCCATGGGGATCACTCCCATGTTGGTTTCATTACTGACCAGAATAATACGTCCGGGTAGCGTTGGCAGAACAGAGAGAAAGGCTGCATGTTCACGCTCAAACACAGTGCGCTCCTCATGCAGCAGCAGATTGGTCAGCCACAGCGTTAGGCAATCGACCAACAGGCAGTGATTTTCTGCTGCCTGTTGACTGAGTACTGCCGCCAGTTGCAAGGGTTCTTCCATCACCTGCCAGTGAGCAGGACGATTGGCCCGATGCAATTCAATGCGTGCCTGCATTTCGGCATCTTGAATAGTAGCCGTCGCGATATAGATTACTGGCAAATGGCTCTGGATTGCCAGACGTTCTGCCAGCCTACTCTTACCAGAGCGTATCCCACCTAGAATGAATGTTTTGCTGTTAGTCATGCGCAGACGCCTTGCAAATCGAGTAATTGACATAGCCGCCTGGTATCAAGGTAGTATTCGATGCTATCCGCCAACCGGTTAAAGGCTGCCTCACAGACAGCATGATAATTGGATGGCTGAGAATTATCTTTCAGACCAGCCCAACCCAATAACGCAGCGCACGCTTCAGCAGATTCAAACAAACCATGCAGATAACTGCCCATAATCAGCCCATCGTCACTCATGGCGCCATCTGACCCTTGTGGCAAATAAACTGCCGGCGAATAGTTCTTGTGGAAGGTAGTTGCGCCACAATGAATTTCATAGCCGCTCACATTCGCACTCTGATACGCCAGGGTGCCTTGCACGTTGCGCAGTAATTTGTCAGATTGTAATGTGGTACTCATCTTAAAAAAAGCCATCCCCTGTGTACTACTGCCAGCCTCCCCTTCCAGACCGTCAGGATCATGAATCCCTTCACCCAGCATCTGAAAACCGCCGCAGATACCGATCAGCTTGCCGCCATAGCGCAGATGTTGCCGGATAACGTGTTCCCAGTCCTGTTGGCGCAGCCATTCCAGATCAGCACGCACGCTTTTGGAGCCAGGCAGAATGATCAAATCTGCTGGAGGAATCGTTTCGCCTGGACCGATAAATTGCAGCTTGACCTGCGGATGCAGGCGCAGGGGATCAAAATCGGTATGGTTACTGATACGTGGCAATGCCGGCACAATAACCCGTAAATGCTCATGCTCTGCCAGTGCAATCAAGCCAGCTGTTTGCGGCAACGCATCTTCAGCTTCCAGATGTAACCCTTGAAAATAAGGCAATACCCCCAATACCGGCTTACCGGTATATTGTTCCAACCAATCCAGCCCGGGCTGCAATAAGGCCATATCTCCGCGAAAGCGGTTAATGACAAAACCCTTGATGCGCGCCTGCTCGCTCTCACTCAGTAATGCGAGCGTGCCAACCAGATGTGCAAACACACCGCCACGGTCAATATCCGCAACGAGAATTACTGGGCAGTCGACCGCTTCGGCGAACCCCATATTGGCAATGTCATTGGCACGCAGATTGATTTCTGCCGGAGAACCGGCTCCTTCCACGATGATCCTCTCGTATTGCGCAGCTAAACGCGCATGGGATTCGAGCACGGCGTTCAGTGCAATCGATTTATAGTTGTGAAAACCGCAAGCATCCATATTGGCCACCACATGGCCGTGAATGATAATTTGCGCATTTTTATCCGTATTAGGTTTCAATAAGACCGGATTCATATCGGTATGCGGTGCCAAACCGGCGGCCCATGCCTGTACCGCCTGTGCACGGCCAATTTCCCCACCATTACTGCTGACTACACTGTTCAACGCCATATTCTGCGGCTTGAAAGGTGCCACGCGGATACCCTGGCGCGACAGCCAGCGGCACAAAGCGGTGACCAGCATGCTTTTGCCCGCATCTGAAGTAGTTCCCTGAATCATCAATGTTTGTGCGTTCATAGAGGTGCTGTTAAATTCGAGCCAGTGCTCTGTCCAGCCGTTGCCATCCAGCTTCAGTAGTAGGCAGACCGAAACGCAGACTGCCCGGCTCAGTAAAGAGTCGAGTCAGGATACCCTGACCAGCCAGTTCCTCAAAGATATCACTCGCTTTTGCTGAACATACCCATTGAAAAAAGGCACTACCCCCGTGTGGGGTGAGATGATACTGGCTTAGTAATGAATGTAAACGCTCACTATCCTGCAGCAGACGCTGGCGAGCTTTCTCCTGCCAGTTTTTATCCTGCAGCGCTTGTATGGCCATCCAGCGTGCCGGTCCGTTCACTGTCCAGGGGCCCAGCAGGTTATTCAGTGCTATTAATAATTGCGGGTGGGCACAGACAAAGCCTACGCGCGCACCCGCCAAGCCAAAGAATTTACCTAAAGAGCGCAATACAATCAGACCAGGCTTCGTCGTATGAGAGGCAATACTCAATTCCGGTGTGGCATCGATAAAGGCTTCATCCACGATTAACCAGCCGCCACGTTGCGCTAGTTGAGCATGCCAGTTGAGTAGCTGGCTGATTGGAAAGGTCGCACCTGTCGGATTGTTCGGGTGGATAATAATCAGGACATCCGTATTGGGTAAAATTGTATCTATCTGCTCAGGCGATACCGCCGAGACCGTATGATGGTTGCGTTTCCATGCGTGGGCATGTTCAGCATAGCCGGGGTTCAGCACGCTGACACGGGAAGGTGCGCGCAGTTGTGGCAATGACTGGATAGCCGCTTGTGAACCTGCCACTGGCAAGAGAAAACCTGCTCCATAATAGCGGCTGGCAGCAGCATTCAGTTCATCCTCCTCTTCTGGTAATCGCGTCCAGCTGGATGCAGGCGGTGTTCTAACAGGCCAGCCATTGGTATTGAGGCCGGTTGAAAGATCAAGCCAATTTTCCAATGGTATAGCAAAGTGCGTCGCTGCCGCGCGTAGTCGCCCGCCATGATGCAATGGGCCATGATGATTAAGTTGCTGCCAGGCGTCCAAGAAACCATTCTCCTGTGCAGATAACAAGCAGCCAGAGGATTAATGCGCGTTTGATCAATGCTAATGCGCGATCAATATCGCGGATCTCAGGCTCCTGTCCTGTTCCCAAAAGAGGGCGGGCTTCCAATTTGCCGTGATAGCAGGCAGGCCCACCGAGTGAAAGACTGAGACTACCTGCGCCTGCCGCCATGACTGGCCCTGCATTAGGACTTTTCCAGATGGTTCCCTGAGTACGCCAACATATCAGGGCATGACGTACTTTGCCAGTTAGCGCATAGCTGAGAGCAGTCAGCCGAGCCGGAATGAAATTCAAGTAATCATCCAGTCGCGCTGCTGCCCAACCAAAATGATAGTAGCGCTCATTGCGATAACCCCACATAGCATCCAATGTATTAATCAGGCGATAGGCGATAACACCAGGGGCACCGGCCAAGACAAACCAGAAAATGGCACCAAAAATGGCATCATTGCCATTCTCCAAAACGGACTCAATGGTTGCTTGCGTGACAGCAACATGATTCAACTCAGCTGTATCGCGGCTCACCAGCAAACCTACCTGTTGGCGTGCAGCTGCCAGATTATCTGCCAGCAAAGCATGCTCTACCCTACTGGCATGCGTACCCAGGCTATTCCAGCCAATCGCCAGGTACAACACGAGCGCATCGATAACAACATGCCAGGGAGTAAAATCAATCCATGCCGTAAGCAAGATCAAGGGGGCAACCAACAACAGCACAGCCATGCTGCCATGCATCCTGGCGTCTGAGTAAAAATAGCGTTCAGTCAATTCTGCTAACTTGCCAAACCCTACTAATGGATGGAACCGACGAGGCTCTCCCAGCCATGCGTCCAGTAGCAATGCAATCAGAACAACCAGAAAGGTGCTCATTTTTCAATGTTGCCCCAAGTGTTATGAAAAACTAATTCATCCAATGGGCGCTCATCTGCCCAACCTACCAGCTTTAACATCGGTGCAGGATAAAATGCTTCGACATGGCCCAGACACAAAATAGCGATTGGTTTGCTGTCTACTGGCATATGCAATAACTCAGCAAGCTGAATCGGATCAAATAATGAAACCCAGCCCATACCCAGACCTTCGGCACGGGCAGCCAGCCATAAATTCTGGATAGCGCATGCCACCGAAGCCAGATCCATTTCCGGCAAAGTACGGCGGCCGAAAATATGCTGCTCGCGTTGGTCACACAAGGCAGCCACCAGCAGTTCACCGCATTCACGAATGCCTTCCACTTTCAGGCGCATGAATTCATCACCTCGCTCACCCAATGCGGCTGCAGTGCGAACACGCTCTTCCTCTACCAGGGAAGCTAAAGCATTGCGCAGCTGAGTATCAGTAATGCGTACAAACCGCCATGGCTGCATCAAGCCTACACTGGGTGCCTGATGAGCGGCAGCGAGCACGCGTTTAAACACAAGCGGATCCACCGGATCAGGGAGAAAATGGCGCATGTCGCGGCGCTCGGCTATCACCCGATAGATGGCGTCTCGTTCTAATTTGCCGAAGGCATAGGGGCTCATGGTGAAAATAATGCAGCTGTGACAGTCGGGTTTGAAGGCATGTACCAATGCATAAAGGAAGCAGTTAAACGTCCTAAATGAAATAGCGCCTCAGATCGAAGCCCTTTTCTTGCTGGTTGTGTCAATGCTGAGGGCTGAATGGCTGTTTCCAAATGTGAATGGTGAAAGGTTTGTCCGCGTAACTCTCCTTGGGGAAATCTGGCTGAATGAAGGCCTAGATTAACCAGATTGCGCTGCATCGTCGCTTTGCCTGAAAACAAGTTTAACAAATCGACTGTTTTGCCATGATGATCTGTCAGGGTTGAAAGCAGATAGAGCATGCCGCCACATTCTGCAACAATCGGTTTACCTGCCGCATAATGACCATGAATGGCTTGGTGCATACTTTGATTGGCCGCAAGCTTTTCCATGTATAGCTCAGGATAACCACCGGGCAGATAAAGGCTATCTGCTTCAGGCAGTGAAGTATCGTCCAGCGGTGAAAAAAATTTCAGTTGCGCACCCAGTGCGTTTAACAGATCCAGATTAGCCTGATAAACAAAACTAAACGCGGCATCGGTAGCGACTGCAATCCGTATTCCTTTGAGCGCTGGCGTGATCGTCGGTAAATCCTCCGGTACCATAAAGGTTATGGCAGGGGGCAGTTCGTGTAAACTGGTCAAAGCTATATATTCAGCTACCTGCTCCAGATAGCGATCCAAATAATTAATCTGGTTTGCCTGGACTAATCCCAAGTGACGGCTGGGTAATTCACCACTGACATGGCGCGGGAGTGAGCCAAGCCATGACAAATGTTTTGGCAAGCTCTCTTTGAGCATTTCTTCATGAACTGAGCTTGCAACTTGATTCGCCAATACACCGATCATTTTGCAGTCAGGACGGAAGGTTGCCAGTCCATGGGCTACCGCACCAAAAGTTTGCGCCATTGCAGTCGCGTCGATAACTGTCAACACGGGAATGCCAAATGTTACCGCAAGATCGGCACTGGATGGTTCACCATCAAAGAGCCCCATGACGCCCTCGATTAAAATCAAATCTGCAGTAGCGGCAGCCTGATATAAAAGCTGCTGGCAATGTGATTGACCACCCATCCACAAATCCAGCTGATAAACTGGATGGCCGGATGCTTGCTCCAGAATCATCGGATCAAGAAAATCCGGGCCAACCTTGAATACACGTACCTCGCGCCCTTGATTCCGATGAAATCGGGCAAGTGCGGCAGTAAGGGTTGTTTTACCTTGCCCTGATGCGGGTGCCGTGACAAGTAGTGCGGGGCACTGTTTCACAAATCAATCCCTTTTTGCGCCTGGATACCAGCCCGATAAGCATGCTTGATATCACGCATTTCTGTGACCGTATCCGCTGCTTCACAAAGCGCATCGGGTGCGGCACGTCCAGTAATGACCACATGTTGCATGGATGGGCGATTGTTTAAGTCATTCAGCACCATGCTCAAATTCAGCCAGCCAAATTTGATTGGGTAGGTCAATTCGTCGAGCACGATCAAATCCAACGCCGGATCACGCAACATTTCCTGTACAATCGCCCAGCCGCGTTGGGCCGTCTCGCTATCTCGTGCCAGATCTTGCGTGTCCCAGGTAAAGCCCTCTCCCAGCACATGCCAGATCACATTTTCCTGGCGTCGGAAAAAGGCTTCTTCGCCGGTATCAGTACGGCTTTTAATGAATTGCGCGACCCCTACCCGCATGCCATGCCCCAGCGCGCGGGCAATCATACCAAATGCCGAGCTGGATTTGCCTTTGCCATTGCCGGTGAGGATCAGCAGTAAACCTTTCTCCTTATCCGCACGAGCAATAGTAGCATCGATGACTTCTTTCTTGCGCTGCATGCGCTCACGGTAGCGTTTTTCCCGTTCTGACTCTGCTTTTTCACCCTCCGGTTGAGGGGGCATGCAATGGCACGCAGTTTCGTTTTCACGATCCTCTCCAGAATCTGACATAGTGTTAGCCTGCCGAGGTGTTAGAGGAATTGAATTGCTGGCGTAGCGCTACCCATGCAGCATGCATGACTATCGCAATCCCTGCATAAATCAGGAAGGATTCAATATACATCGGGAAATACTTGATGGATCGCTCTGCAAATTCAGCCCATGTCGTAGACTCGAAACGGCCGGAGAAGAAATAAAAACCGCCACTGGAAAATAATTCGCATAACGTTAAGCCGGTCAGCATGCTGAGAGAAAGTGGCATCAACGTGCGTAAGGCATATTGATGGCGATGGGCATACCACCGACCCGCGAGCCATAAGGAAGTATAAGCTGGCAATAAAAACACATAAGCCGGCGTCAAACAGAAACCGCTGACACCCCCCCAGGTATAAGCTGCAAAATCAAGCCAGCCGCCAAGCGCCAGAAAACCCAGTAATGGCCAGGCTGAACGTAAATAGACTCCAGCCAGAAAGAAAATGAGCCAGGAAGCATCCGGCAGATTATGCAATGAGGCAAAATGATGGCCGCGGGTAATGATCATCAGTGATACCAGTGCTAGACCGATACCCATTTGATTGCGAGTGGATAAGGTAAACATTTTTTGACTCCTTGTTAAGGTTGATAACGTAAAGTAGCGAAGAAATTACGCCCCGGCTGATTGAAGAATGCTGCTGTTTCATAGTGTTCATTAAACAGATTTTCAATTCGACCCAGTAGACGCCAGTGTTTGCTCATTATATATTCAGCGCGCAAATCAAATTTCACATAGCTGTCAAGTTTGCGTGTATTAGCTATATCATCGAAGCGTTCGCCTTCAGCCAGAAACATGGCCCCTACCCTGTATCGACCAAACTGGCGATCGATATCCAGGCGAAATGTCTGTTCTGCCCGTCTGGGTAATATATTACCCTTATTGAGCCCGGATGAGCGATTTTCAGGATCCAGGAAAGTCAGATTGCCATTCAGTTGCCAGCCCATAATTTGGGTGCCGAGGACGGCTTCCAGTCCTTGGATACGCGCCTGATCGATATTAGCTGGCGCTAAGATGCTGGCATCAAACGCAATCAACTCATCAATGCGGGTTTGATATACATTTAATGACCAATTACCCCAGTCAGGGCTGCCACGTACACCAAATTCAAAGCTGCGCGACTCCTCGGGGCGCAGATTGGCGTTGCCAAAGCCCGGAAAAAAGAGCTCGTTAAAGGTAGGCGCTTTAAAAGCACTGCCAAAACTGGCAATCAGACGGACCTTGTCAGTGATGGCATAACCCCAGCCAGCCCCCCCAGTGACCCGGCTGCCAAATTGCTGATTGTCATCATGCCGCAGCGATAACTGCACATTATGCGCTGCAAGAGAGGCCAGATACTGGGCAAAAACGCCCCAATTGCCACGTGAGTTTACGGTAAACGCTTCGGTGCTGTTGACCTGATCATGCTGATAATCCGTGCCCACTGTCAGTTGATGATTCTGATGCAGCATAAAATTATTTTGCCAGGTAATGGTGTCACGTGTGGTATCAAACCGCGTCATAAAAACCTTGCCCAGGTAATTATCCGCATCATCCCGGCTACGACCTGCAATGATATTCACCCGCCAGAAATCGAAGGGCGAGAAACGCGCAGAGCCACCGAAAACCTGTTGTGCTATGACAGCTTTGTTGACAAAACTGCCATCAAATTCAGTTTTGCCTGCTGAATGCATAAAATTACCCTCGATTTCCAATCCGTTCTGGAAACGATACCCTGCGCGGGCAGAACCGGCCACATTGCGATACCCATCCCGATCCGGATCAGGTTGATCGGTAAAACATCCCGCAGTAGCCGAGCCGGTACAGGCATTAAAACCGCTGGTGCCAATACCACTTACCGTCATATTGAACCAGCCCTGCTTGCCACCGCCTGAAAGACCGATCGAACCATTGAACGTCGTGTAGCTACCCCCACCAAAACTAAAGCTTGGCTTAATGCCCTCACCCACACCCTTGCGCGTAAAAATCTGAATGACGCCACCGATTGCTTCGGAGCCATACAAACTGGAACGCGGACCGCGCACAATTTCAATGCGCTCAATCTGTTCAACAGGGATATTTTCAAAGGCCGTCGTTCCCGATGTGGCTGATCCTGCCTTGATGCCGTCAATCAATACCAGAACATGATCAGATTCAGTCCCACGCATCTGCAGAAAAGTGCCTTTACCCGGACCACCATTATTGTTGACATTGATGCCCAGTACCCCACGGAACAAATCCTCAAGTGATCTGGCTTGTTGGCGCTCGATATCTTTGCGTGAGATTACAGTGACTGAAGCAAGCGATTCTTCTGTCGTCTGGGCAGTACGCGTTGCAGTTACGATAATGGGCTTTCCTGGATGATCTATATTTTCAGCCAATACAGTGGTAGCTGCAGTCGTAGCTGTGCCTAGCCATAACACAGCCATTGCCGATGATCGGCATTTTTGCATGAGTTCATTCCTCCGCGCACACCCGCGCGTTGTCAGGTTAACAGGTCCGTCTTGCAGAGGAATTGAGTAATAGACAAGCCGATCGGCTTTGAACCAAGCCAATCAAAATGCCGATTATTGCCCTCCGCAATAACGTAATTTTTACTTCAGGCCGGTCTCCGGACTCATGAGCGGAATTCATTCCTGATCTACGCCTTCCCATGTCATCACACAGTGGCATGATATAGATCGCTAACCCATTTACCGTTGCGGGGGCAGTGCTGGCATAGTCTGAATCGAATCAGAGCGCACCAGCTTCCCGTTTAACCTTCAAGATAACAAATTCAAGAAGGCACCTGAGGCAAGTGGCGCGCAGCGTACAGAATTAGGGAATGGGTGTCAAGTTTTAAGGGGTGACAAGAATGAAGCAGCTCAATATCCATTCCCCCTCATCTGTGGCTGCTGTTTATGCTTATTGTGAAAAAAATTTGACGCTTTTATTTAGGGTCTGTTGACATTTCACATAGGTAGCCACAGATATCCACACGCTATGGCTACCATACTTTCATAATTTCGCTTCAGCTTGTCGTATCGTGTCGCTATTGCCCGG